>CAZHAR010000039.1:0-50148 GCA_964530615.1 uncultured Planctomycetota bacterium | reverse complement strand
AGCGGAACAAGAATTTGGGGAAGCCTTAAATGCTTTTCCCGAAGCGAAAGCCGCCTGGAAAAATCTTCAATCCGTTCAGGAACGCCTCCAAAAAATGCAGAGCGATGCTGAAATGGAACAGGCGGAAATGATGACTCAAGAAGCCACCCGCGCGTTTCAAATGCAAGTTTTTACCAAACAAGAAGTGATGCAAGAATTCCAGAAATTTCGAGAAAAGATGGAACAGGCCAATAATCTCGCGCGTGGAATGGCTCGACCCGCTTATGGAAGTAAAGCCGCTACGATGATCGAATCTATTGAGAAAAAAGTGGCTGAAACCCTCCCGCCCGGTCGCGAAATCAATCAACGTCTTTTTCAAACATGGGGCCTTCAACTTTCGTCTCGAAAACTATTGTTTATGCCGGTTTCTAAAGGAGAAGATTCCAACATTACTCAATTTAATTTTGCGATTGGAACGCCAATCGATCATGATCGATATTTCGCCAAAAATCGTTTAGAAACGCAACACCTAGAATCCATTTATGTAAGTTTTTGCGGTGTGTTAGAGCGTTTCGGAGAATATTCAAATCCAAGGTATCATTCCCTGATTCGTGTGGATAAACAATTCTCCTTTTTTGTTCCAGGCGAAAAAACGAAAATCGATTGGTTTGCACTGGAATCCTTTGAAAAATTCCTCACCTCTAATTCAAAAAAAGGGGGACAACAAGGCGATCGCTATGAAGAATGGCAAAAAGCGATGAATACTCGTGGAGATCAACTTTCGGGTTGGTTTGATGTGGCGGTCGCTTTAGAAGGAAACTTCCCAGCCGCTCTTTCACAAGTTCATTTGTTTACTTCAAAAATTGAAGCCTCCAGTCCCCTCGTTTCCGCCTTGACCGATCTGGATCAAACTAAAATTTCAGACGCGTTACGCCAAGAATTTGAAACCAAGAAAATTATTCTCGGCAAAGAGTTGGTTCTGGACGTCTCCGAAAAAGGGAAGAAATGGCTCTTGTTAGATCAGGAAAAGCATCAACAATATCTTCTCGTCAAGCAAACACAACTGGTCAAAAAAGAAAAAGAAACAGAAGAAGAAACTCAACTGGGTGTTTATCTGAAAAGTACACTCGCGGGAACTCAAGAAGGGTCCACTTCTCGAATTGTAGTCATCTCTTCTGTCGATCTGTTGGAGCTAAACCCCTCTACTGAAGAGCAACGCGAACGCCAACAAAATAATCATAATTTTATTTTGGACGTATTGAAAAATCTATCCCTTACCCCTGAAATCGCTAATTTAACCCATATTGGAAGTGAAACTCATCGATTTGATGTTCTGGATGAATTGGTTCGCACCGCTGAAAAAGAAGCGAAAACGAGCCGAAAAGTCTTAGAAGACGACCGCGAACGGAAGCGAACGGAAGCGAAAGGAAAATACGCGGAAGCGATGAAAAAATTTCCAAGTAAACGACAAACCGTCAATTTCGGAGGACTCTTTAGTGTCGATGCCGGAGAGTATATTCCTGATGAACAACGAATGGCGATGGAAATTGCAGAACAAGAGCTCGAAGAAGCTTTGGAAGCATTGAAACGGGAGGAAAAGAAAACGATTGAAATGATTGAATATAAAGTCTCAAACGCGGCAAAACTCAAAAAGAGCCATGTTCGCTTTTGGGGAACACTTACTGCTCCACTCTTGATTCTGTTCATGGGCGCACTTGCATTTTATTGGATTCAAATTTCACGGAGAAACTAAATATATGAATACAAAACTGTTGATTTTAGGATCCGCTGTTCTTGTGGTACTCCTTGGATTACTTGGGGTACAATTGGGAAAAAATAGCACGGAAGTCAATCCTTCGGTCTCGGCAACCGAGCGATATCCTTTCAAATCGTTTTCCTCTCAAAATATCGCGTCCTTTTTAATCCAAACCCCCTTCTCTTCTATGACGTTTAAAAAGATTAAAATAGAGGATACGTCTTACTTTGGAATCGTTGAAAAAAATAACTATCCCGCGGATGGAATTCTGGTGAGTCGTTTTTTTAATTCCGTCCTCCACGCGGTTTTTATTCGGAAACTCCAGAATAGTGAAAAACTGCTTCAAGAGTGCGGGTTGCAGTCAGAGAATTCCACAAAGATTAGTTTTTACAAGGAAGATGGTTCTCTTTTACAAAAATTCACCCTTGGAAAAGAATCCAATAGCGGAGGTCATTTCGTTCGTCAAGAAAATGACCTTCAGCAAATTTTCTTAACGGAAGAAAAAATCGTTTTGCCTGAAATTTCCCAATCGTGGGAAGATTTGAGACTCCCTCGTTTAGTGCAAAAATATATTCGATCGATCCAGTTTTCTTTTCCGCGAGAAGGACTCATTCAAACTTACAAAATCGGACGTGAAAACGAAGAAGCTCCATTAAAGCCTCAAGACGCTGATTTTTCTGCTGAAAATCTGAATCCAATTCTAAATTTTCTTGGACAACTTAATATCCAACAACTGGCATCTGTCTCGCTTTCAGAAGCGGGTTTGGACAAACCGGTGCAAATCGTAGAGTATCAACTCTCCGGAGACGCTCAAATCCTTGTTTCTATCGGAAACGTGCTTCCTTGGAAGATCACAGATTCGGAACGACAACGTTATGTCTCTCTGGATTTCAAAATCCACCAAGAGAGCCCAGAAGATCTGAAATCTTATTATCTCGATTGGAAGAAACGAAGCGGAAACCATATTTTTCTGTTACGAGGTTCTCAAGAATTTTCGCTCTTGAATTTTCAGGCTCCGCTTCTAGGAAAACTGAATACAGTGACTGAAATTTTAGTGCAACAGAAAGAAAAAAGTCTTCAATTAAAAAAACAAGGCACGGATTGGCTCGTTTTAAATGGATATGATTTTCCGGCAGAACCCGAAAAAGTGCAAAAATTTATTCAAGAACTTGAAGAACTTAAGAGTCGTCCCGGGGATATTGGAAATGTGGGAATTGCTGTCGAATCGTATCACGATACAACACAAGGAAATATTCAATATTCCTTAAAAATGGAAGATGCCAGTCAAAAAATTTTGATTCAAGGAAAAATTCGCAAAGGAAAAGAAGAGGAGAATACCGATCAATATAAACGGGTCTATTCTATTGACGATTTGTGCGAAATTTCTGATGAGTGGGGAAACTATTATATTAAACCCTCAGGATATCTCACTTTAGGCTCTCGATCCCCAGAAAGCAGCGAAATCAATCCTTCGCATTGGATCTATCGAGAGCTTGGCCATTTTCCCAAAGAAGATTTATCGTCCATTCAACTCCAAATTAAAGAACAATTGATTTCCTGGACTGCGGATGAAAAAGGAAATTGGCTTCCAAATCTCCCTGAAGCCAAATCGGAAGACTTCTTAGACTTCTTGAAAGAGCTTAAAATTTCGGATATCGTGAAACCAGAGGAAAAAGAATTAATGCAACAATTTGAACAGCAACAAGAAGTGCTTCTGCTTTCTCTAAAAAAGAAAAATGGTTTGGCTGTTCAGATCCATTTACGGGGCCAAGATTCTCTAGGCGCTTCGCTAGGAAAAGTCTCTGCTTCTTATGAGGCTCCTCCGGCTCCTCCTAATTTGCTTGAGATCGCGCAACAAGAAAGAGAAAAACTCTCGACAATTTTGGCTCAAGCGGAACTTGTCGCAAAAGAATCTTCTTTAACCTATGACTTGGCTATCCAGCGGACTGAAAAAGCTCGTGAGGAAATCGCGCTTGAAACGCAACAACTTACGGAACTCCAACAACAAGCCAAACAAACTCAAATCGAGCGGGAAGACGCTAAGAAAAAGAGCGAGGATCTCGACAAAATCGTAGCGGATCTAAAAACGCAACACTCCCAAAAAGAACAACAACTCGAAGAAAGTCGAAAACGAGCGAATGAATTGGCGCAGGCCGTTGCGAATCTCACTCAGGAGAATCCTGAACTACAAGCTCAAGCGAAGGCCGCTCAGGAAGAAGTATTGCAACTTCAGGAACAATCCGAAACCCTTCGTCAAAGTGTGGCTATGAACAGCCTTCAAGCCGAAGAATCCAAGAAATTATTAGCGGGACTCAACGAGCAATGGGATCGTAAAGAGCAAAACGTCGCTGAGAAAACGCAACAACTTCAGAAAAAACAGGAAAACGCAACGGATTTATCGAATGCGACTCAAAGCCTGAAAGAAAAAGCAATACTCGCGCAAGAAGCTACCCTTCTGGCTCAAAAAGCGACTGAAGCAAGCGCAAAAAAATATGGAGAACTTGAAAAAGAAACGGCTCTCCAAAAAACGGAAACCGAAGAGGCTCAAAAAGCTCGCGCACAAGAAGCTCAAGAAATGCAACAGCAAGTGGAAAAAATCAATAAAACTTTTGGAGGACATCTTGTGAAATGGGATCGAGAGTCTTCTCAAAAATTGTTCGCACTTCCTGTTAAACAAGCTCATTATGCGCTCGATTTGCTGACTGCGGTAACGATTCAAGCAGGAGAATCGACCTTGACATTGACGCAGGACTCCTCGGGTGAATGGAAACGAGGTGAAAACTATGTGAAACGGGATCAACTTGAAACCTTCTTAAAACAGCTTACTTCGCTTGATTTACGCTATGGAAATGAAACGGCCTCTGTTTCTGTTCCGCAAATGACGATTACTTTGAGCGGAAAAGAAAAAAGCAATGTCTATAAAATAAGCGCGCCCTTTGAAGTAAAATCTGGAGAAGAAGCGAAACACTATAAACGTTTCCAATGGAACGAATCCAGCTATCTCATCGCGGATACCGACTTTTCTGTGGATCTCGATTCTAAAAATTGGGACGATTTACGAGTGATTCGATCTTCTATTAAAGATTTTCAATCCCTTGAAATTGAATCTTCTGGAAAATCTTTGAAACATCTGCTAGTGATGAAAGAGGGAAAGCTAGAGTTCACTGATTTAGCTTCCGATCATGCGATGTTTGAGTCTGGATTAGAAGAAAATCTAGATCATTTATTGGAAACCCTCACTTGGACTAGTTTTGAAGATCGCAAAGAGGAAACCATACCTCTAAATAATATCCTGACACTACGACGACTTGGCGCAGAGGTTATTATTCGTTTTTCTGATCCTCAGCAAGAGTCCGTTTATTTAACTTTAACCTTCGTGGGTACTGCGGATGCTCAACAAATGCAAACCGCTTTAGAAAAAAAATGGGCAAAAGTTCCGCTTCCTCTCTTGGAAGGTTTGCTCTTAAAGCGTGAAGAACTGGAAGGGTTACGAGTCTATGTTTCGCATATTCTTCTCTCATGGAAAGGCGCGGAACGCTCAAAAAGCAATAAAACAAAAGAAGAAGCGAGAAAGCGTATTGAAGAAGTCGAAAAGAAATTGAAAGAACCCAACGCGGATTTTGCTACGCTGGCTAAAGAATATTCCGATGAACCTGCCGCAAAACAAAGCGGTGGCGTAATTCCCATTCCGCTTCAGAAAGAGACTCAAGGTTATGACGAGACTTTCATAAAAACCGCTATTAATCTAGAAAAACCTGGAACGCTTAGCGCGATCATTGAAACAAAATTTGGGTTCCATATTTTGCGACGCGATCAATAAAAGCATTCTCATAACCATTTATCTCTATTGTCATTGTGAACGCTAGTGAAGCAATCTCCGCAAGATTCAAGCCTACCGGAGATTGCTTCATTTCGTTCACAATGACAGAAAAAAAAAGATTCATTCTTTTTTGTCATTTTTTATTTTATAAAACAAATAATATAAGTATGTTATAAAAAATTGTAGAACAGTTTGACAATAAAGGAGTCTTCGGTTAGAATTGGAAAAAAGATAAGAAATTCGCTGAAAAACCTTTTAGGAACTGATCATTTATGAAGGCTTCTCTTTTTTCTTCAACCGCGCTGTTACGGATTAAAAAATATGGGTATCTCTTTTTTTTAGGGGTACCGTCTTTAATGTTAGTGAGCAGTTATTACTTAGGAAATTACTGGCGCGCAGGCAATTTTTTTAATTTTTTTACGCTTGCCTTCACTTTTGGTTTTATTCCTTTATTAGATTATCTGGTCGGGAAAGATCCCTTTAATCCAAGCGATCAAGACGAAGTTTTAGGACTCACGAAGCAACCGTATTATTCTTGGCTCACGTTAGCGTCTGTTCCTATTTTACTGGGAATTTTGCTAACGGGGGGGGTTGTCTTCATGGATGGAAATTTTAATCTAGCCGGAAAAATAGGCTGGATCCTTTCCGTTGGGGTGGTGAGCAGTTTATTAGGAATTAATGTGAGTCATGAATTGATCCATAAAACAAGCCGAATTGAACAATGGAGTGGCGGGGTATTATTATCGATGGTAATTTATGGCGGATTTAAGGTAGAGCATATACGAGGGCACCATGTCTATGTGGCGACTCCGGAAGATCCCTCTTCGGCTCAATATAACGAATCTTTGTATCATTTTCTTCCCAGCGCTTATTATCGTAATTTTCGGAACGCTTGGCAATTTGAGTTTGATCGGTTAAAACGTCAGGGAAAAAATCGATTTCACTGGAGCAATGAATTACTCTGGTGGTATGGATTGAGTGTATTTTGGATTGTTTTATTTACGTTTCTCTTTGGGAAGCTCGGAGCGATTTATTTTATCGGGCAAAGTATTGTTGCGTTTACCTTACTTGAAATTGTCAACTATCTTGAACATTATGGGCTTTCTCGACGTCTATTAGAAAATGGGCGCTATGAAACCCCGACTATCTTTCATTCCTGGAACGCTCATTATTTGGTCACGAATCTGCTTCTTTTAGAGCTTCCGCGTCACTCCGATCATCATACTGCTCCGAGAAAGCGTTATCAGGTTTTACATCAATTTGAAGGGAGTCCTGAATTTCCAGCAGGATATCCAACGATGGTTTTGTTGGCTCTTGTTCCTCCATTATGGCGAAAAATAATGAATCCACGGGTAGAACACTATCAAAAAACTCACGAATTACAAGCCGTTTAACGCAACATTATTTATTTGAAGACTCCGCTTCTGAATCCACGGCTAAGAGAACACGATAGGTTCGTTCTGTTTTCTCTGAAAATAATCCGCCAAGTCTCGTTCTCATTTCTTGAAATTTTTGAGCGATTCCCGGGATACAGAGATTTTCAAGTGCTTCTGCAAGCACGATCATATATTGAAGATCAGAAACTTGGGGTGTCGAGGATAAGACTATTTTTTCAGACATTTTCTCTAAGAGTTTCCAGAGCGACTCTCCCGCTTTTTTATTCTCCAAACGTCCTAAAATGATCGCCATTGTTTCGTAAAATTCTTCCATTCGTGGTTCCCGAACAGACGTTGAGAGAAAATAGTCGCCTCCTTGTTTCAAAATCTGGAGCAATTTTTCAAAGATTTCTGATTCTGGCATACGCGAAATTTCAAAAACCGCGTCTTCCCTTGAGCTTTCTTCGCGTTGTTCCGATTGAAGCAGAGTGATTCGTTGTTGAAATTGCTCTAAATGTTGCGTTAAAGTCGATTGTTGTTTTTCTAGAACCTGATCCATTAATGTTTTTTTTGCCTGATCGGAAATAGTGTTCAATTCATAAGCTTCCTGTGCGAGATAAAGAGCGAGTTTATATTGTTGCGTTTGGCAGGTGAGTTGAACCAGATCCTTCAAGAGTTCATATTTTTTTTGAAACAAGGTTATTTCATGGGGTTCAAGAGAAAGCGCGAGTTGAATGGCATTGAGGGCGCGAAAAAAATACTTAAGACGTTCAGCAGTTTCAGTCGCCAGTAATGCTTGTTTTTGTGCTTCCGCGAGTTGTTCTCGGGCCTTTTTTATTTTTTGTTGATGCTGATTTCGTGAATCCCAGAAGAGATACCCTAAAAAAATGAGACTCATCAAAAATAAACCCGCAATGAAGAGAAGGCGAACCCGATTACGAAAGATCCAGCGTCGGGTCTGTCGCCAGAACGGATTTATTTTGGCGAGAATGGGTTCGCCTCGTAAATAACGTTTCAAGTCTTTCGCAAATTCCTGAGCGGTACGATAACGATACCGTTTGGAGCGCTCCATCGCTTGACGAATAATGGTTTCGAGATCCGGAGAAACTTCCGGATTTTCTTGAGACGGAGGCGTATATTGGCCTGAAACAATCTTGTAAAATAATTCTAGAAATGTTTTCGCTTCATAAGGACAATGACTCGTACAAACTTTATATAAACAAGCTCCCATCGAATAGACATCGGATTGAACATCAATTTCTTCGCGCTTTCCTGCCGCCTGTTCCGGAGACATATAATTGGGGGTTCCCAACACTTCACCCGCATAGGTCAATTGTTGGGAAAGTGCGTCTTGAGTCAAGTCTCTGGCGAGTCCAAAATCGCCTAGCTTGGCTTGTCCTTCCGAGGTGACAAAAATATTACTGGGTTTGAGATCGCGGTGGAGAATACCTTGTTGATGCGCATAGGACAGCGCTTCAAGAGATTGTAGAATAATCCGGACACCTTGTTCCAGAGAGATCCCTTGCTGAATCATTTCTTCCATTGTTTTGCCCTGAACAAATTCCATGCAGAAGTAATGACATTTTCCTTCTTTTCCAGAATCAATCACTTGAACGATCTGTGGATGCCTCAACTTTGCAACCATTTGTGCTTCTCGATCAAAACGAGCAAGGGTTTGAGGGGTAATATCTTTCCCTTCAACGAGAACCTTCATCGCGTAGATCTGATTGAGTTCTGGATGACGTACTTTATACACAACACCCATCGCACCTGAGGCATATTTTTCTAAAATTTCGTACTTTCCCAATTTTCGAGTGGAGGATGGGATTGAGAGTTGATCCACAATCCGCTGGAGTTCTTGTGGGGATAAAATTCCCCGAGAAAGTAGCATCGTTTCAAGAGATTCTTCTGCGGGTTTATGCTTAAGAATCTGCTGAAGTTCTGGATGCGTCAGCACCCCTTGTTGAATCAGAGTCGTCTGAAACTGTTTTTGTTTTTCTGGAGGTACACGCACAGCATTTCCTCTTTTTTTCAGCAACAGCGCGACTATTTATCGTGAAGCTGTTGCAATAACTTTTGAATTCGAGCCCGGTCTGGATGCTCAGAAGGAGCGAATTTCAAAAACTCCTCAAGTGATTCTTTCGCTTTTCTCAAATCATTTTCCTGAAAATAACGTTTACATTCTTTGAGTAAGAGATCGAGTAATTTTTTTTGATACTCTGACTCTGGAGAAAGTAAATACGCCTGTTTCAAATATTTTTTGGTTTCTTCGCCTTGTTCCATTTCTTCGCAGAGTAAGGCCAGTTGATACCAAATGGAAGCTTTTTGAGGGGCAAGTATAGTCAGCCTTTGATAGTCCTGAATCGCTTCTGGAAGCTTTTTAAGTTTACGCAACAGGACTGCTCTAGCGTGATACATTGCCTCAAAGTCAGGCTCAAGTTGAATGACACTACTGTAATCCTGAAGGGCCCCTTCCAGATCTTGAATTTTTTCTCTCAAGTTCCCACGATAAATCCTAGATTGTTGATGTTTTGGATTGAGTAGTAATGCTTGGCTATAGTCATTAATCGCATTGGTAAAATTATTACTTTTCTCCCAAATTCTCCCGCGCAAGCAATAGGGATCGGCTTTTTTTGTTTCCAACCGAAGACATTCATTGAGATCGGCTAACGCTTCCCTATAATTCTGGAGATCGTATCGCAACGATCCGCGAGAATAATAAAAATCTGCGGATTTCGGGTCGAGTTGAATCGCTTTTTGATAATCCTCAAGAGCGCCGTCCTGATCTTTTTTTTCTTGTCGAATTTGAGCCCGATAAAAGTAAGCGATTGCGGAGGGTGAGTCTCGCTCAAGGATCTCCGAAAGATCTTGAAGGGATCCTTCCCAATCTTGAAGTTGGTATTTTAATCGAGCTCGACTTAGATAAAACTGTTCTTCGTGAGGCGAAAAGCGGATCGCCTCCGAAAAATCTTGAAGAGCGGATTTCCATTCTTTTCGTTGCATTAAAATTTGTCCACGTTGGTGATAGGCTTTCGCGTAATGAGCATCCAATTGAAGTGTTTCTTGATAATTCTGGAGCGCTTCCTCGCTGTTTCCTTGTTGTTCAAAGGCATAACCTCGCTGATAGAAGGCATCCACGTTCTTGGGATCAAAACGGATCGCTTGGGTGAGATCTTGAATAGACTGGCTCCAGTCTTCCTGAAGGTTTTCGATCAAGCCACAATAAAAATAAGCGATTGCATTGGGGTGGTATTGAATTTCTTGCCGAAAATCTTGGAGTGAGAGCGCATATTTTCCAGTAAAATAGTAGGTTAATCCACGATAATGATAGGCCTCTGGCAGTAAAGGATTTTGTTGTAAAATTCGTGAAAAAATAAAAAGTGCGGATTCCCATTCTTTTTTTTGAAAGTACCGAATTCCTTGAAAAATGGACTCTTCAGAGGAGAGGGACTCGTTTGAGTTTTTAGCGGTTTCTGCTTCTTGTAAGCGTTGATAAGCGACTCCAGTTTCTTTCCAATAGACACTTCCCTCTCCAAATAATAAGCGAATTTCTTGAATTTCTTGAGAAAGATAAGGAATTTGAAGTGTGCTCAAACTTTGGGTCAAAATGATCATATAGTGAATAAAATCAAGATCGGTCCACTCTTGGTTTTTTCGGTTGAATTGGCGGACTTTTTGAGCAAGTTTTTTCAAGTTTTGCAAAAGTGGGTCCCCCGAAGAAACTTGTCCAGAATAGCCTAAAATTAAGGCGATCGTCTGATAAAAATGATCGTCTCGGATGGAACGATCTTGATCTTCTAGAAAATAGGTGGTTCCTGTTTCAAGAACTGCTTGTAACTGTTTTTGAATTTCGGGTTCGGACATTCGAGAAATTTCAAAAAGTGCGTTTTCTCTTTCTTGTTTAGAAACTCCGCCTTCTTTAAGTTTCACGAACCATTCATTTAATCGATTTAAATGATTTTGGAGCACTTTTGTTTTTTCCGCGTTTACGGTTTGTTTCAAGAGCGTTTTTTCATGGACATCGATCATCGATAATTTAGAGACTTCACTCGCTAGATAAGTAGCGAGTTCGTATTCTTGCGCTTCGAGAGCCAGCCTTAATAACTGTTTTAACGTCTCCTCTTTCTTTTGTTCTAGAGGTCGATCCTGAGGAAAGAGGATGAGCGCGCTATTGAGTTTATACAAGGACTCCAGAAGTAATTCAAACTTTTGTTTTAAATGAGGTTTTTGCTCTGGAAGGTTTATTGCCTGTGTGTAGAGAGTTTGAGCCTCTTGAGAAAGGGTTATCCGATGTTTTTGTTTAATATAATCTTGTTTCCATTGAAAATAAAAGAGAGACGCGAGTACGAAAAAAAACATCATTCCTAGAGGGATTAAAATTTTCAAATACCGTCTAACCCATTTAAAAAAACGCTCCCAAAATGTTGAAGGACGAGCAATGAGCGGATATCCTTTTTGAAAATGCTCCAGATCTTGCGCAAAATCTTTTGCGGAGGCATATCGTTTTTCTTTGGACTTTTCCAACGATTTCAAGACAATCGCGTCCAGATCGGGATGAATTTTGGGTTGATAATGGGACGGCGGACGAGGGTCTTCTGCAATAATTTGATAGAATAATTTAGGAAGAGAATCGCTTTCAAAGGGGCATCGTTGCGTTAAAATTCGGTAGAGACAGGCCCCCGCAGAATAAATATCCGCGCGGCGGTCCAATTCTTGGCTTTCTCCAGCGGCCTGTTCTGGAGCCATATAAGAAGGGGTTCCTAAGATTTCGCCCACAATCGTTAATTGATGCGCGTACGCGTCTATTTCCAAATCTTTTGCCAATCCAAAATCTCCGATTTTCGGTTCTCCGGAGGCCGTAATAAAAATATTATTAGGCTTCAGATCGCGGTGCAAAACGCCTTGTTGGTGGGCATAGTGAAGTCCCTCTAGAATTTTTTTCATCAAGGCAAGCCCTTTTTCTTGAGAAAGTCCCTGTTGAATGAATTCTTCTAATGTTTTTCCTTCCACATATTCCATCACCAAATAGGGTTGTTTGTTGCTCTCTCCAAAATCAACGACTTGAACAATATGAGGATGTTTTAATTTCGCTGTTGTTCGCGCTTCTCGATAAAATCGAGTCAAGGTGGCTTCAGAAGTATTCGTGTCCATAGAAAGAATCACTTTTAAGGCATAAATCTGATCTAAATCTTGATGTCTGACCTTGTAAACTAGGCCCATCGCGCCTCTAGCAATGGGTTCTAAAATTTCGTATTTTCCAAATTTTCGGCGCGAGGTGGTTTCTTGACGAACTTTGTTCCAAATTTTTTGTATTTCTTGCAAAGATAAAACGCCTTTTTCGAGCAATATTTGCTCTAAAGGTTTTCGAGAATCTGCCTGTTGAAGCAGTTTCTGAAGTTCGGCAGAACTGACCCATCCTTCTTGAAGCAAAGTCGATTGAAAATGTTGCTGAATATTCTTCGTATTCGCCATACGTTACGCTATCAATACGGGATGAATTTCTAAGGGAATCCGACAAGAAAACGATATCCATTTTACCAAAAAATCAAAAAAATGCTCTTAAGAATTGGACTCGTCCTCTTTATTTTTTTTTGGAAATTTCTTGGAGCCATTCCTGAACCTGTTTTTGAGCAGAGTGGTTCAGAGGCGCGTGGTATTGATAACGAAGAAAATCATTTTTGGCAGAGCTCCAATGTTGTTCTCTTAAAAATTGGCTTCCACGTTGAAGGTAACTTTCGATCAAAAGAAAAGACATCGCAGGATCACTGCGTTGAGAAAGTTCTTGTTCAAGGAGTGGGATGAGCTGATCCCACGATCGGATCGCTTCATACGTTTTGCAAAGTCTGAAGAGAAAAAGAGGATTTTTCGGATCGAGTTGAAGGGTTTTTTTGTACTTATTTAAAGCAACAGCAAAGTGTCCAATCTTTTCCTCTTGAAATCCTTGTTCAAACAGAACATAAGCTTGTTTAAGAACCGGAACAAGTTCGGTAGATTGTTGAAGAAAGGATTGAATTTTTTTTTGAATATCTTGTCTTTGTTCCTGTATTTCAGAATTCGAAGTTGTTTCTGTCATTAATAGAAACCGCAAAAACGAATCTTCTGCAAACGATTTTTGTTGCAACCTTGAATAGGTATATCCCAGTAAATAATAGATCGCTTCGGTTTTATGGTTATAGTATAAGGACGCATAATAATCTTCGAGTGCTCCTGTAAAATCCTCGAAAATGTACCGAATTCCTGCACGATAAAAATAATGTTCCGCATCAAACGGGTCCCATTGAATCGCTTGCGTATAGTCTTCTAACGCGTCTTTAAAATTGCCGTGATCAAAGTGAACGTGGCCACGGTTAGAATAATAAGTTCCTTTCTGGGAGGTCGACTTCTGAATGGCTTGTGTGAAATCCTGAAGGGCCTCTTTCCAATAACTTTGACGCATATAAATCAATCCACGTTGATTATAATACGCCGTTTCTTGAGGATTTAAGCGAATGGCTTGGGTATATTCTTGAATGGCTCCCAAACTATCTTTTTGTAATTCTTTAATGAGTGCCCGATAATACGGAATTTTATTTTTTTCCAGATTAAAGCGGATCAATTCTTGATAATCGCGGATCGCACCCACCGAGTCTCCTTGAGATTTTTTAATTCCTGCGCGATACAAATAGGCTTCTTTACTTTTGGGATCTTGAATGAGCGCTTGATCGAGATCAGTGAGGGCCCCGGATAAATCATCTAACACTTCTTTAATTCGGCTTCGTTGTATCAGAGCCTCTCGATAGTCGGGATTCATCTGAAGTGCTTGATCGTAATCTTTTAAGGCTCCGAGTAAATCGCCTAAAACCTGTTTCAGTTGACCCCGATCAAAGTAGTGATTCACGTCTTGAGGATTAAGTTCAATGGATTTATTAAAATCGTTTAACGCATTTACGTAATTTTCTTGTTGAAAATAAACGAGTCCTCGGCTTCCGTAAGCATCATCAAGCTGAGGATCTAAAAGGATCGCTTGATTCAGATCATCAATAGCCCCCTTAAAATCACTTAGCATTTCTTTGCAGTTCCCACGATTAGAATAAACAACGGGTTGCTTCGGATTTAATTGAAGGGCTTGAGTGGCGTCCGAAATTGCGGCGGACCAGTTTTCTCGGCTTGCTTCCGCGGAAGCGCGACCTCGCCACGCTTCTTCAAATCGAGGATTTTGTCGAATTGCTTCCGTATAATCTTCAATAGCGCCAACCCAATCTCGTTGATCCATTTTTGCAAGTCCTCGTTGACAGAGTTCTTCTAGCGTTGTCGCTCGAATTCGATGCAACCCATCTAAGTTAGCCAATGTTTTGTAGGCAAGTTCTGTTCCATCAGAAAAGAAGGAATTTTTTCCAAATTGACGACGAATTTTTTTTAATTGGAGCGCCACGCCTGGAACGCGATGATGGCTCACAGATTGAGCCAATGAAATCAGATATTGAATTTTCGAGATCGAACGAAGGGCAGGATCAAAACCCTGAATAGCTTCATTGAGTTGTTTAAGGGTGCTAAACAGGAGCGGCCCTATCTCTGGATTTTCCATACGACCTAAAATTTGTACTATCGCCTTATAAAAATCTTCATTCGGGAAAGATCGATCGGGATTCTCTAGAAAATAACGGGTTCCTTCTCCGAAAATCTCCAGAATTTTGTCCTGAATTTCTTGTTCAGGCATTCCTGAAATTTCAAAAATCGCTCTTTCTCGCTCTCCTGAGTTCAGAGATCCTTTTTTTAAAGGATCCAGCCAAAAATCGAGTCGGGCTAGATGTTCTTTTAAACGTTGTTGTTTTTTGCTTTCAACAGTCGCGGAGAATTCTTTTTTTTCTTGGTTCGAGAGGATTTCTAAGGTTTTTATTTCTTGCGTGAGATATTCGGCTAATTGATATTGTTGTTTTTCACAAGCGAAGTGCATTAACTTTTGAGAAATAGTCCATTTTTCCTGTTGCAACAGGCGATCTTGGGACGCAAAAGAGAGCGCGATATTTAATTGATTCAGCGCGCTTAGAAGCGTTTCTATCGAGATGGAATCTGCGCGTTTTAGTTGATCGACAATTTTTCTCGCTTCTTTCAACGCTTGTTCTCTAATTTGTTGGTATTCACGAGATTGTCGCCATTCAAAAAAGAAAAAAAGTCCGAAAGCTCCAATCAAAAAAATAAGAGCGAATCGAAGAAAGAGCGGATTTCGTTTGCTCCATTTAAAAAAACGTTCTACCGAAGACGCTCTATAGGCATAAACAGGATAGCCTTGCAAGAAACGCTCAATATCTTCCGTAAATGCTTGATCGGTTGGGTAGCGTTTTTCTTTTTCTTTGGCAATCGCTTTTAAAATAATTCGCTCTAAATCTCGCGGAATTGTTGGGTTCCATCGTGAAGGTGGAGCGGGTTCATCGACAATGATTTGGTAAAGTAGTCTAGGAAGAGAATCACTTTCAAAGGGACGATGTCCTGTACAGATTTGATAGAGGCAGGCCCCGACAGAATAAATATCCGAGGTTTGATCTAGATCAGAAATTTTTCCGGCCGCTTGTTCTGGAGACATATAGGCTGGGGTTCCAAGAACTTCGCTAATTTGGTTGAATTCAATCTGCCCGAATTCTTTATCTTGAGCGAGTCCGAAATCTCCGATTTTTGCATCGCCTTGTTGTGTAATTAAAATGTTCCTCGGTTTAATATCTCGATGAATCACCCCTTGTTGATGCGCATAGCTTAACGCAGAAAGAATCTGACGAATCCATTTTAATCCTTCCGAAAAAGGAATTTTTTCGTGGATATGATCTTCAAGCGTTTTTCCTTCAATAAATTCCATCACGAGATAGTAGTATTGCTTCTGTTGTCCAGCATCAATCACTTGAATGATATGAGGATGACTCAATCGAGCGGTTGTTTTAGCTTCTTGAATGAAGCGGAGAATTCGATCTTGATCTTTCTGTTGATCGGCTTGAAGAATTTTTAAGGCGTAGATTTGGCCCAAGTCTTTATGTCGAACTTTATAAACAATTCCTCCAGAACCTTGAGCCACCTTGCTAAGCATTTCATACTGACCAAAGTATTTTTTCTTCTGCATCTCTAAGGCTTTCCGTCAGGACAGAAATCAATTCTCTTCAAATTAAAAGGAAACTTATTCAAGAAAATTTAGAATAGATCGAGAAGCGTGTTTGCGCTGATCCACCATCCCACAAAGCTCAGTGGCCCTAATCCACCAAGTAGACGTTCTTTTCGTTCTCTTGTCGTTACTAAAAGATAGCTTCCTAAAATTGCCGCAAGTAAACTACTATACGCTCCAAGACCGGAGCCCCAAAGATAAAATTGTCTAGACCAAGTCCCTGGAACCGTTTGCGAAAGACAGTACAAAAACGGAATACAAATCCAAGTAAGCAGAATGAATCCGATGGTTATTTTTCGGAAAGTCAGACGATTCTTCAAGAGGAGTCCTTTCTAAAAAAAAGCGTAACAAACAGCTATTATAGTTTTTTCTAAACGATATTGGAAATCCGTCGAAATAGTTGTATAAAAGAGAATTTTAGTTAAAATAAGCTTGTTTCCCTAATAAAATATTAGGCGACCACACTTATTGTCTATTTAATTGTCATTGTTTCATACTCAAGGGGAGGGGGGAGGCAGTGTCATCACAAGCTCCAGAAAATAATCCGCCAGATTTATTTCCAAAATCGGATGGATCTCTGCCAAATATTCCTATTGAAGAACAATACAAAAAAACGGACAAAGAATTAGCCGCATGGGATCATTTTTTTTCCAAAATGACCCGAAAAATTACGAAACTGCCTGTAGAGCTTTCTCCTGAAGCCCCTCTCCCCCCACCCCTTTCAAACAACATCAATATTTCGCAGGGAGCACCTTCCTCTCCACCAAAACCTACTTTTCCGCTTAAGCCAAAAACGGAACCTCTTTCTCCCAATCCTCAAAACAAACCGATTACAAGTCGATTTAAACCCACTTCTCCCAATCTAACTGTGGGCGGTGTCTCTAAACCATTGACTTCATTAATCAAGCCAATTGGGCCTACTTCTGTTCCTCCCAGTTCGCCTCCTGTAGCTCAAAACCCGCCCATCGCTTCTCCAAAACCTGCCCCCCTCCTATTCTCTGCATCTCCACATTCTCCTGTTGCCATTCCTAAAACACCAGCGAATGCTTCCGGTTTAAATTTACGCCCGCCGGAGAGTAGTCCCCCCTTAAATTCAGAGTTTTTTGGAAATTCTGAAACTCCAAAACCTAAACTGGGCTCGTTACTGCAGGGGGCAAAAAAGGAAACTTCTCGTGTGTTTTCGTCTGAACCTTATATTTCTATAAAATCGTTGTCGAATCCATTGGTAGAACCTTCGACAGATATGGAAATAACTCCGCCAGAAGAGGCGAACAAGTATTCAAAAAATCTCGAAGCCGATCCGTTCTTAAAATTTCCGAATATTGAAAAAAATGGAAATTTAGAGAATTCTTCTATACCCCCTAAAAAAGCTATAGATATAGAAAAGATAGATATTTCGGCATTATCTGAGCAAACACTGTTTCGATCAAAAGTGATTGATCCTGCCCAATTTAAATTTTGTTCGGTATGTACGCAAATGATGCCTCCCGCGAAGGTATTTATTTGCGAACGATGTGAAGGCTTTAGCTGTTTAAAGCATCGGAAAGGAGCCTTCTGGTGCGAAACCTGTTTCTCTAAAATCAATCAATTTCATCCCTTTTATGAAAAGATTGCGGAATCCTTAAAGCAGAATCTCATTAAAACCAAAAATGAATGTTCCGGAGCCATTACTCTCGAAGAATTAATGAGTATTTTTAAAACGCTTAGTTTAAGCGTTTCTGCTCAAGGATTATTGGTTATTGGAAATGATCAAATGAAACGAGGCATTTGCTTTGCAAATGAAGATGTTCTGTTTGTGAGTTTTGGAACCAGTAATATTATTAGTATTGGAAAACTACTCGTCCAAAATCGTATTTTAACGGAAGATGAACTTTTACAAGCCGCCGAATTTCAAAAACAACACCAGATGAAATTTGGGGATGCCTTAATCACGCTACAATTAATTTCCGAGCAAACAATCCAAATGATGTTGAATGAACAGGCTTTTCGAGAAATTTTATCTATTACTCGCTGGCCCAAAAGTAATTATAAATTTAGACCTGGACAAATTCCCAAGGATTTGCTGGCGAAAATGGTTATTGACACTACGATTGTTTTACAAGATCCCCCTGAATTTAAAAGTGCCTTAATGGCAATATTTCATCATATGAAGTTCATTCTTGCACCCGGCTTTTTCCAGATCACTTCTCAATTTGGAAGGATTGGATTTCTCGTCTATAAATCACAAATTGTTCTCGCCAATTTTAAGGGAGAGCTTTCTTTTGGAGAATACTTAGTTCACACCAAACGAATCACGAATGAATATTGGAACAAAATCCAAGGATTACCGCTTTCTCTAGAAGAATATCTCATTCGTGATAAAATAATGACGGTCACACAAATGAATCAGTGTCGCCAAGAATACGTAGGACAAGAAATGGGAAAGTTCCTGAGGGATCCTGACTATCGGTGTCATTTTTATGAAGGGGAAGCCACAGAAAACGATCTCTCAGGAGTTTCCATCTTAGTCCTTGGAATCAATCTTGAAGATTTACTCTATGATTTATGGCCAAGGGCTCCAAGAATCCCCCCCCCAACGACATCCGCCGAAATATTTGCGCTCATTTTCGATAAAAACTCTTCCGATAAAATGAGCGAAGCCCTTCATTTTCAACTCCATCAATCGCTAGAGTGTTTTGAAAAAAATGTGAGGTTCACGGAATTTGAAAAGAATTTCTTAACTCTATCACTAATTAAATCTTCAATTGTTAATGCTCTCCAATGCATGGAACAGCAAGGAATTCTTCTTCGCGAACAAAAACTGTTGCAAGAAGCTGGTTGGATCGGCGAGTGCATTCAAAAAATTTCTAAGTGACTTTAGGAAGAGTGATTTCTTGTTGTCCCTGATATTTCCCTTTCCGGTCCGCATAACTGATTTCACAAGGTTCATTTCCTTCAAAAAAAAGAACTTGAGCAATCCCTTCACCCGCATAGATTTTAGCCGGTAGCGGGGTGGTATTTGAAATTTCAAGCGTTACAATCCCTTCCCATCCGGGTTCAAACGGAGTGACGTTGACAATAATTCCGCAACGCGCATAGGTACTCTTCCCTAAACAAACAGTAATCACATTTTTAGGAATACGAAAATATTCCACTGTACGTGCGAGCGCAAAAGAGTTAGGCGGAATAACACAAATAGCGGCGGTAATATCGACAAAAGAATCTTTGTGAAAATCTTTTGGATCTACGATAGAGTTATAAACATTCGTAAAAACCTTGAACTCATTCGCGACGCGAATATCGTATCCATAGCTGGAAAGGCCATAGCTAATCAGTTTACTTCCTTCCACTCGCTCACAAAAAGGATCGATCATTTTGTGCTCTCGCGCCATCTTTCGGATCCAACGATCACTCATTACCGTCACAGAGATACCCTCCAAAGCCAAATAATTTTTTTTCATAACGCTTTTTTTAAAGAATGATTGCATAGTTTCTTATACTGTTCTTCTCTAAGTCTGTCAATTTTTAAAAGGAGAGAAAATGGCTCGATCATATTGATTTTTGAGAGCGAACTCCGTACAAAATAAGCAGTTTTTACCTAATTGATTTTGAAGAAAGGGTTTCTATGGGACGATATGTTATTCTGTTTTTTTTGTTTTTTCACCTCCTTGCAGCAGATAGCTTTTCAAAAAATATAGCCATTCCGGGAGAGCCTTTTGGCGTAGGAAAACTCGAAATTCCACTAGAATATTATTATGAATATAATTCTTTAAACTTTTTTCTCTTGAAAGAATCCACCCAGCGAGCTTTTTATCCTGTTTACGAATTTTCTCAAATTCATACAGGAAGAGGAACTCAAACTAAAAAATATATTCTCACCTATTATTTTCTGTTTCAGGGAGAAGAGGAACTCAAACTCACTCATACTTACAGAGCTCAATCTTATTATAGCTCGAACACATCAGGAGAAATTTCGCTACTTCCACAAAAAGAGTCTCCAGAAGCCTATCAGAATCTATTAGCGATTTGGTGGGGCCTTTTTCAAAAAACATCAGAGATGGCAGCCTCGGAAGATTGGTATAATCCGATGGTAGAAAACTACCTCTTGAAAAATTTAAGTTCTCGATTGAATTTACCCTCTTCCCAAATCAATACCTTTCGCTGGATTCGGGATAATGATATCAATGAAATACTTGGATTTTTTACCGGAGCAGAATCCCTTCGTATTGCGATGCAAGAACGTGTTCTTCTTAAATCCAATGAAGAAGTTGAAAAAATCAACACTCCGTTTCCTGCGCCTCTAAATTTGCCTTCTGTGCCTATTCCTTTCTATAATCAGCAAGGACTCGTGCTTGAATCTATCGCGCAATATATTCCGCATGATTGTTTCTATATTCGATTTGGAAGTTTTGAAAATTTTCAGTGGTTCCGTAAAACATTTGAAGAATGGGGTACACAAGTTCGTGATTTTGCTTCAAATCGTGGTGTCGATTATCGAATGAACGATCGTATCAAACATCAGTTGGCCCTCAAAGATACCTTCCTTTCAAAATTATTAGGAGGAACCTTAATTTCCGATGTGGCCCTCTTTGGAACCGACACTTTTTTTAATGAAGGTTCGTCTATCGGAATTTTGTTCGAAGCGCGCGATAGTACTCTCTTACAACATCAGCTTCAAAAAATCCGCCAAGAAGTGATGACAGAAGCAGGCGGTTCCGAACAATCCATAACGCTCCTCGATCATTCGGTTTCATTCATTTCGACTCCAGAGAATGGTGTTCGCTCTTTTTATGTGGTCGAAGGAAAATATCATCTGGTGACAAACTCTCAAAGTTTAGCTCGCCTTTTCCTAGAAGTAGCTAAAACAAAAGCCTCGCTCGCCACTTTGGAAGAATTCCGCTATGCGAGATCCCTGATGCCAGTCTCCCGAAATGACCGCGTTTTTATTTATCTTTCGGATCCCTTTTTCCGTCGCATTTTAGGCCCTCAATATCGAGTGGAGATGACTCGGCGCATTCAAGCCGCCTCCGAAATCGATGTGGTTCGTCTCGCTTCTCTAACCGCCCGTTCCGAGAAAAAGCCCTATGCTTCTATTGAAGATCTCATCGGAAACGGATATCTCCCGGAAAATTTTGGGCGACGATCCGATCAGAGTAGTGTCACTTTATTATCGGATGGAAGTGCTGTGGATAGCCTTCGTGGCGCTTATGGCAGTTTTATTCCGATTCCTGATGTAGAACTTAAAGGGATGACTTCGAGCGAATATCAAGCATACGAAACCTTTATGCAAAATTATAGAAGGGCTTGGGAACGTGGCTTAGACCCGGTGATTGTCGCTATTCAACAACAACAAACCGAAATCGGGGAAAAAGTGACTTTTGATGTGCATATCACTCCCTACGCCAGAAGCGTTTATGGCTGGATATCTCAATGGATTACTCCCCGTAACAAAAACCGGATGCCCCTCTTCGATGGGACGATTGCTCAACTTCAAGTAAATGCTCAGGGAAGTTTCCTCTTTGCTGGGTTAGGTGATTTTAGTCCTCAATACGTGATTAAAAATGGAGAATTATTAGAAAACAGACTATTTGATAATCACGAAACTCCTTATTATCTGGGAACCGATCTCTCGACAGAGCGCAATATTTCTTCTTGGGTTTTTGGAAATATAAATGAAATAAAATACCATGAATATACGCAAAAAGGCCAAGACTGGTGCTATCGTTGGCCCCCCTATATGATGATGTCCTCTCAGAAAGAATTTTTGGAAAAGATTGTTCCTCAAGTGAAAAGTCAACCCGGTGAACGGGAGGCTCAAATTCGCTTACAAGTGGGAGATCTCTTAAACCGGAAACTTTCTCATTTGATTAACGATGCCGGATTTCTTTATTTGAGCCGGATTTCAGAAAACAATGTTGCCTTTCTTTATACCTTAAATCAACAACTTCATCTCCCTATCACCGAATGTATCTCGACTGCAGAGACTTTGGTGAATGCGAAGTTAATCAGCCCTCTCTCCACTTCTGAATATAATTTAGCAGGAGAAGGGGACGCTGCTTACTTCTCGACCACAGGAAATGACTACTCTTCTTCTTACGGAGGGGCGGCTCCTGCGGATTATACACTTCCCTTCATCCAATGGTTTGCAGGATTAGAGTTAGAATTCAGTATTAATGATACTGCGCTCTGGACTCATTTTGAAGTTCAAACTCGAGCTCCCGCAAAGTAATCGGTCACAATGATTCAACGCTATTCTCTCGGATGTCCTGTTTGGGCCAACAAAGATTGGGTTGGCCTCCTCTATACCAAGGGGGCCAAACCCAAACAATATCTTTCTCAATACGCCGAAGTCTTTAATACGATCGAAGGGAACCCTACTTTTTATGGGCTTCCCAAAGAAGAGGTCGTTCAACGTTGGAAACAGGACACTCCACCTCATTTTCGATTTTGTTTCAAATTTCCTCAACAAATTACCCACACCCATAAATTGCTGAATGTGGAAGAAGCAACGCAACGATTTTTTCAAATTCTGAAACCTCTTGAAGAAAAAATCGGACTCCTGTTTCTTCAACTCCCGCCTACATTCAATAAAACAGGACTTCCTGTTCTCAAAAAATTTCTCTCGACTCTGCCTAAACACTTTCATTACGCGGTGGAAGTTCGACAGGACGATTTTTACGATTCTGCTAATCCTGCAGAACAGCAATTAAACGATCTTCTCTCCCAATTTCAGATGAATCGCGCCATCTTTGATACTGTTGCATTACATGCTATTGAAACAGAGGATATTCGTATGCGAGATACCCAACGCCGTAAGCCCAAAATGAAAGAGTATTTTACCGCCACTGGAAATCACCCTTTTCTCCGCTTTGTCGGTCACGAAACCGTAGATCCCAACATGGAGCGCTTGAAGTATCTAGCGAAGGTTGTGGCTCAATGGATTGAAGAAAAACGACATCCTTTTGTTTTTATGCATTCGCCACCAGACGATCGAGAAGCCCCACAGCTTTGCCGAAAGTTTCATGAGATTTTGTCCACAAGGATCTCTACGATTGGCTCAATTCCTCCGTGGCCCGGAGAAGAAGAGCAAAAAAAGCCTCAACAGAAAAATCTATTTTCTTAAACCCATACGTTTATTCCGACAAACCCCATTCATTAGAGGAATTTATGGAATTTTCTAATACTTGGAAAAGTTTAATGAAGCCCGGAGAAGATCAACACTATTTTACTCTGGCCAATAAAACCCCTTTTCAAATACAACGTGAATATAGCCCCGTAAACGCCTGGTGGCTCATGGAACTCTGTCGCTTGAGCTACAAAAATAACCGAGCCAAACGACGCGAAATTCTGGATACCGTTGATCTCAGGGAAATCGAATTTTTCAATAATGAAGGAACACAATGTTCGATTATTGAGCCCCTCGATCCTAAAACCCCTAAATTTGGAATTATTGTCTTTCGCGGAACCGATGAGTTTAAGGATTGGCTCGCCAACTTAGATTCGATTCCTGTGGAGTGGTTTCCCGGATATTCTGAAAAAGGAAACGCTCATAAAGGATTTGCGGATGCTCTGGATTATGTCTGGAACGAATCCGTTGACGATAAACTGTGGCTCCATGTCAAAGATTATCTAACGCAAGCCAAACATCCTTTTTTTTATACCGGGCACAGCCTTGGTGGAGCATTAGCCACACTAGCCGCCTCATTAATTCCTCCAGAAGCCGCTTATACCTTTGGATCGCCACGAGTCGGAAATAAAGCTTTTAAAGAAAATCTCAAAGGAATCAATATTTTTCGGGTCGCGAATCATTCGGATGTAGTTCCTACCGTCCCTCCCTCTACTCGATTATTTTCGTTTGATCATGTCGGTGAATTTTATTATTTTACAAAAAAGAGTGAACTCTGGATTAATCCCTCTGAGGAACAACACAAGAAAGAAGAACCGCTTTTCGAGGAAGTGTTAGCTCACATCAAAAGTTTTCAGAATTGGTTCCATCCAATGGCTTTTTTAGCCGATCACGCACCGATTAATTATGTGGCTCATTTACAAAATCAATTAGAACCCCCGAAACCCTGAGAATCAATGGAAATCCGAGAATTCGCACAGCGCATCCTTTTTTCTAATTCCTTGCTGGAAAAACTTCTTTTGCCAGAATCCTTTACCGATTTTGATCCCGGACAATCTATCCTTTCTCCGAAATTTCCAGAACGTCCGAAAGAGCTTCTTCTGGAACCCTATCAAACGAAAAAAAAACATCTTTTTCCCAAAGAACATGAATTGGAGCAAGAAAACGCTCGGGGTCGTGTTCTTCACTTTTTTGCAAACCACGAACTCCTTGCGATGGAACTGATGGCGCTCGCACTCCTCAAATTTCCAGAGGCTCCGAGATCCTTTCGGTTGGGGGTTGCTCAGACTATTCTGGAAGAGCGTACCCATTTTTTGCTTTATGTAGACCGAATGCAACACTTCGGAATCACTTTAGGCGAAATTCCGTTAAATGGTTTTTTTTGGAACTGTATCTCGACGATGCAAAATCCGCTTGATTATGTAGTTCAAATGAGTTTGACTTTTGAACAGGCCAATCTTGATTACGCGTTGCATTATCGCAACGTTCTTCAAAACCTAGGAGACACCCAAACATCCGAGATTCTCAATCGTGTTTATCAAGAAGAAATAGGACATGTGAAACTCGGAACTATCTGGTTCAATCGATGGCGAGATCCACAAGAAAATGAATGGCAGTCTTATCAAAAGCTGTTGCGTATTCCGCTAACTCCCAATCGTGCTAAAGGGATAGGATTTACAAGGGAGGGTCGCTTGTCCGCAGGATTATCGCCGGATTTCATTGATCAACTCGAAGTCTATCATCATTCGAAAGGACGGCCCGGATCTTTATTTTTTTTTAATCCTGTCTGTGAACTCCAGATTGCACAAGGTCATAAAGGGTATACCCCGGAAGCCTCTGTTCAGGCGATGATTCAAGATTTCGCTTGTTTACCCCTATTTTTGACCCATACCGGAGATACGGTGTTATGCCCGGAAGCGCCTTCGGTTTCCTATCTTTTGGACTTACAAAAAAATGGATTCTTCCTTCCAGAATTTTTGCCCTATTCCTCACTAGAGACGCTTCCGTCGATGTTAAAATCTCGACAATTTACCCGCTTTGAGCCGTGGGGTTGGAGTCCGGACACCTTAGATTTATTTTCTCAAATAAAAAATCATCTTGTCCACGCTGAGCCTTTTTCCGCTTGGTCCGGAAATAATCCATTATCCGCGCTAACCGCCTGTTTTTCAAAAGTTTGGAGCTTTCATTTGCGTCAAGAATTTATCGATCTCCATCCAGAATGGAAATCTATTTTGACCTCAGAAAATTATCAAGGAATTCTCTGCCAAAGTCTTTTAGAAGTAGATCAAGCATTTGAAAGGCTTTCTTCTTGCTCCGCGGAGGGAATCGTGATTAAAGGGGTCTTTGGATCTAGTGGACAAAATCGGTTACGATTTCGCTCAAACACTCGCCCCCAAACAAAAGATGTCGTATGGATCAACCGAATGTTACACGCTCAAAAATACTTGATTGTCGAATCTTGGATGAACAGAGTCTGTGATATAGGTGTTCTTATTCGGGTTCAGAGTCAAGCGAAAAAGCCATTTTTAGATGCATTAAGTTTTTTTACGGCCGCTCATGGACAATATAAGGGCCATTTCTTAGGCCGGAAATTCGCGCAGGTAGAACCAGAAATTCTACAGTTTGTGAATGGATATGGTGGAAAGACGCATTCGCTCTCCGCCATTTTTGAAGCCGTCGCCTCTTTTGTAGAACAAAAACTAGCGCAACAAGGATATACAGGATTTGCCGGAATTGATACCTTTATTTATCGCGATCAAGAACGATTGTTTCTCTGTCCGCTCGTAGAGATTAATCCACGATATACAATGGGTCACATTGCGCTAGAATTAGATAAACATATTTCGCCGAAAAGTAGGGCGCTTTGGCTCCATTTGAATTTAAAAGAGATTCAATCCTTAGGATTTTCGGACTTTAAAGAATTTGCAAAGGAAAAGGGTAAACAATATCCGATCCAGCGCGATCATTCTCTTCCAGCAAGAATTACAGAAGGTCTCCTTTTTACCAATGATCCCGATCAAGCGACCCGCTGTTTAAGTACCCTCTTCATTCAGCCGCAATTAAATTTTTCATCTTGGAAACAACAATTACAGAAAAATAAATGAGTTTTCTCTAATTCTTGATTTTTAATGCGGAAATGAAAAATATCAGGAAACGACGCCGTCGGTGACTTGCATAAAAATATCTTCTAGCCCTTTTTCTATTTTTTTCAGGCTAGTGATGGGAATTTGCTTGTCTATGAGATCTTTCAGGACTAGATAAATTTCGCCATCGGATCCTAAAAATTCAAATTCAATTCCATTTGATTTGATTTCGGCTTGTAGGACACATTCGTTTTTCTTTAAAATCTCAAACGCTTCTTCTGATTGTTGATGTACTTGAATCAGCAGCAATTGACTCTCTTTTGAAATTTTTTCGTGAAACGCTTCACGGATGGTGTTAATGGATCCAAACGCTTTCACTTCTCCATGCTCTATAATCACAACAGAGTGAATAAAATCCGCGAGTTCAGTCAAAATATGAGAAGAGATCAAGATGGTCTTTCCCATCGTGGAAAGTTCTTTCAAGAGCATTTTGAGTTCAATACGGGCCCGTGGATCTAATCCAGCCGCGGGTTCATCGAGAATCAGGACCTGAGGATCATGAATGAGTGTTTTCGCAAGACATAACCTCTGCTTCATTCCTTTGGAAAGTGTTGAAATTAATTTGTTTGGAACCTGAGTCAAATCGGTGAGTTCCATCACATCTGCGACTATTTTTTTTCGTTTGGAGCGAGGAATTTTATAGGCGGCGGCAAAGAAATCCAAATACTCCCAGACTTCGATTCCATCATAGGTTCCATAATAATCTGGCATAAAACCAATAGATTGACGCACTTTTTCAGGGTCATTCAAGACAGAATATCCGCTAATTTTGGCGGTTCCAGAAGAAGGATCTTCGAGCGTTGCCAAAATCCGAATCATCGTTGTTTTTCCGGCACCATTGGGGCCAATGAATCCAACAATTTCTCCCTTTTCTGCTTTAAAACTCACATTTTTCAAGGCAGAGAACGATCCAAATTGCTTGTTGAGTTCTTGAACTTCGATCATAATTTTAAAAAGGTTGAATAAAAAAAGTTTGATTTTTTTGAGGTTGAATCGGGTTGCCGTTCAGACGAAGTTGATGCCTAGGTTTGGGATAGCGAATAAGAATAAATCCTTTCCCTAATGGATAAAATTTTTCTCCAAGATGAATGCGAATTTTATGAAGTTCTTTATTTTCAGGGATCATTTTTTTAGGGGAGAGTGCTACTTTAAGGGAACCGTCTTTAGAAGAAAATTTTTCGTCTCTCGCATAAATAATTTGAAATAGATTATTATAAATGAAAAAACCATCTATATCCTCAAGTGCTTGTATTTGCAATGAATTCTCTGTTTTTTTTACTTCTAGCGGATACTGTAACGTGGAAGAAATATCATGTGTTTTTAGTTGAAAGCAACGATTATTCCATAATCCTATTGGAATCTGAAGTTCCATATTTCCGTCAGTTTCATTATATTGAGCGACTTCGCGTGTATATTCTGAGGGAAACAGCATCTGAATGGATGTTTTTGGATCACCAGAAATACTGTAAATTTTATTGGTAGTGGATGAGATATTTAACAGAGCTGTTTCTATTTGATGTTTTGGCTCTCCAGAAATAAAAGTATATAGTTGGTATTGATCTTGGTTTCCGTAGAAATAATATCCATAAATAAAAACTAAAAGGACACATAAAAGAGAAACGAGAGTCACGGATAGCAACAGATACGAGCGAATTTTCCAACGGTAAAGCAAATAATACTGGATGGGTCCCATCAAAAGAAGATACACACTCAATACAAAAAAGAAATTTAATAGAGATATCTTTTTTTCAGGAGCCGTATAGTCATATAGTTTTTTGTCGACGTCTTCTACGTATTTGGGAGCATAACAATCTTTGAATAAATATTTATCATAGAAGTTTTTTCCCCACGTTTTTAAAGGATAGCGGGACATATCAAAAGGAACCATATACACCCATCCTCGACAATAAGGATAGCATGCAAGATATCCCAGATGAGAAGAAGTTTCGGAATTTTTGGCGTCTTCTTCAGTCGCGTCAAAAAATTTTGTCTTCTCAGGATATTTAAGATGATAATAAATATAAGTCGCTTTTTTTGCTTCTCCCACTAAAGGATCCAGTTGATGCAAGGAAAATCCTTGTTCATTTAGTTCTTCTGGAGTTTTTGCTTCCGTTTTTTCTAGTGTGACCGGAAATAATTCTTGAACCAGTGAAGACTGAATCCAAGATTCTGAACCCGGACTAAGTAAAACAGATCCGCCTTCAGCGATCCATTCTTTTAATGCATTAATTTGAGGGACCGACATATCTCCTTCTAACGGGAATTGATTTAACACGACCAAATAAAGCGGATTATAACCCTCTCTGCGATCAGGTAAAATATCGGGTCCGTATTGAAATACTTTTATCGTCGTTTGCGCATAAGAAGAATAGATAGAGTTATAAATAATATTCACATACAACGAAATTTGTTGATGGAGATGGTTTAAAAGAGTTTTCTCTGAGGAAAATGTTAAAATTTGAAAATCGTTTAAAGTTTGATAGGGAATCAAAAGCGTGCCCTGAAACAGTACTTTTTCGGCACCTTTTGCCTGAATTTTCCAAAAAAGTTCAGGCGTAAATCTATTGAACGTCAGCGGCAAATACATCCAAAATCGTTTCTTGGTTTGAGAGGGAATTTGGAACTGACGAAATATTTCCGATTGGTTTTCAAGTTTATACGTAACACCCGCTTTACGAATCTGATTACTAATCCGAATTTCTCCTTCAAATAAGGTGGTTTCCGGATTTTCAATTTCCACGAGAATTGGGTTCCAGCCTATTCCAAGAAATTGATAGTTTACACTAATATTAAGTTTGTGAGCGGGTGGCGTTTGCGCAACAAGAGAAAGCATCAGCCCTAGAAATATAAATACGAGAGCCCTCATGGAAACCGCCTCGGTTTTAAGCAGTAGCTGGAATTAACTTTTCGACTTCTTCAGGAGCCTCTTTCACTTCTTTTAAGATGCGAAGAATAATTTCGTCTGTAGTGATTCCTTCTGCTTCTCCTTCAAAATTCAGAATCAATCGATGGCGCAAAGCAGAAAGAGCCATTTTTCGAATATCTGAAAAGCTAACATTAAAACGTCCCTCCATCAACGCATAAACCTTTGCCCCCAAAATCAAAGCTTGCGCCCCTCGTGGAGACGCTCCAAAACGAATATATTTTTTTGCGGATTCTGAAGGATGCTCCGATTGAGGATGGGTAGCAACAATGATTCGAACCGCATATTTTGAAACATGAGAAGCAATCGGCACTGAACGACAAAGATCCCGCATCTCAAGAATTGTCGGGCCATCTAAGACGGGGTGAATCTCTACTTTTTGTGTTCCTGTCGTTCTCATTAAAATTTCGTGCAACTCCTCTATTTTAGGAGATCCGACAAAAATCTTAAAAAAGAAACGATCCAGTTGCGCTTCAGGAAGCACGTAGGTCCCTTCCATATCAATTGGATTTTGCGTCGCTAGCACAAAAAAAGGTTGAGGGAGTCGTTCAATTTTTCCCGCAACCGTGACCGTTTGCTCCGCCATTGATTCCAGCAAAGCGGATTGTGTCTTAGGGGTCGCCCGGTTAATTTCATCCGTTAAAACAATGTTCCCAAAGACAGGGCCCTTTTGAAACTGAAATACTTTTCGCCCGTGCTCATCTTCTACCACAATATTCGTTCCAACAATATCGGCGGGCATTAAATCTGGAGTAAATTGAATACGCGAAAATTTTAGATTTAAGGCTTTGCTTAACGTATTCACTAGCAACGTTTTTCCTAAACCCGGAACGCCTTCCAGTAATGCGTGGCCTCCAGAAAATAAACAAATCAAGATCTGATCGACAATATCTTTGTTTCCTACAATTACTTTGCCGATTTCTTGTCTTAGTTTCTGAATATGGTGCTGAAACTCTTCAATCGATTTTTTGGTTTCTTCCATAATTTTTTTGCCTTATTGGTTAACAAAGTTTATTTCGATTTAGGAAAATATAAAGAAGCCGTATTATAACTCCACGCAGAAAAAGAACTACTCTCTTTCACGTTTTCGGTAAAAAAAAATCTCTTGGAGATCTTCTTCAAGAGATGATGAGAAAAAAAATTTGTCGCAATCGCGTGAATTTATTTCAATTCTTCGAAGTATTTTTTAATATGTTTTTTATATTCTAGTGGAATCATTTGTTCGGAAATGGCCTTTTCTGCCGCTTCTTCGTAATTCATCAAAATTTCTGAATACGGAGTACTGGCTTCTTCTTCTCCGGTAGGAGCTTTTTTCACGGTGATCGAACCATCAATGCGGCCTTCACCCATTTTATTATTCGTTTTTATGGTGTTCAAACGCGCCTCAATTTGTTTCGCCTCATAAATTTGAACCCATTTTTGGAAATCGTTGGCCTCAGTTCCGCCTTCATCACCCCCATCGCCCATCCCTGCAGGGCCACCGTTTTCAGAACCCAAGTTTGTACTTCCACCGCCACGCATCGAACCACCAGAACCTTTCCCAGTCCCACTTTGTTCAGCACCGGTTCCAGTTCCACTTTCGCCCGATCCGCTCCCTTGACCGCTTTTACCGCCTTGTTTACCGCCGCCTTGTTTACCACTTCCTTTTTCACCGCCTGGTTGACTGCCGCCTTGTTTACCTTCTTGACCTTGACCATTTTTATTGGCACCGCCGGTGCCATGACCTGAACCCTCTCAGCCACTGCCGCCACATTTGCTTCCGTCTTTATGCTGTTCACCTGAAGCGCTTTTGGATCCAGCGCTTTTAGAACCAGAACTGGATGGATTACTACCACTTTCTCCTTTGGAGATTTCATTCTTAACATCTTCAATAGCATTAATGGCTTCTTCCAGCTCTTTTTGATCTAATTCACTGAGTTCACTGGCATTTTCAGCAGAACCTTCTGAATTAGAACCTTCTGAATTAGAACCTTGTTCATTGGAATTTGAAGACTTACTGGAACTATTATTTCCATTCTCGGAGTTTTTCCCATTTTCAGAGTTTTTTCCATTCTCAGAGTTTTTTCCATTCTCGGAGTTTTTTCCATTCTCGGAGTTTTTTCCATTCTCAGAGTTTTTTCCATTCTCAGAGTTTTTCCCATTCTCGGAGTTTTTTCCATTTTCGGAGTTTTTTCCATTCTCAGAGTTTTTTTCGCCCTGTTTCCCGCTAACTCCTTTTTCACCCTCTTGTTTTCCTTGATTTTGGCCCATGGCTTTACCTGCTTGTTCAAGGTTGTCCATCGCTTCTTTCATTTTATTCGTAAAATCTTTAGTATTGCCTTCTTTTAAGGCTTTTTGAGCGCCATCAAGCGCCTTGCTCAATGCCTCATGTTTATTGCTAGAGTCTGAGAGTTTTTTGAGTTCGGATTGAAGCTGATCCAGTTTTTTTCCGTCAATGCCCCCTTTTTTCAAGTCTTTTCCAAGTTGGTCAATAAGATTACGCGCTTCTTTTTTATTTCCAGCGGTTAAATTTTTCGCGATATCAGAAAGGGATTCGCTTTGCGCCATTGTTTTTAATGTTTTTTGTTCCGCCTTTTTTTGGTCTTTAAGCTTTTTCATTTGCTCGGAAAGTCTGGAAAGTTCAGCAAGAGCTTCTTTTTTATCAAGTTTTCCCTGATTTAAAGCTTCGGCAATCACATTCATTTTTTGCGCCAACTTTTGGATTTCAGGGTCTTGATCTTCTTGTCCTTTTTTTGCAAGTTCTTTTACTTTCTTTTTCAGAAGGTTACTTGCAGTTACGGAGGGTTTAATGGGTTTATGAACCAGACGATTTTGGCCAAAATCCAATTTGGGGTTCCAGAAGAAAACCAACAAGACTAATCCATAGATGCCTAAAGAAGGAATATAGTCTCTTGACTCTGCGCGAATGGGAAAGAGTTTCGAGGCAGAAAGATTTTTTGCCAATATTTTTGCGTCTTCGATGAGAATCGAATAAAAATCTGCATGGACAGCGTCTCGAGGTTTTTCTTTTTCTAGCAACAATACGGTAGTGAGTCGTTCTTTTGAAGAAGCTCTCCTATCGGTTAAAAGTGCTACCGATTCCATAGTCAGGGGCCGAAAAAAACCAAAAGAGAATCCGAGGAGAAATCCGACTAAAGGAACTGGGATGAGCCATTCACGATAGAGGAAATCATGAAAATACATCCCCAAACTTAACCCAATAATACTAAGGATTCCAGAACAAAGTGCCGTGAAAAAGGCATACTGAATTGCCCGGCATAAACGTAGCCGAAAAGCAGATTGCTTTAGAATGGCATAAACTTCTTTCATCGCTAAATTCAGGTGATAAAACCTGCCTCCTATTTCCCAAACTTTTTTGTTGAGTATGGTTGATTGTACCTAGATTCCATTTTTTGTGCAAATATTCGTGAGTTTGAAGATTAAAGTTTTTTGAGCCGATAAAAAAGGGGATTTTATCGCCAGTCCATAGAGTCTAATTTTGAATCAAAGTTCCCTAGAAGAAAAATGGCTAAGACTCTTTTTTCTAGACTTGTGCCTTGGGAACTTTTGGATTATAAAGTAACCCGATTTTTAATGGGGATAGAAAAAAAGATTAACGAGGAATTTCATGAAATCATTTTATTGTTCTCTTTTTTTATTGTGTTCTATGAGTTTTATTCTCTTAGGGTGCTCCACAAGTGAAATCGAGGATCACGCCTATACACCAGAAGATCCACAAAGCGCTCCGCTGTCCTCCAAAGAAAATACCTCTTCAAAAGGAGTCGATCTTAATTCTAAAACTCCTCAAAAAACAGAAACTATTTCTTCAGAGAGCCCTTCAAAACAAAAAAAATCATCGACTCTGAATATTGATCAAGAACTCTCTTACCAACACAAATATTTGAGGCAAGGGAAATTATCTCAGGGCTTGGAATATTATAAAAAATTAGCGGAAGATGCACCCCAAGATCCAGTTGCATTAATGCTATGCGGAAACTTTTTACTTTATATTCCAAAAGAAAGCGCCCAATGGGACGAAGGAAAAGAATATTTAGAAACCGCTCTCGATCTCGATCCTAAAATGCCTTATATTCATGCCGCACTAGGATTTTATCATGAATTAAAGACCGATTATGCGAAAGCAGAACTTTCTTATCAAAAGGCACTTCAACAAAACCCGATTTTTGCTAGAGCCAAATTGGGATTAGCTCGTATCGCTCATTTCCGCCGAAATCTTGAAGAAGCGATTTTAATTACCGAAGAGGTTTTAAAAAAGAATTCCAAAGAACCTATGGCGTATTTGATGCTCGCTAAAATTTATAGCGAAACTTCCCTCTCTAAAGCGTTAAAAATCTTGCAAAAAGGCGCTCAAGAAGTTCCAGAAGAACCTGATCTTTACAAAGCTTTAGGAAAAATCGCGTTAGATAATAATCAATCGGAAGAAGGCATTCAATATTTTCAGACTTATATTAAATTAGCTCCAGACGCTGTGGATGTCCCGGACATTCAGAAATTCATTGAATATTATCAGAAACAAGTTCAACGCGAACAAGAACGAATGAATCTGCTTCTCAGCGAATTAACTAATTTTGGAATTCCGTACGAAAATCGTCGAAAAGCCGCTAAAACGCTTTTAGAACTACCCGCTTGGAACGAAAAAGTTTCGCAAGCCGCCTTTAAAGGGCTAAAAGAAGATGAAGATTATGGAGTTCGTATTTACTGTGTTCGAGGCTTGAGCAAAAATCAGCCTAGTTCCGCAGTGATTGATCTTTTTCTCCAAAAATTAAAAGAGGATCACCATCATCAAGTACGCACCACCATTGCGAAAGCATTAGGGGATTTACATATCAAAAAAGCAGTTCCGATTATCATTTCAATTTTAGAAGAAGAAGATAGTTATTTTATGGATGTCGCAAACCAAACGCTCAACACGCTCACCGGTGAAAAAAATCCTTATGAAGCGACAGAGAACTCCGAAAAACAACAAGAAAATCTAAAAAAGGCTCAAGAATTCTGGAAAACGTGGAAACAAGAACATTCCGATTGGATTAAAGCAAACGCTTAAATCCTTTTCTGAAAATCTAAACGCTCTCTCGGCAAGAAAACACTGAGAAGCGTTTTATCGTAGCCAACAAATTTGGATTCTTTTGCAATAAAGATTATAACTATAAGACATTTCGATGTTTCATCACAAAACCCCATCAATACCACTTTTGGAAAAATTCACATGGTGGAAAAAAAATATTCTCAAAACGATATAAAAAAATGGTATAAGCTCCTTCATCTGGGAAGAATTATTGATGATGCCGCTCCTGATTATTTACGATTAGGAAAAGGCTGGTCTTATCATGCTCCTTTTGCGGGTCACGATGGTATCCAACTCGCTCTCGGTTTGACCTTTCGCCCCAAAAAAGACTTTCTATTCCCCTATTATCGCGATATGTTAACTTGTCTGGCGGCAGGACTTTCTGTTCGAGAAATTCTCCTGAATGGAACCTCAAAAGCGAAAGATGTCGCCTCGGGTGGACGCCATATGAGCAACCATTTCGCCAAGCCGGAAATTGGAATTCAAAATGTTTCGTCTTGTACTGGGAACCATACGCAGCACGCCTCCGGATTAGCACGCGCCGTAAAAACCTATAAAATGGACTCCATTGTTTTTTCTAGCCAAGGAGAATCGTCAGCCTCAGAAGGGTTTGTATATGAGGCTATTAACGGTGCAAGCCGCGAAAAACTTCCTGTCATTTTTGTGATGCAGGATAATGGATACGGGATCTCTGTTCCTAAATGGGAGCAAACCGCGAACAAACGCGTTTCCCAAAATTTTTCGGGATTCCCTAATTTGAAAATTATTCTCTGCGATGGAAAAGATGTTTTTGACAGTTTGCGGGCCCTAGAAGAAGCGGTCGCGTTTATTCGTTCTAACGCAGGTGCAGTGATTATCGACGCGGAATGTGTTCGCATTGGCGCTCATTCCAATTCAGACAACCATATTCTCTATCGTTCGCCAGAAGAGCTACAACAAGCTAAAGCACTTGATCCCCTACCCCGATTTCAGAAACGAATCCTCAACGAACAATGGATCTCTGAAGCCGAGATGAAAACTATTGAGGAAGAAAACCAAAAAGAATTTCAAAAAGCCGCGGAAGAAGTGGATAAAATGGAAGATCCCGATCCAAAATCGATCTTTCAATTTGTCTTGCCAGAATATTCGTATACTGGAAAATATCCAGAGGGCCTCCCGCCTCAAAATGAGCAAAATTGGGGCACTAGCCCCAAACGAAATTTGCGTGAAGCGATTAATGAAGCCTTAAAATATGAATTCCGAAAAAACCCGGATACTTATCTTTGGGGACAAGATGTAGCAACTAAAGAAAAAGGGGGCATTTTTAATGTGACCAAAGGCCTCCAACAAGAGTTCGGACGGGCCCGTGTTTTTAATGCGCCTATTGCCGAAGACTTTATTGTGGGAACTGCGGATGGCTTTTCGCGATTGAATGACAAAATTCGAGTGATCGTTGAAGGAGCCGAATTTGCCGATTATTTTTGGCCAGCGATGGAACAACTCATCGAAGTTTCTCATGAATACTGGCGCACCCACGGACAGTATTCTCCAAATATTACGATTCGCCTTGCCTCGGGTGGCTATATTGGCGGGGGACTGTATCACTCACAAAATTTGGAAGGAACGCTCACAACGATCCCGGGTCTTCGGATTGTGGTTCCTGCATTTGCCGATGATGCCTACGGCCTCTTGCGAACTTGTATCAACGCTCGGGGTCCAAGTTTATATCTGGAACCCAAATTTCTTTATAATCAAAATTTTGCGAAAGCGTCGTTTCCAGAAGATTTTATGGTTCCGTTTGGAAAGGCTCGTATCCGACGCGAAGGAAAAGATCTCACCCTTGTCACTTATGGAACGACCGTTCATTATTCGCTTCGAGTGGCTGAACGTCTAGAAAAGGACCTTAAAGCCTCTGTAGAAGTGATCGACCTTCGTTCGCTTCAGCCCCTAGACAAAGAGGCCATTTTAAAATCGGTACGCAAAACCAGTCGCTGTCTAATTGTGCATGAAGATAAAGTTTTTGGCGGGTTTGGAGGCGAAATTGCCGCCATTGTCGCCTCAGAAGCTTTCACCTATTTAGATGCGCCCGTCGAGCGTGTGGGTTCGACATTTACGCCAGTCGGATTTTCTCGTATTTTGGAAAAAGCGACGCTTCCAGATGAAGACAAAATCTTCGAAAGCGCAAAAAAAGTATTAAAGTTCTGATGGATATCCCTATTTTCTTTATTTCTCCAACACAGGCTCCGGGAGTTTGGGGAGGTTTTCCTTATTTAACGATGGAAGAAGTTCCAGAGAGTAAATCCTTGAAACCTTCTCAAGAAGTGGCTCTACGGGTAAACGACACCCTTCTTCCATTCCGAGGAATCGTAGATCCTGAGAACCAATTCATCTGGCTTTATCCCACCACCCAACTTCAATCTCCTGAGTTCTGGAGTGAACGCGTTAACATCGCTCTACAGCTCCGAACTCAATTCCAACTCCATCCAAAAACCTGTTATCGCTTAATCCACGGAGAAGGAGATTTTCTGCCCGGATTTCAAGTAGATTTATATAATGACTACGCCGTTTTGTTTGTCCTGAGCGAAAGTTTATGGAACCACGCACGCTTGCTGGCACAAGCGCTATGGGATCGGATTCCCCTGAAAGGATTGATCCTCACCTTAAGAGAAGGCGAGCAAACTCGAAAAAAACCTCGCCATGAACTTTTTGCGGGAACCGTCCCGAAAACGATTGAAGTAATTGAAGAAGGATTTGTCTATGAAGTCCATTTATCTTCGGGATTAAATCCGGGGCTATTTTTAGATATGCGTCTAAATCGCTTAAAATTAAAAACATTCATTAAGGGATTAAAATTTTTAAATCTTTTTTCGTACACGGGTTCTTTTTCGGTGGTAGCGGCGAAATCGGAAGCGATTCAAATCGTTTCCGTCGATCAATCCCAAGGCGCTTTAGACTGGAGCAGGGGGAATTTTCTTAAGAATGCTCTTGACCCTCAGAATCCTGCGTATCAGTTCCTTGCGGACGATGTATTCTCTTACCTCGAAAATACTTCTGATCGGTTTGATCTGGTACTTCTTGATCCGCCAAGTTGGTCGAAGCACGGGGAGCGCCCCTTCTTTCTCAAAACTCATTTGGAAGAACTCTTACAAAAAACCTTTCGAGTGTTGAATCCGAGAGGTCTTTTATGGCTCCATATTAACAGCCATCAATCGCGCCCAGAACCTTTGGAAAAACAAATTCGACAAGCGGCTCAACAATCAAGCGTTTTACTTCAATTATTAGATATCTCTGGACTCCCGCCCGATTTCCCTACTCAAATGATTTATCCGCAAGGACGCTATTTGAAGAGCTGGCTATTTCGAGTGAATCAAAGATAACACAAGATTAGTTCCATTTGTCGAGAGTTCGATAATGAACCGCTTCCGAAAGATGTTCGCAGTTAATTTTTTCTTGAGCATCCAGATCCGCAATACTTCGAGCGATTTTACGAATTTTGGAAAGACTTCTTGCTGATAGTTTTAGGTTTTTCATCGCCATTTCGAGGAGTTTATTTTCTTGGCTCCCCAATTCACAAAATTGTTCTACCTCTTTTGGACTCATTTGGCCATTCTTTTTCCATTCGTTTTGAAAACGCTTCTGTTGAATCTGTTGCGTCTGTAAGACTTTTGCTCTTAACGTCTCGGACGATTCGGCTTGATTGTTTTGCGTGATTTCTTGAAATTCAACGGGCCGGACCTCGATATGTAGATCAATGCGCTCGAGCAATGGAGTAGAAATACGACCCCGATAGCTTTTAACTTGCCATTCCGTACAACGGCAAGATTCAGACTCTAGCCCGCGTTGCCCGCAAGGACAGCCATTCATCGTTGCGACCAATAGCGTGGAACAAGGAAAGGTATAACTTCCATTGACTCGTGATATCGTTACTTTCTGATCTTCGAGTGGTTGACGCAACACTTCAAGGGTTCGTTTCCGAAATTCGGGGAGCTCATCCAGAAATAAAATTCCATAGTGTGCTAATGAAATTTCGCCCGGGTGTGGATGTGTCCCGCCACCCACTAACCCCGCTTCAGAAATCGTATGATGCGGAGTTCGAAACGGGCGCTGAAGCACCAGTCCTTGATCGGGTGGAAGCATTCCCATCACACTATGAATCTTGCTCACTTCTAAGGCTTCTTGAAAGCTTAGATTAGGCATAATGCTTGGAAGTCTTTTCGCCATCAATGTTTTCCCACATCCCGGCGGACCAATCATCAGCATATTATGAAACCCTGTGGCCGCAATAGTGAGCGCTCGCTTCACCGCGACTTGCCCTTTTACTTCTGAAAAATCACAATCCACAAAAGAAAATTCTGAATTTAAAGATTTTGGTACCACGGGAGGAGGAGTCCATTCTCCGACTAAAAAGCCAATCGCTTGCGTTAAATTAGTGATCCCTACAATATGAATTCCTTCTACAAAAGCCGCTTCGCTTACGTTTTCTTGGGGAAGAATCATTCCTTTGAATCCGAGTTGTTTGCATCCAATGGCCGCAGGAAGTACCCCGCGCACAGGTCTCACTTTTCCATCAAGGGCCAGTTCCCCCAAAATCAAGTACCCTTCAAGTAGATTTTGTTTTTGCGAATGACTCGCTAAAATGATTCCTAACGCAATGGGTAAATCATACACAGGGCCTTCCTTGCGAATCGACGCCGGAGCCAGATTCACAGTGCAGTTTTTCCCAACGAGCCCATTTCCCGTATAACGCAACGCAGATAAGACTCGATCCCGACTCTCTCGAACTGCCAAATCAGGTAAACCCACGGTGACAAACGTCCCTGTACCGTTCCGAATCGTGACTTCAATATCCAAAACCAAAGATTTTAAACCGACAATCGCAGACGATTGAATTTTCGCATACATATAAAAACCTCCCGCTTCTTTTTTAGAGTGGAAGGCAGTTTAATCGATTTTTAACAAGCCATTTTTTTTGAAAAAATTTTTTTTGTAAGAAGGGGTTTCTCAATAAGTAACAAAGATTATTTTTTGATTTTTTGTAAAGAAATCTGCGCATTGCGTGAAACCCCTGCGTCTCGATCTTGCAGTATTTTTTCTAAGGCGGGAATTGCAGATTCAGAACCGATTTCTCCAAGTGCTAGTGCAGCCCAGTATCGAACATACACATCTTTGTCCTGTAGCGATTCAATGAGGGGTAAAACCGCTTCTTGAGCCGTTGACCCAAACTTTCCAAGCGTCATGGCCGCATTATTGCGAACATAGGGATGTTTATCTTTTAAGGCTCGAATGATTTCTGGAATAGCAACTTTTGAGTCCAGCCCTATTTCCCCTAGCGCCCATTCCGCGCCACTGCGAATTTCCCAATGCTTATCTTTTAAGGTTGCAATCAGGGCCGGTATCGCTTCTTTTGCGGATTCTTTAAGATAGCCCAAGGCCCATTGTGCGGATTTGCGGATTTCTTTGCTCCGATGTTTTAGAGCTTCTTTTAACGGAGGAACCAGAGATTCTTTTGTGAGAAGATCAAGATGTTCCAACGCTTTTATAGCCTCTCCGTAAACCTCTTTTCGGTTCGAAAGCAATTTTTCAATTAAGGGATTAGACTGTATTTTCTCAGACCTGAACCACATAAGAAAATTAATCTTCTCGAAAATGGGAGAGAAAAGACTGTTGGTACTCTCGAAACGCACTCTGACGAATCGCTTGGCGAATACGCGAGAAAAATTCCTGAAAAAAGAAGGTATTATGAAAGGTCATTAAGGTTAATCCTAAGGTTTCTCGAACATTAAACAAGTGGTGAATGTAGGCACGACTGAAATGCTGACACGTATAGCAAGCACAGGAAGTCTCCAGAGGAGACGCATCATTGGCATAAGAACTATTGCGAATACGAATTTTTCCTTGAAACGTGAACGCCAATCCCCCGCGGGCGTTTCGGGTCGGAATGACACAATCAAACATATCAATTCCAGCACCGATAGCGGCCAGCATTTCTTTAGGAGATCCAACTCCCATCAAATAGTGCGGACGATCATAAGGAAGTAGATCAACCGCATACGAAAGCACTTCATGAATCCAGCGCGATTCTTCACCGACCGCGACACCGCCAATCGCATAGCCATCAAAATTCAGCGTCTTCAAGGCTTTCGCGCATTCTTCCCGGAGCGAGCGATAAACAGATCCTTGAACAATTCCATAAAGATATTGATGATCCGCTAATTGTCCTAAACAACGCTCGGCCCAATGAATCGTGCGATGAACCGCTTCTTGCGCGTAGCTTTCTGTACAAGGATAAGGAGGGCAATGGTCAAACACCATACAAATATCGGATCCGAGTTCACGCTGGATTTTCATGGAGAATTCCGGCGTAAAGGCAATAGGCTTCCCATCAATATGGGAGCGAAAAAAAGCGCCTTCGTCGTTAATTTTATTCAATTTCCCGAGTGAAAAGACCTGAAATCCGCCACTATCCGTTAAAATAGGGCCGGGCCAACCCATAAAGGTATGTAAGCCTCCCAAACGGGCAATTTGTTCAGAACCGGGTCGTAAGCCGAGATGATACGTGTTTCCAAGAAGAATAGGAATTTTGAGTTCTTGAAGTTGAGCAGGAGTCAAGGTTTTAACAGTTCCTTGGGTTCCAACCACCATAAATACGGGAGTTTCCATTTGTCCATGAACCGTACAAAGCAGTCCAAGACGCGCGGAAGAAGACGTGTCCTGATGAAGAACTTTAAAATGATCACCAGATTTTTTCAAGGGTGGCCCCTGGATAATAAAAGAGAACGATATCACGACAATAAAATCCGAGTTCGGACATTTTTTTCGCACCCATCTGGCACATTCCGACTCCGTGTCCAAAACCGCCTCCTTGAAAGACAATTTGCTGATTTTGGACCTTTCCCTCAAATTTTAAAGAACGAAGCTTCGAATATCCAATGATTCGTCGAAAATCGTTACTTTTATACGTTTTAGAGACTCCGTTGTCAAAGAGAAGATTAATTTGTTGGCTACGTCCGCTAGAATCCAATTGAAGTGGATGAATGGAAACAATTTGATGAGAAGGAATCGGACCCAAGGCTTCCAGTGCGACTAAAATTTCTTCTTGCGGACAAGCGGTTTCCCACGAATAATATTTGGATTCCTTACAATACGGACAAGAAACACCCGAAAGGGGTAAAATTTCCTTGTTGTCCAGAAGCCCCAGAGCGGAAGTCGTGTGCCCCGAACAAGTACTATGAAAATAAGTTGAGAACAGTTTTCCCGCATATTTCAGAACAATACCCCGCGTATTTTGGACCGCGTGAAAGACCTGCTCATTTTCTGTTTTTAACCCGGTAAAAACCTGGCTGGAAACCGTATCTTCCAGTTGATAATTTTTCTCAGGAGAACTCTTTTGATACTGAAACAGCGCATAAGAACGGGCTACTAGTGCCTGCGCTTCAAGGCATGGAAGGGGCCAACTGTTCGACACTTCGCTTCCGATCACACCCAACAAATATTGTTCCATCGGAAGTTCAAGCACGGATTGAATTTTTTCGCCAACCACTGAAAGGAGAAGTGAGCCTCGATACGAAATGTTCTGAACTTCAAATAACGCACCCAACGCAGGAACAACCTTTACCCAGTTTCGTTCAATCCGAAAGACCCCGATTTGAAAAAAACCACCCTCAATCGTAATTTCTGTACGAGGGAGATCTTGGCCCACATAAATTTCTTCGCCTTTCACATCAAAGAGTTGATAAGAACCTGTAATTTTAAGCTGAATTGAATTCTGATTACTTGCTTTACGAATCAATACCTTAATGAGGGGTTCTTGTGCAGACGGAGTCGGGGTGGGAAGGCGAAAATGCGGATGATAAAAAAGACCCGCAAGAATAAATAAGCTGAAAAATAAAAAAGGGAATTTTTTTTTCTGCCGGGGAAACATAACAGACCTCATGAGAGAAAACAAAACGTTTTCTCTTGTTTTCGGCAGAATAAGAGATAAATTTTAGTCAATTTTTTGAAAAAAATGAATCTATCCTAAATTCTTGATATAATAATAATTAAGAAAAAAAAAAAGGAACTACGACGAAAAAAAAACAAAAAAAATCAACATAAATCCATCTTATCCGTTTAATGAGAAGCGATTTTAGGGCAAAAATAGGCTCTATAAATTCATTTTCTTTCAAAATTATCCTTTAAAAAAAAGTATCATGCGACTATCTCCAGACTTAAAACCTTTATTTGAATCCATTTTATTGAACCAGAATTGGCTCACCCAAAACGATTTAATTTTATTGTCTCAACAAACCTCCTCGGGAGTTCCGCTGGAAGACATTCTTTTGCGTCACAACAAATTGACGGAAAGCCAGATCCAACAGATTTTTCAAGAAGTAGAGCGGCAAGCCTGGGAACTACAGACTCAGAGAGTCCAAATTTCCAATATTACAGAAACACCCGCGTTCGTAACAAATTCTTTGCCAACCGCGCCAGAACCAGAACGCTTTGGTCTCTATGAAGTGATTGAGCGACTCGCTCAAGGCGGGATGGGCATTGTTTACAAAGTGCGTCATCAGGAAACTAAACAAATTTACGCCCTTAAAGCCATTTTATCTGGGGAAGGTGCTTCCCAAGAAACGATTGAGCGCTTTCATCGAGAAGTCAAAGCAAATGCAAAATTGCAACATCCTTGCATTGTTCAATTAATGGACTCCGGAAAAGAATCTGGGCTTCATTATTTCTGTATGGAATATGTGGAAGGCTCTACTTTAGAACAAGCGATTCGACAAGGAATTTCTGTTTCAGATGGAGTTCGTATCTTAAAAGATACCCTAGAAGCGTTACATTATGCGCATAATCAAGGTATTATCCATCGCGATTTGAAACCGGCGAATATTTTTATCACCGCTACGCAACAACCCAAAATTGGAGATTTTGGCTTGGCGAAGGATCTCCAAAAGGTCGGAGAATCTCAGCATTTGACCCGCGCAGGAGAGATTATTGGAACCCCTGCTTATATGGCTCCTGAGCAAATTAAAGGGAAACAAGGTCGCGCGGATGAACGCTCGGATATTTATTCTATGGGAGCGTGTCTCTATCAAACATTAACGCAACGACCCCCTTTTGATTGTGGTTCGATTCATGAACTTTTATATCATATTCTTGCAGAGGAACCGACCCCGCCCTCTCAATGGAACTCCACTGTTTCTAAAGATCTCGATGCCATCGTTTTAAAAGCGTTACATAAAGAAAAAGAAAAACGATATCAGAGTGCGCAAGAATTTGCTCACGATCTGGATCGTTTTTTACAAGGGATCCCTGTACTGGCAAGCATACAGCGAAAACCGAGATTTTGGCATCGTAAAATCCCTTCTCCTCTTCAGACGCTCTTTTTAGGAATAATGAGTGTCCTTTTTCTGGCGGGTTTAGCAATACTTTTCTATCAAGGAAAACAATCTCAAGCGGAGAAAAAAAAGTTAACGCAACAAGTCGAGAATCTCCAAAAAGAAAAAGAACGACTCACGGAAATGAATAAACGATACGAGCAAGAATTTTTTTATCGCTTATCTCAAGGGATAGGGGCTCCGCTTATCGAGAGTCTCGAAAATACAAAGAACGACTTTCTTCAACAAGATCAGGGCGGATTAAATATTCAGAACTGGATTGGGTGGGTCCAAAATTTAGCCGATCCGAACGATCCCCATCAAAAAAATTTCCTAGAAGAACTTTGCCAAATTTTAGAACAAGCCAGTGCGTCTCAAGAATTTCCGTTACTCTTGCCCGAAGTCGAAGAAGCAGAACAGATAAGACCCTTCCTTGAACAAGCAGAACAGAAAACGCAACAGGGCGATTGGCAAGGAGCGATTGAAGCCTATAATCAAAGTCTAGGACAAATGGATGATTCTAAACTCAAAGGACCCTCCGAAAATCAGCCCCAAACAACAACAGTGGCAGAAATTTATCGTCGTCGGGGTATGGCTCAATTTGCTTTTGGGAACCTTCAAGAAGCCGTCTCTGATTGTGATAAATCTATTGAACAACTGAAAGAAAGAGTAGTCCTGACAACGCCATCCAGTGGCGTTGTTTCTGTTCTTTCGCTTCCGTTAGAACTCCGGCAACATCAAATTATTTTAGCGAGAGTGTATCATTATCGCGGGGGTGTACGCTATAAAATGAACGATTTTTTTGGCGCGATCCAAGATTATAGTGAAGCTTTAAAATTTCATCCTCAATACGCGCCACTCTTAAAAAGCATCCAAATTTTGGGGAACATCGGAAATTCTCAACGCAATGGTTTGCTAAAAAACATGGCCACTTCGTTATGGAAACAACTTCCCGTTCTTCCTTGGCCCCAAAAAAAATAAGACCGCTCCCCTCCCCTATAATAGTTTAGTATTCTTCACGATTTAAAACCTTGTATTGGTCTTTTGAGTATTGCAATACCAAATGAATTCGAAACAAAATCCCTTTCGAAGTTCGCCCTCGGCACCAGACATCAAAAAGATGGGGTTCCTTTTCAGTCGCTTGGTAATTATAAAGACCGTTCTCTACCATAAAAATTTGGCTTTGAAAAATAGGCGGTTCTTGCTGAAGACCTAGGATCGCTTTTTGTTCTGCAGACGAGGCTAAGTAAAAGGCTTGAGCTTTTTCTTCAGCCATTTGGCTTTGTATCAAGGCATACTGACGAGTTTGATAAAATTCATAAGCAGAACTACTCATCAGCAGGATTAACAAAAAAACTATTAATAAAGTCGAAGTTCCTTGCTCTCGAGGTGACATCCTATTCATCAAGGCTCTCCTGGTTCTTTCGCATTTTAGCCACGGACACGAACACGCGTTTCAAAAGCATACTCCTCTTTGTTCCAAACATCTTTTACAACCAGATGGATTTCTATTAATTCCAGCGATTCCGGAACGGGATAACGCCACGCTAAAAAGACTAAATTTTGTAACAAAATTCGTTTCTCAAAAACTCCATTCACTTTTTCTTCTTCGATCAAGCGATTTTCTTGATACGTCCATACAAAAATACGTTCATCTTGGAGCTGAAGAATTAAGGTCTGAGGATCAGTGCGGTAGTGCTCATATTCGGGTAAAATTTTTCGAGCGAGACGAATCTTTGTTTTCAATTTTTCCAAATGATCAGAAGTGTTCTGAATATAAGCGATCGCCATAGTTGCTTTTTTATTTGTCTGAAGAACTTTAAACGTAAAACCTAGAGAGACTCCAAGAAAAGCAGAGAGCAGGGAAATAGCGACCATCAGTTCTAATAAAGAATATTTTTTCATATAAAATTCTTAATTTTTCTTCAGAAGAAGGGTTGAAAATTGAAATTTTTTAGAGATGGATCCAGGTAACTTCCAAGAAATATTCAATTTTAAAGATCGCTCTTTTTCTATTTCTGGAGAAAGTTGGTACTGTATTTGAATGGAATCTAATCGTTGACTTTTAGAAGTATTTTCCCAGGAAATCGTATAACTTTGTTCTTGAATTTCTTTCGAATGTAGTGCTATTTGTTCTAATACGCTATCCATTTGATCGGCAGGTATATTTTCTAAAGTAAGTGTTAGTTCTCCTTCGTTCAATTTCTCATAGTAAAAAGGAAGCGATTCCAAAAATCCTTCAATCTGATGCCTCACTATTTTTTGCTGATACATCGCCTGAATTTCTAAGAGATTCCGATGATTCACAATATAAACGGAAGTCATCACTGTTGTAAAGATTCCCATTGCAGTCACTATTTCTATTAAGTTTAAATTTTTCCGTTGCATTTCTGGGTATCCCGTTTAGTAGAGAGGAACACGATTTCGTATTTGTTCAAAAATATAAAAAAGAGTAAAAAGTTGTAGCGTGATGAGAACGGCAAAAACTAAGATCGATATCGGATATAAAACTCGCGCCCATTTTAAACGAAGCCGTGTTAACTCTTGGATCAAATTTTGAGAAAGGCGTAAAAAGCTCTCTTGCGGGTTTGAGGATAAAGAGGCTTGGATCAAACGAATTTTATAACATAATGGCAATGATAAATGCTGTTGAATCAGTTGCGGAAGCTTCATTCCCTCTTGAAGAAAAGGCACTATTTTTCGAAATTTTCGACCCATAAAAATATTGGGTTCTGCTTCAACGGATAATTCATAAGCTTTATGAAGTGGAAGCCCTGCCTTCAGAAAAGCACTTAAAAATAAGCTATGTCGAACAGTTGCATCCCCATATTCTAATTTTCGTTTAAAGGGAATCTGAAGTCGTAAGAACTGAAAAAGTCGGTGTTCTCGGATTTTTCGGAACGCAAAAAAAAGAATGAAAAAGCAACAACTGAAAATTATTCCTAGAAAGAGAACCGGTTGAATGTTTCGATTCGCAAGTATTAAATTGAATTTCACCCAATGAGAAACCAAAGACGGAGCGAATGCATTTTGGTCTTTAAATAGAGCTTTTGTCTCCATTATGTCTGAAATTCTATGCAGGGCCGGAGTGGACATAAAAAAGCCTAAACTGAGCATACTAACATAAACAAAAGTGACGAACAAAATCCGAAAACTGGCTGATTTTGAAGAACTTTCTTCCTGCAAAAAAGGAAGTATTTGCGTTAAAACCTGATGTTTTTCTGCAAGGCGAATCGAATTGCGAAGATACTTTGAAAAACCTCTAGGATAGCGATCTAAAGCAGAGGCCAGCGAACCCGTAGCTTCAAAACAATTTTTTAAGCGTTTCACGACAGGGCTTATCATTGTATTCGATTGTTTTTCTAAACCTAGAAAAGTATCTTGAATGGAGCGACCCTCTAAAACCGAAAGTTGAATTTCATTCAAAATTTCTTGGGTATACAATCTTCTACTATACCAAGTCCCCATCCAATAAAAAATGTAACCGAAAGTCCATCCAAACAAAAAAAGGCCAAAAACGACTTTGAACTTAATCGGAACAAAAAAGATCGCTATTAATAAAGAAAACCAAAAAGAAATTAAAAATAAATGTAGGAGCGCAAGTCCAGATTTTTGTTTCATAGTAATTTTTTAATAATAAAAAATAATAGATCCTGATATAGTTAAAAGATGGATATACTTAAAAGATTAAGGGGCAATAAAAAGAGGAGAGCGCTAAGAAGGACAAAAAGTCCTAGAAAAATTTCAGCCAAGGGTAAAATCAATAATTTTAAATTTTCCATCCGTCGTTCGCTTCGATTTTGATAATAATCTGCGAGATGATTTAACGTTTGGATAAAATGCGGATTTCCTTCATCCTTCGCTAAGAGCCAAGAAATATAAGGAGGAAAATAGTCGACCTTTTCAAGAGCGGACGAAAATTTTTCTCCTTCTTGGATCCCTTGGAGTAGTTTCTTTAGATGATGTTGCGCTAAAGGATCTTCGAGAGAAGAAACCGTCAACGCTAGCGTATTTGAAAGACTCGTACCCCCCTGAAGCAAAATAGCAATGTTACGCAAAATTAAGCTAAGGGAAATTCCATGGAAAATAGGCCCGTAAAAAGGAATCCGAAGGAGCCATCGATTCTTCTGTTGATGCCACGCAGAATTTTTTTTCGTGAGCACTAAGAAGATCACCAAACTCAATAAAAGAATCCCAAGGCTTAACGTTAATTCGTTTCGATAAGCCACCATTTTCCTCATCGGAACCGTCAAGGTTTGATAAATTTGAAATGAACGCTGTTCTTGGTAGCTTTGCTCCAAATGCGGCATTCCAAACATAATATAATCTTGATAGAAGTCTATATATAAAGGCCCTACAAAATGAAGCAACAGCAAAAAAATAGGAAGCATTAAAGAGAGAGTCAATAAAGGATAGGTTGTCGCTTCTCGAATTTTATGTTTTAAGGAAATTTTCGTCTGAGCATATTGGGCAAAACTTTCCAAAAGATCCGCGAGATTGCCGCCAGCGATACCCGCCTCAATAATCCCTAAATAAAGAGACGGAAAATGTTTTCGATGCGGTTGAAGTGCTGAAGAAAAGCTCATTCCATCGGTTAAAGATTTTTGCATTTCTTCGAGAATTCGACGAAAAAGCTTAGAACGAATTTCAGAAGAAATTTGTCGAAAGGCTTCTGGAAGAGGAACCTGGGCTCGGACCATTTCTGCCAATTGAAAATTAAATAAAGCGAGATCTTCATAGCGAAGGGTTCCTGGATGGAGCGGCTGTTCTTGCGCTTGATTTCCAGAGGGCGTTGGTACTGCAAAAGAATCTTGAGTCATGAAACTTTTTCTCCAAGTTCAATAAATTCGGACAGGCCGATTTTATCCCAAAACGCGAGTAATTTCTTCGGTTCTTGTTTTATTCTGAAAGAGGGCTCTTTGAGCACAATCCATAAGTGTTTCACAATTGAGTGCTTTCATTGCTTCTTTAAAAATATCCATATCTTCCCGTTGTAAAATAGCGGTTCGAATCGGTCCTTCTACAGGGACAAACTCATACAGTATTGCTCTCCCTTTATAACGAATTCCATGGCAGGAAGGACAAGATTTTTTTTCGTTTCTTTCACATTCTGGACATAACAAACGAATTAGACGTTGTGCTAAAACCGCAGTCAAGGCTGAAGTTAAAAGATAAGGTTCGATTTCCATTTCTAATAAGCGTCCAAAAACGCCTATGGCACGACCACTGTGGATGGTAGAAATAATGAAATGTCCCGTTAGCCCCGCTTCAATCGCAATTTCCGCTGTTTCTCGATCTCGAATTTCCCCAATCATAATCATATCCGGATCGTGTCTTAAAATCGTACGCAAACTTCCTTGAAAATCAAGTCCTATATTTCGATTTAATTGAGTTTGGACAATCCCTTCAAGGGGAACTTCTATCGGATCTTCAATGGTGATAATGGATCGAGTTCTTTCAAAATGCTGGTTTAGGGTTTGGAGAATGGTATAAATCGTGGTACTTTTTCCACTTCCACTGGGCCCTGTGAGCAAAAACATTCCCTGCGGACGAAAAATAATGGCTTGAATTTTAGAGAGAGTCTTAGGATCAAAACCCAAAGTTTCTAAATCCAGATCCAATTTCGTGGGTTGAAAAATGCGGAGGGTTGTTTTTTCTCCATAGAGCGTCGGAAAAATAGAAACGCGAATCGGGCAAGAAAAGTCGGAGATTCGACCTTCTTGAGCTAAATCTTCACGATACGTCAACAGATTGGAAAATACTTTTATCTTGCCAATCAAGCGATTTTGCCAAGATTTTGGCAAGAAGGCAACATCATGAAGAACACCATCCATTCGAAAGCGAATCAGTAAGCGTTCCTGTTGAGGATCAAGATGGATATCGCTTGCAGAAAGTTCTAAGGCACGTTGAATCAAAGATTGAACTGCAAGACTTGCAGGTGTTTCTTCTTGTTTCAACGCAGTTTCTAAAGCGTGCTGTAAATCTTGATCCCAAGCCATAATTTTTTTTGTAAGAGATGATTTGAATTACTAGAACCCATTAACGCAACATATTGAGCACTATTTTTGAAGAAAAATCGACTGGTTTTGGATCGGTACGAAAAACCAGATCCGATATCAAAGTGTAGGGAAAAACAACGATATCCGCCAGCAAACTGAATGGAGTATCTATAATACAAAGAAAATACCAACCGGGACCAATAGGAACAGGATAAACGGGCGGATCGACTACAATTTCTATATCCAAGCGAACTCCGGAAAACATGAGACGATCCGAACTGTCTTGTTCAACTAAACTATAGATCGTCCCACAATTAAGCAAAATAAGACTTCCCCAAACCATTAAAAAAAATCTAAATGAATAAGAATGGGGTGTTTTCGTCATACAAATTCTTCTTTCTGGAGGCGTCTTTCTCTTACTGTAGCGCAGGGGTTAAAAAAACAATAGCGCTTTAAAGGTTAAGTTCTTCTGTTATAATAATTTAAACACAAACAAATAACAGAGGAGAAACTTAACCAT
>CAZHAR010000038.1:0-50507 GCA_964530615.1 uncultured Planctomycetota bacterium | reverse complement strand
AAGATTTAATGATTGAGGACGAGCCAAATCAATAAGATCCGAGAGTGGATAGCCCAATTTTTCAAACGATTGCGCCAAAAGTCGAAAGGACGAAAATGAAGGAAAAAATGTTTTTAAATGATTCGGTGAAAAGAAATAAATAGGAAGGAAGTAACTGGCAAATTCCAGAAGCAGTTCATTTTCATTTTTCCAGACTCGTCCTTCGGATTTCAAAATTTGCTGGATTTCTTTAACTTCTTTTTGTTGCCATTGTTGGAAAAATAAACGTGTTTGACTTTGAGAAAGAAATCCTTTTTTTAAGAGGGTTTTTCCATGACAGGTAAGGAGTCCTTGAAATAAAATCTTCCAATACTGATACAGTAAGCTCCAGAATGGTTTTTTTCGGAAGAGATTAGGGAGCGGAGCCTCAATCAGAAGAATCCAGTTTTGGGGTGTGGCCAAAGAAAATTCCTTGGCAAAACGAGGTTCTTCTTTTTCAAGAATAGGTAGCAATTCTTTAGTCGATAAAACCTGGTAGTTGGAAGATTTCCAATTTTTCCAACGAGAAGGATCTTTTTCTTGATAACGTAATAAAATTCGATCAAAAAGAGGGGAGGAGAGAAGAAAGATGGATTCTTGAGGTCGATGAAAGTCACGATAAAACTGTTGATGTTGCTCTTTTCTGCCTTTGGGAACATTTTCTGCTAAAACTAAAAAATGGGGTAATTCATTTGTCTCTGACCAATCTTGGAAAATATTGAGCGCCATCCAATTTTGCCTTGAGCTAGTTTAATAACAATCGTTTGTGGATCATAAAAAATCAATCACGGTAGACATTTTTTCTGAATCGGACGCAGACGCTTCGGGTCGGAATATCCAATAGAGATATCCTCGTTCAGGAAGAAATAATGAGTAATTTGGAAAAGGAATATCTTGTTTTTTGGAATATCCACCCAGAAGAAAATATTTTTGCTTTTCCAATTCTAAAATGGCTTGATGAAAATCTTCTAAAGAAACTAAATGTTTTTTCTCAAGTTGTTGAAATAAATGAGCAAAGCTAATAAAACGATCATTGTAGATTTGAAAGACCTCTAAATAAGCCTGCAAAATTAACTGAATTAATTCTGCTAAAAAATCTGTTGGCGAGGAAGAGGTTGAATCGGATTCCATCAAATATTCCTGAACAAGTTAAATGAGAAAAAATAGAAGCATTATTTAGGGGATATTTCAATGATTTCAGTCTCTTCTGGAAATTCCGGAAGAAAGAGTTTATCAATGATATCGAGATTCAGTTGAAGTTCTTCAAATTCCGTTAATGTTTGATCGCCGTTAGGATATTCAAAAAGAATCTTCACGGGAACTAATTCGTTTTTGTCAAAATCAAAACGAATCTGACGAAAAGACGGTTTTTTTTGTAAAGGGGTAACCGTTAATTGATACGTTTTTTCGACATTTTGGAATTCCAATCGATTATTTTTTTGGAAAGTTTTGATATCTTGGAAAATACCTAAAAAAAGGCTTCCCGGATGATTTTTGGCCTGAGAAAATTGAGTCAAATCATACACTTCACATTGTTTGAACTCTGGAAAATAGCACCACATTTTTTGTTCGAGAATCCATACGGTAGATTGTTCGGGACTCTTGATTTCCCATCGAACCTGATTCTCTTTCTTAAACCACACTTGACCCTCGGAAACAAGCGTTTTCGCCAGAATTTTCAGCGTTTTACTTTGACGAATTTTCGATTGGAAGGTCTTGAGCGATTTACTCTTTTCTTGAAGCGCCTGATAAAACGACTCCAGCGTCTCAAAATCGGCAACTATCGCCGTCATCCAAAAACATAAAAAACAGAAAAAGGAACTAAATCGGAAACGCAAAGACAAACTCCTTTATAAGGGATTTAAATTTAAATCGTCAATGGATATCATAACAGTGATTCTCAGTTTAGCCTAGAATCTTGAAAGAGGTTTATTTAATCTTGAAAAAGGTTTTTGACCAGAAAATTGAGGTGAGGAAATACAGAAGATTGAATTGAGCTTTCTTCTTGAAAGGTTAAGCAGATTCCAAATTCAGATCCTGTATTTTGTCTGACTTCAACGGTTTGGGTGGTTTCATCCATCAACCATAATTCTTTCACCCCTAAAGCCGCATAAGTATCCGCTTTTGCATTTCTATCATAAACCGCAGAGCTAAGAGAAATGACTTCGATCACTAAATCAGCGCGGTTCATTTGGTTCATATCCATTTGTGCTTCTAATTCTGCAGAAACGTAAAATAAATCCGGTTCTAGGTAAGTACGGGGAGTGGTCCAAATTGCGGCGCGTGGGCTATAAAGACGTCCCTTGGTCTTATTTTCAAAAAGGTATCGAGATAATAAAAACGTGAGTCTCTGAATAATGTTATTGTGGGTATATCCGGGAGGGGGCGTCATATACAAAACTCCGGCAATCAGTTCTAATTTGGAGTGATCTGCGGGTTCAGGAAGGTCCCAAAATTCTTCCAAAGAATAGAGTTTAATCAAAGGAGATGCAGTAAGAATAGACATTTTCTCTACTCCTTTATGAATTGAAATTTTCAAAACACTTACAATATAATCTTGATTATACTCACTCTTCAGTGAAAATAATATGAATTTCCAGAAGAATAGACTTACAAAATAAGCAAAGGCTTATTCCTCTTTTTTTTCTAAATAAATCACGAGCCCTTCAAAATATTTTCCTTCTTCAAATTGTTTAAGGGTCATCGGGATCGGAGTGAGCATTTTTGGATCATTTAATAACACCTGATCAGGTTTTACCGTCACCACTACAGCATGTCCCATTCCCGCTAATACTACAGGAGAAGAATTGCGAACGAGATCAGAAAATGAACACTCTTTAAAACGTACCCGCAAGGGAGATCCTCGCAATTTAAACCAGAGTCCTCGATAAATTCCTAGGATAGAACTTCCAGAAGAAGTGGTTCCGCAAAGACGCGCCATTTCTCCTTCGGTTGAAGCAATTTGGTACGAGGATAATAATGCAACACAAACGGAAGGCGCACAGGTAAAAAGTGTAGATTGATGGCAATGATGTTTTGCGTCTGCGGTTCTTGCAGAATCGTAAAATGAGGGGGGACAAACTCTCCAGGATTCTTTTTCTAACGAAAAAAGAAAAAAAAGAAACGCGATTGTCAACAAAAAATATCGGTTCCAGCGTAGGGGAAATTGAGGAATCACCAATCCGAAAAAAAAGAAAATCGGTGGATAAATCCAGTAACTCTGAAAATAGAGATAAATCGTATAAGAAAAATACTGGGCCTCCCATGCTGGTTTTATGAGGAGAACAAATTTTCCTAAAATAAGCAACAAACTAAGAATCGCAAATTTTCCGATCCATTTCTTTGAAAATTTCCGAGAAGGATTTCCTAAAAACCAGCCAAAAGCAAAAGTCAGAAGCGAAAAAAGGAGTTCCAAAAAAAAACTTAAGAAATCCAACATAAAAGAAACCCTTGGGATTAGAGATTTTATTTTAATTTTTCGCTAAAAGACGTAAATAAAGAGCTTCCGTTTGCTGTGCCATAGTTTGGCCACTATAGTGAATCTTCACTTTTTCATAGCCGGCTTGAGCTAATTGTTGCGTTAATTTGGGATCTTTCAAGAGTTTTAAAATCCCGAGGGCCAAGTGGGTTGCGTTTTCAGGCTCTACTAAAATACCATTGGTTTCATCCACGAGTTCTGGAATTCCGCCCACTCGTGTCGCCACCAACGGTTTTTGAAGAGAAAAAGTTTCTAATGCAACAAAAGGAAATCCCTCCCAACGCGAGGACATCACCGAAATATCAAAGCAAGAAAGAATTTTAAGAGCCTCTCGTTGAAATCCCAAAAATCGCACACGGGAAGCGATTCCTAACGATTGAGACTGTTGCTTTAATGAAGATTCTAGTTCTCCACTTCCGCAGAGAAGAAACCAACAATCTGGAAATTCCTGAAGAATGAGTGGAATCGCGTCTAGAAAATACTCAATCCCCTTCTGAGGATGCAATCGTCCCAGCAAGCCAACTATTTTTCCAGAGTCATTTAGATCATATTGTTTCCGAAAGGCTGAAATGTCTCCTTGAGGAAGGTCTTCTAGTTCAATTCCATTATAAATAACAGACATTTTTTCAGGAGAAATTTTTTCAAGAAGTGCGATATCGTCGAGAATGGATTGTGAGACACAAATCAAATGATCAATTCCCCCATAGAGGAACGAATTCACTCCGGGAAGACGTCCAAATTTGGCAAGGCGCTGTACGGGTTGATTACAGCGCTGTACGGATCGTATTCGAAGAAGGCGACCCAAAAGCCCCGGAATACGGTTTGAGAGAATCATCAATCGGATGTGATACTTTTTCAGGAAGCGCCATAAACGAATATAATAAAGCGGATCAAGACGTCCGTAGCGGGAAAGCACAAAAACAGATTCGTTTTTTTCACAAAGAAGTTGATAGAGTGGCCCCTTGTCATGAACGACAATATAGGGAAGAAAAACATCTCGCGATGTATATTTCAGCATCATTAATAGTTCTTTTTCAGAACCTGCAATTTGGGTATTGGCGAGGATATATAAAATAGGAATCATCCATTACTCTTTTTTTTGACGCGCAAAGATCACAAGACTCCAGCCATAAACACCACCAAGGGAAGTCAGTTTTTCCCAAAAATGGACCCAAATTGGTGGTGGAATTCTTCCCAAACGACGATAATATCGATGAACGAAAGGAAGTCCCTTACGACAATGAAGGATCGAAAAATGCGCTTGCGTGAGGAGTCGTTTTAGCGAGGATTCACTGAAATAGCTTAAATGCTCCATAAAACGATATTCATGTAAAAAGGATTCTCTTAAAGGAACAGAAAGACAAAGGATTCCGGACGGGGTTAAAACGGATTTGAGCTTCTCTAAAACAGACACCGGATCGACCAGATGTTCAAAAACCTGATCCGAGTGAATAAAATCGAACGGGCCTTGTTTCTTCGCAAAACGCGTAAAATCTCCTGTATAAAGTGAACGTCCTTTGTTTTTTCCAATCTGAACTAAATCGTGAGCGAGATCGTATCCAAAAGCTTGAAATCCGTTTTGTTGCGCGAGAGCGCAAAATTGACCTTTCCCGCAACCAAAATCTAATAATTTTTTACCATTCGGGTGAAAATATCGCAGAAAACGTTGATTGACCAAAAAATCTGGAGCACGAGAAGGATCGTCCATATATTCGTGTTGAAAGTCTTCTTGGGCGTTTTGATAATATTGTTCGATTTCAGAAGAGGAGAGCGGGAGCGGATTAATAAACTCGTGACCACAGTGTTTACAAGCAGAAAGAAACACTTTTCGTTCGAGTTCGGTCACGGTTATTTGTTGAAATTGTCGTCCCTGGCATATAGGACAGGGACGTAAAGGGACTTGAAGATCCTGCACTGGTTGCATAGCGTGCTAATCTTTTTCTTCCTGACAAGAACGTCGAAATCGTTTGGAGTGTTTAGGAGACTTCTTTTGGGAATGTTCTTGCAAATATTTTGCGGAATGCTGAATATCCCCAAACGAAGAATGAGAGAGTTGATTTAAGAAGTTGTTGCGTTGAGGATGCGCAGGATTCTTTTCGATCCATTGCAAAACCACTCGTTGAGATTCATTGTCCTGCGAAGCGACTAATGTTTCAAGGCTTTTCAGTGCCTGTTCTTCATCGATCGAACACAGCGCATTGAAAATTGCGGTTTTTTGGCAGTTCGCTGAATCATACAGTTTAGTCAATAATTGAGGAACATCTTCTTTTGTAAAGCGATTCATGAGTGTTTCTGGAGGAAGTGGAATCGACATATTCAAAAGGCGAATGGCTATTTCCTTCTCTGGAATCGTACTCAGTAAACGGATCCCGACTTGATGAAATCGACGATCCGAGGTTTCTTCGAGGAGGCTTTCGATCTGAGGCGCTTGCTGTAACGTGATTTGTCCTTCGAGTTGACGCAAAATAAGTTGTTGAAGGATAGTATTCGTGTGATTCAACTCTTGGAAAAGTGCTTGATACGCTTCCGGGGTATTTATTTTTTTCAGAGCCTTAATGGCGATAAAGCGATTCCAAAACGGCGCTCTGGAATCTTCAAATTTTTTCCAAAACGGCGTTCTGGAATCTTCAAATTTTTTCTGAAAATAATCGACGGTATCTTGGGTTCCCCCAATTGGCGTTATGGATATTTCTTTCCATTCCTCTTGCCATTTGTGGGCGCTATGCATTAAGGCACTCCAGGCACCCGCAAGCGAAAGAAAGGAAACAAAAAAGAGTCCAGTCCCAAAAAACGCTAGGAAAAAACCACGTTGTCGTTTCAATAAGGTTCGTAAAGAAATTCCCAAAGAAATCATCACTAGAAATGAGGCGGGAAGCAAGACGGCTCCAAAGAACATTGCAAAAAAATCAAAATCAACAAATTGAAGATGAAACAGCACTTGATCCAAATGTAAGCCATTGAACAGATGCAAAAAAATCGGAGAAATTTCGGCATGATTTAAATAGCTAAAACACAACACAAAACCCAAAAGAGCCAATGGAATCGAAAGCGAACCCATTCCAAAGAAAAAGGAAAAAACCGCAAGAATGCTCCATGGACGAGATTTTTTAAGCGGTTCCGTACGTTTAAAAAGTTCTTGTCCGGCCGATCGAATCTGCGAAATTTGTTTTTCCAAATGTTCCACACGTCCGGAAAGTTCAGGAGTCGCAGAGGCAAAAGGGGCCATAGGCTCTACCGATTTGAGTGCTGGAGGTGGTGGAGGTGGTGGTGGAACCGGATTCATTAAAGAGTGCGGAAAATCAAAGCGTGGACGCGAACTCATAAAATGAAAAACAAGGGAAATAAACCCGATCACCAACGCGGGCTTTAAAAGTCTATTTTCCTCGAGACAACCCATGAGAACCAGTCCTGCGAGAACGGTCAAAATTGGGCTCTTTTCAAACATCCGTCGAAGTCCACCCCAAAAAGAAGGATGAGGTGGAGGGGAAAATCCCGGAGAAAAAAACATGTTTGGAGAATGAGACATAAACGTCCTCCCTTAAAAAAACTCAGAGATGAACAATAATTCTTATTGTAAACTTCTCTCGTAAAAAATCCATCCAAAGAAAAAGGAGAAGACTTCTTTTCTGTCCCTCCAAAAAAAAATTGTTAAAATGAGAATGTTCCTAATATTCGGATTCGCCACGAAAAAGGATCCAGAGGGAGCCAGAATTCATCTCCTATAAAGGTATTTTTATGAGTGAACCAACAAATTCCAATCGAGAATATACGATTCGACTTCGTAATCTCCAATTTTCAGACTATGAGGAACTGGCAGAAACCATGAGCCAAGCTTATTCTATGATTGGCGATGCCGTCTGGAACCTAGATCAAATTAAAAAATTATTAGAACTTTTTCCAGAAGGCCAAATTTGTATTGAAGTCAATAAAAAAGTCGTTGCCGCGGCACTCTCTTTGATCGTGGATTATGAAAAGTTTGGAGATAGTCATACCTACGATCAAATCACAGACTATGGACGTTTTGGAACTTACGACCCCAAAGGAGATATCCTCTATGGAATTGATATCTTTGTGCATCCAAAATTTCGTGGAATGCGCTTGGGACGACGTTTGTATGACGGACGAAAAGAACTCTGTGAAAATTTAAATTTAAAAGCCATCATCGCCGGAGGGCGGATTCCGGGATACAAGAACTATTCGATTCAGTTAACGCCTAAAGAATATATTGAAAAAGTCAAACGAAAAGAAATTTATGATCCGATTTTAACCTTTCAAATGTCCAACGGGTTCCACGTGAAGAAAATTTTACTGGATTATTTGCCCATTGATGTTGAATCAAAGACGTATGCGACCCTCATTGAGTGGAACAATATTTATTATGAAGAAAAAAAGAAATCGCGCTTGTTGATTGGCGTCAAAAAACAAGTGGTTCGGGTGGGTGTTGTTCAGTGGCAAATGCGTGCGGCAGATACGATTGATACCCTGATTGATCATATTCAGTTTTTTGTGGATGCAGTGAGCGATTACAAATCGGACTTTATTCTTTTTCCAGAATTTTTTAATGCACCGTTGATGGCAAAATTCAATGAAAAGAGCGAAGCACAGGCAATCCGTTGTTTAGCCGAATTTAATGAACCGATCAAAAATAAATTTATTGAATTTGCGGTCTCCTATAATATTAATATTATTACTGGAGGGATTCCAATTTATGAAAATGGAATGCTTCGGAATGTTTCTTATATTTGCCGAAGAAATGGATCATGGGACTCTCAATATAAGATCCATATCACTCCAAGCGAAGTGAGTTATTGGGGAATGACGGGTGGAAGCGATTTAAAAGTATTTGATACGGATGCGGGTCGTATTGGAATCTTGATCAGCTACGATGTAGAGTTTCCAGAATTATCTCGGTATCTGGCCGAACAAGGCGTTGAAATTATTTTTGTTCCTTTTTTAACCGATACTCGCAACGCTTATAGCCGTGTTCGTAAATGCGCACAGGCAAGAGCCATTGAGAATGAATGCTATGTTGCCATTGCCGGATGTGTGGGAAATTTACCGAAAGTCAACAATATGGATATTCAATACGCTCAATCCGCTGTTTTTTCGCCCTCGGATTTTTCTTTTCCAACCGATGGTCTTGTTACAGAAGCCACGGCCAACGCGGAAATGACTTTAATTGCGGATATCGATCTGGAAATGATTAGAGAATTAAACATCAACGGAAGTGTCCGTAACCTAAAAGATCGTCGTACCGATTTGTATTCGTTGAATTGGAAAAATTTAAACAAATAAAAATTAGGTAATGGATCAGTATACAAAAATTAAATCCTGTTTGTTTGATTGGAAAGAACCCAGTTCAAAATTTCGGCTTTCCAAGAAGGTTCACAGCGAAAAAATTCATCCAGACGCAATTTAACTCTTTGATGATAATAGTCCCAAGACCTCACTACTTGATAAAGAGAACGAAAAAAATAGTTTGAAATCACTTCCGAATACCCATGCTGATTTCTAATCAGAGAACGCAGAAAATTTTTGAAGCGTTCTTTTTTATCCAGACAAAGAGAGCGGTACGGAGTGTAGTAATACCGACGACAACACCCACAATCTTCACAAATGACTTTAAAAAAGTTCTGACAAATCAAGATTTCCGCGCGTCGTAGATGTTTATGAGCAATGACTTCTCGGAGTGAGGTCGCATCGTAGTGCATCGTTTTAACTCGATAGAGTCTAAAACTGGAAGAGGGAAAGGCATCCGCATCAGCAACTCTATAATGTTGAGTAATCTGTCCGAGAGTTTGTCTGACCTTACGTCGCACTGTTCGATGAATACGATGCTTATTCTCAGTGTGATTTTTTCGGGCATGACGACTGTTCCAGATACGAAAATCTTTTTCATAATCATCTTTTTTTCGTAAATAGGGAGATTTTCGGCGAATTACGTTTTTCATAATTTAGTACGGTTTCGCCCCCAGAGATTTCCGAAAAAATTGATCATAATAACCCTCTTTCAAAAACTCCTCACTTAAATAGGAGAGAGATTGTTGTAGAGAATCCGGAAGTAACGGCGATAAATCACGCCAATGAATCGTCAATAAGTCTTGATCAAAATAGTCTTCAATTTGAATGAGGTATTTACATTGTTTGGGATTCAATAAAAAAGCCCAGATCCGAAAATCGGCGTCCTGATATCCAAAAGCCTCTTTCCAGAAATCTTTTAACGAAGGGGTTTTGAGAATCAAAGCCCAAATTTCTCTTAAAGTGGCTCCGATTCGAACAAATTCTTGAACATCCTGAAAATGTCTTCTGATTTCAGCCATACAACTTCAAAAAAAAGGAGAAAATGAAAATGAAAAAAAATGCTTCCCATAAAACGGCCTTGACTTTTGAAGGTTCGGAGAATTTTTTGGAAATCGTTCTGTAAAATGCTCAGAAAATGTTGATGCTCAGGAGAAAGATGTCTCACTTCTCTTGTATAATTTGAATTCTTGAGAGAACAATTTAAATTTGAAAGGAATCTTTATGCCCCCAAAAAATAAAGCACAAACCCCCAATAAACTTATTGATGAACAAGAAGTGATTCAAGAATTAGAATCTCTAGGAACAGAGCAAAATCGTAAAACTTACAAAAGGCACGGTTCTGGCGAAAAAGTTTTTGGGGTGAGTTATGCGAATTTATATAAACTCCAGAAAAAATTCAAAAAGAACACCGACTTGGCTGAAAAATTATGGGAGAGTGGTATTCAAGATGCTCGTATTTTAGCGACAATGATTGCCGATGCTGAAAAAATAACCGAAAAAACCATTGATCGATGGCTCAAACAATTAGGAAATCGTGGGCTTTCAGATGCCGTGGCAGGCGTAATCGCTCAAACTGCTTATGCTCAGAAGAAAGCAGAATCCTTGATTTTAGAAGAAAATGAATGGCGATGTAATACAGGATGGGGTGTATTAGCTCGATTAACGGGGGACTCTAAAGTTCCGGATTCGTTTTTTGAATCGTATCTTTCCCAAATTGAAAAAAATATTCATCAAAGTAAAAATTGGGTGAAATATGCGATGAATGGGGCGTTAATTTCGATTGGTTTACGAAATGACGCGCTTGAAGCTAAAGTGACAAAAATTGCGAAAAAGATTGGCAAAGTAGAGGTCGATCACGGAGAGACTTCGTGTAAAACACCTGATGTAATCGCTTATATCCAGAAAACCAAAGAACGCTACAAAAAAGCTCGCTCAAAATCGTAAATGTCCAAAAACCCTCCTGTCATTCCGAGCGTTTGAGCGAGGAATCTCCGCAAAATTGAAGCCTTTCGGAGATGAGTAACGACCGTTTCACTGCGTTCGCAACGACAAGAAGATTTGTTTAGATACTAATGCTATTGAACACGCCCTGAGCAACGAATCTTATTTAGGTGCATGAATCGAGCGAATAAAGGTTAAATTGAGATAAGTCGGGTTCGAAGGAGAATCAAGCTTTAACCAACCATCTTCCAAGATTTCCAAGAGAGTTGCGTTCCAAGCACCTCCTTCAAAAGCGAAATTATAGCGTTGTCCGACTTTCAAAAAACTTGGGCTCTTCATAGTAGTCCTTTCTGTTAGGAATTGGCTTAACATTTTGCCAGAGTTCCTTTTTTTTTGTCAACCGATTGATGTACCAGTTCTTTTAACATTTCAAGAGAGACGGGTCCCATCTCTAAAACGAGTTGGTGAAACCATTTTAGATCAAATCGTTCCTTTAAAACAGTTTGAGCATATTCACGCAGTTCCAAAAATACTTTTTCGCCGAGTTTATAACAAATGGCTTGTCCCGGCCATCCTAAATAACGGGCGATTTCATCACGAGCTTCTTCGGGAATTTCAAAGACACGTTCAATCATGAATTGTTCTCCTAGTTCCGGAGTCCAGGTTTCTCCGGGGTGAAACGATTCACTTTGAGGAATTTTCAGAGAGAGATGAAGCCCAATATCAATGACGACGCGATAGGCCCGACGCATTTGTTCCTTCAACATTCCTAAAAGAAACGCTTTTTTTTCATAATAACCTAACTCGCCCATCAATCGCTCGGTGTAAAGGGCCCATCCTTCTCCGTAGCCTGGATACCAGACACAGAGGCGATGGAAACGAGAGAGTTCTTTTTGAAGTCTTGCAATGCAGATCTGTAAATGATGTCCAGGAAACCCTTCATGATAAGCGGTCGCAATTTCAGAATAATAAAAAATACGTTGTTGACTCCCGTAAGAGTACCACACCGAACCACAGCGAGAAAAATCTTCGCTAGGCCCTTGATAATAGGCTCCACGGGAAGCGCCTATGGGCGCTAATTTGACTTCAATTTTTTTGGCTTCTTCCGGGATATAAAAATGTTTTTTATCGAGATCTTGAATCGCCTGAAGTTGCCGTTTTAACATCATTGACGCGAACTCTTCTTGACTATTACAACTCATCTCGTCCGCAGTGGATAAAACCTGAATCACTTCTGGAAGTGTTTTGGTCGGATCGATTTCCTTCGCGATTTGTTTTAATTGAGTTTCCAGACGATAATATTCTTGCCAGCCCCATTCATAAGCCTCTAGCGGGTCAATCGACATTCCCATAAAACGTTCGGCGTAATAGCGATAACGGTCGACTCCGACTCCATCTTTCTCAGTGGCAGAAGGTAAATAGTCCTTTTCTAAAAATTGGGCGAAATTTCGGATGGCTTGAAAAACCTGAGTCACCGCTTCTTCCATTTTCGGAGTCAGTGTGTTTTTAGCGGATTCAGGAATAGGGGAAGATTTCATTCGTGCTACTAATTTCCGAAAAAAATTGGGTTGCTCTGGAGTCGAATCCGTACTCAGTATTTTGGCCTGTTTAATGACGTTTCGGACTTGTCTTTTGGCGACTACTTTATTTTTTTGGGCCCCTTCTTTTAAACGACTCTGATACTGTTGAATGGTTGTCGAAAATCCTTGAAGTCGAGAAAGAATATTGTTCCATTGTTTTTCCGTGGTGGTTTCCATGACATCAAAAATACTGCGAAGTCCTTGAAAACTCGAAGTAATGGTATTCAAATCGTAATAATATTCTTCACGTTCAAACGATCGAATTCCACGCGTAAGGCTTTCTTTAAAGACTCGAAACGCCACCCATTCTCGTGGAGGAAGTTTTTTTTCTTCAAAAGAACCCAATCGTTGAAGATATTTTTGTTCCAAATCATGGTGCTTCCGTGCTCCAGAAACAGAATTATCGGACCACAGATGATCTTGACTGGAATCGCCTAAATACGTACTGGTAATAGGATCAAGCTTTAGCAGATCCTGAACATAAGCGTCACTGAGTTGCCAAATATTCATAAGATTCTCCGTTATCATACAGAATAAATTGCGCTTACTATAGCAAACTTCTTTCGTGAGGCAACTCAGATCAAAAAAAGACAGGCTATTTTTGATTATTTAGCCTGTCTCCTTTTGTTGCTTTTAAGCAAATATCTTATGTCTTGAACTTAAGGCGCGGGGACGTTAATAATGGTGTTCGTCATAGTCACCGAAGCATTCAGGGCCAACGCTCTGCCATTCAGCGTCACTATCAGGCTTGCCGCATTATTGCCAGTGGTAGAGAACGTAGTTGTTGCAGAAGAAATAATAGTTCCCACCATAGTACCGCCTCCTGCCGCGTTAATAGTCGCTGAACTACCGACTTGCCAGAAGACATTCTTCGCTTGGGCGCCATTGATCAGAATGACGCTCTGCGGGAATGCCACGCCCGGGCCACCCACAGTAAGAGTACTCGCCATCTGAAATACAAAAACCGCATTTGCATCTCCACCCGCGTCAAGGGTGAGATCCGATCCTTGTATTAGGAATCCCGATGCCGGGGCTTGATAGATACCGGGGGGGAGGGTAAGTCCGCCGAGTTGTTGGGCGGCGGATACACCGCCTGGCAGGTTGGCTGGAGACATATTGTTAAACGCGATAATCGCATCGGACCGAGCCTGAGTTGCGATCAAAAATGTTGCCGCATTTCCGCCTACAGGAAAAACAAGATTCATCGGAGGCGGGGCAGCCGTGTATATCCGCCCATTCACCGTTCCATCATTAACAAATGGCACTACCGTATAGATATCTCCTACTGAATCGTGGAATCCTGTTACCGCAGTAGAAACAGCGGTGGTTGAGATATCTCCATTAATCACGGTAAGAATGCCATCGTTGGTAATCCCGGCCCCGCCTCCCATAGCTCCGAATGGTGCGGCCGTGGCAAGAGGGACGGGTATCGTGCAAGTAGTGGTTCCAGTGGTAAAAGTCCATACAAAGTCACTCACTAACGCAACACCAGAGAGGTCCGTGACGCCAGTGGTAATCGTCGCAGTATAGTTGGTGAGGGATAAGAGATCGAATGTTGGGTTAAAGGTCGCAATATTGCTTAAAAGAATTAGATCATACTCTATGGTTCCTACTACATTAGTACCCAGTGGTAAGCTAGTCTGTCGCAATGTATAGGTTAAATTTGTGATCGTGAGCGGATTCATCTCCTCAGAGAAGGTGGCAGAGATTGTCTTGTTGATACAGACACCCGTTGCCGGTGGAATATCGTCAGGGTTTACAAGAATCACTGTGGGTGGAATGATGTCTATGCTTATACCCGTGGTAAAGCTCCATAAGTAATCTGCCGCCAAGGGAATGCCTGCCAGATCCGTGACATCCGTGGTGATCGTCACAACATAGAGGGTGTCGGGCGTGAGATCGTTGGTGGGTGTAAATGTCGCGTTCGGACCGACAATAGCAAACGAACCTGCTACGACTCCGGCTGAACTGATCACGGTAAAGGAGGTTGAGTTGATCGTTGAAGCGAGCATATCCTCGCTGAAGAGAGCGGTGACTGCGCTATTAAGCGGAACACCAGAGGCACCCGCTAAAGGGATTACGGGAATTACTGTAGGTGCGGTGGTGTCTGGAGTAATGCCGGTAGTAAAGCTCCATATCACGTCACTTACTAGCGAATTGCCCGCAAGATCCGTAGCCTGGGTTGTAATTGTCGCAGTATAGTCGGTACCGGCTAAAAGATCGTTGTTCGGTGAAAAAGTGGCGACATTGCTTCCGACAACATAACTAACAGTTCCTACGATAAGTGTTCCCGTTTGACTGACCAGAGTAAAGGAGGATATGCTGATCGTTCCAGCGTTCATTTCCTCGCTAAAAGTGGCTGTAACTGTGGTATTGAGCAAAACACTACCAGCAGGAGGTGAAGGAAACATGGCAGTCACTGTGGGTGGGATGATGTCTATGCTTATACCCGTGGTAAAGCTCCATATCTCGTCATTCACCAACGCATTGCCAGCGAGATCCGTGGCATTCGTTGTAATCGTCGCAGTATACTCGGTAAGGAATGAGAGATCGAAGTCGGGTGAAAAGGTGGCCACATTGCTTCCGGCAACATAAGTGACTGTTCCTGACACAGGTGCTCCGCCCAAACTTTCTACGAGTGTAAAAGATACGATGTCAATCGTTGAAGCGAGCATCTCTTCGCTGAAGGCGGCGGTGAGTGCGCTGTTGATCGCAACACTGGGGGCACCATTTAGAGGGGCTACGCCAGTGACTATGGGCGCGATGGTGTCTAAAATAATATCAGTAGTAAAGCTCCAAATAAAGTTACTGACCAGTGAAATCTCCTCAAGGTCCGTAGCCTGGGTTGTAATCGTCGCAGTATATTGGGTACTGGCTAAAAGATTGCTGTTCGGTGAAAAAGTAGCCACTCTGCTCCCGACATCATAATTGACTGGTCCTACCACAAGTGTTCCCGTTTGACTGACTAGGGTAAAGGAAGAGATGTTGATCGTTCCAGGGTCCATATCCTTGCTGAAGACAGCGGTGACGGTGCTGTTGAGAGCAACATCGACGGCATTAGCAAGAGGGAGTAAGGCCGTCACCGTGGGCGCGGTGGCTGAGAACTGTTGATCGTTTGAGTAATAACGATGATGTCCTTTGGCGCCTCCGTTACATCCGGTAACTAAAAAAATATTCAGAATTAAGATAAACAAAAGATAAGTTTGCTGAGTTTTAAATTTTTTCATAATAATCGTTCCTGCTTTTCTGCTTTAATGATAAATATTCTTTTTGAATTAAATGTACAAATCATTCTTTTCTCTCTCGTAATAATTTGCATAATAAAAAAATATCTTGTTTAAAAGTACGTTGATTAATATGATAGCTCGTTTGGAGACGATGTCAAGATAAACTGTAAAAAAATATTCTGTGTTTTTTTACTCTATTTATATTCGTTTGACCTGTAGACTCTTATATGATATTTTTAAATCAAGATTACATCCCAAATTTCTTTTGTGAGGCAACGCCTCTTTCTTCCTACTCGTTCCATTTCAGAGATCTTTATGATTGAGCTTCTTAATCCCTTGTATCATCAGTTGATTCAAACACGTCAGCAGTTTTTTGAAAAGTTGCGTTCTTTTGACGGCGCTCAACTTTCCTTTCAACCCAAACCTAATCAATGGTCAATGCTCGAAGTGATGCATCATCTCATTTTGGTGGAAGAACTCGTTTTGGATTATGTCCAAAAAAAACTTCAATCTCCCTTAGAAACATTACCCAAAAAGGGACTAAAATCGTCTCTAACCTCGGCTATGATTCGATTCGTTTTAAAATTTCCTGTGAAAGTAAAAATACCCACGGATCGCGTAAAACCTGAAAAAGAGCAAACGTTGACAGAACTTTCTTCTCAATGGAACACGCTCCAAGATCGATGGAACGCGCTGATGGAAATATTTCAAGCCGGCCAAGAGAGCTGTCTTGTTTTCCGCCATCCGATTGGAGGGCCTTGGTCGATTGTACAAACCCTTCAATTTGTTCCTGAACATATTCGGCATCATCTGATCCAAATAGAACGTATTCGTCAGCATCCTCAATTTCCTGTAAAGAACCATTCTTGAGGTTTTATGATGCTCAAAGAGTCTGCCTCTCCATCGTTGGGCTATGACCCTTATTTTGGGTTGTTTGTGGCTCTGTTTCTATTGATTTTTGGAGTCACGAATAAAACGCTCACGATGTCTACCGCGGAAACAAGCCGAATGGCGGCGATTGAATCCATGGTTCTCTACCAAACTCAATCGATTGATCACTCTTATTTTTTAGAACTCACCAATGATTTTATTCTTCGAGAAGGAAAACATTATTCGGATAAACCGCCGATTTTTGCTTTTTTCGGAGCGCTGGTGTATGGGATTCTTTACAAAATTTTCAATCTTGCCTATACCTTGCGAGGCGGATGGGCGCATTATTGGATAAAATGGTTTCTGACCGGGCTTCCACTCTTGGCACTAGGAACCATTTTTTATCTTCAGTTTCGATCTGAACTTCAGAGTGCTCGAAAAGCGTTTTTATTTACTTGCCTTGGAACCTTTGGCACTCTATTAATGCCCTACGCAACGGTTCTCAATAATCATTCCACTTCAGCGAGTTTTTATGGAATCGCTTTATATTTCCTCTGGAAAAAGCAAGCTTATTATTTTTGGGCGGGCTTCTTTTTCGCGTTTGCGTGTACCCTTGACTTTAGTGGTTTTATCGTGAGTCTTCCGTTGGGAATTTGGCTATTATTTCAGCGAATTTCGCTTCGGAAGTGGCTTTATTTCTGGATTGGAGTGAGTCTTCCGTTGGGAATTCATGCGATCCTCAATATTCCGATTACCGGTGATTTTAAACCGGGCGCAATGCATCTCGAATATTTTTCCTGGATGGCTCCGGAAGCAAGAAAATATCTAACAGGGGGCCTCGCCTGGAACCATTTTGGGGATTACTGTTGGTATTTATTTCATATGCTTGTGGGCCATCGTGGCTTTTTTCTTCATTGCCCACTGGTACTTTTTGGTGCTTGGGAATGTTTCAAAACGGTGAAAAATCCCGAAATTTCTAAATCCGAGAGAGGGATTGCTTTCAGTTTTCTCGTGTCGATGTTCCTTCTGATTCTCTATTATTCAACCTGCAGTCGTCGTTTTGGAGATTATTGTTATTCCATTCGCTGGTTTCTTCTCTTCTTACCTCCGTTTCTTTTTTATCTTCCGCAATTCTATCAAAAAAAATCCAATTTGTTTATATTCTGTTCTTTAATTTGGATTATGATGGTGACTTTACCCGCCTTTCATAATCCTTTTGTCAATAAAACCTATCATTCTTTTTCTTTTATTTATAATTCTGTTCAAATTCTAAAAGATCTCCAATTTTTGCATTAGAATTTGTTTCAAAGCGTTTTATATTCAAGCCTATTTTTACCCGTTTCCTTGACTTGATACATCAACTGATCTGCTAAACCAATGAATTCATTCAAGTTTTCAGGGAGAGAATTACAAGTCAAAACCCCTATACTAAATGTAATGGGCCAATTATTTTTTCTCATTTCGCTCAACAAGATTTCGTGGATACGAGACATAAACGTTTGTGCATTCTCCATTTTAGGGAGAAGCAGAACAAACTCATCGCCTCCTAACCTCGCGAATAGATCCGTTGAACGAATATGGGAGGTGATCGTTTTAGCCACTATTTGTAAGGCCGAGTCTCCTGCAAGATGGGTAAAATGATCATTGACTTCTTTAAAATTATCCAAATCAAGATAAGCGATGGTAAGCGAATATTGCTCTCGATGGGCGCGATCCAATTCTTTGGACGCAAATTCATAAAAAGCGCGACGGTTCGCTACCCCTGTTAAATCATCGGTTCGCGATAACGACCGTTCATGCTCAAGGGTTGTTTTCAGTTTTGATAAAAGGAACGAAACCACCAGAAAAAAACCCAATCGCGTCATCAGGTTCCAATACGGAGCCAGAGGATGAAACGAAAGTTCACCGGCATGATGACTAGCGATTTGAGCGACAATAGTAGAGAGAATAGAAACCGTAATTCCATATTTTAAATTCCCATACCAATTCATCAGAATGAGCGGAATTAAATAAAAAAAGGCCAGCGATATTTCAGATCCATCAAAGTAGTCTAGAACGCCTATAAGCGTAACAAGGATCAACACAATAAAAAATAATGCCAGTTTGTTTAGCTTCTCAAGAAAATTAAGCATTTGTATTGAGAATCTTTCTGCATGGAATTTAAAAATTCGGACTTTAAGCTGAGGTAATTCTAGTCTTTTTTTTGCTTTTGTAAACTCAAAGAAATTCTGTAAAATCAGGTTTATACTTGTTTAGAGATTCTTTTGAAAACCACATTATTTTTTTCAGAAAGTATCCTCTTATGTCCCTCTCCCACAAAAATAGGTTCTTTTTTTTATTTTGCTTTATTTCGCCTCTCTATTTTGCTCAATCTCCGAGCGAAACGGCCCGAACGAAATATTTTTCAGGAGAAATCACGATCCTTTCTCCTGAAAATAATACCCTCCAGAGTCAGGATTCACTGACGCAATATCAGATTTTTCCCAAAATAAATAAAGTAGTTCTCTTAAAAAAAGTGTTTCAATCGAGAACGCTGGTTCAGGAATATACGATTGAAATAAAGATTCAGAGTGGCCCAGTTCCGATTTCAGAAAAACATCCTGTTTTAAAAAAATGGGGTGTGGTTGTGGGAAATGGTTTTTCCTTTTCAGAAAATACCCAATTTTTAAAAGGACAAGGTATTCTTGGAGGAGATTTATGGAACTGGACTTGTGGAAGTTATGAATATACTTTAGTGAACGGAAAAAGAGTTGAAGGAACCCTTTCTATCAAAGCGGAAGAACTTTTCTGGAGCGAAACCCTCTTGAATGAACAAAACCAACCCGAGCAAAAACGAACTGAAAAGCAAAATATTCTGACCTCAGAGAATTATGAAATTTTACTCTCTACCCTTTCTGAATCGACCTCTCCTGAAACCGAGCAAAATCGTTTCTACAAGGGACGCCCTCTTTTATTTAAAATCGAAGAAGAATCGATCCTGCGCCCCGTTGTCTGGAAATATTATTATTTTTTAGATGAAGAGGGAACCGAAATTTGGCATGGAAAAGCGGAATGTGATGATTTACGAGGCAATAAAATCAGTGAAGGTGAATTTATGGAAGGGAGCCCTTGGAACGGAAGCGTTGCAAAAGTGTTCCTCTCTTGTGGATATATGGCAGTCATTGAACTCTATAAAGAGGGCGTTCTTACCGAAACTAAAGATTGTGAACCTTACGTCATCGAAGACGCATTAAAATTACTTAAAGAAAAGAAAAAGCAAAACGAAAAAGAAACAGAAAAATAGAGAGATTTACCAAAAGCATTTAATGATGCCTTATTCTTGACTATTTTCTCTAAATATGTTACGAACTCTTTTGGAACAAATGAGCCCTAGCTTCGCTCTTTGTTCTTATGAATAAAAAAAGAAGCCTGTTCGATTTCAGGAGATTTTTGATGGGAAAATGTTTTTCGATTTTGTGGGTATTTATATTTTTGTTTGTCGCCCCCGTTGTTATCGCCCAAGAGGCCGCATCTGCACCAACGGTTAAAGGAAAACTGGATATTGCTTACAATACTCGTATTCATCTCGATGAGGCTGGAAAGCCGCTAGAAGGGGTCCGAGATAGCTATACGTATGATCTAGTGGTTGTAGATACGCTTCTTTTCCAAGGAGCAATTCGTCATCAACCTACCCTTTTCTCGAGTGTTCTAGGTCGAGAAACCCAAGCGGCGCTCTTGAATTATGACATGACGATATCGGTTCGTAATCCAAAAAATATCGCCCAAGTCAAAGCGATTGGTAAACTCACGGGCACGGCTCCAATTGACAAAAAAGGAGTCTATCGTTATACCGATGGTACTCTAAGAATGGCTATTGATGCCGCTGGCCAAGCCGCAGGTTTCGAATCTCAATTTCGTGGACTCGCTGAAGGCAAAGCTCCGGTGAATGATAGCACGCTGGCTCGAACCAAAAAACAGGCAGTGACCCTGACTAAAAATATTCGTGGTAAAACAACCAAGATTGTGGTTAGTGATTACGATATTATGAAGTTTAATGGCCTTGTTCTTGCTTCAGGACCCGCCAAAGTTTATCCAGAAGCAACGGTCAATGGCGATTTCATGTATGATTATGAACGGAGTGCTTGGTATTTCCGCGATATCAAGATATCCTACAATTTGGACGGAAAAGAAGTGACTGATAAACTTACGGGCCATATCAAATGGATAGAAGATCCTAAACGCGACACAAACGGCGAAGGCCAATACGAATTCGATGTTCGCGTCAATGAACCCGAAGTAGGCACGAGTGAAGCCGCCGCATTTGAACCGGCCGATGATGAAGCCGCATTTTTTGCTGTAGATAACACACTCGCCGCTCTTATCGGTACCGCCAAATATAAAGATGAAATTAAAAATGAGGTCGTTCAATCCTCGAAAGTAGTGATTGACTTGACTGGAAACAACCTCTCTAAAGCTCAAGTCGTGAACCTCACTAAACTTTTGTGGTTTGTCAGCGTAGTTCCAATGAATGCTGAATAAATAACGATTATTTTAAAGTTCAAAATTTAAAAGGGCAGGTACTTTACCTGCCCTTCACTCTTCTTTCCGAATATTTTCTCCCTGAAATGCTTAGCTTTCGTTGATTATTCATTAAAATTTGACACCTTTTGTCAGAAAATATGGCATTTTGTCAAAAAAAGGGTTTAAATCTAAAATCAGGAAAAGAGGGATGTTCTGGGGTAAGGCAAAGATCATTTAAATTTCGTAACTCATTTATAAATAATATCTTATTTTAATTATAAACAGATAACGCTAAAAAAAATCATTCTAAATCGAAGTCGTTTTTTTCATTGGTATAGAATTCGCTTATCAAAGATTTTCATTATTCTTCTAATAAAAAACTAGAAGAGAGATAAGAAAAAAATTTATTCAAGCTAAATGTTAACGAGTCTTAAGGAGATTTTTGTGGAAAAATGTTTCTCGATTTTATTCGTATTTATATTTTTGTTTGTCGCCCCCGTTGTTATCGCCCAAGAGGCCGCGCCTGCGCCAACGGCTAAAGGGACGCTCGATATTGCTTACAATACTCGTATTCATCTCGATGAGGCTGGAAAGCCGCTAGAAGGGGTCCGAGATAGCTATACGTATGATCTAGTGGTTGTAGATACGCTTCTTTTCCAAGGAGCAATTCGTCATCAACCTACCCTTTTCTCGAGTGTTCTAGGTCGAGAAACCCAAGCGGCGCTCTTGAATTATGACATGACGATATCGGTTCGTAATCCAAAAAATATCGCCCAAGTCAAAGCGATTGGTAAACTCACGGGCACGGCTCCAATTGACAAAAAAGGAGTCTATCGTTATACCGATGGTACTCTAAGAATGGCTATTGATGCCGCTGGCCAAGCCGCAGGTTTCGAATCCAAATTTCGTGGACTCGCTGAAGGTAAAGCGCCAGTAAATGATAGCACACTGGCTCGAACCAAAAAGCAGGCCGTGACCCTGACTAAAAATATTCGTGGTAAAACAACCAAAATTGTGGTTAGCGATTACGATATTATGAAATTTAATGACCTTGTTCTTGCTTCAGGACCCGTCAAAATCTATCCAGAAGCAACGGTCAATGGCGATTTTATGTATGATTATGAACGAAGTGCTTGGTATTTCCGCGATATTAAGATATCCTACAATCTGGACGGAAAAGAAGTGACCGATAAACTCACGGGCCATATCAAATGGATAGAAGATCCTAAACGCGACACAAACGGCGAAGGCCAATACGAATTCGATGTTCGCGTCAATGAACCCGAAGTAGGCACGAGTGAAGCCGCCGCATTTGAACCGGCCGATGATGAAGCCGCATTTTTTGCTGTAGATAACACACTCGCCGCTCTTATCGGTACCGCCAAATATAAAGATGAAATTAAAAATGAGGTCGTTCAATCCTCGAAAGTAGTGATTGACTTGACTGGAAACAACCTCTCTAAAGCTCAAGTCGTGAACCTCACTAAACTTTTGTGGTTTGTCAGCGTAGTTCCAATGAATGCTGAATAAATAACGATTATTTTAAAGTTCAAAATTTAAAAGGGCAGGTGCTTTACCTGCCCTTCACTTTTCTTTCAGAAGATCTTCCCCTAAAATCTCGTTTTTTTTCGGATCATTTCTTCAAATTTTAGCCCTTCCTTATCCTCTAAACGAGTGCGCTTTATCGTTTTATCCCTTTTTACTCATTAAATATAAAAAAATATAGTAGTTTTGACTATTGTAGTCTTGACTATTGTATTTAAATATGGTACAAACCTATCCAGATTAGAACCTATTTTTTAGCTTTCGCTATAAGTAAATAGAGTATTTTGAAGATTCTTAAGGAGATTTTTGTGGGAAAATGTTTCTCAATTTTATTTTTATTTTTGTTTATCGCGCCCATTGTTATCGCCCAAGAGGCCGATTTTGCACCGACTATTAAGGGGACGCTCGATATTACTTATAATACCCGTAGCGATCTCGATGAGGCTGGCAATCCCAAAGAAGGCGTCCGCGATATGTATTTCTATGACCTCGTTGTTTTTGATACCCTCCTTTTCCAAGGAGGAATTTGTAACCAACCGACCCTCTTCTCGAGTGTTCTGGGTCGAGAAATTCAATCCGCTTTCTTGCATGGTGATATGGTCGTGTCGGCTCGTAATCCAAGTAATGTGAGTGAAGTCAAAGTGATTGGAAAAATCACGGGGTCTGCTCCAATCAATAAAAAAGGAGTCTATTCCTTTAGCGATGGTAATCTAAGAATGGCTATTGATGCCGCTGGTCAAGCTGAGGCATTTGAATCTCTGTTTCGTGGATCTGCGGAAGGAACAGCTTCTTTGAATGACAACACGCTCGCTCGAACTAAAAAAGAAGCGATCGCGCTCACAAAAAATATTCGTGAGAAAAAAATCAAGATCCTGGTTCGCGATTATGAGCTGATGAAATTTACAGACCTTGTTCTCGCGTCGGGACCTGCTAAAGTGTATCCAGAAACCACCGTCAATGGCGAATTTATGTATGACTTTGAACGTAATGTGTGGTTCTTCCGCAATATCAAAATGTCTTACAACCTTGATGGAAAAGAAGTGACCGATGTACTCACAGGTCATATTAAATGGGTAGAAGATACTCAACGAAACGGTGAAGGTCAATACGAATACGATGTTCGCATCAATGAACCCGAACAAAGCACGACTTTAGTGACCGTATTTGAAGAGATTGATGATGAAGCCGCATTTTTTGCCGTAGATAACACGCTGACCGCGCTTGTCGGTACAGTCATCTATAAAGATATCATTAAACACGAAGTCATTCAAGCCTCCGTTAAAAATGAAGTGGTTCAATCCTCGAAAGTGGTGATTGATCTGACGGGAAACAAACTCTCTAAAGTTCAAGTGCTTAACCTCACTAAACTTTTGATGTTCGTCGGTGTAGTTCCAATGAATTCTGATTAAAGAACGATTATTTTTAAAATTCAAAATTTAAAAAGGCAGGTACAGTACCTGCCTTTTTTTTTACCTTCATTTATTAAAATAAAACCATTTTAATAAATATCGGATAAAGAACGATTATTTTTAAGTTCAAAATTTAAAAAAGTAGGTACGTTACCTACAGTTAACTATTTTCAAGTAGGCTGTCTTCCCCTAAAATTCTTAGTTTTCGAGGATCATTTTTTGAAACTTTAGCATTTTTTTTATCTTCTAAACGAGTGCGCTTTATCGTTTTATCCATTTTTACTCATTAAATATAAAAAAATATAGTAGTTTTGACTATTGTAGTCTTGACTATTGTATTTAAGTATGGTACAAATATGCACAGTTCAAATGAGTCCTAGCTTCGCTTATTGTTCTTCTATAAAGAATTTTTGTTCTTTGATTCGTTCAAAGAAAAGAAGCCTTTTCGATTTCAGGAGTCGGCAAGAAATAACGTGAACCTATTTTTAGCTTTCGCTACAAATGAATAGGGTAATCTTGAAGATTCTTAAGGAGATTTTTGTGGGAAAATGTTTCTCAATTTTGTTCGTATTTATGTTTTTGTTTATCGCACCCGTTGTTATTGCCCAAGATACCGATTTTGTACCGACTATTAAGGGAACGCTCGATATTTCTTATAAGACCCGTAGTGATCTTGATGAGTCTGGTAAGGCCAAAGAAGGCGTTCGTGATCTCTTCTCCTATGACCTCGTTGTTTTTGATAGCCTTCTTTTCCAAGGAGGAATCTGTCACCAACCGACTCTCTTCTCGAGTGTTCTGGGTCGAGAAACTCAATCCGCTCTCCTCCATTATGATATGAGCGTGTCCGCTCGTAATCCAAGTAATGTGAGTGAAGTCAAAGTGATTGGGAAAATCACGGGTTCCGCGCCAATCGATAAAAAAGGAGTTTATTGCTTTAGTGATGGTAATCTGAGAATGGCTATTGATGGCTTCGGTCAAGCCGCGGCCTTTGAATCTACGTTTCGTGGATGCGCTGAAGGAAAACCTTCTTCAAATGACAGCACGCTGGCTCGAACAAAAAAACAGGCAATCACCCTCACTAAAAATATTCGTGGTAAAAAAGCCAAAATCGTGGTGAACGATTATCATATTATGAAGTTCACGGATCTAGTTCTCCCTTCTGGACCCGCTAAAGTGTATCCAGAAACCACCGTCAATGGCGAATTTATGTATGACTATGACCGCAGTGCCTGGTACTTCCGTGATATCAAGTTGTCTTACAGCTTTGAGGGAAAAGAAGTGACCGATAAACTCACCGGCCATATCAAATGGGTAAGAGATCCTCGACGCGAAATCAATGGTCAAGGTCAATACCAATACGATGTCCGCGTCAATGAACCTGAAGAAGGGATGACTGTCGCCGCTATGTTTGAAGAAAGCGATGATGAAGCTTCCTTTTTTTCCGTCGATAAAAATTTGGCCGCTCTTGTCGGTACCGCCACCTATAAAGATTTAATTAGAGATAGCGTACTTCACTCCTCAAAAATAGTCATTGATTTGACTGGCAACAATCTCTCCAAGATTCAGATGATGAACCTCACTAAACTCTTGTTGCTCGTCGGTGTAGTTCCAATGAATGCTGAATAAAGAACGATTGTTTTAAAAGTTCAAAAGGGCAGGTAGCTTTACCTGTCCTTTTTTTTTGGTGTTGGTGTTGAAAACCCTATTAAAATCAGTATCCTCTCTCTTGTTTCAAAATCTGAATCTCTAGTTTCATTATTTTTCAAGGAGTTCTCTCTTCGTTCTCCTTATTTGATAGGGATATTTATGATCAGAAAAACTTTTTCCATTTGTTACATTATTTTCTTTTCCTTTTCCTTTGCTCAAACTTCTATTTTTGATTCGCTCTCCGCGGCTCAATATCTTCCTAAAGAAACCCTTTTTTTGCTTGCGGCCAATAACCCCGAATCTCTCCTCAATCGTTTGGGACGAGAGGACCTCATTCAAAAATACCAATCCTTCTATGCGATGGCCGTCTCTGAAATGACGAACACCTTAGGGCATAACCTTTTTGATATGAATACCCTCCGACAACTCGGTGTTAACCCTTCCGGCTCCTGCGGAATGGCTTTTATTGAGAATCGTCCTGAAAAAATCGCATTCTTTTTTGCTCTCAATGATCCTCATAAAGCCCAAGAAACCATTTTAAACTTCGCCCAAAAATTCGGGATTCAGTTCGAAGTTAAAGCACTTGGAAACGCTATTCTCCTTAATCCCGGGGATATTCTTAGAAAAAAATTCTTCTATATTCTCAGAGGAAATTATTTATTTTTTTTAGGCTTGGGTTCTTATACTTATGCCTACGCTGAAGATGGAAGTTCAAAAGAACGAACCGATGAAGAAGAAACCGTTATTATTCAAGAAATCGCTAAAGAATTCGCGCAAGTCACGTATCAAGACTCTCTTGCTCAAGATCCCACCTATCAAAAAATGTCCAAAAAACTTAGTTTTGGCCAGGATGCCGGTTTTTATGTGAATATGGTTCGTATCACAGAAATGGTGCTGAAAGACGCGGGTTATGTTTATACCGAAAACCTTAGGTATTATGAAGAAGAAATTCAAGCGATTCGAAGCGAGTTAGAAAATTCAAAAGAACCTCCCGAGTATTTGTTGGAAGAACTGAAAAGAAACGAACAAATATTAGAACAAAAAAAACAATGGTTCGAAGAATCTAAAAAACGCGCAGAACAAGAATTTCAAACCGTCCGAAACATTTTGGGTGGCTTGGAAGGGATTATTGCCTCTGGAACGTTGACTTCTAATTCATTACAGGTTCGCGGCGCAGTCGCGTTTACGAAAGAAAATCATTTGCTTTCTTCTTTACGCAACACTTCTACGACCTCACTGTTTCTCGAAACCCTTCAGAATCAACCGTTAGTTTTACTTCAAGGATCCTTAGAACCCGCTCCGGTAATTGATTTTCTCAATGAAGTTTTTTTTAAGACAAGAGGGATTCCTCTTGACGAAATTAAAAATGTCTTCAAACGCGAATTTCAAATCGATTTGGATCAAGAACTTTTCCCCTTATTTACCGGAGAAGCTGGCATAGCCGTGACCACTCTTTCTCAAGAAGGCTTTCATGATATTGAGAAAATGTCCCAAAACCTAAATATCAGCGCGATGATTCAACTCACCAACGGATCCAAAGCTCAAGATATTTTAAACCGAATCCTTGCTCACCCTCAAATAAGCAGAATGCTTCAAAAAAATAACTGGAACGGTGGCACTTTTCCTACTCCCTGGAAACCTATTCATTTCGCGATTATTAAAGAAAATTTAGTGATTTCTACGGAAACCCCTTTTTTTGAACAGCTTCAACAAGGCGTAAAAAATTCTTTTGTCTCACGTATTCAGAATAAGGATCTCCAGATGTGGCTCCAGAGTCCGAATACCGCGATTAAGGAAATGATTGATTTTCGCTTAATCGCTTCTTTTCTGATTGGAATTGCCTCAGATCACGCTATGCGAGCGTCCACTGCCATAAGAGCGGAGAGCGCCATGAGCGAGAGTTCAACACCAGTTCCTTATTCAGAGGAGTATCTTCGAAAGCAACAGGAAATTGTCGAGGTGGAACAAAAAATCAAAGATCTGGAGATGAAAATAAGCGAACTTCAAGATCAGTCTTCCGCGCTGAGTGACGCACGAAATGAAGCCGAAACGAAAACTATTTTTCAGATTTTTGAAAAATTTGGAATTACCGCAATTTCCGCTAAAGTAGGCCCCAATGAAATTATTATTGAAGGCGGTCATTTTCTGGAAGAGAACGACTTAAAAACCCTTGTTTCTCAAACGATTGAAACTGCCCTTAGTGTCAAAACTCAGAACCAAGAATATCATCAAAAATCAGAAATTTTGTGGATTCAAATTAACAAAAATCAACAACAAAGTAATGATTTATGGCAACAAAAATCTCAACTTGAGGAAGAGTTACGTGAAATTCGCCATAAAGATATTTTAGAATATCAACAAAAAAAAGACTGAATAGCCAAATTTTAATTATAGGTGGGCAGACATCGAGATCTGCCTCTACCAAAATTTTTCGCTTTCTTTATAATCGATTTTAGTAATTTCTTCTCCCTCTTACAGAAAGGTTTTTTTATGGCTCTACGTTTAGGAGACGAAGCTCCAAATTTTACTGCTGAAACGACTGATGGGAAAATTGATTTCCACAAATGGCTGGGAAATAGTTGGGGCATCCTGTTTTCACATCCAAAAGATTATACTCCTGTTTGTACCACCGAATTAGGAACCGTTGCGAAACTAAAAGCAGAATTTGAGAAACGCAACGTCAAAGTAATAGCGATTAGCGTCGATCCTCTAAAAGATCACGTCGGCTGGATTAAAGATATTAACGAAACACAAAAAACAACCGTCAATTATCCGATTATTGCGGATCCGGATCGAAAAGTTTCGACCCTCTATGATATGATCCATCCAAACGCTTCCGATAGCTTTACGGTTCGCTCCGTCTTCATTATCGGTCCTGATAAAAAAGTTAAACTCACCCTTAGTTATCCTGCTTCTACAGGACGTAATTTTGTAGAACTGTTGCGTGTTATTGATTCTTTGCAATTAACGGCAAATCATCGAGTTGCGACCCCAGCCGATTGGAAAAACGGGGAAGATTGCATTATTGCCCCCGCTGTTAAAAATGAAGAAATTCCCAAATTGTTTCCTAAAGGACATCGGGAAATTAAACCTTATCTTCGTTACACTCCACAACCCAATAAATAAAATAAAAAGGGCGTCAGCAAGCATTAGTGTCAACTTAAGGCATAATTTTATGTATATCAATGAGTTATATAATGTCCCCCGCTGGAGGGGGATTAAGGGGGAGGAAGCTTTCCTTGATTCTAGTCCACCCCCAAACCCCCGCCAGCGGGGGACATTAGAAAAGATAGTTTTTCTTGATTCATAACGATATATATATTAATAACTTATCCTTAAGTTGACACTAATGGTCAGCAAGACGCCCCTACAGAAAATGCTAAAACGTTTTTTTTATTCTTGAAAATAGTGGGCGACATATTCGGTTCTTGTCCAGAATAACTCATTGTCGCGTCCCTGTTCCCGAACACGATTGAAACGTTCCGCGAAGTTACGATTTCCTGAATTTGCAATAGAATACGCTAATTCAATCATATACTCTACTTCCGAGAGCGAAAAACTTTTAGTCTTCCCGCTAAAAACGTTCTGACTCATTTCTTCTAATGCAAGCATCAGTGGTTCCGCAGAACTCGGCCGTTCTAAACGGCCTAACGCTTCAACCATTGCTTTATAAAAGCGTTCTTCACTTTCTTTACGAAGAGTATTTTGAGAAAAATACTTTTTACCTTCGTTTAAAAAAGTTAATAATTGTTGAAGAATGGGTTCTTCTTGCATCTTTGAAATTTCTAGAAGCGCACTTTCTTTTAATCCTTCTTTCCATTCTCGATAGCGTAATTGTTCAATCCAGTAAAGAAAGCGTTTTTGATGCTGGAGGAGTAATTTTTGTTCCCCTTGCTCAATAAGATCTGCTATTATTATTTTTTCGACATCCTCAACATTTTTTAAGGTATTGATTTCTCTAGAAAAATATCTTGCCAATAAATATTGATTTTGTTGACTCAATAAACGAATTAATTCTTTTCCGATCTCATACTGGATATCTTCTATTTGAGGATTATCTGCTTTTTGCATTTTCGTGAGATTTAGAAGATTATTCGCTTCCATAAGAAGATCGATTTTTTGTCGAAGGGTCGTTGTATTTTCTTCGGAAAGAGCACTTGCTTTTTCGCGGAGCGCCACTATTTTTTTGAGATAATTTTTATAAGTGCTTATTTGTCGTTGTTGTTCTTTTTTTTGATCCTGCTCAGTTTGATAACGATCATAGCCTAAAACAAGTACTCCTGAAATAAGGGCGAACACGGTTAAAATCAAAGTATTCCGATGCTTTAAGCCCCTAGTGATGATATTTTCAAGGAGATGAGGCGGTTTGACAGAAATACGCTCCCCTCGAAGAAAACGTTTTAAATCTTCGGCGAGCGCTTTTGCGCTTGGATAGCGACGTTCTTTTGATTTATGAAGTGTTTTTAAAATAATCGTATCTAAATCTGCAGGAATTTTCGCGTTCCATCGAGAGGGGGGTTCTGGAGACTCCGAAAGAATTTTATAAAACAATTCATGAATATTTTGTCCTTGAAAGGGAGTCTGTTGTGTTAAAATTTCATAGAGACAAGCCCCAATCGCATAAATATCCACAGAAACGCCCAGAAGACTAGAATCTCCTACGAGTTGTTCAGGAGCCATATAGGCTGGTGTTCCTAAAATTTCTCCTGTTTTTGTGAGATTTCTGGAATGACGAGAATTTGTCATTTCTTTAGCTAATCCGAAATCGCCTATTTTAGGGTTTTCTTCAGAATCAATAAAAATATTGCCGGGCTTTAAATCACGATGAAGTATTCCCTGTTGATGAGCATATTCCAAAGCATCTAGAATTTTAATAAAAAGTTCAATAACGTTTTCAATCGAAAGCGATTCCCGAAGTTTTTGCTTAAGTGTTTGTCCTTGAATATACTCCATACAGAGATAGTATTGATGATCAAATTCTCCAAAATCAAATACTTTTACAATCGCGGGATGTATTAGTTTTGCGTTTGTTTTGGCTTCACGTTCAAATCGTTTCAAGTCCTCTGGAGAAAAGGATTCAGAACGGATCACTTTTAAAGCATAGATCTGATTAAGGTCCGTGTGACGAACCTTATAAACAATGGCCATTCCACCCTGCGCGATTTCTTCTAAAATTTCATAGCTTGCAATGTATCTTTTTGAGTTAGGAGATCCAGAAGTATCTTTTTTAGCAGAAATTGTAGTTTCAAACACAGAATTTTCTGGAGAATTTATTTTTTGAGGCGACAGGAGGAGGGTTTGTTTTTCTGAATTATTTTTCTGAGAAAGTTGCTTAAATTCTTCAAGTAAAGCGCTCAAGGATTGGGGAGAGAGGAATGATTTTTGTAATAAAATTTTCAGCAGAGGAACTTGTTGAGCCGCACTTTCTTGCAAACATTCTTGTAATTGGAGTTTAGAAAGAATATTCTTTTGAAGTAAATACCGTAAAAAATCTTTTTTATCTTCCGCAGTATTCATTTGCGAAGTTCCGGGAAAGAATGGTAAATGAGATTACGATACATTTTAATTTGTGGAGAAGTATCATTTTTAGTTAATTCTAGATATTGACGAAAATCCATTTTTGCCTCTTCGGGTTTATTTTGATTTATCAACAGTAATCCTCGACTTCGATAACATTCTATATTTTTAGGACTTAATCGGATGGATTCATTATAGTCTTGTAAAGCTCCCAGTGGATCCCCTTGTTGTTGCTTAATATACGCTCGATCCGCGTAGGCTTCTGCAATTTTAGGATCGATTTCAATGGCTCTATTAAAATCGGCTAGAGCTCCAACAAAGTCAAAGCGGATCATTTTGATCCCGCCACGATTTAAAAAAGCAGGCGCATAATCTGAATGGAGTTCAATCGCCTGATTATAATCCTGGAAAGCACCCGAAATATCTTTTAAGTATTTATCTTTCAGATATCCTCGATTGACATAAACATGAAAAGAATTTGGATTCAGGCGAAGCGCTTCATTATAGTCACACATTGCTTCTTCCAGCTTGTTTAGATCGGTATAGATATCGCCTCGATTTAAATACGATTCAAAATCTTTGGAATAAATTTGGATCGAACGATTTAAATCGGCTATCGCGTCGTTTAACAAACCCTGATATCGTTTAGCAATGGCGCGATCATTATACGCGATGAAATTATTTGGATCGAATTGAATCGCTTTATTATAATCGTCAATGGCTCCAGCCATATCCCCAAGTTTGAAGCGACAAAGGCCCCGATCACTATAATAGCTACAATTTTGGGGATCGAGTCTTGCGAATTGAGAAAAATCGTCTAAGGCTCCTTGAAAGTCTTTGGCGTAATATTTGAATTTAGCACGTTCGAGAAAATCTTTTGCGGTAAAAGCTTTTTGTTTATTTAATTGGTCGAATTCTGAAAGCCCGTTGGCTACAAATTCGGTTCGTTTCCAAAATAAACTATTTTCTTCCATTTGTGTGCGGACTTCTTCAAATTTTAGCGCCATTTGAGGGGTTTTTGACCACAAAAGCGATTTCGCTAACTCAACCATATACTGAACTTCAATGAGAAAGTGTTTAGATGCGGACGCTCTCGATGCGGACACGAATTGTTCTAGATCCCGAATCAAATAGTCTCCAGCGTTTGGATTTTCTAATCTTCCAATCGCTTGAACCAGAAAAAAATAATATTCTTTTTCCAGAGGATTGAGTAATTTTTTTTGTAAAATCTGATTCGTGCCTTCTTTCATGAGTTCAAGTAATTGCTGAAGGATCTCGGGTTCGTTCATTTTAGATATCTCTAATAACGCACGATTTTTCATTCCGAAAAGTATTTGTTGTGAACGAAATTGCATCAACCAAAATTGAAGTCTATTTTTGTGTTGCGTTAATCGATTATATTGTGATTCTTTTACATAAGATTGTAAATTTTTTCTTTGAATTTCGGATAATGTTTGTAATTGAGCCATTTTTTTTGATACATAATCCGCGAGCAAGTATTCTTCTTTTTTGCAGGCATTTTCAACTAAAAAGGTTCCTATTTGATATTGCAATTGTTCTCGTTTTTCCCTAGGAAAGTTCAAGCTATTGAGCGTTTGTAACTGATTCATCAAATTCGTCAACTGAAGTAAAAGTTCATCAGAATCTATGGAGTCGGTCTGAGTTTGTACACGAGAAAAATTTTCTTGAACCTCTTTTAAGACTTGCTGATATTGATCTTCAAGATCGAGTACTTTTTTTTTGCGGAGATGGTATCGATGGATTTGTTGATATCCGATTAGACAACTTAAAAACAATAAAATACTTCCCAGTAGGCTCAAGATACGACGGTGCCGTTTGTTCCATTTTAACAACCGCTCTATCAAATCTCCGGGAGAGGCAAGAACCGGATATCCCTCTAAAAATCGTTCCAAATCGTCTGCAAATTCTTTTGCGGTCCGATATCGGTCTTGAGTCGTTTTTTCCAGAGTTTTCAGGACAATCGCGTCCAGATCACGTTGTATTTTGGAGTTCCAATGCGAAGGGGGTTGAGGCGATTCGGTAATAATTTGAGAAAATAATTCATGAAGCGTTTTTCCCGTAAATGGACAGCGTGAGGTGAGTGCCTCATATAAGCAAACCCCTAGAGAATAGATATCCGTAGCCGCTTTTAAATTCTCTACTTCTCCGGAAACTTGTTCTGGAGGCATATAAGCAGGGGTTCCGAGAATCTCGCCGGACTGTGTCATTTGTTGGGAAACGACCGTGGATTCAATATCTTTTGCTAATCCAAAATCCACGATTTTCGGCTCATGATTTGGAGTTACAAAAATATTGGCGGGTTTCAAATCGCGATGAATAATTCCTTGTTGATGAGCATAATCAAGCGCAAGCGCAATATTACGAAAAAGCAACACCATTTTTCTAATAGAATGTTTTCGTTTCAAATACTCTTTAAGATTTTCGCCTGAAACGAATTCCATACAAATGTAAGATTGACCTTCCGTTTCGCCAAAATCAATAATTTGAACAATCCAGGGATGTTTAAGGCGAGCCGTTAATTGGGCTTCACGCTCGAAACGAAGACGTTCTTGAGGGGACGCAAAGGCGCCGGTATGAATGACTTTTAAGGCATAAATTTGATCCAGTTCACGATGGCGAACCTTGTAAACCGCGCCCATTCCTCCTTTGGCTAAAAGCTCGAGAATTTCATATTTTCCAAAATTCTTTTTTTCCAAGAGCGAAGCTTCTTTTACAGGAAGCGGCGCAAGCGTTTCCTGATGAGAAATTTCTTTAGGAGATTCATTTTCTGAAAACAGAGTCGTCTTTTCTTCTGCGGGCAAAGATGAAGAAATAGGAACAAGGAGTGTTGCGTTTTGAGAAATTTGAAAATGGGTCACAATTTCTTTTAGGGTCGCCGCGGTCAAAATATTTTTACGAATAAGAATTTGAGCGATCGGGATCTTTTGTTGCTGGCTTTCCTGAAGAGATTCCAAGAGTTGAACTCTATTTAGATAGCCGTTTTGGAGTAAGTAATTAAAGAAGGCTTTTTGATCCATCAGATTTTTTGAAATAGTTTTATTTATTGAGATCTGGAAAGTGTTTCGAGATCTCTAAACGGTTATTGAGGACTTGTTCGCTTGATTCTTGGGACGTGATATTAAGATAAGTTTGAAAGTTTTCTTTTGATTTTTCGAGTTCATTCATCTCTAAATAAACTATTCCCGATCCATAATAGCCTAAAGCGATTTTAGGATTGAGGCGAAGAGATTCTTGATAGTCCATTAAGGATTCCGAATATTTTTTTAAAGAAAAGAAAAGAAATGCGCGATTAATATAAGTTGTAGCGTCTTGAGGGTTCATTAGGATCGCTTGATTATAATCTTGTAAAGAACCGTCTAAATCGTTCAAATGATGTTTTATTAAGGCACGTTCTTTTAGAGCAAGTAAAGAATTTGGAGTGATCTCTAGAATTTTATTATAGTCTTGAAGCGCTTCTTGATAATTTCCTGTAGCCGTCTGGATCGCGGCGCATCGCATATATGCCATGTAATATTTCGGATTCAGCTTAATCACTTTGAAATAATCTTGAAGGGCTTTTTTATAATTGGAGTAAGATTCGTAGATATATCCTCGTAAATAATAAGCATCCAAATAATTTGGATTCAGCAAAATGGCCTGATCCAGAAATCGCATTCCTTCTTCTCGTTCGTTCATCGCATATTTAACTTGTCCTAAAAGATAATAGGCTTGATCCCAATCCTTCTTTTTGAGCAAGGCTTCGCGATAATCTTGTAAGGCTCCAGAAAAATTATTTAAAGCATATTTACATTGTCCTCGCCAGAGCCAAGCTTCTTCTTTTGTTGGAAGAAGCTTGATCACTTTTGAAAAATCATCGAGAGCTTTCGCATACTCTTTCATCGTATAGTAAACATTTCCACGATTAAAATAATTGCCCCAGTTTTCAGAATTGAGCCGAATTGCTTCTTGATAATCTTTTAAGGATTGTTCATATTTTCCTAAATAGTAAAGACATAAAGCACGATTACTATAAATATTAAAAGTGGGAGGACCCAATTGGAGAATTTGATTATAATCTTGCAATGCCTTCAGATATTCGGCACGAGTCATTCTCAAAAAAGCGCGATTGGTATAAGCCTCTACATACTTTGGATCGAGTTGGATGGCTTTGTCAAAATCCTCGATCGCTTCTTCGATTAATTTTTTTTCTTGTTTAGCGGTTCCACGAGTGTTATAGGCTGTTATATAGTTAGGATCAAGCTGAATCGCATGATTAAAATCGTCAATGGCACCCTCATAATCTTTTTTCGTTTGTTTGCAGTATCCACGATCGTTATAGAGAATGCAGTTTGTGGGATTTAATTGAATTGCTTTAGAAAGATCTTCGATGGCTTTATCTATTTCGTTTAATTGAATATAAGAAACTCCACGAAATTGATACGCTTTTGCTAAAGAATCATTTAATGAAATAGAGCGAGAAAAATCCTCAATCGCCTCATCGTATTTTTTTTGTTCCCATTTTTCCATCCCTTGTTGGAAATAAGATAAACTCTGAGCTATCGAATTTTGAGATTGTCCATCGATTTCTAACAATTTTAAATAAGGAGGGAGAGTCTCTACCCAAAATTCTTTCTCGTCTTGTAATTGGTTACGAAGGGTTCCAATTTCTTGAGAAATATTTTTGACTTTGAGTTCGCTCAACGCTTGAATCATTTTATTCATACAATGAATATCTTCGGGCAAAAGGTTATTTTTTTCTCGAATTTGAGAAAGAGTGTTCCCTAAAATGGTTCCTGCTTTTGCTTGCCCCGATTTTCCTAAAATGGCGATTAGTGTTTCATAAAATACGGTCTGATTCGGACTGTTTTGAGTTCGATGTAAGAGGGTCGTTGTTTCTGTTTTCAGATAGTGCGAAAGCTTCTGAATGACTTCTTTTTCTGACATCTGACTAATTTCGACAACGGCATAAATTCGTTCTTCATTTGAAATGGGCCGAGATTGAAATTGTGAAACCCAATAATCGAGACGTTGAAGATGTTTCGTTAATTGTTCTTGTTGTGAGGAACTCAAAAAATTTTTTGAGATCAAAAAATATAAAAAAATAGGCATAATCAGTAAACTGACGCTCAATGCAATCGTTTTAAGAAAAAGATTTTTTTTGCGTAAGCGTTTGCTCTCTTTTCCAACAAGTATTTTAGCTAAAATCTGTTTTCCATCAAAAAAACGATCCAGATCTTCAGCAAACTCCAGAGCGGTTTGATAGCGTTTACTTTTCATTTTCTGAAGTGCTTTAAGAGTAATTACTTCCAATTCGCGTGGGACTTTTGGATTTTTTAATGAAGGCGGTTCTGGTTCTTCATTAATAATTTTATAAAACATTTCATGAATTGTTTTTCCTTGAAATGGACATTTTCCTGTCAATACTTGATATAAACAGGCTCCCATCGCGTAGGTATCGGCGGTAATACCTAAATTTTCATGTTTTCCAGAAACCTGTTCTGGTGGCATATAATCTGGCGTTCCAAGAATAGATCCCGCAATCGTGATTTTTTCGCTAGAGAGGGTTAAATCTTTCGCGAGTCCAAAATCGCCAATTTTAGGTTCTCCTTCTGATGTCACAAAAATATTCTCAGGCTTTAGATCGCGATGAATGATTCCTTGGGAGTGTGCATAATGTAACGCATTCAAGGATTTTTTGATAATCTGAACTCCTTCAAGGATCGGAATATGTTCTCGAATTCTTTTTTCTAGTGTTTTCCCTTCGACAAATTCCATCACGAAATAATGCAACATACCTTCTTGTCCAGAGTCAAAAACTTGAACAATTCCCGGATGTCTTAATTTTGCGGTTGTTTTGCCCTCTCGATGAAAACGTGAAATCATCTCTGAAGAGAATCCGCTGTCCGCCAAGATTGCTTTGAGTGCGAAGATTTGCTCCAAATCACGATGTTTTACTTTATAGACAGTGCCCATTCCGCCCTGTCCAATTTTTTCCAGAACTTCGTATTTCCCAAAATATCGGGATGAATCGGTTGCGGTTTCTTTTTTAGGAGCGCTCAACATTTGTTGTTGAGGCAACGTCGGGGTTGGAGATGTTTTTTCTGCTTGTGGAGAAAGTAAAAGGGTTTCATGCTGAGTATTTTGAAAATCAGCCATTAATAATTTTAAAGCCTCTGCGGTAAAAAATCCTTGGTGAACTAGAATTTTTGCGAAGGATTGTTTTTTTGAAGTGCTTTCTTGTAAACAAAATTGCAAATTGGAGCGAGAAATTTTTTTTTCTTGGATCAAATATTGCAGAAATGCTTTTCCATCCATGAGTTCGAAGCTTTATGCTAAAAGTAAATGGGGTTTTTATGAAGTTGGGTTATTTAGAATAAGCATTCCTATCCTATCAAAAAAATAGCCAATTCGCAAGTTATGAACGAGCAAAAGATTCTCGGAAAAGAGAGTTTTATAAACGGTTCATTCTTCGGTTTGGCTTAATTTTTCATAGGCTCCCTGAATCTTGGACCAAAAACTTTCTCCCATACTCATTCGTAATTCTAATAAGGATTTAAGATAATCCTTATTTCGACTATTTCCAATCGCTTGAGCCAATTTTTCCAGATATTTTTCGTCAGAGATCGAGCGCGATTGCTTTTCCTCTTCTGCTTTTTTGATTTTTGCTTCCATTTGCTTTAAACACTCATCAATTGCCTTAGCGGCTTCTGGATTTGCTAAACGTCCCAAAATTTCGGCTATTGTTTCATAAAATGAGTCGGTTTTCGACTTTCGTTCCTTGCTGGTTAAAAAATAATTATTTCCTTTGTTTAAGAGTATCACGAGTTGATCCAAAATCTCTTTTTCGGGCATTCGTGAAATAATGAAAATCGCGTCCTCTTGTTCGCCTTCTTCTAAATCAGGAGAGTTGAGGCGCTCTGTCCAATATTCTAATTGTTTCTGATGTTCGCGCAGTGTTTTCGTTCGTTTCATTTCTATCTGCTGAAGCTTTTCTTCTTTTTCTTGAGGCGAGACAATACTCAATTTCATTTCTGTTACGACATAATTTGCTAATTGGTATTGTTCTCCTTGATACATCAGAGGCAAGAGAGTATTAATAATTTCTAATTTAGTTCTTTCTAAAGGTTTTTCTTGTGGATGAAGAGAAAGAGCCATATTTAAATAACTAATAGCCTCTAGCAGATAAGTCATTTTAAGGGTTCTCTCTTTTTCTTCGATGGCGTTTATTTTATTGGCATTTTCGCGCGTGTTTTTAGCGTTTTCAATCGCATTCAGATAACGATCTTCTTTCTCGCGAATACTGAAATATTGAAGCCATCCTAAAAAACCAAAGATCATCATTAAAAGAGTTCCAAAAAAAAGTGCGACTGCTTTGTTTCGTTTGCACCACTTCCAGAGTCGTTCTTGAAACTTTGGAGGTTTTGCGAGAATCGGATATCCCTCTAAAAATCGCCCCAAATCTTCCGCGAAATCACTCGCGCGGGTATAGCGTTTCAGTTTAGTTTTTTCGAGCGCTTTGAAAACAATCGTATCCAGATCGGCATGAACTTTAGGGTTGAGCTTGGATGGTAAAGCGGGATCTTCATAAAGAATCTGATAGAGAAGTTGTTGTAGAGACTTCGATTCAAACGGACAGTGTGAGGTCAATAGTTGATAGAGACAGACTCCGGTAGAATAAATATCCGTTTTCGCGTTAAGTTCTTTTGGGTTTCCAGACAATTGCTCTGGAGACATATACTCTGGAGTTCCTATCAAGGCTCCTGTTTTTGTCAATTTTTGAGAGGCGGAATCAAGGGTACGTGTTTTCGCCAGCCCGAAATCGCCTATTTTTGCCTCTCCGGAAGCGGTAACAAAAATATTTTCCGGCTTAATATCGCGATGAATAACACCTTGAGAATGAGCATATTGCATCGCTTCCAGCACTTTTTTTAGAATTTCTACTCCTTTGCGAATCGAGATTTTTTGTTTAATTCGTTCGTCAAGAGTGGTTCCTTCTAAAAGTTCCATAATTAAATAATATTGCCCGCCTTCTTCACGGAAGTCAATGACTTGAACAATGCCGGGATGTTTGAGTTTGGCCATAATTTGAGCCTCTTGTCTGAAGCGCTGGATATCTTCTTCTGAAGTCTCTTTTCCACTAGAAATCAATTTCATGGCATAAATCGAATGCAGTTCTCGATGGCGTACTTTGAAGACGATTCCCATACCTCCTTCGCCGATTTTTTCCAAAATTTCATAGCTCCCTATGATTTTTTTTACGGGGATCAACGCATTTTTTTCTGGAGGCAAAATCAGCGTATCTCCTTGAGAAGAAGACACAGGAATATCCTCTTTTTTGGAGCTAATAATGGTTTGTTGATCAAGGTAATTAAAGAAATTCTTGAGATCGGGAAGGGTCAAAATTTCTTGGGAAAGAAATGGCTCTGCATTTTCTATATTCGCTTGAAAATAAGCGAGTTTTCGGCGTTCGTTTTCCTGAAACCAGATAACAAATTGGGTTTGTGCTTCCTTGTCCTCACGATGTTCTATGCACCATTTTCGATATTTTTCGGGAATAGACATTTTTTGCTCCGGGAAGCCAGGATATTCTCTCAATAAATTATTTTTTAAGTTCTGGAAAATATTGAAAAATTTCTTGATGGAAAAATTCTTTTTTATTCATAGAAATGTGTTGCGTTAATTCGAGGACTTTTTGAAAGTCCGCTTTTCCTCCTTCAAAATTTTGTGAATTCAAACGCAAACGCCCCCGATAGAAATAAGCTTCATAGAATTGAGGATCTAAGCGAATACATTGATCATAATCTGCAGAAGCTTTTAGAATATCTCCTTGCGATGCCAAAATATTTGCCCGCATAAAATAAGCCTCGATATATTTTGAATGAATCTGAATCGCCATAGTTAAATCGCTGAGTGCCTCTTTAACGTTGTTTTGAAGGCCTTTTAAATTGCCTCGTTCGTAAAATGCCCGCAAATTTTTTGGATGGATTTGAATCGCTTCGTTATAATCGGAGAGCGCCCCCAAAAAATCTTTCTTCTTCTGCTTTGCGCTTCCTCTTAACACATAGGTATCAGAATTATTTGGAAGCAGACGAATCGCTTCACTGTAATCCTGAATGGCGCCTTCAATATCATTATTTATTTGCTTTGCACTCCCTCGTTCCACATAAGATACAGAATTTTGGGGATTCAAGCGAATGGCTTCATTATAATCTTGTAAAGATCCAGAGACATCTTTTAGAAACAACTTTATCTTAGCTCGATTTCTGAAGGCATTTGCATTTTTTGGATCTAAATAAACACCTTGATTATAATCAATCAGTGCGCCTTGAAAATCGTTGCTGAGTTGTTTGGCATATCCTCGATGTAAATAGAGAGCCACATTTTTCGGATTCAAACGAATTCCTTCTGTAAAATCTGCAAGCGATCCCGACAAATCTCCTTTTCTATGTTTGGTGATTCCTCGATTAAGATAAATTCCATCTTGTTCTCCGTGAAGAGAAAGTGCTTTATTAAAGTCTAAGAGTGCTTCGTCATTTTTTTGTAGAGCAAGGTAGACAGCTCCCCGATTACCATAGCCTTCCATACTTTGTGGATCGAGACGTATAGCAAATTCAAAGTCTTCAAGGGCTCCTTTCAAATCATTTTTTTTCAGTCGTGCGATTCCACGATTAGTATAAGCCCCGATATTTTGAGGATTTTTTTGAAGAAAACGAGAAAGGATTTCAATAGCTCCATCCCAATCATTAAGTAACATCTTTCTATTCGCTTCGTCTGCATCAGCTGTTGAAGGTTCTTTTTCCAATTGAGGAGGGAATTTTTCTTCTGAAGATATCTTTTTATAGAGGAATGCAGATCGTTTTGAGAACAAACTATTGGTCCCGAAGTTTAATTGATACTTCTCTAAATTTTCTTTAAATTGGTTATTGTTTCGCTCATACGCTTTTAGATTCACCAAACTATTGACAAGCAAAAGGAGATATTGGATCTGTTCCAGTTCTTGCCTCGCTTCTTTGTTTTTAGAGCAATATTTTCCGACTGTATCAAAACACTCATTAAGCAGTAAAATCGCTTCAGTATTTTCTAAACGTCCTAAAACACGAACTACAAAATAATAAAGAGGCAGTTTTGATTTATCTGAAACGTTTTTATCAAAATTCAGAAAATACGGGATACTAGTGCTTAAATGCTCGAGGAGTTGTTTAAAAACTGCTTCTTCTCTCATTTTACTGACTTCAAAAACGGCATCTTCAATATTCTTGAAGTCTCCTTCTTTAAATTCACTGATCCAGTAATTGAGCCTCTTCATATTCGCGTTCTTCTTCGCTCCTTGCTTCTCTTGTACTTTGGCAAGTATGTCTTCTTTCCATTTTTCTGGCACATTCTTCAAAAACTTTAATTCTCTGCTCAACAATTGCGCAAACACATAGTCTTCTTTCTCGCAAGCGATCTCTATCAGTTCTTTACTCACTCTCCATTTTTCTTTTTCCAACTCTTTTAATGAGGTTCCTGAAACTGCAGACAGTTGCTTTAGCCCTTCTAATGTCTTGAGTAGCGTGTATTGTGTTTTCTCTTTTCTTGACTCTTTTAATACAGATTCTATCTGCGACTGAAACTGTTGTATTTGTTTCCACTGCTGAAATCCATAGAGTGGAACGACCACAAAGAATCCTGCAATCGCTCCAGTCAGAATTTTTCGATTTCGCCAGAGCCATTTTTGGGTTTTTTTCTGCCATCCTGCACGTTTGGCTAAAATAGGATACCCCTCTAAAAAACGCTGAATATCTTCTGCGAAAGTTTTCGCGGTGGAATAACGGTCTTTTTTTTCTTTAGAAAGGGCCTTCAGTATAATACTTTCAAGATCGGGATGAATATCGGGATTGAGTACTGAGGGAGATTTTACAGGTTCCATAACCACTTTCATCAAAAGCTCTTGCAAGGAAGTCCCTTCATGAGGACAGTGAAGGGTGAGCATTTCATAAAGGCAGGCCCCTATGGCATAAATATCCGTTTGAGGATCAATTTGAGACGTTGACCCCATTGCTTGTTCTGGAGCCATATACGCTGGAGATCCAAATATTTCTCCTGCTTGGGTAAGTCGCTTGCTTTTGGAGTGGATATCCTGTTTTCTGGCGAGTCCAAAATCACCCAGTTTTGTATTTCCTTCTGGAGTGACGAAAATGTTTTCTGGTTTGAGATCACGGTGAATCACTCCTTGAGCATGTGCGTAAATTAACGCGTCCAGAACTTGTAATAATAATCGGAGTGATTCTCGAATGGGAATATCTTCCACTATTTTTTTTTGTAGGGAGATCCCCTCCACATATTCCATACAAAAATAATGTTGTCCGTTTTCCTCGCCGGAATCGTAGACTTGAACAATATGTGGATGTTTTAATTTGGCCATAATTTGAGATTCACGATGGAAGCGTTTTAGTAATTCTGGAGTATTTTGGGCTGAAGGAAGAATGAGCTTGAGAACGGAAATTTGATTCAGGAAGCGGTGGCGTACCTTATAAACAACGCCCATCCCTCCTTGGCCGATTTTTTCAAGAATATCGTAAGGACCGATTTGTTGTGTTTGAGTAGAAGACAAAGGGGGTGCTTTAGATTCGAGTTCTTTTGGGGAAGGAGAAAGGACTGTTTTTTGTTCAGAAAAATCCAACTCTTGCTCTAAAGAACAGGAAAAGGTATTATTGAAAAAGTGTTGAATTTCTTGAGAAGTCAAGAAATTTTTTTCTAAAAAATTTTCCCATTGAGGTAGATACTGTTGTAAATAGCGTATTTTTTTTTCTTGATGTTGCTGATACCAATGGATCAGTTGCTGGCGAAATTCTGGCGCGTTAGCAGTTTGTTGGCACCATTGTTGGTATTTTTCTTTTAAATTCATAGTAAATTCTTTATTTTTTTATTTATTAAATTAACGCAACATCCAAAGGTATCACTAGAGCGATTGAAAAAAAAACAGACTCTTCTAGAGATAAAAATCGATCTCGTGAAGTCCATTTTACCGAAATCTAAAAAAAATTAAGCGCTCACTGAAAATCTTCAGTTGAATCTCTTGAACGCAAAGTTACAATATTTTAAGTGATGTGTTTTAAAATTTATTGAAAAAACCTCATAAAAAGGCTTGGGCCGCATGATATCAACGACAAAAAAAATTGAAAATATCACGTTACCCCAAACGCGCCTCGAACAATTTATCGAAAAAATTTTTCCATCCTGGAGTTGGTGCGTCTGGCTTTTTCCGCTGATGATTCTCCTTTTTGAAATTGTCACGTATAGCTTTCTGGTTGGGTTCCCCGAAAAGTTAGGAGAATTTTTTTGGAAGGATTTGTTTCTGCTTCCCACGTTAACATTCTATCTCTTTTTAGTCATCCCACTCATTAAAAAGAAACATCAGAAAGCAATCCAAATTTTTCGGCCCCTCTTAGTGAGAGGAGATCTTGATTTTCAACATTTGGTCACCGCCACTTTATTAAAAAGTCGTCGCCGAGAACTCTTTTCCATCCTTGTTTTTATTGTTTTTGGCTGGCTGGTTTTTCGCCCATGGAAGGCAGATAAATACTGGATTCCTTATCTTTTTTTTGCCCAATTTATCACCTTTGGAATTTTTGGATGGTTCGTCTATATTTCCTTGACGAGTAGTCGCGTTTTTTCGATTATCGGTCGACAACCTATTTATTTTGATATTTTTCAAGATGCCCCTTTGGAACCAGTCGCCAAATGGAGCTTGGGAGTTTGTAGTGCTTTTATTGGATTGGCAACACTTGGCGCAATTTTAATGCCAAACCCCGTTTTTTCAGATTGGCGCTATGCCACTTTTTACTTTATCACACTCTCGATCTCCATATTGATTTTCTTTTTTGGAACTTGGGATACCCATAAAATCATTCTCCAAGTCAAGGAAAATGAACTAAATCGAGTTAAAGATGATTTACAAGAACAACATCAATTATTTAAGCAGGCCCTTTCTGAAAAAAGACAAACAGACGAAATTTTTAAACTTTCTCAAATTACAATCACTTTGTTAACCTTAGAAAAAAGGCTAGAAGACGCTCCTGATTGGCCCTATTCCGCAGATATTATCCGTAATTTGCTTCTCTCTGTTCTTTTCCCTTGCGTTCTCGCCTATGTAGAAAGCATCATCGGATAAGAGCAAAGAATACGCTTCTTTTGAATAGACCTAAAAACGCACATACAGATCAAATCGAGTATGCTCTCCAGTATAGGAAAAGCTGGGTTTTTCCTTGAAAGGGGGGGCATGAATCGGACGTTTGACCACCACGCGTCTTCGCGCTTTCTGACAAGCAAGCAAAAATAATTCTTCTGCGGATTCCTCAAAACCATTTAGAAGTCGAAGGAGCCGCATTTCTTTTTTGACCAGAGCCGATTTTTTTCGTTCGGGAAACATAGGGTCAAGATAAATGACATCTGGGCATTCTTCAGGGGGAAGGGTCGCTAAAATAGACCGACTATCCCCAGAAATCAAATGGAATTTCTGTTCAAAAATACGGGCTAATTCAGGATTTTTTTTCGCTCGAAAAATTCCATCACGAATTAAAGCGATTAATACAGGCATTCGTTCTACTGCAGTCACAGAGGCACCCAACGCGGCTAACAAAAAAGACTCTCTAGCAAACCCGGCTGTCGCGTCGAATACTTTCAAATTTATCCGAGGAAGCCCAACCGCCCGCGCAAGAAGTTCTTTATATTTTCCACTCCATAACCTTCGATTTTCTAAATTTTTATCTCCAAAATCGATCCAGAACGGTTTTTGTTTTTGTTGATGAGGGTCGCGTAGAGCGAGGTATTCTTCGTTAACAAGCAATAACAAATCCCATGTCTCCGAAAGCTCCGAAATCAATGGGTAAGAAAGTTCTTCCGCAAGTAAACAGGCTTTTTCTTGTACGGTCTTCTGTTCCGCATAAACGGCAATACGGCAAGAATACACCAAACCTTGATCCTTCTATTTCAGGCGTTTTGAAAAATCAATTCGAGTAAAATACGGCGAAGATCAGTGAAGGACGGACGTTCCATCGTAATTTTTTCAGAGGTCATAAACACGGGTGCTTCGTCTTCATGATCTGGCAAAAGCCCATGAGATCCTTTTATTAATTGAGCGTTCAGAGGGATAATTTTCATTAAAGCGCGGAATCCCAAGGTTTTTTTTAAGAGAAAATGGAAAATTTTAAGTTTGGTAGAAAATCCGGGTTCACGAAATAGCTCCACTGGGTCATAGCCGGGTTTACGGTGAATATCAACGGTTCGAGCAAAATCAGGTTCATCGTCGGGATTTTCCCAGAAATAATAAGTAAACCACCGATCTTTTTGCGATAACACAATAATTTCTCCAGAGCGTTCATGGGCTAATCCGACGGATTCTTTTTCTTCCCGTGAGGATAATACGTGAGCGATTCCTTCCGTCTGAAGTAACAGCTCTCGGACTGCAGGAATATCGCGGGGATCTGCAACATAAACATGAGCAATTTGATGATCACTGACTGCAAAAGCTCGACAGTTGCCACAATCTAGTTGATCCATTCCGTATTGATGATGAATTCCTAAAAAGCCGTGCTTTCGCAAGATAAGATTAATATGAACCGGCTTATTGACAGGATAAATTCCGTATTCGGAGAGAATAGCGACATTCCGCCCTTGTTCTTTTGCTTTTTTTAAAAGTCGTCCCACTTCCAGATCCACTTCTTTTAAATCTTTGTGAAGCGCTAAATGTTCGGGTCCAAGACGTTGAAGATTATAGTCTAGATGCGGAAGATACACTAAAACCAGCGTGGGCTGAAACGAATCCATCACCGATAAAGTGGCATTTGTAATCCAAGTGGTCGCAGAAATATCCGTTGCGGGTCCCCAAAAACGAAAGAGCGGAAAGCAACCAAATTGTTGAGTTAAAGAATCGCGAAGGGAATAAGGTTTGGTATAAACGTCCGGTATTTTTCGACCATCTGCAAGATAAGCGGGTCGCGGAGTGACAGAAATATCGGCATGGGAGTACATATTGTACCACCAAAACATTTTAGCCGAAGTAAAGGAGGGGTTCCTTAATTTGGCTTCATCGAGTAGATTGTCGCTTTGTACTAATCCGTTCGATTGTCGCCAGAGAAAAACCTGAGCTAAATCACGAAAATACCAACCATTGGCGACAATTCCGTGTTCTGAGGGAGTTTTTCCGGTAAGTATTGTACTTTGGGAACTACAGGTGACTAACGGAAGAACCCCTTTTAAGGGATAAAAAAAACCCTGAGTTAAGAATTGATAAAGATGAGGAGTACTTTGGGCCGAAATGAGTTTTCGTGTTAATCCAACCACATCAATGACGAGCAATGGTCGCATAAAAGTCCTCTCTCAGACAGAGGGAGCTGTCCCAAGATCTCTAGAAAAAAATGCGCCGTTAAATGAAATTTTTTCCGCCATTTGGAAAGCGGTATTCTGTGCAAGTTCGAGCGAATCTGCTTTCGCAGAAATAGAAAAAATGGGGCCGTCTCGAAAATAATATTGTTGATCTTTTTGTCGAATTTGGTGAAAAAACACCATACAGGAAGGATCTGAAGAGGACGGAAGCTCGGTGAGACAAGTGTCGGGACCTTCTTTTTTTTGAGAAAAGACGACCACATTCGCAACGGTTTCCGAAGACCATTCTATATTTTCTTCCGATAAAGTTCCGGTGGCGGCGGCGTAGAGGTGAGAAAAGAAATCAGAACGACACAACGGAAGAAGAGCTTGGATCTCGGGTTCGCTAAAACCCACTTTGAACGCGGTTGCCTTTGGCCCTCGGTTGGAGAGAATACAACGAACTTGAAATAGCCCCCGAAGTGGAAGTCCTTCTGTTTTCATTCCATGAATGGTCGGAATCAGAATTTCTTCTTCAATTCGTTTGAGTTGATCGGGGTTTAGATTTGGACAAGGAGCGATGGCACCTAATCCTTGAGACAAGAGTTTTTGTTTTTTTCCTAAAATTCGATTGGCTGTTGTTGGAGGGAATGGAGCCAAAGTGGAGCCATCGACTAGAACCATCATAGAAATTTCGAGTCCTTGAAGAAATTCTTCCAGAATAATCTGTTTCCCGATATCTTCACCAAATTTACGGCGAACCAAAATCTCTTCGATGAGTTTTCGGGTGGTTAACGGATCGTCACAGACAAAAGTACCTTGTTCTGAATTCAATCCTTCAACCCGTAAAAGGAGAGGAAACGAATCTTTTCTCAAATAGTCTTTTGCTTCTTCCGCATAGCTGAAAACCCGATAGCTTGAAGTCGGGATTTGATATTGAACCATAAATTGTTTGGCAAAAAGAATACTCTGCTCTAGACGCATCACTTCAGGCGCTGTTGCAAAAACAAGAATATTTTCTTTCGCCAACCACGAAAGGAGTTCTTTTTGAGAAAAAGTTTCTGAAGTAAAAATCACAAAATCCACTTTTTCCTTGCGAGCCAAGTTAAAAATGGAATTCGGATGAGAAATAGCAAAATTTTTCCCAAAACGTGCAGTTCCGGGATTCCCTGGAGCGCAAAGAATTGAGGACACACGAGGGGACTGGGAAATTTTCCAGGCTAATGAGTGTTCCCGCCCTCCATCCCCGATAATTAAAATTTTCATCCATCAACTTAAAAAACATTTTTCAATGAGCTTTTCAAAAGCGGCTTCATTAAAAATAGGATATTCTTTTTGCTCTTCTTCGGTCTTTAAAACCCAAACCACATCGTCTTCATGTTGTCCATGAGGATTATTCATGAGTAAAAGATAAAGGTAAGGAGGTAAAGCTTTAGAAGAATGACGAATACGAATTCGTCCACGAGCTTTTCCAAAATTAATTCCTTCTGGAATCAGAGAAAGCATATGCCCATTACAAAGTAGATTCATAGTTCGAATCACTTGAACTTCGCCTCGAACATCTTGTCGAAACGAGTCTGTACGAGTCATCATGCTATAGGTAACTTTTACCAAGTCAAGACTTTTCATTTTTTTAGAAAAATTCCCAAAGATTTCTTCTACTTGACGTCGATAGAAGTCGAAATCTTTTCGAGTTTCTCGTTTTTCTCGTTGGGTATCTTCGAGCTTTTTGTTGAACGATACTGCCCATGAATCTGACATGAGGATTCCCCAGATTTCCAATGTTGCCTTCTGATCGAGATAATTTCTGCCACAATACTAACCGCAATCTCTTCATGAGTTACCGAATGAATCGGGAGCCCTATGGGTGCGTGAACCCGATCAAAGAGAGGACGATCTATCCCTTTATCGGCTAAATTCTGATAAATCTTCTTAATTTTTACTTTACTTCCGATCATTCCAATATATCGAGCCGGAGTTTTAAGTGCCCAGCCAAGAACAATTTCATCATATTGATGCCCACGAGTGAGAATGACGAGGTAGGCGTTTTCATTCACAGAAAGTGAAGGAAGTACGGAGTCCCAGTCTCCAACATGAACCGCCGCCGCATCTGGGAAACGAGTCTTATTCGCGTAACGCTCGCGGTCATCGACCACAATCATTCGTAACCCGACCATTTTTAAAAGGGTTCCAACGCTTCGGGCAATATGTCCCGCGCCAAAAAGAAATACGGTAGGAGTCACAAGGGGTTCCACATATAAAATAACACGACCTCCGCAGACTAAACCATAGTCCGCGACATCTTTTTCAGTCAAACTATATTCCAAAATTTTTGGAGTTTCTTTTTGAATGACTTCCAAAGATTCCTGATAAACTTCTGCTTCCAGACATCCCCCGCCCACGGTTCCAAGAATTTCGCCGTTCGGCTTGATCAGCATCTTGGAATTTAATTTAGCAGGGGTCGAACCGATAGTCGAAATAATGGTGGCTAAAGCCGCGGATTCGCCACATTCTTGTAAACGAAGGATCTCTTGATAAATTTCTGCAGAGGACATAAGTATTTCCTCGTAACGCTAAACAAGGGTGCAAAACTATTGCGTAAGGACTGTAAAAATGTCAGTGGGGCTGGAGACTCCTACGGGTGTCGAAGCGGCTAACGCTAGATCTGGCTTCCCGTCATTGTTCCAGTCCGCGTTAATAATATGAACAAAAATTTCGTCTGGAGTATCTGATAAAGTGACTGTAGCTCGATTAAATGCGTTCGGACCATCAATGGCCGAAAAGGAACTGAAAAAGATTTCGAGTCTTCCGGCAGTCGAGGCGATCATCACATCGCTTAAATTATCCTGATTGATATCCGCAACGGTTAATTCGCCAAAAATTCCGGTAACATCGAATGTGTCTCCAACGGTAATAAATTGGCCTGTTCCGTCAGAGAGAAAGACTCTAAAAAAAGAGGTCGATGCGGTGAGGATCCCGGTCACAACAATATCCTCATCTCCGTCTCCATCAAAATCTCCAACGCCAACACCGGCTGGCGTTCCTGGTAGAGTAATTGCGGGTGATACTAAGAGAGGCGTTCCAGTCGCGTCAAAGAGAATCAGGGAAAGTGTTTCTGTAACGGCATTAATAATAGCGACATCTAGAGAATTTATCCCTGTTCCGTCAAAATTACCTGCGGCTATTTCGATCGGACCCGTCAACCCGCCCAGCGAAACTTCGACTGCGTTTGCGGCGGTATCTGCAAATGGGAAATTAACAAGCGTTGTCCCTAAACCATTTTCAAGCATTAAAATTTTATGGGTTGCGTCATTAGGGGTACCACTTAGAGAGACGAGAATATCGGGTGAGGCATCCCCCGAAAAATTTCTAAAGAGAAGAGCGGTCGGTTGATTTCCGGTTGCACCAACACCAACGAGTGTATTTACATTTTTTCGATTTGCGGCAGAGGGTGTTTGAAAGCCGATGGAAGCACCACTTCCAGTAGAAGCTAAATATTGGACTTCGGTATCTTCTGTTCCAATCACAACCGCATCTGGAGCAGAAATTCCGATGGGTTCAAGAGCAATCTTCCCAAAACCGTTTGCGGTGGGAATCGAGGTAAATGAAGATAAAGAAAAGGCTCCGGTACCAAGTCCATAATAGAGGGAAGTCAAATTCGAAATATCTTCTCCTCCGGTGACCACCAAATCCCGAAAACCACCTGAATTCACAAATCCAGCCGCGATGTAGTTGGGTAGAGGTGTCAGAGTTCCGGCACCTCCAACGGATCCCACAAAAACACCGTCGGTTGAATTACGAAAATTCACTATAAAATTAAAGAGGCTCAGGATAAAAGAAGAAAAGATATCAGGATTATTGGAAAAAGAGACTTCTACTTGATAAGAACCTGTCGGAATCGTAGCACTAGCGGCAAGAGTTGCCGTAATACTATCCGGGCCTACGGAATTAATAGTGAGGATGAGCGGGGCCCCCAAAAGAGCAAAATCGGCATCCACTCTTTGAAGCCGTACCTCGGTCGCTCCAGAAAGATTCGATCCGGCAAAGGTAAAAAGAACATCAAAATCTGTATCCGTCGCTAAAGGGGAAGTTCCTGTGACTGTCAAAGAAGGGTTTGTCCCCCCACCGC
>CAZHAR010000037.1:0-53245 GCA_964530615.1 uncultured Planctomycetota bacterium | reverse complement strand
CTCGAAGGCAAACTCGAAGGCAAACTCGAAGGCAAACTCGAAGGCAAACTCGAAGAATTGTTGAAAATACTCGAATGGATGGCGCCTGAGCTAGAAGCGAAATATAAAAATCGCCTCGAAAAAGTAAAAACGGAAAAAGCGTTTCAAGCCATCGAAAAAGACATTCGCCAAGAACTCGAAAAAAAAAGATAGGAAGAACCCGTTTAAATCAGAAAGCAAAAAATATGGATTTCTTTGAAAATGGAAGGCCAGAACGAAACCATCTCCGAAAAGCTCTCCTTGCGGAGATTCCTCACTGACGTTCGGAATGACAAGAAGAATCGCAAATTCTATTTGGATACGAGCGGGACAAATCGGACGGTCATTAGATTTTTCGTTTGGATCTCGCCCTCTTTTGTTTTATAAACCAAGATCAGTTCTTGACTATCAAAAGAGGGGCCTACTGGAATGACCATCTTCCCTTCTGGCCGTAACTGCTGAATCAAAGAATCAGGAATTTCTTCCACAGAAGAAGTGACGATAATCGCAGAAAATGGAGCTTCTTCTTTCCAGCCATCATAGCCCGTTCCACATTTTACTTTGATATTTTCTCCATAAAGTTCTGTGAGTCGCTTCTCTGCGGATTGAGCCAGAGGTAAAATTCCCTCAATGGTGCACACAATGGCGCCCAGTTCTAATAAAATAGCGGCTTGATATCCTGAACCGGTTCCAATTTCTAACACTTTTTCTCCCGGAGAAATATCGACTACCTCTGTCATTAATGCGACTAGAGAAGGTTGAGAAATACTTTGCCCATAACCAATTGGCCAAGGACGATTTTCATAAGCGACCGATTGATATTGTTCTGGCATAAAAAGATGTCGGGGGACTTTTTTCATCACTTGTAAAATCGTTTCTTTTGAAACTACCGGCCGAATATATTCATCGACAAGATGTATTCTTTGTTTTTTCAAAAGCACTTCTTGGGATTCAAGTAAATGGTCAGAGTCGACTACATTATTTAAAGGCGGAGCACTTTTGGGGGGAGGCGGATTAAAAAAAAATAAAAAAATCCAAAGTCCAAGAAAAAGAAACGTAAAATTGAAATTTTTTTTGCTCACCTAGTCACCCGATAAAAAAGATTTTCTGATAAAATTAAAAAAAAATTTTGAAGACCCCTTAAATTTTTTTTGAAAAAACCGTACAATCTATTTAAAGAATATTTTTAATTTTTTTCTCTGGAAAAGAATTTGTTAAAATAAATTTTCGATGACAACTCATAAAAATAATCTTATCACTTGATTTAGAATCGGAAAGGTTTTTTCTCATGTCTATGAAACATACCTGTGATTGCGGTCAATCTATTCCTTATACTGAAAAAAACCAAGGACGTCGTATCCGTTGTCCAGGGTGTCAAAAAGAAATTCGACTTCCCGGAGAGAAGATCTCTGCTTCAGGCTCCGAAGAAACCGAAAGCGTGAGCAAGGCACCCGCTAAAGCTCCGAGCGTTTCATCAAAAAATAAAGCGGATTTATCGGTTCCAACCAAATCTTCGGCTCCTTCAAATCCCGGAAGTAAATCCCCCACAAAAACGGCCGCTCCAACAAGCTCTGCAAGCAAATCTCCTAAACTAGAAGAAAAACCAAAGCCAGAAGAAAAAGAAGCCTCCGTAGGTGAAACTAAAGAAGGAAAGGTAAAATTTCCGAAAAAAGCACCTACTACTAAAAAGAAAGAAGCGGGGAGCGCTCCTGAAAAACCAAAAGAAGGAACGAAAGCGGCGGCTTTAGCGGACGCAATTTCTAAACATAAAAAGAAAAAACACAAATTCAAAATGAATAAAAAAGCCCTCAGTGTTTCGATAGTTTTTCTAGTGGTAATTGTCGCGATGCTTATGTTTGTGTTGCGTCCTCAAGAGGAACCCCCGAAAAAAGATGACAAACCTCCTGAATTGAAGGATATCTCTAGTGATATTTTTAAGGATGTCAAAAAATAAATAACCGAGATTTTAATGGAAGCACAACTTAAAATACAGGCCGAAATTAGCCATGATCCCCAAAATATCCATTTGTGGCTCCAGTGTGCCCTCTGCTTTGAACGTCTTGGAGATTGGGAAAATGCCTATCTGAGTTATCGAGAAGTGGCTGAAATTCATTCGTCTTCAATCTCTGATCTCTTGTTAGAACGCGTCGCTTCAAAATGGCCAGTTTCGCCTCAAATAGAACGATATCTTTTAGAATTGGCGATGGACCCAGAGCATTTTCGGCTCCCTTGGGAAGCATTGCTTCGAATGGGGCCACGAATTGTCTCTAGAGTTCTCAAAGAGCTCGAAAATCCTGATTTTTTACCGAAAGAACGACTTCTCACTTTATTAGGACAATTAAAAGATCCTCGATCCACGCTTTCTTTACTCAATTTTCTTCCTTATTATCCAATTCCAGTGCTACAAGCCTTAAGAAGTTTGAAAGATCCTCGTGCTTGCGCCACACTCACTCAATTATACACGAAAGAAGAAAATCCATTTATTCGAAGAATGATTCTCTGGTCCTTAGGGCGGATCTCTGGAGTCTCTAGCCTCCTCTTATTTCTTCAAGCCGGTTGGGAAGATGAACATCCACAGGTTCGTTTTGAAGCGAGAGAGTGTCTCGAAAATTTGACTCGATTCGAAAAAAATTTGGTTCCTTTTTTACAAGGTTTCTTGAAAAGTACTACCCTTTCTGTTCGATTAGGAACGATCTGGACCCTTTCCCTTATTCCTCAAGAAGAGGCCCTTTATTTGTTGATTCAAGCACTCTCTGATCCTGCTCATGAAGTTCAACTCTTGGCGATTGAAAGCCTTGGAAAACTTCGTCTCCTTGAATCCGTTAATCCGTTAATGAAACTTCTTGAAGAGGATCCTTCCTTAACTCAGCCTATTCTGGAAGCATTAGGAAAAATCGGATACCGTCCTCCATTAAGGAAAGCTTTGCGAGATCCTGATCCTTGGACTAAATTTTTAGGTGCCAAATTTCTCTTTTTACTGGGGGAAGAACCGGGCCGCTTTATGTTGGAATTGCTCAGTCACCATATCGATCGTCGTCTGAGTTGGGCCGCCAAACAGATGCTTCGATGGGGTTGTTAATTCGGTTATGCTCGCTTATGCCCAAATTCAAGAAGAAGTACGTCTCTACGCAAATTCTCTGGGTTGTTGTGGATTAGGATTTACTTCTTTACAATCCTCTCCTTATGCCGAATACCTTCATCATTGGTTCGAAACTCAACAATATGGAGAAATGACTTATCTGGCCCGTCAACCCGAAATGCGGATGGATCCCCAAAAACGGTTTCCTTGGGTCAAATCAGTCCTAATGATCGCTTTTCCTTATGGAGAGGAAGCGGTTTCTACTTCAGATTCGTCTCCCTTGGTCGCTCGATATGCCCGGAGCCAAGATTATCACTCTCTTCTGGAACAGAAATTAAAAAAAATTCGGCAATTTCTGGATCGTTATTTTCCACAGGCCCAATTTCGCGCTTATGTCGATACAGGACCCATTATGGAGCGTGAACTCGCTCAAAATGCGGGGCTAGGGTTCATTGGAAAAAATACCCTTTTGATTCATCGTCATCAGGGGAGTTATTTTTTTTTGGCAACCCTTTTGACCGATATTTCTTTTCAGGTGGATCGTCCGATAGATACTTCTCATTGCGGAACCTGTACTCGTTGTTTAGATGTTTGTCCAACGCAAGCTCTAACGCCCTATCAAATGGATGCACGTAAATGTATCTCTTATCTCACCATTGAAAAAAAAGGAGATCTCACTCCTACAGAAATGGAAGGATTAGAAAATCAATATTTTGGTTGCGATTTATGTCAAGAAGTCTGTCCGTTTAACCGGCGACCCTTTCCATTTAGTTCAGAACTCAAAACGCCTCATCCACTTGCCAGTTTAACCTGGGAACAAGTATTATTGTTGGACGAAAAAACGTTTGAATTTTTGAAGCCGAAAAGTCCGTTGAGACGCTCTAAACAGGCGGGGCTTTTGCGTAACGCGATTGTGGTTCTGGCGAATCTAAAAGAAGTTCGATATTTTAAGGACGTTGTTTCTCATTCTCGTAGCCTTCTTCCCGGAGTCGCCAGTGCCGTCGACTATTTCAAGAAAAAATTTTCGTAAAACCCTATCGGTTTTATGGGACAACGATTTCGAATTCTAATTCGTAACTAAAGCCGTCTCCATCAATCATAAATTTAAGGGAATTCGTTCCGCTTTTCAAAGCTTTTTCTTCTTCATGAAAGCCCACTTTATGTTTTATCGTCCAAGTTTCGCCATAAAGTAGAGTGAGATCGATTTCTGCGAACCAGAGATCCTTATTGGTGAAGGTTTTTTCAGAAGCATCTACGGCTTGATGAAGTGCGGGTACTTCAGCATGCAGATCTTCTTTGCTATTGATTACGGGTTGAGGTCCGTCTTTAAGCTCTCCTAGATCTTTAGCAAAAGTATCTAAAATAGCCAAATCCATTTTTTTTGAATTCATGACAGAATCTTTTTCAAGTGCTTTTGGCGTAAAAATCAAGCGATTATGTTGAGTACTTGGATCGCTATCATGTCGTAACATATAAAGTCTGCTCCAAACCATGAGTTTTTGATTGTTTTCAGGGGAGCTAGCGAAAGTAAGCGCAGGAGCGGCTTCTGTTTGTTTTTTAAAGGTAGAAATAATGGCGGTGCTTCCAATGGTATAATTTTTGTCTTCTGGAGTAGTGCTATATTCTGTAAGCATTCCGAAATACATTCTGTCCCCTTTAAACAACGCTTTCGGGTTGTGACAATACATATTTTTCAGTGTTATTTTAATAGCAGGTTCAGTTGGAGTTGGTTGAGATTCTTGTGCAAATAAAAATCCGAAGAGAATACAAATAGCTAAAAATTTTGGAAACATAAAATTTACCTCAAATAAAATCTAAAGGATCGGAAAAGAAAGGATTTTGTATCATTTTTTTTTGAGAATCCAAGTAAAATCTGCTTTTTCCCCTCTTCCTTCAGAGAAAACTAGAAAAAACGTCGTAAAAGCATTCCGTTTCTTAAAAAAATCAGTATAATCGCAGGAAACTTCAGAAAGAAATTTTGACCTTTGGAAATAGCGAAGCGAATTAGCGCTATAAGAAATTTTTTGAGGATTAAGCCTTATGTTTGAGCGATTTACGGATCGTGCGCGTCGTGTTATTGGTATTGCTAGGCAAGAAGCTCAGCGGCTTAACCATGATTCCATTGGAACTGAACATATCTTACTTGGCTTATTGCAAGAGGGTAATGGTGTTGCTTCGAATGTATTAAAAAATTTTAATATTGACCTGAAAAAAATTCGAAGTGATTTGGAACGTCTGGTTAAACCTCGCGAGGCCTTTCCTCCAAAAGGCGGACAACTTCCTTTTACTCCACGGGCCAAAAAAGTATTGGAATTGGCCTTGGAAGAAGCATCGGAGTTGAATCATAATTATATTGGAACCGAACACCTTCTTTTAGGGATCTTGCGAGAGCGTGATTGTATCGCCTCTCAAATTTTGGCGAACTACAAAGAAAATCTGGATGAACTCCAGAATGCCATTTATGATGTTCTCGGAGAGAAATCGTCTTCTCTCGAATCTAGACAGCGAGTTAATGTGAAAACACCAGCTTTAGAATCATTTGGAAGAGATTTAACGAAATTGGCCAAAGAGGACAAACTTGATCCCGTGATTGGCCGAGCCAATGAAATCGAACGGGTTATCACTATTTTAAGTCGCCGGACCAAAAATAATCCGGTTTTATTGGGAGAACCCGGTGTTGGAAAAACAGCTATTGTAGAAGGACTTGCTCAAAAAATTGTTAAAGGAGAAGTTCCTGAATTGCTTTCAAATCGTCGTGTCGTTGTTTTGGATTTGGCTCAAATGATTGCCGGAACTAAGTATCGTGGACAATTTGAAGAACGCATCAAATCTTTGATGGCGGAAGTCATTAAAGTGAAAAATGTTATTTTATTTATTGATGAATTGCATTCGATGGTAGGAGCGGGTGGCGCGGAAGGTGCAATTGATGCTTCCAATGTCTTGAAGCCTGCTTTAAGCCGCGGAGAGATTCAGTGTATCGGCGCGACAACACTCGATGAATATCGTAAACATATTGAAAAAGATGCCGCGTTAGAACGACGGTTTCAACCGATTTATGTCGAGCCCCCTACAGAAGAGCAAACTCTGGAAATTATGAAGGGACTCCAAGAACGTTACGAAAAACACCATCGGGTTCGTTATACGGAATCCTCTCTTAAATCGGCGATCAAACTCTCAAATCGCTATATCAGTGGTCGATTCTTGCCAGACAAAGCGATTGATGTGATGGATGAATCCGGAGCGCGTCTCCGATTGAAAACATGTAAAGAACCCGCCTCTCTAAAAAATTTAGAACAAGAAATTTTGGCGTTAAATCAGGAAAAAGAAGAAAGCGTCGCAAACCAAAATTTTGAACGCGCGGCTAGTCTTCGAGATCAATCGAATCAAATTCGTAAAAAGAAAGAAACCCTTCGCGAAGAATGGGAAAGCTCTCTCTTGAAAGAAAGTGGTACCGTTGATGACGATTTGATTGCGGATACGGTTTCCTCAATGACCGGAATTCCTCTCTCTCGAATTTCCAAAAGTGATGCCGAACGACTCTTGAATATTGAAAATGAACTCAAAAAAACCATTATTAGCCAAGAAAATGCGATTGAAAGTATTGCGAGAGCGATCCGTCGATCTCGCGCCGGACTCAAGGATCCTCGCCGTCCAATGGGATCGTTTATTTTCGTTGGCCCCAGCGGAGTCGGAAAAACCCTAATCGCCCGCACCCTAGCAAAGTTCCTTTTTGGCCATGAAGACGCTCTGATTCAAGTCGATATGTCTGAATTTATGGAAAAACATAACGCTTCTCGTTTGGTGGGTGCCCCTCCGGGTTATGTGGGCTATGAACAAGGCGGACAACTCACTGAAAAAGTCCGTCGCCGTCCCTATGCAGTCGTTTTATTTGATGAAATCGAAAAGGCCCATCCCGATGTCTTTAATATGATCTTACAAATGATGGAAGAAGGCCAAGTCACCGATAGCGTGGGCCGTAAAATTAGCTTTAAAAATACGATTATTATTATGACTTCTAATATTGGCTCCAAAACTATCGGAGGCTCTTCTACCTCCTTGGGGTTCCGAAACCAATCTTCGGATGCCGGCTTTGAAGCGATTAAAAAAACGTTGATGGAAGAAATCGAAACTACTTTCCGACCCGAATTTTTGAACCGCGTGGATGAAATCGTTTTCTTCCGTCGCCTCACACAACAAGACGTTCGGAAAATTGTAGATCTAGAAATGGAAGCCGTTCTAGGGCGTCTTAAAGACCGGAATATCAAATTAACCTTAAATGACGAATCCAAAGATTTTATTGTCGAAATTGGTTATAACGAAAATTTTGGTGCAAGACCCATTAAACGAGCCATTGAAAATCATATTGAAGATCTGTTGACAGAAGAACTTCTCAGTGGCCGTATTAAAGAAAATAGCCTTATTTCGGTTACAATAAAGGACAAAAAAATCTTTTTTGAAACGTCTCCGATTGCTTCCGAAAAACCAGCCTCCCCTCCCGCCCCTCGCTCCATTTAAAAAAAATCGTGGAAAGGTTTCCAACTTGCTCATCAGGAAGCCTCTCCAAACGGAGGTTCTCGTTGACTTCTTCTCCTTTTTTTCTTCAACCCAATCTTTCTTATCATTGCACCAATTGCGGAAAATGTTGTGGCGATCATTGGTCGCTCCATCTGGATAACCCGACTTTGGATCGGATGAAAAAATCTTGGACCGTACAGACCCCTAAAATGGAATCCTCTCAAGATTTTTACGTACAAACGAAGGAATCTCCACCCGAATATGTTTTTAAATGTGTCGAGGGGAAATGCGTTTTTCTGGATGACCAGAATCTTTGTGTTATGCATAAAGAATGGGGCTTTCTTCAAAAAGCGCCAAACTGTATGCAATATCCCTTCACTTTTACCCGAGCTCCTGACGGGATTCGCGTCGGATTGCTTTTTTCTTGCGAAGGGGTTGCTCTCGCAGATCCACAAATTTACCCTATTCCGCTAGAAGAAGCTCAACAAATTTTTCCTGTGGCCCGCGAAATAGTTGAGATTGGAGAAACCGTTCCTTTAACTCTAGAGAAGCAGATCCCGTTTACCGACTATCAATTTCTTGAAAAAATTTATTTTCAACTTCTAGAACGAGACCCCCTCGAAGATGCCTTGATTAGCTATGGACTCCTGCTCGATGATTTTGTCAAAACCTCAAAAATGCCTCAAGAAACCTTAATTCCTTTTTATTTGGAAAAATCCAAGAAATACTCCGGTAATCTTCGCTCTCAACGCTCTTTCGTTTTGACGATGATCACTCTTTTGGATGCGATGAGGCATGGCTCGTCTAGCCTTGGATTTTTACGTCTTTTTCAGAATCAGATGAAAGCTTGGTTTAATCAAGGCGTGATTCCGGTTCATGACGTTGGACAAATTCCGATGAAAGGATTAGAAAAAATTCCTTTTCCACCCGCAGAAGAAGAACGATTGAGAACATTCCTGATCCAACTCGTGTGGCGTCGAAGATTGCTTCCACGAGTCTCCATTTATCGGGGGTTTCGGCTCATTTGTATTTATTATAGTTTAATTCGTTTCCTCGCGCGTGGCTTAACAGCACTTGAAGGAAAATCAGAGATATCGAAAGAAATTTTGCTTCAGACCTTAGATTTAATGGAGCGCTATTATATTAGCCATAATAAATTTACGGATGCGTTCGATCCGGGTTCGCCCTATAGCTCTTTTTTTAATACACTCTTTTATAATTCAGCCTTGATCCCGATTTTAGTTCGGAGTCATTTATGATGGAAAATACTTTGTTTGTCGTGAATCCGGTTTCCGCAAAAGGGCTAACTGGAAGACAATGGCCAGACATAAAACTCGCTCTTGAAAAAGCGTTAAATGAACCCATCAAAGAAATTTTGACAGAAACAGAATCGCTCGTTTCCAAAATTGTACGTAGTGCTTTAAAAGAATCGGTTCGTACTATCGTTTCTGTAGGCGGTGACGGAACTCATTCCCAAGTCATCAAAGGATTTTTTGAGGAAGCGCCCTCGTTCCGTCCTGTCTGTCCTGAAGCCTCTCTTGTTTTTATGTCCCGAGGAACTGGAGGCGATCTCTGTCGCCATTTTCATTTAGGAAAAGATCTCAAATTCGTTGTGGATTCGCTTCAGGGGCAGGAATTTCCGTTCGATGTGGGACTCTTGACCTATCATGATCATCAAGGCGTTTCTCAAACACGTACGTTTGTGAATATTACTTCCCTTGGACTCGGTGGAGAAACCGCCCTAAAGATGAAACAATTGAAAAAAGGAACCGCCCTTTCTTATCTGTTTACAACCCTTTCCTCTGCAATGCGTTATAAAAGTAAATTTGTACAGGTTTTTGTCGATGAGCAGTTATTTTATGAAGGAAAAATTCATCTAGTGGCTTTAGCCAATGGTTCCCAATTTGGTGGAGGAATGCATATCGCTCCAAACGCCTCCACTTCCGATGGATTGCTGGATGTCATTATTTTGAAGCATCTGACAAAATTTCAAGTTTTTACCAAAATTTCTAAAGTCTATTCAGGAAAGCATTTGGCTCTAAAAGAAGTTTTAAGCACAAGCGGCCGACAGATTCGGATCACCTCTCCTGAAACCGTACTACTTGAAATTGATGGAGATCCCTTAGGACAAGGACCCATTGAAGCAAAAATTTTGCCTTCCGCGCTAAAAGTTCGACTGCCCAAGACGCCTAATCCTTAATTCTTAATCGTTTTGGGACTGTTATTCCTTTTCCACTAATAATGCAACAGTCGCTTCTTCCAGTTTTTTATTTTTTTTCGGACAGAACAATCTGAAAAATTTGTCCGGTTTGTTTGATTTCATGAGGAGGTTGAGCTTCTTGAAGAATAGCCTGAATTGTAGATTCGGGTGAGACTTCTTCTAGATTCAGAGAAACCGTTCCGCTCAGAGTTTCTGGACAAATAATGTTGATATCCGCGAGGGCGGCAATTTGATAAACTGCGGTTTTTCGCTCCATTTCGACGAAGTGAATCGCCACCGGAAAAATCATTGAAAACTTCTGAAGGGAAGGCACTACCGAAGCGTTGTTTGGAGGAGGATAAAAACGAAAAGCCTCTTCTTGTTCTTCTAGTGAACTGATATCAACGATTCGAGAGATTCGGTTTCCTGCAGAAACTAGCACATAGCCGGGGCCGGTGGTTTTGACAATGGCATCCATCGCTTCATACCAGGGAACATTTTTTAATCGCACGGTCACTTTCCCTTGAATTTCTTCGCCAAAAACAAGATTAATATCCGCAACCGTCGCAAGGGTCGACAATACTTTTCGAATATCCGCGTCTTGAAATTCAATACTAATAATGGGAGGTTGGCGAATTTGCCAAACCCGATCTGAATGTTGATATAATTCACAATTGGCCTGCTCGACAATAACATAAAGCGCTTCCAACCAAGGGACCTGATTCAGGACAATCGAAATTTTTGCGGAGATTTCTGGATCGATTATAATATTGGCTTCGGTTTGTTCACGAAAATACGCAATAATTTCCTGGAGTGGTTTTTCGCGGACCTCCAAGGAAATATAACCTGTTTTCCTATTCAGAGAAACAATCTTTTTCTTTTGCGCTTCAATTTTGAATAAACTAAAATGAAGAAAAAAAATAAAGAAGAGAAGATAAAACCTTTTATCCACAACCACCACCTTTATTAAAAATAGGTTTTCTTAGAGTTTAAAATCCCCTATGTATTTTACTGTATTTTTTTGTCTTATTTTATATAAAGAGGAATTTGTTACACAAAATTTTATAAAGGTTTTCTTTTTTTTTACAGGCGCTCTCATTTTCGTTCTGAATATGAATGGCTGTTCTCAAGATATTTTCACCTATGTGCTTATTCAAAATGAAGAGACTTTCCTGTTGTTGGATCCCAGCCTTGATTGGTATGGAACGAACCGGCAACAATTGGATCAAATGATTTTAACTTATGGAAAATTTGGAGGAAATTATTTAGCGGATCAACCTCCAGTTGCCGTTTTTGATTTTGATAACACTTGCATCAAAAACGATATTGGAAATATGGTTACGTATTGGATGCTAAATAATAATTTAATCTACCAACCTCCCGGCTATAATTGGTCTTTTTTCAATTCTCTACTTACTATAGACGCCATAATGGCTCTGAATACGGCATGCGACAATCAAGGACTTCCAGGGACACTCATGACTACAGATTTGAATGATGTTGCCAGTCGAGCTTGTGCTAATGAAATTATTACTATTTATAATGAGGGTAAAACAACAGGATGCCTTCCTGCGTTTATCCAAGATTCCGATCATTATATTGACCCTACTTATGCATTTATAGTACAACTGCAAGGAGGGCATACTCAGGAAGAAATTCGTGAAATCGCAGAAACTGCTATCGATTGTGCTCTCTATAATCCAGAAGGTTCTACACAAATGGTAGGAAATAGTAGCGGATTTAGCGCGTATATCCGCCGTTATGAGCAAATTGAGAATTTAATTGAATTGATGCAAGAACATGGGTTTCATGTTTGGATCGTTTCAGCCTCATCCCAATATGTGATTGAAGCCTTTGCTACACACTTTGGGGTCAGTGAAGATCAGGTAATTGGGGTCCGTGCTGGGGTGGATAACACAGGAAGATTGACTTATCGCTTTCAAGGCGTGGGCACGTTTCCCGACGACAATAATGCAATTATTAGTTATCGAGATGGAAAACGATGGTGGATTAACAAAGAAATCTTTAATATCGAAGATCCTCTGGAACAAACTTTTGAAACAGATACCCTCACGAACCGTCTAATTTTTGTCGCAGGAGATTCGAATACAGACATCTCAATGCTCTTAGATGCACAATATAAATTGGTGATTAACCGAAATGAAACGGAATTGATGTGTTATGCCTATTATAATGAGGATAGTTTAGGAAATTGGTTAATCAATCCGATGTTTATTGATCCTAAATTTCAAAAAACAGAGGGCTACTCCTGTAGTTTATTTGGACTTCCAGATCAACAAGATAGCATCTATGGAGAATAAATTTCTCATGCTTCAAAAGGAAATAGCTGTATATAAGATCTTCGATAGATGTTACCAAGAAAAAGCTTCCAATAGATTCAGCTTTTCGTCGGTCCACAGCGAAGAAGGAGTAACAGTTTTGGTCGTTTTCCAACCATATTTTTGAATAAGTTGTTGATAGACGGATTGAGAGGAAGTCATCACAAAGACGCGAACTGCTGGGAAAATTTCTCCGGGATCGCCGAAAGGCGTTAGTTTATAAGCTGAATAGAGTGAAAAAGTATCTGCAAGTTTTGTTAAAATGGGCACCAAATTCAAATATTTATTTGAAATGTGAATCGCAATAACTCCATCCGGAACCAATTTATCTAAATAAGAAGTGAAGGCTTCGTGTGTTAAAAGGTGTACTGGAATCGCATCACTACTAAACGCATCAATCAAAAGAAATTGGTATTGTTGTGGAGAGGCTTTTTGAATCTCAATACGCGCATCTCCAAGATGGATTTTAAGGGATGCTTTAGTGTGATTTAAATAAGAAAAATAGTTTTTTGCTAAATAGTCCACATCCGGATTAATTTCATAGATATCCCAAAATTGTTCGGCAGTTCCGTATCCAATTAAGCTTCCAACGCCTAAGCCGATTAAAGCGATTTGTGATTTTGGAAAAGAAGCATTAAACAGATCTCCAAAAGGGCCCGAGGGACGAAAATAGAGACAAGGTTCTGTTTCGCGAGCTTTGTCGATCCATTGGGAGCCGTGAATCGTCGTTCCGTGATAGAGCCATTTTAGTTCTTTTTTTACCACGACACGAGAGACTCCATAAAAATTACGGAAAGCAACCAATTGATCAGATTCTGGATAAAACAGGGTAAAAGGAACGAGAAAAAACCAAATCACAAGGCTTGCAAGCGCGATTCCTGAGAAAAAAGGATTTTTGACTAACGATTTTATTTTTGGATAAGAATATCCTAGAAAGCAACAAAGAAGAAGGGTTAAACTTCCATAAATATCGATTAAAAGGCTTGCCACATAACGCATCAGAAAAGGCATTATAAAATTAATCCCGATGGTCCCAATACATCCACCAAGAGAAATAATAATATAAAAAAGAACAAGGTGATCTTCGTGAGGCTTGAGTTTAAAAAGAAGATGATGCGCCAAACAAGAACATGAAAAAAGGAAGAGAAGGTAAAAAAAGAGCCAAAAAACAAGGTTTGGACGCATCAACAAAATTCCAGTCAACACAAGAAACGTACTTAGAAAGGAAAATTTCACTAAAGCTGGGAACCATTTCTTTTCCGCAAAGGCGAGGATAAAACTAAGGAGATAAGCCGCGAGAGGAAAAATCCACAAAATCGGAGCAGGAGAAATATCCTGAGTAATAATGTTGGTGATCGCTAAAAGGAGCGCAGAAGTTCCCATACTCAGAAAAAACCAAAAGATCACGTTTTTTTGTTCCAATGCGATTTTTCTGGACGTAGCGCCGATCTCTAAATTTTGAGCGAGATTGATTTTAGGAAGGCAGAAGAAATGCAACACAAAGTAAATTCCATAAAGGCTGTACCAAATCTGGAACTGAGTTGTTAAGGAAAAGAAGGGTTGTACTAGAAAAGGATAGCTTAATAGCGCAACAAAAGAGCCAATATTTGAAATGCTATAGAGTGTATAAGGCGTTCGTGAAGAGTTTGTTTCACTAGCAAGTAACCATTTTTGTTGCAAAATCGATGTACTAGAAAGCAGAAAAAAAGGAAGTCCGATAGTAAGCGTCAACTGAAAACCAATGGAAAGGACAGGGTGCGAAAAAACAGTACTTTCTTGAAAATGAAACGGAAAGAGAAATACACTTAAAAATAACATCAGGATTTGAAAAAGAGCTTTAGTACGGATTGCAGAATTGGTCAACCAATAAGAATACAAATACCCTAAAAACAAGAGGATTTGAAAGAACATCATACAACTGGCCCAGACAGAAAAACTCCCTCCGTAAAGCGGAAGTAATTTTTGGGCGACGATAAGTTCCAGTTGAAAAAGCAAAAAAGCACCCAAAAAGCTAATGAGACTTCGAATAAAAAACATTGGCCCTCTTTTAATAAAAATTAAATTTTAAGATTGGCTTCGGTTACTTGGTAATGTTTCATATATGTACTTTATAGGATAAGACCAAATTCAAAACAGTTGATAAAGAGGCCGATCACAAGGGTTCACCGAACTCAAGAGCGGTGCTTTTTTTTTAGCTCGTCAATGACCGTCGTCGTAGAAATCTTTAAAACACGAGAAGTATCGCGGATGCCGGAACCATTGAGCGCCATCGCGGAAATTTGTTCTTTGACTCCGGGACGGCAAGCCTGATAGGAGTAATCAAGAATGAAGGAACGAGAGCAACAGTCATTTTGGCAAAGAAAGCGTTGCTTGCCTTGAGCCGTAGTTCCTTGTTTTCGGACTCGAACCCCATGACATTTCGGACAACTCACTTCGATCATTGCCATTATTTTTCTCCACTTTACTCTTGTTTTATACTCCTGTTTTTTCTATCCTCCATTCTATCTCCTTCATCCCTTAAAGTACATATCTGAAGCATTACCGATTTTGTAAGGATTTGGAAGCGGTTCAAAGTGGAACAAGCCGCGAAAATTCGCGACTTGTCTCTTGTGGTGCATCTGGCAGGACTTGAACCTGCAACCTCTGGGTTCGAAGCCCATCACTCTATCCAGTTGAGCTACAGATGCTTGTTTGATTTTATTTTCTAAAAAAGTATAATTCCTAGTAACAGGAATGTCAATCTCAAAAATAGTTAAACAATGCTCGTTATTAAAAGTTACGCCTTTTTTCCTTTTTAACCTAAGACAAGGTTTTTCCTATGGCTAAAGGATCTTATAAAAAAAATTCTGTTTATCGTTGTTCCAAATGTGGAAATATTCTCCAACTTCTTGAAGAAGGAGGCGGGAACATTGTTTGTTGTTTAAAAGCTTTGAGCGAAGATCCTGCGCTTACCAAAAAATATCTAGCGGCCTCTCAATCCGTCGCATCCACTCCGTCTAAGGCGGAAGATGATTTTGAAGCCGTCGAAGATATTCAGATAGAAAATGATTTTGAAGAAGTCGATGAAAAAGAAAACGACGAGGACGATTTTGATTTGGATCTCAATATCGATGGCCTCAATCTAGAGGATGAGGACTCTCCAGCACCTTCCACTTCTGCTTCCACTTCCGCAATTATTAAAGCGGTAGAAAAAGTGATGGGGGGACGGAAATTAAGCGATGAAGAATTGGAGCAAATTAAACGACAAGATCTCTTCACGATTGCCGAATATGGAGAAACTCCTGTAGAAAAAAAAATCGCTCAAATCGGAAATGTTCAGATCACGCTGGCCTGTTTAGCTGAAATGCAGAATGTGGAGATCCATAGCCATCCCAATCATCACGAAACAGTATTTCTCTTGGAAGGACGTGGAACCGTTTATTTAGGCGAAAGAGCCAATCGTTCGGAAATTATGAGTGGAGCCTTCTTTACCATTCCTAAAAATATTCCGCACGGTTTTAAAAATACACAAACGTCCGAGATGTTATTACTATGGTTCCACCACCAATAAAAGAGCCATGATTTCTAATATTTTTCCAGGATGATTTTGACTTGCTCTGATTGGGTCCAATGATATCTGTGCTTAGACAGTTGATATTCTTTATGCTGGATTTCTATTGAGTATTTTCCAGGAATGAGATTGTCAAAAAGCACTTTGCCCTCTTGATCTGTCGATTTTTCAATAGAATATTTGTCGAAATCAAACCGAACTTTTGCTTGGGGAATTTTTTCCTTTTGAGTATTGGTGACTTCAAATGTGACTCCAATTTCTGGTTTCTTTTTTAACAAATTGATCGGAATTCCGACCATTTGGGGCGTAATAACAATGGTTGTTTGGTAGGACTCGAATTCGTTTTCTTGAACCGAAAGCTGATAGTTCCCCGATTTGAGTTCTGGAAATCGAAAACGGCCCCGCTCATCCGCATTGATCTCAAAAGAAGATTCAGCTTCTTTTTGAGAAACGAGCACAATACAAAAATTCTTTTTTGTTTTGATCCGACGCCACACAATTTGCTCTTGGAGATCTGGATATAATTCAAAAACTGCTATTATTCCCTGCAATGCCCCTGCATGTTCTTGAATATCTGTCAGTTCAACTCCTAAAGCGATTAAAGTTGCCGTAATACTAGATTTAAATTCCGGACGATTGACTAATAATAATTTTAAAGAATCAATCGCGTCCAGATATTTTTCTTTTCCAATCACGGACAGCGCTAAATTGATCACTTCTGGAGGAGCATCGATTTTTAAAAGGGGCAAAAAATAAGACGCGATCTCCGATTTTTTTGAGAGAAGCTCTAACGTTCTAAAATTTTGCGTTTCTTGATAGTGCCGAATCATTAATGGATAAAGTTGAGGATGCCTCCATTCCGAAAAAATTCGTAAACTTCCAGCGATTCCTTTGGGTTGCTTCGAAAATAAATAGGGCTCAATTTCTTGGAGCAAATTCGCATTTCCCAATACCGCGAAGGCTTCTAGAATCCCTCCCTTTAAGAGGTCTTGCGTATCTTCTTGAGGCGTCATCTTTTTGAGGAGATTTAGTAAGACTGGGATTGCTTCTTGATATTCGAACTTGGCTAAAGTACGGATGGTGGCTAATCGTACTCTAGGGTGAGAATGGTTCAAGAGTCCCACTAGGGAATCCCAAATTTTTATTTCTGGCAAATGTTGTAACGTTTCTAAGGCTTCGATAATTATTTGGGGATTAGAATTTTTTAATAAGGGTAGCACATAGGGCAAACAACCGACATCCCGAAAATCACTCAAGGTTTTTAAGCACCAAAGCTTTAGTCCTAGATGAGGATCTTCTAACGATTCCACTAATAAAGGAAACGCATCTTTTTTCTGTAACAGAAGACGCTTCGCTTTTAATTTCATCGTCTCCAAATTTCCACGAAAAACCTGAATGAGTACTTCTGTCGAGGTTTCTTCATTCAAAGATTTGAAATTCGCCGTAGGCAAGAGGTTCGGATTAGAAGAATTTAAGGGATTGAGAGAAGATGTATTTGTAGAACTCTCTGTACTTTTTGTTTCCTGTAAATTTTCATTTGATTTAGAATAACGGCTTATTAAAGCGAGAACAACCAAAATAACTAAAAAAATCAGCCACGAAAATTTCTGCATAAAGAGTTCCATCTGGAAAAAAAGAGTCTGGCCTAAAAAGGACTGTACTCTCTCTATTATAGAGAGTCTTGTTGTTCTTCTCAACTGGAGGTTTCATGATGTCCCCTACTCCCCGTCTTCGAATCTTAAGGATCATTGCCCGTTTAAATGTGGGAGGACCCGCACAACATGTTTTGTGGCTTACGCAACAGTTTTCTCAGGAACAACAGGGTTCCTTCTCTACCTTGCTTGTGACCGGAAGCGTGGCGCCCGGAGAGCAAAGTATGGATTATCTGGCCCAAAATCTAAAAGTCCAACCCGTTTATCTTCCGCATCTTTCTCGAAAAATTTCCTGGCTCGGCGATATCGTTTCCTTTTTTTCTCTTTTACGAATCTGTTTTACCTTTAAACCTCATATTATTCATACGCATACCGCGAAAGCAGGCGCATTAGGAAGAGTTTGCGCGTTATTCTATCGTTTTTTTTCTCCGTTTTTGGGGATATCTCCACGAATTAAAGTTTTTCATACCTTCCATGGACATGTGTTTTCTGGCTATTTTTCTTCGTTTCAGAGTCGCTTAATTCAAGGAATTGAGAGACTCTTAGCTCTGACTTGTCATACTTTAATTGTACTCTCGCCTGAACAAAAAGAAGATTTGGCTCAACGCTATCGGATTGCTCCCGCAAGAAAATTACGGATTATTCCGCTGGGACTGGATCTTGAACGTCTGGAAACAGAGGCGAATCAAGCTCCAAAATCGATACCGCCTCCTTATATTATTGGATGGATTGGTCGCGTGACGGCCATTAAAGATCCCGAGCTTTTGCTTGAGGTGGCTCTCTTAGCGAAACACCATCAAAAACCTTGGATTTTCTGGGTGATTGGCGGTGGAGAATTGTTTGACGCGATTCAGCAAAGAATTTTTCAAGAAAAACTTCCCGTCGAACTGAAAGGATTTCAGTCCCAAATCGGTTTTTGGCTAAAGCAGATGCATTTGGTCCTATTAACCTCTAAAAATGAAGGGACACCACTCTCTCTGTTAGAAGCAATGGTTTTGGAAAAATCCGTTGTCGCTACCGCTGTTGGAGGAGTTCCCAGCCTCTTGGCCGAAAATCGTGGACGGCTTGTTTTTTCTCGAACTGCGGAAGAACTCTTTTCAGCAATTGAGCAACAAATTCAATCCGGAGATCTGAGAAATTTGGCTGGGAAACAATGGGTTGAGGCCAATTATAGTCTTCATCGGCTGATTCGTGATTTAGAATCTCTTTATTATTCTAGTTTGGTTCGAATCGGTCTCAAAAAAAAACTCCTCAGACTGAAAAATTCAGTGAGAGGAGAGGGAGCCTAGCGAATGCAAGATTTGGATTGGTTTAGAATTTTCTATTTTCTTCTTCTTCCATATTCGAAGGCGGAATATTTTTTTGTCCTTTTTCTTGCGATTTTTCTTCAAGTCTTTTTTGGCGGAGCGCTTCGATTTCTGTTGTTTCGATGAATCCATTTCCATCTTGATCAAATTTACTAAAGTGAGAACGCATCATTTCAGGAAGTTCTTCCATTGAAACCTTGCCATCTGCGTTTTTATCAAATTTCTGAATAAACTGGCTTCCTAACATTTTATGCTCACGGGGTTGGCCGTTTTCATTTTCACCTGAGTGGCGAAGTTGTTTGGCAATTTGCATCAAATCCTGGCTCATGAATTCTTCTCGAGAAATAACCCCATCTTGATTACTATCTAGTTTCCGAAAAAGGGCCTCTTTATCCATTTTTGGGTGTTGTCCTTCTCCTTCAGCGCCCTGAAATGATTTTTTTCCTTTTTTTCCTTCGCCTCGAAGAAGTTTTTTAGCCTGAGCGAGTTCTTGTTGCAGATCAACATATCCATCTTGATTTTGGTCTAGTCGATTAAATAATTGTTCTGGCCCTTGGTATTCGTCACGAGCAATTCGGCCGTCTTGATTGACATCTAGCGCTTTTAATCGTTCTAAAAATTTTCCTTTTTTTTGAGTGGCTTGAGCAGTAACACTCGAAAGTAAAAAAAGACAAGAGAAGAAAAGCACTGATAAAATAGATTTCATAAAATCCTCCACGCCAGAAAAACGGTTAAATGAGGTTTGTATAAGGTGAGAGAGAATACGACCCTAAAAAGATTTTGTGGTATTCTCTTTTATATTTTTTTTGCAAGAATAAAGGAAAAGAAAATCCCGATGCTGATGAATCTCAGGAAAAAAAACTATGTGTGCGCCAGATCCACAATCTATTGATTGGAAGCAAATCGAACTGCCTAATACCTGGCCAGATACTTTGAAATTATGGCGATTTCAAGATATTAAACGTTTATGGAAAAGAGTATTGGGGAAACGACACCGAATAACCTTGCCTCCAGAACTCCCCGGATTATCTTCTTTACCCGCCTATTTACTCCAAGAATTTCATCATCTTCCAAACGGAAACTACTCCAACCATATCGCACAAGGATATACCAAGGGCTTTGATATCGCAATGTTGGGGAAAATGAAACAAGCCAGACGACAAATTGCCAAAAGTTTACTCCATTGTCATTCCGTTTTAGATGTGGGATGCGGTGGCGGGAAATTGGCTGGAACACTTAAAGCGTTAAATATTCCAGACGTCTGGGGATTAGATCCTTCTCCCTATTTACTCAAAAGTGCCGCCAACCGATATCCTCGTATTCGTTTTATTCAAGGGATAGCGGAAAATCTTCCTTTTTCTACGGAACGTTTTGATGGGATAGGTGTTTGTTTTCTCTTTCACGAACTTCCGAAAACGATTGCGACTGAAAGTTTGCAAGAATTTTATCGTGTTTTAAAACCACAGGGAACCTTGGCGATTTTGGAGCCGGCTCCAGAACAGTTCTACGAAACTCGTTTTTGGGAACTCTATCGATTGGGAGGGTTGGCGGGTATTTATTTTAGTTGGCTCGCTCAAGCTGTGTTCGAGCCTTACGTACTTCAATGGCATCGTTGCGAAGTGAAACGTCTGCTCGAACAATCAGGATTTTCACTATTGAGTGATAAAAGAAAGATTCCGTTCCGGTTTATGGTTGCCCAAAAACGAAGGCCTTAAAATCGAAAATCGTTCTTATTTTTAATTATAAGTATTCTTGAGTAAATATAAAAATTTTAGATTCGATAAATTTTTTGATGCGCGCTGGTTCTACTTTATCCACAGAAAATGTGATATAATCGCTTTTTGCTTTTATTTTCCCGGTAATTTCGAGAATGTTTTCCACAAAAAGTGCTTGATGAAATTCATTATCTCGACAACGAAATTCTAAAATTCCATTGAAAGAATGGTTCGCATCCTTTTTGAAAGAATAGCGTATACCCTCTGGAGATTGTAGGATTTCTTGTTCCATATTCGGGAAGCGATCTTTTAGAAATTGACCGCGTTCTGAAAACAATAAAAGAATACGATCGATTTCTCTTCGAGCTTTTTCTTCAGCGGTTTCAGTAAGTTGTTTCTTCTTTCGTTCCGCTTCTTGGCGACGCAACAGCTCTGGATCTATTCCATCTCGTTTTTTTAAAAATTCCTGATCAATTTTTCTGGTAAATTCACCCGCCATCTCTTTTCTCCTTCTTGATTTTTGAAAAGGTTTGAAAAAGGAGCTCTCTTTTAGGCTATGCTACAGAATCTCAGTGGGAATTGCAATCAATAGATTCATAATTTTTAAAAAATTTTTTTTTAGGTAAAAGAGGCTAAAAGAAAACTCATGTCGCGCTATAGGCTCTCTTTGGAATCTCCCTTAAAAATTGATTATCCCGAAATTCAAAAAGATCCCGAAATTCTCCAAGGGCGCTTGAAAGATGCCGCCGGAAATTCTGGCCCGAATTGTCTAGGATTATTTATTCCTGCTTCAGAACGCCAACTCGCTTCTTTTTTGATCGATCATCCGCAAACTTTGATTTTACCTCAAGGGGCCAGAACGAGCCTCACCGGAGGAGCGACACCGCAAGGAGATCTTTTAATATCAACTGAGCGCTTTCAAATGATACAACTTCTTTCCTCTAGTCGAATTCGTGTGGGCGCCGGAGTTTATTTGCGAGATTTATTGGTTTTCCTTCAAGAGAAAAATTTGTATTACCCCCCCACTCCAACATTTGACGGAGCCACTCTTGGCGGAACTGTTTCTACTAATGCCGCAGGGGCCGCTACTTTTAAATATGGAACGACTCGGGATTGGGTGGAAAAATTTCGATTGCTTCTGCGTCATGGGGAAGTGCTAAGCTTGGAACGAGGACAATATCAAGTCAAACCCGGAGACGAAATTATTCTTCAGGGGAAGCAAAACATTTCGTTTTCTATTCCTTCCTATTGTACGCCTCCCTTGAAAAAAATTTCTGCGGGATATTATGTTCGAAACCCAATGGATTTGGTGGATTTTTTTATCGGGAGCGAAGGAACACTTGGAATTTTTACCGAGGTGGAACTGAAACTGATTTCACGAAAGAAAATTCTTACAGGACTGGTGTGTTTTTCCAAAGAATCTGCACTTCTTTTATGTACTCAACAACTCCGAGACAGTTCTATTCAAACTTGGAAAACACAAGATCCCCAAGGCATCGATATTCGTAGTATTGAATACATCGATGGAGAAGCCCTTCAACTCTTGAGGGACTCTGGCGCTCCTCAAATTCGAAAAGTTTCTCTACCCGAATCCACCTCTGCAGTCATTTTATTTGAAATGGAGTTAGCACTACTTTGGACTACGGACAAGGTTCAGATGGATTTTGAGGCTGTTTTTGAAGACTCTCCGGCTCAGGATTCTCCGGTACTTCGTTTGGGGAAAATCTTAAAACACTTTGATGTTTTAGAGCAATCTTCCTTTGCTTTTCCAGAAGAAATAGAAAAACATAAACAACTTATCGGACTCCGTGAAGCAGTCCCGATGACCGTTAACGAGTGGATTTTACGGCAACAACAGCGAGAACCGGACATTTATAAATGTGGAGGAGACTTTATTGTACCTTTTGAAGCTTTGGAATCGATGCTCCCTTTTTATCGAAAAACATTTCAGAGGTATGGCTTGTCTTATGTGATTTGGGGACATTTATCGGATGGCAATCTTCATCCCAATATTCTGCCGAAAAATGCGGAAGAACTGAAAAAGGGGCAAGACTCTTTTATGGAACTCACCCAAGAAGTCAAGGCACGTGGGGGGTGTCCACTTTCAGAACATGGGGTTGGAAAGAATCCGATGAAACAAAAAATGCTCCGCGCTTTTTATGGAGATCAGTCGATTCATGAAATGCAGGGGGTAAAAAACGCATTCGATCCGCACTGGACGCTTGCTAGAGGCGTTTTATTTCCACCCCTTTTCCAAAAAAAGTCTTGACTCTTTGGGGTAACATTTTAAGATGACCCGTAGAGGAGGTTTTGTCTTGTAAAATTTCCTCTTTAATAAGAAAGAAAAATATCCATAAGGAAGCGTCTGCTATGAAAATTATTTCAGTCAAAAAACTCGCTCTAGGAATGACTCCGTATCCTCTTTTTCACACCTCAGGAAATCTGTTGTTAGAAGCGGGTGAGAGAGTAACGCTTCAAACTATAAAATGTTTTATTCAGGCGAAAATACAAGAAGTTTTTGCCCTAGAAGAAAATGATAATATTTTTCATTTTATCGCTCAGACGAAACGCAAGACGCTTCATATTGATGAATTAACTCCAAAGCATCAACTCTTTTTCCCCTTATTTTTGCCCAACGGAACCCTTCTTTTTGGTTCTACACTTTTCCTTTCCTCGGAACAGTGCCACATTGCAAAAACGCTTGGAATCGACTATGTTATTGTCCAGAAAACCTCGGACGAAATGAATGGGCTCGCCTATCAGAAATTTTGCGAACTTCAAACAAAACAAAAAACGCACAAAAGAAAACCCTCTTTATTCTTTTCTTCGCTTTAATTCACAAGCCATCCCACAAAGAATTATTTATTTGAGAGAATTGAAACTTTTGTCTTTCTTTAATGGTATATTATAAGGAAAATAAGAGTTGCGATTTATGATCTAAAGACGATTTCGAGAACGAACATGCTTTCACCTGCTCAACAAAAACAACGTAAACAAATTCGCGTTCAGTTGATTCAGCCTCCTCTTTGGGCCTACAATCTTCCTCCCTTGGGTGTCGCTTATTTAACGGGTGCTTTAAGAAATGCTGGGATTCAAGTTCGGGTGCAAGAATTGAATCGCGGATTCTTTCTTCGTATGCCAGAGGATGTGATCTCGCTTTATCGCCATATGGATACTGGAAATCGGGGCCTTGCCGGAGATTACCCGCACTGGAGCTTTATTTTTGATCGAATGGTCACCTTCCCAATGGAAAAACAGGTTCGCTTAAAGAAGATCCTAGCGAAAAAAGTTCACGCGTGGAGTAAACGAATCGCCAAATGGGGCGGATATGTTTGCTTTTCTGTCCATAATACCTCTCTCGCTTTTGCACAAATACTGGCTCAGGAAGTTCGTAAGCTCAATCCTCAGCAGGTGATTATTTTTGGCGGTCCAGAAATAGATTCGCATCATTACGATTTATTAAAACAAAACGCGGTCGATTATTTTATTCAAGGAGAAGGCGAAGAGGTTTTGGTTCGTCTTTTATTGGAACTAGAGGAAAAGAAATCTCCGACTCCGTATCGAGGGCTCACTTTTTACCAAGAAGGAACCTTGGTGGAAGGGCATGGAAATACAGGAGAATCGAATATCAACCAGATTCCCTTTCCAGATTTTTCTGATTTTTTCTTTTATGATTACAACTATCATGCGGCGATTCCCATCTTATCCTCACGATCTTGTGTGGCTCGCTGTACTTTTTGTGCGGAACCCAGTTATTGGGGTGCGTTTCGCCAACGAGAACCTGAAAATATTTTGGCGGAAATGGAATACCAGTCTAAAAAATATAAAATCAACATTTTTTATTTTTGTGATTCTCTGATCAACGGATCAGTCCCGTGGCTCGTTCGTTTAGCGGAACAATTGATAGCCGCGTCTCGAAAATTTTATTGGGGCGGAAATTCTCGTATTTCGTATCGAATGGAGCCAGTGGTTTTACAAAAACTGCATCAGAGCGGTCTGCGCTTTTTGTATTTTGGTATTGAGAGCGGGAGCCAAGCGGTTCTGAATAAAATGAAAAAGGGTGTCCTTAAAAAAACGATGAGACAAGTACTCCGAGATACCCATCAAACCGGCATTTGGGTTCATACCTATTGGATCTTGGGATTCCCAGACGAAACCAACGAGAACGCGATTGAAACGGCGGAATTTATTCTGGACGAAGCCGAATCGATTGATTCTTTTAATTTTTCAAATTTTTTTCCAAAAGACGATTTAAAAGCCTGGCCTGACTATGTCAAAGCTCGCGATCATTCTTTTGGACATTTTGCATTTTGGGATGATTTTTATAAGGCGTTAATGCCCTATTATTTTGAAGTCATTAACAATTATTTTGAACTAAAATATTGGCTGATGAACCGCGAGCAGAAACTCGATCGTTTAGAAGAAACGCCAAGTAAACAGCGGAACAGGAATCGAGTAAAAACCATCTTTGCTTTATTTCGCACGCTCCATCAATATTTTGCTCAGCATCAACTTCGAATTCTCCGAGAAGTCGTTCCACCGGAAGTGGCCGGAGAAAATGTGTTATTGTGGGGAACCCGTCCAGAGCTTGTTCCCGGAATTGTTGATCAATTAATTCTCTATCCACCCAAACAAGTGTTTCTGGCGTTATTTCCAAAAAAATTAAAAGACTCTGAAATCAGAGCCATTCAAAAACTGATTCAGCATCAAGTTCCGATTCGCTTTCCGGGTCCAATACCACAAGCGTTTCGAGAATTTTATGGCGAGCGAGAGTCGTGCGAATTCTGTTTCCATCTCTTTTTCAGCGAAAGTGAAAAATTGGGGAGTGTTTTGGGAGAAATCGAACAACAACTCTGGGAAACGGAGCCGCCTCTGCGCCAAGAAAAATTCTGGAGCGAGGAAGTCTATCAAAAATTGGTTCAGCAGGTCTGTCCTTATTCAGATTCTTATCCTTCCCTTCTCATCTCGCAATCTTCTTCCTATAATAAAAATTTCATCCCTTAAAAGAAATCACCTCTAGAACGCTATCCCTTGATGTTCTCTCGTTTCTAAAGGAATACTATGCCCTTTTTGAAAGTTTTGTTTCCAGACCGTACCCTTAAAAAATTTAAAATTAAGCATGGAATGACGATTGGTCGAGGACGAAAAAACCTTCTACAAGTCGATGATTCTTCTATTTCGCGTCAACATATTCAGTTGCTTATTCAAACCAATAGCCAAGTGGTTGCTTTAGATCTAGGAAGCAGTAATGGAATTAAAATCAATGGAAAGCGAGTCTCTCAAAAGATTTTAAATCATAAAGACATTATTGTTATTGGAGCCACACATCTGCTCTATTTAGAGAAAACGCAAGGAGAAATTATTGATTTGAATGATCCCGATCTTGTCGATCGCACTGGAACTCAATTGATTTCAGAAGAATCCCTAAATCCTCCGCAACCGGATTTATCCACTTTATTAGAAACCGAATGGGAAGAAGAAAACAAAGAAGATCTGGGTAAAACGAATGCTTTTCTAAAAACAGAACGGCTCCCTCTTAAAAAAGAGAATGAAAAAGATTGGGATATTGATGCGCTTTTAGCTTCGGAGAATCCTGAATTGATCGATCTTTTTTTGGATGAAGATTAAAAAAAGAACAATTCTGAGAGAATTTTAAATTCTATCTTGCGCCTAACACGAAATGTGTTATCGTTTATCATTCAATATTTGCGTCTTAATCTAAAACTTCTTAGCGTTTTGAACCCACTGTTTTACAAAAGTTTCTGATGAAAACTCCAACAATTAAATATATCCATATCCCTATTAAAATTTATCCTCTTGACCTTCAAAAATTTAAAGCGTATGTCGATAAATCTAAGTTCATAGACGGATTAACCTTGTTCAAATCGGACAAGGTGCTTGATTTAAAAGTCGAAAATGGTCGGGGAAAAGCCAATGTTCAAGCCGATCAGATCTATCAAATTAATTTTCAAATGCATCAGCATGGATCAAATGTTTGTTGCTCTTGCGAAGCTTTTCAGGATTGGGAACTCTTGTGTTCTCATCTAGTCGCAACAATCCTTTTTTTTAATAAAGAAGAACTTGAAGAAGAGCGATCCGATTCCTCCTCGTCCTCGGTGATGAATGAACCCAAAACGACGATATCTTTGGTCAAAAACGTGGAAAGCTGGCTTTCAATTCGCTTGATGGTCCCCAATCTAATTGGTGAACTTCGACAAAATCCACATAGTTTGACCCCTTTTGAAATTTTATTTCGAAAAGAAAATACCCCCATTGCGACGATCCACCTTCCAACAGAATATGTTCCTGAACTTTTGCGGGATCGCCGTAGTATTCCGGATCTTGAAATTCATAAAAACATTGATCGCTACCGTGTTTTTCGTGAGAAAGAAGTGCGCGCTATTTTAGAAGCCAAATGGACCCGACACCAAGAAATTCAGTTAATTCCTCATTTTGAAATTCTGGAATCTGCCAATAATAAAATTCGCTATCGATGGGAGATTCTGAAAAAACATCGTTTAGGAAAAAACTGGATTCAATGGCGCAATAGTTTTTTTCCGATTCCTTCTATTTCTCCTGCGATTAAGCCTTTTTTTACCGGAAAAAAACCACTGTTGTATTCCCCTGAAGAAATTCCTATTTTTTTGCTTGAAGAATTACCGACACTCAAATCTTTAGAAGAATTTGAGGCCTCTTCACAAATTATGGAAGCGGAAGTGGTTCGCCACGCTCCCATTCATTTTCATGTAGTTTCGGCAGATCAAGGTTGGTTTTATCTCGATCCTCGTTATGGAAGCGATGAATATTCGATCTCGCTTAGAAATCTATTTGAGCGTGAATCGGAAGTGCGAGAAAAAGATTGTTATTTGAAGCAAGGAAATATTTGGTATGAGCTTCAACGGCCTCTTTTTCGCTCTTTGCGTCAATATTTTCAGGAAACAGCACTGTTTCAAGAAAATGGGAGTAGCTCCAAAATGAAAATTCCGGATCTGCTTCGAATTGTGGAAGAAATCGAGCAGAAAATTGAAGGCGGAAAATTTTTGTTTAGTGGAGATAAAAATGTTTTAGATTTTTTAAAAGGAAATATTCACGAAAGTATCGATTACCCCATTCCGAAAACTTTAAAAGGGGAGTTAAGACCCTATCAAAAAGAAGGATATCGTTGGTTAAGACAACTTTTTGATTGGGGACTTCATGGAATTTTGGCGGATGATATGGGGCTTGGAAAAACCCATCAAACGATGGCCCTTCTATGTTCGATTGAAAATCAACGTGCGCTTCAAAAAAAATCCTCGCTGGTCATCTGTCCCACTTCGGTATTGCCCCATTGGGAAATGAAGCTGAAGGAGTTTGCGCCAAGCTTGAGTTATTGTACTTTTCATAATAGCGAACGCCAGAATTTTTTTCACGAAAATGAACCCCCCTCTGTAGTTCTCACAACGTATGGACTTTTGGGGCGCGATCCTTGGCTCGTTGAACAAAATTGGTTTTTCGCCATTTTGGACGAAGCGCAAAAAATTAAGAATCCCACGACTCAAGTGAGCAAACGAGCGAGAATGCTCAAAGCCGAACACCGGCTCGCTTTGACAGGAACTCCGATTGAAAACCGGCTTGAAGAACTCTGGACTATTTTTGATTTCCTGATGCCTGGCTATTTGGGAACATTAAAAGAATTTCATATGAAATATACAAATCATAGTAGTAAAGAAAAAGAGCGCGAGGGCCAGACACTGCTCTTAAATAAAATTCGTCCCTTTAAAGTACGTCGGGTAAAAAGTCAGGTGCTCTCTGATTTGCCTGAAAAAATTGAAAATAAATGCTATGTGGATCTGACACGTGAGCAAATTCAGGTCTACAAACAAGTTTTACAAGAACGTGGAGAAGACCTAAAAAATAAAATTCGTTCCGCAAAAGGGAGCAAGGAAATTCCCTACCTTCATATTTTTAGCGTCTTGACCAAATTGAAACAAATTTGTGATCACCCACGATTAGTCGGGGACGAATTAGGAACTTCCGGAAAATATGAATTACTGCTTGAGATGCTTCAAGATTATATAGAACAAAAGAAAAAAGTAGTTATTTTTAGCCACTTTGTAAAGATGATTGATCTTCTTGAGGAAGAGTTTCGTCAACAAGGAATTGAATTTCGTACCTTAACCGGATCAACACGCGACCGAAATACGGTGATCAAGGAGTTTCAAGAAGATCCCTCGGTGCAGGTCTTTCTCTGCTCTTTACTCGCTGGTGGCTTGGGAATTGATTTAACTGCTTGCGAAACCGTTTTCCATTATGATCGCTGGTGGAACGCAGCGAGAGAAGATCAAGCGACCGATCGCGTTCATCGAATTGGACAAACTCGCGGAGTGATGGTTCATAAATTTATTACCCGAGGAACTTTGGAAGAAAAAATTGATTCTATGATCACCGACAAAAAACATTTAGCGGATACGATTATCGAAATGGATGACGGCTCCCATTTAGCCAAGCTAAATCGTGAGCAACTTATTGAATTGTTGACCTTGGAAGAACCTGAATATTTAACTTAAAAAAAATTCTCCCTTACGCAGGATTTAGAAAAAAGGAGCTAGGATGAAATTTTTTATTGTTGCTCTTATCCTGAGCCTGTGGCTCGGAATAAGTTTGGCCCAAACTTCTCAAGAAATTGAAGAACTTCAACAGTCTATCCTAAAAACTCGTCAAGATATCGAGAAACAAAATCAGCTTATTCAGCAAATTCCCTCGGACTCTCCACGCTATTGGGAAGCCGAAAAACAATTAATTTTTCTGGAAATTTTGGTTGATGAATTGCTGGCACAGCTTAAAAAAGCAGAATCCGGAGCCACCTCTTTTTCAAAAAAAACATCCAAAAAAAAGCCAGCGATTCCTTTTGAAAACGCTTCTTCAACAAATCAGCCCCCTCAAGTCTGGTTAGGCATTTCTGTAGAAAAAATTCCTGAGAGTTTACGAAAAATTGTTGGACTTCCAGAAAACACCGGATTATTAATTCAATCGGTACAACCTGAGAGTCCCGCAGAAAAAGCGGGATTACAAAATTTGGATATTCTTCTCGCCTGCGATGGCATTGAAATTCAATCTCTGGCTCACTTTGGACAGATCATCCGCCAAAAACAACCCCACGACCTTCTTACCGTTAAAGTCCTGCAAAAAGGAACGACTTCAGAACTTGACCTTGTACTCGGCCAAAAACAACACCAAAAACCTCCTGTAGAAGCACAAAAATCAGAGGTTGAAGATTTTTTAGAAGGAGTTTTTACCGAAGGGGAAATGGCTCCGAAGTCCAATAAAACTCGAAAGCAAGAAAACGCTTGGCCCCCGAAAAAAAAATTAGCACCCGATTTACTTGAAGAATTTACTCAAAGTAAAACGCCTTCTGACCCAGATGCTTCCTCAAATGATTTGATGAATAACTTTTTTGAAGAGTTGGTACAAAATCCGGAAAGCCAGAAAGCACTTCTCGATACGGCAGAAAAAGGATTGGAACAGTTTTTAGGAAAAGATCAGAAGCGTTTGGTCAAGAATCTTCGAAAACAAGCGGAGTCTTTTATGGAAGACTTTGAAGATCCAGAACAACGAGATCGTTTTATGGAAGATACCGAAGTTTTTACAAAACGATTTTTGGGAAAAGATGGAACTTTAAGCCCAGAAATCCAAGAATCTTTATCCGAATTTTTTGGCGATGAACCCTCTGAAGCTAAAAAAACTAAAGGAGAGTTTAATGCGGATTATTTTTTGGAACAAATTCTTGCCGAGAATCCAAAAGAACTGGAACGTTTACTGAAACAATTGGGAAACTCTAAACAATCTGCAGGATTCCGTCGCTTCTTGAAACGAGCCATCGCGAATGCTTCAACGCGTAAAAAAGATCGAAAAAAGCTCAACGAAGAAATTGACGATTTATTTGAAGATCTCTCCTCTTCAGAAACAGAATCCAAAACACCCTCTGTCTCCACCAAAAAAGCTTCTGAGCCTAGGGTAGAAAAATTACCTGCTACAGCCGAAACAATTCCGCTCCTTCCTGCCACTCCTAAACCTTACCTTGGCTTCAAACTATTACCCCTTTCGCCGATTCTCCGTACTCAACTCGATTTAGGAGAAAATGAAGGAGTGTTAGTGAGCCAAGTGGAAGATCCAGGTCCTGCGGCCATCGCGGGAATCCAGAAGGGAGATGTTCTTTTGGCGATCCAGGGAAATCCGATCTCTTCTTTAGGAGATGTGGCGAAACTCCTTCGTAATCGCTCTGCGGGAGAATCGCTTGAAATGAAACTGAATCGTAAAGGAGAGGGAATTACTCTTCAGTTGCTCTTGGGAACTAAAACTGAATAATCCGTTTTTTTCGTCGGGGCGTATCTTACTCGCCCATTTTTCATTTTAGGGCCCGCCTGTTTTGCTGTTTAGAAAAAAGGATGGGCCTCTTAAAAAAAATAGAATTTATCTTTGGAAAGGACATTTAAATGATCACGAATATAGAAGCCTTGTTAGGAGCAGATGCATCGCTATTAACTTATAAAGCTAAATTTCCGGCAAAAAATTTGACGCTCCCTAGCCCTGATGTTGTGGATCGTGTTTTTTCGCATTCGGATCGAAATAATCGCACGTTAAATAGTTTGGCCCAGCTTTTTAATCATGGACGTTTAAAGGGAACCGGCTATGTTTCTATTTTACCAGTTGATCAGGGAATCGAGCATACTGCAGGAGCTTCTTTTGCGCCAGAACCGATTTATTTTGATCCAGAAAAAATCATTGAACTCGCCATTGAAGGGGGTTGTAACGCAGTTGCGAGTACGTTAGGCGTTTTAGGAATTTGTTCCCGAAAATATTCTCACAAAATTCCGTTGATCCTTAAATTGAATCATAATGAATTATTAAGCTATCCGAATACCTACGATCAAGCCCTTTTTGCTAATGTAGAGCAAGCTTATAATATGGGCGCTATCGCGGTCGGTGCCACTATTTATTTTGGTTCTCCAGAATCCCGTCGTCAAATTACGGAAATTAGCGAAGCGTTCGCTTATGCGCATGAATTAGGGATGGCAACCATCTTGTGGTGCTATACAAGGAGCGAAGCGTTTAAAACGAAAGAAGAAGATTTTCATACTGCGGCGGACCTGACAGGACAAGCGAATCATTTAGGAGTGACGATTGGGGCCGATATTATCAAACAAAAGCTTCCAACGACTCATAAAAGTGGATTCAACACGCTCAAATTCGGAAAAGCGGATAACCGTATGTATTCTGAACTTTGTTCGGAGAATCCAATTGATATGACTCGATATCAGGTTATTAATTGTTATATGGGTAAAATTGGTCTCATTAATTCGGGGGGCGCTTCAAAAGGAAGTGAAGATTTAGGAGACGCAATCAAAACCGCAGTCATTAATAAACGAGCGGGTGGAATGGGTCTTATTAGCGGACGGAAAGCTTTTCAACGCCCCATGAAGGAAGGCGTTGCGCTTTTAAATGCGATTCAAGATGTTTATTTGGATCCAAAAATTACGATTGCTTAAACCACACCCTTCTGAACACAGCCCTAAATTCTTACACACCCCTAACCCCTCTGAAGAGGGGAACTCAGAGTGAAATTTCTAAAATCCCGTTAGTTACAAACGCTTAAAGTCCCCTCTCCAGAGGGGATTTAGGGGTGTGTAAGAATTTAGGGCTGTGTAGGCGCATTTAGGGCTGTGTAAGGATTTAGGGCTGTGTAAGGATTTAGGGCTGTGTAGGCGCATTTAGGATAAACTCTCAAGTGCCCGATAGATCGAGAGCGATGAGTTGATCGCCTTTAGCTTTATCCCCGGAAATAATAAGCCAGTTCCCATGAACCTGTAACGCATTCACTTTTTCTTTGGTAGCGTAAGACCAGACAACGGTTTTTGAGGGACGATGAATGGCATAGATATGATTATCATCGGTGGCTACAAAAATATAGTCCCCTTTTACAATAGGGGAGCAAGTAAATTTCTGTTGATCTACTTTAAATATCTCCATATCCCATTTTTTTTCGGGTGTATAATCGTAAACATAGAGATATCCATCTTGACAAGCGACTACCATTTCTTCTTCTAGGAAGAGCGGATCGAGAATCATATTTGGGAACTGGATCGGAGAACCTGTTCTTTTCTGGGAATAAAAGTACGAAATAATTTTCCCGGAACGATTCGTGAGAAAAATTCGTTTTTGGTCAGCTTTAATGTGAATCGCTCCATAGGTGAGAGCGGTTCCCGCAAAATTAGGGCCTATGTCTTGTTCAAGCTTTATTTTTTTACGTTCGAGTTCATAAATCAGTAAAAAAATTCTTTGTTTATCCTCGATAGCACAAAAAATTTCGTTTTCAACGAGGATCGGTGCGGTATAACTTTTCCCAGTAGGATACGGTTTTATCGGAGTTTCTTCTCCAGTTTTGGTGGAAAAAGCACGTAAGCCTTTTCCAGAATCAAAAACATAGACACTTTTATCATCGTGAGCCAAACCTTCAGCGATACTGTTCAGTTTCGCTTGCCAGATCAAACCTGAATTTTTTGAATTTTCAGGATCAACACAATAAATGGTTTTATTGGCGGAGATGAAAAAATATTTTTCATCGAGAGCGAAGCAAGGAACACGGATATCTTTATCTAATCCTTTTCCAATAGAAAATCGATAGGCTTCATTTCCATTGAGAAGGAGATAAAAATTACCAGAAGTGTCCCCTAATGCAACCGCATTATTTGTTTTATTGATGAAAGCAGAGGCTAAAAAGCTTCCCTCGCCGCGAAAGGTCCACAGTTCTTTACGAGAGACTTCAAAGGTTTGGCTCCAGGGTTCTTCCTTTGGATTCAGAGGATTTTCTTTAATGGAAAGCAATTTAGAAAATCCGGGTTCTGTTTCAATTAAATCCACATTAAAGGAATCTGGCGAATTCAAATAAGCGATATAAGGGGTTTTCCCGAAATCCTGAGAGCCGTATTTAAGTTTAATATTAAAAGGTACGATGTTAATAACGATAAAGTATTTGAGTTGAGCAATGGCTTTTGTGGAATGTAACAAACTATCTCGTTTTAGGGATTGAATGGCAAAATGGGCATCCTTATATTTTTGTTGCTCCAGCATTTTTAAAAATTTTTCTCGTTCTTTTTGTCCTTCCAATTCTCTTCTTTCAAGGATTTCGCAGAACGTAGAGGCTTCGTTTTTGAGGCGGTGAAAAGCAGTGGTAGCAATAAAATCTTTGAGAACTTCGATCGAAGCGGACTCCTGTTTATCGATTTTGGTGAGTTTATCGCGATCCTCTTGAAGGAGCTGTTCTTGTTTTTTAGCCGTTTCTTCACATTTTTTTGCAAAAATTTCGTATTTAGTGCGATCTTCAGGGGTCAGAATCTGAATGATCTGTTTTAAATCCTTACATTTTTCTGGAATACTCTCAAAAAACTCTTTCCCTTGTAAATCTTCGAGATCGGTTATTAATTTCGTGACATCTTTCATGGCTTGCTGGCGAAGTTTTTCTGTTTCTTCCGAGGAACTGCCGTTCGTGTTCAAGTTATTTTTTTGGGACTGGAGATACAATAATCCTCCGTATCCTCCAATGATTAAGACAGAGAAAAGGATTAGAAATTTCATTAGCGGGAAAGATTTTCGAGCGGAACCGATTTTGCGGGTTTCTTTTCGGACACTGAGAGATAAAATTTTATCTTCGAGTGCTACAACTTTTTGATGGGCGTCTTCTTCTCCTTTTTGATTTCCGGATTTGCGGAAATAGCGGATGAGGACTTCGTATTCACGAATAGAGCGCTGAAAATTTCCTTGTTTTTCGTAGGTTTCAATACAGAGACGATGAAATTCTTCGACACCCACTCCGGCTTGAATGAAATAATTCGCCAAATTTTCGGCTTGTTCCATTTGTTTGCTATCGACCAAAGAATAGAAGAATTCTTTTCCGGACTGGAGAGCCAGTTCATTTTCTCCGGTCCGAACGAGGCCATGGATCATATAGCGAGTGACTTCTGGATTATTAGGATCGAGTGATGCGGCCTTGCTCAAGTAGCTTTTAATTTTTCCGGGTTCATTGTGATATTGAGAAAGTTGCAAATAGAGTTGAGCAGAGTAAACCGGGTCGATTTTTTCAAAAGTTTCGGCCAGTTGAACTCTAGCTTCCATATCTTTCGGCAAGAAGAGAGTGATCAACTCTAAGGTTTTGGCTTCTTTGCTAAAAATGCTATTGATATGATAAAGTTTAGCGAGTTGTCGGAGTTCATCCACAATTTCTTCAATGGAGTCTCGAATAAGGTGCATCAAGGCAATATCAAGTTCATAAGCACTTAAATCGGGAACCATTTCTTGGATAGTTTTTATATCGAATTGGCGATTGATGGAGCTCTTAATTTGATCTAGAGAATAATCGAGGCGAATATTATTCACATCAATAATAAACCCGGATTTAATGGGAAGAATTTCGCGAGCATTCGGAATGCTTTTATAAATTTCAACCCAACGAGTGCTAATCGTGAACGCTTTTACGGCAAAAGAGAAGGGATCGAAAGGGACATTAATCAAATTGTGGTCTTGTTCGGCAAAGTCTTCAAAACGTTCTTCTGGATGATAAAAATAGCTCACATTTTTCCAGGAAAGTGCTTCTTTAAAATCGGATTCAATTTGGTCAAACAGGATTAATTTAACTTGTTCTTGAGATATGATACCTTGTTCAAAAAAAATCTGGCCCAAATGAAGCTGATTTTCGAGATGTTCGGATTGAGAGTTATTTAAAATAGCCTGTTTTTGAATTTGTAAAGCATTTTCAAGTTGAGCGGTTGTAACGAGTCCCTTTTGAACCAATCTCATTCCAAAAAGTTGGGAACGAACTCCCAAGATTCGAGAGGAGAATTGGTTGCTTCCAAAATGAACCAATAACGTCTGAGGTTTTCCTTCTTTTTCGCCTTGAATCAGTAAGGTTCCTAAATTTTTTACACGGCTTAGCGTTTGAAACTTGTCAGCCAAATCAATGACATAGCGACGAGTATCAAAGACCACATCTTCAAGTTGCCGAAAAATTTCAGGGTGTTCGGAATCTGCTTGTCCCTGATAAAATTGAAATTCTGCGCGTTGCCATTGAAAGAGTTCCAAGAGTTCTGAACGGATTTGATATTGGAGTACGGCTTCAATATCTTCGGATTTAATATAATTCAGTTGGCTTAAAATTTGTCCCAAAAGTTTCTTTTCTTGAGGTTGTATCCCTAAGGCGTAAGCCGTATGCTCCGTGCCGATTCGACCCATTTTTATTAGGGTTTCTCCGAAATAAGGTCGTGGAGTGCAAGCGGTATTCGATTTAATTCCTAAGCCTTGTTCGCTAAAAACAAGAATTTTTTCTTTTTTTCCTTGAGTCACATAAAGAGCACCAGACATTTGGGAGTTGGTGATGGTCAAAAAGAGTTCAGCTAGGTTTGTATTAAAGAGATTTCCTTGAAGCGTAATGGTTCCTGATCGTTTATTTTGATCCGGTTTAGATTCAAGATTAAAATCTTCTTTGTCATCCCCAAGAAGCCAATTTGCATCCATATCGAATTGCCTTAGTCTGAGTGTTCTTTTTTGCAAATAATTTTCCATGAAATATGGAAAATCGGTTGTTTTTGAAAAGAGGTCTCTTTTTTAATTTCTACCACAAAAAAAGAAAGATATCTCCTTTATTTTTAGCGTTTTTTGGTCTTGTTTATCATAAAATAAAAGCGAAAAGCAATCAAATCGTTTTTCGAGATTTTCTCAGAATCTTAGGGATATTTTCTTTTTTTTGTTTTCTTATTTGCCAATAGTCGGTTTCTTTTCTTAAAATTAAAGGAATGATCTCGTCCTAAAAAAATAAGAAATCTACAAAAAAGAAAAATATTTTACTAAAAAGTTTCTTTTGTTTCATAATTGAAGACTATTCAAAAACTCCTATTTGAGAGAACGCATCTCAATCTATTCAGAACAATCAAAAAATAATCCATCCACAAACTAATTTTTTTTATCTTTTCTTTTCAAACGGAGGGTCTACAGATGTTTAAAGTGCTCGTTTCGGGACTCTTGTTATGGGTCTTGATTCTTCCAATATCAGCTCAAGAAGAAAATCCGGAAAATCCGGAAATTCAGGAAAATACAGAAGGGACTTGGGAACTTCCCAAAAATTGGTCCATTAAAAATGAGGTGCTCACTCTAGAAAACACCTTAAGAAATTACGATCCGTTGATTCAATCTCTAGGAGATGCGAATAAAGATTTGAAAGTGGATTTAGAACGATATCTTCAAGATCCTCAAAATCAGGTTTTGGCTAGCGAAATCACTTTAAAACTTTCTCATTACGCGAATCGAATTGTCTATGATTTCGACCGAATTATTGGAACCCAAGATACTTTGATGTATGTATTTACAGATTTGGTCCGTAAGTTGGGGCAATTTGATGGTTATTTAGAATATAACAAAGCTCGTTATAGCTTAAAAGTCAAGGAAGTAAAAAAAGACGAGATCGAGGTTCATAATCAATTGGGTGACTTGGCTCGAAAAGTTAAATATATGGAAGAAGGGCCAGAAAAACAGCAATTGACTCATTCTTTTCAACAAATGCTCAGACGTTATCAGTTGAAAGAACGTTATCGTAAAGGCTATGAACGTCAAGAACGAGAATATACGAACCTCGCTTCAAATCTCAAAAAACTTTTAAAAATTTTTAATAATCTACATGATTCGTTCGCGATGTTGGTTAAAAATTTAGAACAAGAAAAAGAATTTTTACTCGATAACATCAATCTCCAAGCAGATTCTTTAAAAATCAAAAAGATTATGATGGAAGGGATCAATACTGGAAACCGTTCCATTAAAAATATTTCGCAGAAATTGGCACAACTCTACAACCAAGTCGATGCGTTTACCCAAGTCAATGAACGAGTGAATAAAAGTTTGGCAAATTTTGCGGATTCACAAGAAACGTTATTGGAAGTCACCGAAGAAATTGAAAAAGTCGGGATGATGAAAGCCGCACCTTCTATTGAAAAAGCGATTGATTATTTTGCGTCTAAATCCCCTATGGACCCCGATCAAGAACTCTCAGATGAAAATACTTCTATCTTCGGAGAACAAGAACCCCCTAAAGAACCAGTCGATGATAATAATCAAAAATAAATCTGTGATTCAACTTCTTTTTCTGAGTCGTTTACGGAGTTTTTTATGGGGAGATGGGTTCGTTATAGTATTTTTTTCCTAATCTCTGGAGTCATTCATTTATTTCTCTGTGTGGATTTTTTGAAGTTGAAAAACTCCATCCCTTCCTTAAATGTACAACCCCTTGTGGAAACATTTCGTAATGGGATTCAATCTTCTCCCATAAATACCTCAGATTCTCAAAGATCCCTAAAATCTTCCGAAGATCCGTCTTTACTCTCCAACTCTTCGCAAGAGCGTCTTTTGGAAGACCCCGCTTTTCTTTCAAAAGAATCTTCAAAACCGAGCTCGACTCAATCAATCCCATCAAATCAAAATTCCTTAATGGTGGATTCTGAGCCTAAAGTCTTACCTTCTGGAACAAATTCCATCCCTCATGAACTCAATAAAGTCGAATCTTTATCGATACTTGATTCTGAAGCTAAAACGGAATTTCCCACGGAAGAAAAAAAGCAGAAAATTTTTTCGCTTCAAGACTATGAATCCTACCTCCAAAAATGGATGTCCGACTTCACTCTCGCAGAGGCTTGGTCTCCAATTCGATTGATTAGCGAGACAACCCCAACAGATTTGACCCGTCGAGAAAAAAAGCAAGGCTATCAGATTATTTGCTATCCTCAAAAAGATCCTCAATATTATATTACGGTGGGTGTTGATGCCAACGGCCTACTTTCCTATGAAAAACGACTGGACACTTATACCCTTAAAGCTAAATATAGCGGAACTCTTCGAGAAAACAGCTCCCTATTTCAACGAGTGATCGCTGAAGTCGGAAGTAATACGACGCTTTATCATCCTCGCGATGGTTCCTTAATTGTCGTTCATCTGGTTCCTAAAAAATTGGAACGTTATCTTGGCTTTAAACAACATCTCGCCGCAACTCAATTGGGTTTAAATCTTAAAGAAATTCAAGCACTGGTCGGTAGTTTTCGAGAAACGACCTTCGATTACGATGTCTTTATTTTTAGTGGAATATTAACTCGTGATGGGAGAAAGCTTTATCCCAAAGATCCAGAATTAGAACTGCTCGAATTTAAATAATTTTTTAGTTCCAAAATAAAATAAATCTCGCTTTAAACCTTCTTCAGAAAGAAGGTTCTTTCTTTCTTTCTGAAGAAAACAAGATCTCGTTCGATCCGGTTCCAATTCCTTTTCAAAAAAACTATCGCTTGACTTTCTTGTAAAAATCATTGAAATACTCTTCATTCTTCTTCATTTAAATAGAGACTTTTTCCTTTTTAAAACCCTTTTAACTTTTATATTCTATTAAGTTGGAGCATTTATGGCAGAAGGCTCTTCTCAAAAAAAACCAGGAATGGGCCCCGTTAGTTTAAATTTGGATCAATTTCTGTTCTTTAATCGGCAACTTGCTTCAATGGCTCGACTCGATTTACCAATTTCGTCTGGCCTAAAATCCTTATCGCAAGAAGTGACTCAACCCGGATTTAAGAAACTCCTTCATGTGATTCAACAAGATATAGAACAAGGGCTATCCCTTCATCAAGCTTTTGAAAAATATCCAAATGTTTTTTCTAAACTTTATTTGGAGATTTTAAAAGCGGGAGAAAGTACCGGAAATCTCTCTACGGTACTCGATCAATTAGCAACTTATTCTGAAGTGATGCAAGATACTCGCATCAAAATTAATAATGCGTTGATGTATCCGCTTTGTGTTGGTTTTATGGTGATCCTTATTTTCTTGGGCATATTGATTTTTGCGGTTCCTCAATTTGAACAAATTTTTTCGGATGGGAGCGGGTTGGGACGCAAAATGTCAGAACTTCCGTTATCGACCCGAATTATGATCGCGCTCTCTTCAAGTTTACGTCATTATCAGGCTTCAATCCCTCTGTCTGCCCTTGCCATTATTTTGCTGTGTGTGTTTGCTTGGCGCGCTCGAGTGGCTGTAGCCAATTTTCATCAATCCATTTTCTATGTGCCTATTTTTGGCCTTATGTTTCGTCAAGTGACCCTCTTGAAAATTTGTAGAACTTTAGGCGATCTCTTAAGTAGCGGTGTGTCCATCATCGAAGCCCTCACACTGACCCGAAATATGACCGGCAATAATAAAATGGGCGAAGCGCTAGAACAAATGAGGCAAGCCGTGGAAAACGGAGAACGAATGTCGGAAACTTGTCGCAAAAGTGGCGCGTTCCCAGAATCCATGATCTGGAAACTGACTATGGCCGAAGAACGAGGAATTATCGAAGATTCTTTGGAAGAACTCGCCGGTTATTACGAACGAGAACTCACAAATACTTGCTCTAGAATCGTTCAAATTATTCAACCCCTCCTCTTAGTTTTTCTCGCTCTGATGGTCGGCGTAATTGTTGTCTCCCTTTACTTACCTCTTTTCCAACTCATTGGCTAATTCCTCCCAAACGAGAGGAATCTGTTGATAGGAGAATATAGTGATTGAACGAATCACTTCCGCCACAGAAATACAAAAACGAGTAAAAGAATTATCCAACACCGGAGAATACGCCATTCGAGACATCTTGAATTTTGTTCTCGAACAATGTTCACTCAATAAAGCGAGCGATATTCATATCGAACCCTATATGAACGAACAATTTCGCATTCGTATGCGTGTCGATGGAATGTTTCAAGATATTGGCACTCTCCCAAGATCCATGCATGAACAGTTTATCGCACGTACCAAAGTCCTTGCCGATCTTTTGCCACATAAACGAGATATTTCTCAAGAAGGACGCATTACTCATACGATCAATAATCGAAGAACGGACTTTCGCCTTTCAGTACTCCCCACGGTGGGTGGCGAAAAAGCGGTTATTCGCATCTTTGATCCGATGAATGCACTCTTCTCTCTCGAACAACTCGGATTTACAGAAGATATCAAAACTCGTTTTGAACAGTTGATTCTGAGTTCTACTGGAATGGTTATTTTGAATGGCCCTAGTTCCGCCGGCAAAACAACTACTCTCTACGCGGCCCTACAAAAAATTTATGAGATGCTCGGACAGCATACGTCCATTATTACGATTGAAGATCCAGTCGAATATGAAATTGGTTTGTTTAGCCAAATTGAAGTCAATCGCCGCGCTAATATTGATTTTGCCAGTTGTCTGAAAGCCGTTTTAAGACAAGATCCTGAAGTGATTATGGTGGGAGAAATTCGTGATTCTGAAACCTGCCACATCGCCTTACAGGCAAGTTTAACCGGCCATAAAGTCTTAACCACTATTCACGCTGGACATTCCTGTGAAGTCTTAACCCGCTTGCTCGAAATGGGGATTGAACCCTATATTGTGGCGTCCTCCATTACGGGTGTTTTGGCTCAACGTCTTGTTCGTAAAGTCTGCCAGCATTGCAAAGAACCCGATATTCTTGATCCTAAATTGCTAACCCTTTTAGCAAACTTTGTGGATACGGATAATCTGCTTCCAATCCACGGACGTGGATGTAGCCAATGTTTTCAAACCGGCTTTCAGGGACGATTGGCCCTGACCGAATTACTCACAATGACCGAAGATATCCGCCAAGCCGTCTTGATGAAAGTGGATACTTCCTATTTGGTCGAAATTGCCCGAGAAAAAGGATTAAGACTCCTTCTCGAAGATGGAATCCTCAAAATAAAAAAAGGACTTACAACTGTTCAAGAAGTACTCCGTGTTCTCGGAACCGCTTTCCAGTTCTCCTTGACAAAACGAATTACACGATAAATTCTCGGAGCGCTTTTTGGAGAATCGCACTCACAAACCTCCGTCACTTCCGTTAAGAAAAGAGTTGTTTTATGAAAAATTTCTCCAGAAAATTTATCCTGATTGAGATGGTGATTTCCTTTTTTTTGTTCGCCGTCCTTTCTTCTATGTTTGTGATGGTTACTCAAAAAAAACAGGAACTGCTCTCCACCACAAAAACTCATCTCATTGCGGTTCAGACTGCCGAATCGAAGTTAGAAGAAATTAGATCCGTTCCTTTTGAAAAAATTCTTTCCCTCCATAAAACTTTTTTTGATGTTCCCGGACTCAAAAGTGCTTCGCTTCAACCTCCAGGATATATTCTTGTTGAAGCCGAATCTCCTAAACTTCTCAAAATTCAAGTCAAAATTTTTTGGTCCTTAACCTCCCAAAACCCATCCGCTTTTTATTCTTTAGTCACTTGGGTCGGAGAAGGAGGCTTATTTTATGCGCCACAATAATCAAAACGGATCCACACTCATCGAAGTCGTGACCTATCTCTTTTTACTTAGCCTCTTGCTCGGAAGTTTTGCTGCAATTGAAACCTCTGCCCGAAACTCCGTAAAGCAACAACTTTTGCAGATTAAAATGAATGAAAGTCTCGAAAAAATTTCACAACTTTTTCGAGACGATGTTCAAAATTCCTATCGATTTCAAACCAAATTAGATGACTCCAATAAACTCCACCTGTTTCAACCTCAACAAAAAATTATTTATCAGGTGAACGATCAAGGCGAACTCTACCGGTATACCGTTACCCGCCAAGAGGGAACGATGCAAATGAAACAACAGCTCGTTTCTAAAAATATTGCTACCTATCAATTTACTTTGCATCCCGAAGATCTAGTGGAACTTGATTTCCAAATGCATGTCGTTTTCCGCAACGATTTACAAGGCGTAAACGGAACCTTTAGTCTCAAAGCACTACCCCGTATCACGTCCCCAGAGACCGATACCTCCGAATCCCAAAAATAATTTTCATCAAGGGAGCCCTTATGCAAACGCAAACACGCTTCACCCGCAAGGGAACTGCTTTAATGGTCGTTGTTATTTTTTCTATTGTCATTACCGCTTTCAGTTTTACTCTCCTAGACGTAACCCTTTTAGATTTTCGAAAAATCGATCTTTTGGAAGAAGATGCTTCCGTAAAAGCGTTCTCCGAGGGTGCTGTTGAAATTTTTATCCTTCAACTCTTAGAAAATCCTCCTCGTCTTGATCGAGTTTCAACTCCAAAATCAGTCGAAGGTCAAGGATTTGCCACTGCGGAAATCATTTCACCGAATCACTTTCGAATTCTCTCTTGGGCCGAACTTTCCCGCCCCTCCAAATCCATCTCTAAAAAACAATGGGAATGGACCATTCAAATTCAAAATGCGCGCGCTCACCTCTTAGAGCGAAAACTTTTGATTTCCCGTTTACCTTTAGAACAGGAAAAACTGGAGACTCCAGAGGAAAAAGAATCTACGACGACTAACCCCGAGGAGACTAAAGAAACCACTCCAGAGGAAAAAGAATCTACGACGACCAATCCCGAAGACACTCAGGAAACCACTCCAGAGAAAAAAGAATAACAAGCGTCCGGATTGCCAGAGTTTATGGTTCTCTTCTTGAAAGGGCTTATACCTATGTCTCGACGTGGCTTTTTTTCTCGCTCGCTACTCTGGCTGATTTTGACACTCAATACCTTTTTGCACGCACAAACCACTCCGCTGAATGGGATTCGCGATCAAACTCCCTCCCTGCTAGCGCTTACTCACGCAAAAATAGTTCTTTCCCCAGAGTCTACTCTTGAAAACGCAACACTCCTGATCCAATCCGGAAAAATTCTTGCGGTGGGAACCTCCGTTTCCATTCCCCCTGAAGCCACCCTTCTGGATCTTTCTGGATACGTCCTCTATCCCGGTTTCATTGACCCCTACACCAACTATGGAATCGAAAAAATCTCCACGAATAAAGTGGATGACTGGAGAGGTTCTCCACAACCCGAAGGAACCCGCAAAGGAGGAAACGCATGGAATGACGCCATTCATGCGGAAATGAACGGGTACGCTTCTTTTACCCCAAATCTCAATGAAATAAAAGAATTCCTTTCTCAAGGAATCACCACTGTCCAATCCGCTAAAATGGATGGTATTTTTCGCGGACGCGCTTTTGTCACCTTATTGCTTCAAGGTATTCCGAACGATTTGATCCTTCGCGCAAAAACATCCCACTGGATGTCTTTTAATAAAGGAAGTTCTTCCCAAAACTATCCCAATTCTCTGATGGGAAGTATCGCTTTGATTCGCCAAACGTTCTTGGATACAGAATGGTACCGAAAAGCAGAACTCGCCTATTCATTAAATTCACAACAAAAACGACCCGAATTTAATGCCACTCTAAATACGCTAGAGTGGGTCGTTCCAGAGACAGCCTCGCATATTCCGTCCTATACACAAGAAACAATCCTCTGGGAATGCCAAGGAATATGGGACATTCTACGCGCCCGTCGAATCGCGGAGGAATTCGGACTTAAAGTTGTTTATCTCGGAAATAATGATGAATATACTCGCATTGAAACGCTTCAAGCACTTCATCCGACACTCATTCTTCCTGTAAACTATCCGCAACCGCCCTCGGTTGAAACCTATGATGCGTCCCTTGATGTCACTGTGGCGCAACTTCGTCATTTTGAACGCGCTCCCTATAATCCAGCTGTTTTAGAGGCGAGGCAGATTCCTTTCGCATTCACCACACATCTTCTTAAACAAAAATCGGATTACTTGAAAAATATTCGAAAAGCAGTTCAAGCCGGACTCTCTCCCAAACAAGCGCTCGCGGCGCTAACGACGATCCCTGCCGAAATTTGTAGCGTTACAACTGAAGTCGGGACCCTCTCTGCTGGAAAAATCGCCAATTTTCTAGTTTGTAATGGAGATATTTTTCAAGAAAAAACAATCCTCCATGCGGTCTGGATTCAAGGACAAGAACAGCTCCTTCAACCCTTTCCTAAAGTAGATTTTCGGGGAAAAGCGCGCTTGGTTCTTTTTGAACAAGAATATGATTTAGAACTTCAAGGTGAAGTTTTTGCCCTCCAAGGAAAACTCGTTCCTGTAAAACCAGAAACCCCCAAACCTTCTTCTTTTGAAGTTCTTTCCAGCAAAGACGGCAAATTACAGGGCGTCTTTACTTTAGAGCTTCCCGATAAAACTTCTGGCGTTTTCAGATTTTCTGGGCGAAAGCAACAAGAGCAACTCTCTCTTGAACTGCTCACTCCTTCCGGAGAGTCTTTGCTTATTTCCGTTCGTCAAGAACCTATTCTCGAAACAAAACCTCCTGAAAAACCTCCTGAATCCACTCCGGCGCCACTCTCTCGACTCACTTATCCCAATCGAGCGTATGGTTTTGAAACGCTCCCTAAAGGTGAAGATATCTTAATTCGAAACGCAACTATCTGGACCTCTGAAAAAGAAGGGATCTTGACACTCACCGATGTTCTCATCCAAAACGGAAAAATTACCCAGATGGGTAAAGCGTTAACTCCTCCAGAAAGCATCAAAATTCTGGATGCGACCGGAAAATATCTGACAGCTGGAATTATTGACGAACACTCTCACATTGCAATTGCCCACGGAGTCAATGAATCCGGGCAGGCCATTACCGCAGAGGTTCGAATTGGCGATGTCGTGAACCCGGAAGATATTAATATCTATCGTGCGCTTGCCGGAGGAGTCACTGCCGCTCAACTTCTTCATGGCTCCGCGAATCCTATTGGTGGACAAGCGCAAGTCATCAAACTTCGCTGGGGATCTCTTGCGGAAGAGATGAAATTTCAAGGAGTACCTGCGACGATCAAATTCGCTTTGGGCGAAAATGTAAAGCAAAGCAATTGGGGCGATCAATTTAAGACCCGATATCCTCAAACCCGTATGGGAGTTGACTCTCTCGTGCGAGATGCTTTTTGGGCCGCGCAACGCTACCAGCAAGAATGGAAAAACTATCTGTCTCTTGAACCCGTCCAACGGCGACAAACGATCCCACCACGTAAAGATTTGGAACTTGAAGCACTCTCCGATATCTTGCAATCGAAAATGTTTATTCATTGTCACTCCTATGTTCAATCGGAAATTTTAATGTTGATGCGACTTGCTGAGGATTTCGGGTTCCGGATTCAAACCTTTACCCATATTCTGGAAGGATATAAAGTCGCAAATGAAATGGCGAAACATGGAGCGAGTGCGTCTTCGTTTTCTGATTGGTGGGCCTACAAATTTGAAGTCTATGATGCGATTCCTTTTAATGCAACACTTATGACTGAAAAAGGAATTCTCACCTCCATTAATTCCGATAGCCCGGAAATGGGCAGAAGATTAAATCAGGAAGCGGCTAAAGCGGTGACGTATGGCGGAATGAATCCAGAAGAAGCCTGGAAAATGGTGACAATTAATCCCGCAATCCAGCTCAAAATCGACTCCTCAACGGGCAGTATTCGTGTAGGCAAGGATGCAGACTTTGTTCTCTGGAGCGCTCCTCCATTATCGATTTATGCTCGTGTCGAGCAAACCTGGATTGATGGAAAAAAATATTTTGATCGCGAAATAGACCAAGAACTAAGAAAATCGCACCAAGCCGAAAAGACGGCTCTCATCCAAAAAATTCTGAAAATGAAACAAGAAGGAAAATCAGAAGGCGAAAAAAATGCACCTAAACAAGATAAAATTTGGCACTGCGAAGATGTCGAAGATGTCTGGAAATCCAGGGACGTTCGTTGAGAAAGCTTCCCGCTTCGATAAGATTGATCTGCTTTTTATAGGGTTTTTGAGTTGGACCTTTTTGGGTCTGGCTTCGTTAGTTTTTTTCTTGTTAAATCAGGCATTCCAAGCCACAAATGATTCGGATATCTTTTATCAAGAGGACAACGCTTCTATGAAATCGGAAATCAAATCGGATGAACGTGTGATTTTCTTTTTAACGACCGCATCCTTTGATCCTCTGAAAAACCAATGGGAAATTCCAATTCATGGCTGGATTTTTGAACCCGAAGAAAACTCCATCAAACGAAAGGTCGCGCTATTTGCTCTCGCCAAAGTTCTGGGGCTGGAAAGCGAAGATGCAGACACTGAAGTTTTCAAGAAAAGAGGACGAACCTTTTTGGTGGATAACGAAGGCGAAAAAAAAATTTCTATTCACCTCGGAAGCACGCTTCATTTCGCCGGGGAATCCAAAAGCAACGGACACTTTAAAAACACCTTTTATTTATCAAGTGAAGAAGTGGATCGTGATAAGAAAAGCGAAAATGGAACCGATTGGCTCTATTTTCAAGCGATTACCAAAGAAAACGACGAACGGGTCTTTGAAGGAAAAATTTTGCTGGCTCCCCCCCAAGGAATTACCGTGATTTCCGATATTGATGATACGGTCAAGATCAGCGAAGTTTTGAATCGGAAAGCCCTTCTGAAAAATACTTTTTTAACCGAGTTTCAAGTCGTCCCACGAATGCCGTCCTTTTATCGAGAACTCCAAAAAGACGGGGCGATCTTCCATTTTGTCTCTTCTAGCCCGTGGCAATTGTTTTCCGATTTATTAGAATTTTTAAATAAAAATGAATTTCCTCAAGCCACGATTCATCTAAAGTTATTTCGCGTCAAAGACAGTACTTTTTTTGATCTGTTTGCTTCAAGCGAAATTACCAAGCCAAAAATCATCGAGCCGATTATGGAGCGTTTTCCAGAGCGCCAATTTATTCTGATTGGAGACTCTGGAGAAAAAGATCCAGAAATTTATACCCAACTGGCGCGGAAGTATCCAAAACAAGTGATCGCCATTTATATCCGCGATGTAACGGGCGAAAATGCAACCGCTTTACGGTATCAAAAACTTTTTGAAGGACTCTCGCCCTCGCTCTGGCAGATTTTCACCGACCCGGATGAAATTATTTATCAAAAAAAATAGGTGTGATATGCTAAAATACTCCTCTCGAATTCTTTTTTTGTGTTGTTTTGCTTTGTCCTGGGCTCATGATTACGTTCCCGGAGAACCCCAAAAATGCCCGATTTTACTGCGCGGAGGAGATCTTCATACCGTAACGCAAGGCGTTTTGAAGAATACCGATCTTCTTTTTGAACAGGGCCGAATCACGCAAATCGGCCAAAATTTGAAAACGCCAGAAGGAACAAAAATAATCGATATTACTGGAAAACAGGTCTATCCGGGATTAATCGCGGCCTTTTCGGTTTTAGGACTCCTTGAAATTGGAGCCGTTCGCGCGACCTCGGATATAGAAGAAGTCGGAGGAATTACTCCGGAAGTTCAATCGTATGTCGCGTATAATCCAGACTCTGAAATTATTCCAACGATTCGCTCCAATGGGATTACCACAGTTTTGCTCGTTCCACAAGGAGATTCATTATCCGGGCGTTCGAGTTTGATGAACTTAGATGGCTGGACCATCGAAGACGCCATGGAAAAAAGAAACGTTGGATTGCATCTCACTTGGCCACCGATTTCTCCACAAAAATATTGGTGGATCGAGAAGACCGAAGAGGAAAAGAATCAAGAAAACGCTAAGAAGCTAAAAGTAGTGACTCAAACATTTGATTTGGCGAAACGCTATTTTCAAGCCAAGCAGGCAAATCCGCTTTTGGATAAAGATTCTCGATGGGAAGCGATGCTTCCGATTTTTACCCAAGAAATGCCAGTATTTATTTATGCTGAGGATCTGCGTCAAATAGAGATGGCAATTGATTTTGCGCAAGAATATAAAATTCGGATGATTCTGGTTGGAGGTTATGATTCCTGGAAAATCGCCTCACGACTCAAAGAAAACAAGATTCCGGTCATTCTTCGCCGTGCACTTTCGTTACCTCGATCTGAAGATGACGATTATGATTTACCCTACCACTTGCCAAAATTACTGACGGACGCGGGTGTTCAATACTGTATTTCCTTCGCAGGTGACGACGGCCCGCCGTGGTGGGATATTCGAAATCTTCCTTTTATGGCAGGGTATGCGGTCGCTTTTGGATTAACTCCGGAAGAAGCGTTAACCGCGATCACGCTGGCTCCCGCACAAATTTTAGGAGTCGAACGAGATCTGGGATCTTTGGACGTGGGAAAAAAGGCTACCCTTGTTATTTCCGAAGGGGATATCCTCGATCCGATCACACATCAGATTTGTTTAGAATTTATTGAAGGGCGCAAAGTCGATTTAAATAATAGACAAAAAGAACTTTATCAAAAATATCAACAAAAAAAATCTGATTAATTTTATGAAATATCTTCAATTTTTTCGACGCGGGTTTCAAAAACAACTCTCGCAAGAATGGTTGTTAATTCTCAGCTTTGCGGGAATTATTTTTTTAGGAACTCTGCTTCTGATGCTCCCAATTTCCTGCACTGGAGATTCTCTTTCCTTTATTGATGCTTTATTTACCGCCACTTCTGCGACTTGTGTAACCGGACTCTCGGTCGTGGACACTGGAACGAAATTTACACTTTTTGGACAAATCACTATTTTAGTCTTGATCCAACTTGGAGGGTTAGGGATTACCGTCTTTTCTATCGCTTTGCTTTATCTGTTTGAACGACAACTTTCACTAACACGTCGAGATATGCTCTCAGAAGTGTTGAACCAGGGCCCCACACAAAATTTGACAGAACTCCTGAAAACCGTTTTTATAGGAACCTTTTTTATTGAAGCGGTCGGCGCTTTTCTTTTAACTTATGCCTTCTCGAAGTCGATGCCTTGGGACGAAGCGCTTTATTCTGGCATTTTCCATTCAATTTCGGCTTACTGTAACGCGGGATTCGGGCTCCACCCAGATAACTTAATTCGTTATCAAGGCGATGTATTAGTTAATTTTACGATTTGTATGTTAATTGTTTTTGGTGGATTAGGTTTTGTTGTACTTTATGAAATTCATAGACTAATCAAACAACATTCCTTTCGACTGTCCTATCACTCTCGACTAGTGCTGTTAGTTTCGAGTACACTGATCCTAAGTGGCGCTATTTTCTTTTTTATATTAGAAAAAAATACCCTATTAAAAAACATGCCTTGGAAAACGAAAATACTCGTTTCGTTATTTCAATCGATTACCACTCGTACTGCCGGATTTAATACAGTCGATATCGCAATGTTATCAAACCCTACAATATTTCTTTTTATTCTTTATATGTTTATCGGGGGGTCTCCGGCGTCTTGTGCTGGAGGGATCAAAACAACCACATTTACCGTTATTTTGGCTTCAATTCGCGCCCGTTTTCACAATCAGGAAGAAACTCACTTTTTATCGCGAAAAATACCTGGGGATATTGTTTCCAAATCCATCACTATTACGTTTTTTTCTGGAATGTGTATCATTTTAGGAAGTATTCTGCTGTTGATTACAGAAGAAAATACTTTGGATCTCTCGAAAAATCGAGGACAGTTTTTAGAATTGCTTTTTGAGGCTACTTCCGCTTCTGGCACTGTTGGCCTTTCTATGGGAATTACCGCTTCGTTATCCGTACTCGGAAAACTCTTGATTACCCTTTTAATGTTTATAGGACGTTTAGGGCCTCTCACTATAACGGCCGCCATAGGAAAGCAAGAGAAGCTTTCCTATCACTATGCCACTGAAGAAATTCTTGTGGGTTAATCCTTAAAATAAACCTAATTTCTTATCCAGAACTCAGGTTAAAATAATGCTTCTTTTGCCACGGTAATCCTAGTTCAGCAGAAAGAGACTTATTATGAATATTGCTGTTATTGGAATGAGTAGTTTTGGTTTTTATCTTTGCCAGTATCTTTATGGAAAAACAGATGTTCAAATCATGGCGATTGATTGTGATGAAGAGGCAATTCATCGAGTCAAACCCTATGCTCATAAGGCGATTATCGCCGACGCGAAGAATAAAGATACTTTAAAAAAATTAGGGCTCGCGGAGTTTGATCGCGTCATTCTTTCCTTAGGAGAACCGATTGAAACGAGTGTTTTAATTACGCTCTATTTAAAAGAGTTTGGCGCTAAAAATATTATAGCAAAAGCCATCACGGAAGACCACTCAAAAATTTTGACTCAACTCGGCGCTACTAGCATTATTTTTCCCGAAAAAGAAATGGCGAAACGGGTCGCTCATACTCTTTGTCGGAAAAATTTGTTTGATTACTTTTCGCTGGGATCTTCTTTGGATGATGATTATAGTGTTATTGAAATCGTTCCTCCTCATAGTTGGTGTGGAAAATCGTTAGCAGAAATTGAAGTCCGAAAGAAATATAATGTGCAAGTGATTATGATTAAAGAAATCGTTCCCGCAAATGTAGTTCTCATTCCCGAAGCGAATTATATTGTGAAAGACAGTGACGTGTTGGTTCTTTTAGGGAAAGACAAAAATTTAGAAAAAATAGAAAAACTTTAGGGGAAGATGGAGGGGCGATTCATGAATCGCCCCTCAGAAAATCTTTATCCGTTTTTAGGTTGTTGGATTGTCTTGATCTTGATAGCAATTGCGCTCGAATTGGCAAACGTCAGGGGCCACAAAATTTTCATCCGGACCAATGGTGGACATCGTTCGCAAGCACCAATAGCAAGACGTCGGAGATTCGCCAATGCGCCAAATATCCTTGCCTTCTGGAAAAGGCGTATACGCAACTTTTGTTCTTAAGTAAAGGCAGTTCGATCGAATGGATTGTTGCATAAAAAGCTCCTTATTCAAAAGGGTTAATTCCCGCGGTCCAGCAGAGAGTTCGAAAAATAATCGCTTTAAAAACACGAATTTTATAGGCATTTTGGGAAAGCGGTTTCGCTAACTTTAAAGTTTCTTCCGCGCTGGTGCGGGCCAATTCCCTCGTGATAATTTTATTCTTTAAAATTTGTTCCGCCGGAGTCGCTCTCCACGGAGTAGGTGCGGCCGCGCCTAAAACCACAGAAGCTTCCCTGCAAAAATCTCCGTCCATTTTTAACGCAACAGCCACCTCCGCAATCGGCCAGTCAAAGGACTGCTTCGCTTTTTCCTTATGATAAAATGTTTTCCACCCCGAAGTCATTGACGGTACCTTGATCTCCGTAATGATTTCATTGTCACGGAGCACGGTCTCTTTTGTGATATTTTTTGAAGGAGAGATAAAAAATTGCTCAAGAGGAATAGAACGCGATCCTTTTGAAGAGGTGATTTGAATCTGGGCATGGCTCGCAATTAACGCAACAGCCATTGCGGAAGGATGAACGATGACACACCCTTGATTGGTATCAAAAATTGCATGGTATTGGTTCTCCCCTTCAAGCGCAAAACAGCGGGTTCCATGCTTTCTCAAACAGGAAAATTCTTGGTTGCGAAAATACCAACAACGTGGACGCTGGCAAAGATTTCCGCCCAAAGTCGCAATATTTCTGATTTGTGGTGTCGCCGCTCCGCCAGCCGCTTGTGCTAAAGCGCGGTAATTGTCCTGAATTTTTTTATCGTCGGCAATTTCTGCGAGAGTCAAATTTGGCCCCAATAAGAGATCTCCCTCAGATTCTTTTAAAAATTTAAGTTCTGGAAGAGAACGAATATTCACTAATCGTTCCGGAGAAGCAATTCCTTCCTTCATTAAATCGAGCAAATCTAGTCCACCCGCTTTTAACTCGGTCTTGGGATGTTCCAAAAATTGCAAAGCTTCTGAGAGGTTCTCGGGTAAAGCATATTCAAACGCATTCATTTTCCACCTCTTTCTGCGGATTCCAAAACAGCTAATACGTTCTCTGGTGTCATGGGGAGTTCCCGAATGCGTACTCCGGTCGCGTGATAGAACGCGTTCGCAATAGCGGCCGCTGTCGGTACAGTGGCTGGTTCTCCGATGCCTTTAGCGCTCGTACTATTAATTCCGCGAATTTCATCCAAAACGACGACATCAATCGGAGGCACATCGAGCGCCCCAGTCATTTTATATTGTTCAAAGTTCGGATTCACCATTAATCCCGTATTGCGATCCAAAATCCGATCTTCAAATAACGCATAGCTAATGCCTTGAATAATTCCTCCTTGAATTTGGCTACGGGTGGTGAGGCGGTTCATCGGATGCCCACAATCATGGACTGCCGTCATACGTTGTACGCGAACGACTCCAGTTTCCGTGTCGACTTCGATCTCTGCAAACTGAACACCGCCGATGAGAGCCATACTTCCTCGTTTTCCACGTTGAGCATACGGATGCCCATCCGCTTGTGGGAAGAAGTAATCTGAGGAGCGCTCGCCAATCACCGTAAATTGTTCCCCAGAAATTTTTGCGGCGACTTGTTTCCATGTCAAATTTTTAGAAGTGTCCGCGCGAACCACGAAACGTCCGTCGGTCAAGTCCAACTCTTCGACAGAAACATTCAACAACGGTGCCGCAATTTCTAACATTTTTCGTTTTGCCAAGTAAGCGGCGTTGCGTACGGCGGGGGTGAGTCCTGCCGTGGTTTGACTTCCTCCGCTTGCGGGGCCGTAACCGAGTGTGGTATCTCCAATACGAGTCACAATCTCCGATACTTTTAATCCTAGTTCTTCCGCGACGATCATGGCGATGACCGTTCGAATGCCTGTTCCTAAATCCTGAACCCCATTCGTTAACTCAACGGAACCATCACTATGAACCTTAATCGAAGCTTGAAACCCAACGCCATAGATGTAATACCAGAGAGAATTTGCGACTCCTACGCCTCGTTTGATCGGCCCCGAAGTTGCTCCGGGTTTTGGGTTTCGCTTAGACCAACCAAAACGTTCCGCGCCGATTTGATATTCCACTTGACGCGCTTCATGTCGCTTTGTGTTCATTTTCCTAAATTCCAGAGGATCGATCTGAAGTTTATACGCGAGTTCATCAATGGCTTGCTCTAAAGCAAAAATTCCTTGCGGATGTCCGGGCGCGCGAAAAGCGGCTCCAGGAGAGGCATTCGTAAAAACATCGCTTTCAGAAGTATAAAATTTTTCGCAATCATAAAGCGCGCGAAACGGCGCGCTCGCGCCCGATCCGGTACCGACTCCAGCGGTTCCATAACAAGTGGTGTAGAT
>CAZHAR010000036.1:42796-53286 GCA_964530615.1 uncultured Planctomycetota bacterium | reverse complement strand
ACGCCGATGGTATTGCCAAACAGCGAGAGAGTAGGTTATTGCCAGGTCCCTTTTCAAAAAAAAGGAAAAAAAAGAAAAGCCGAGCACTCACTCGGCTTTTCTCTTTCTTTCCCCTCCTCAATATTTTTATACTGCTCTTGAAAAATAAAAAAATGAGTACAGAACCCCCTTTTATCATCCACTGTGAAAACGTTTCGAAAATATTTCGGACGTATAAACGACATTCCGGATTTCGGGGAATTTTAAAGAATTTTTTTAATCGAGATTATGTTGATTTTACAGCATTAAAAAATATTAATCTCGAAGTACGACCCGGAGAATTTGTTGGCCTTATCGGAACTAATGGGGCCGGAAAAACCACGCTTGTCAAATGTATCACAGGCATTATTCCTGTCTCTCACGGAAAATCTTCGCTTTTGGGTCACGATAGTTTTCATTTACGAGATGCTGAAAAAATTCGGATGTCTCTTGTGATGGGGCAACGCTCTCAACTGTGGTGGGATCTTCCAGCGATTGATTCTTTTCGTCTTCTTCGTGAAATTTATCAGGTCAATCTCAAAGAATTTGAAGAAAAATTAAATCGTTTTGCGAACCGTTTAGAAGTGAGTGATCGCTTACAAATTCAGTTAAGACAATTAAGTTTAGGTCAAAGAATGAAAATGGAGATTATTGGCGCATTTCTCCATAATCCCGAAGTTGTTTTTTTGGACGAACCCACCATTGGACTTGATTTAATCTCTCAGCAAACAATTCGCCAATTTCTCGCGGAAATTAATCAAGAGCAAAAAGTTACGGTCATTTTAACAAGTCATGATATGGATGATATCGAACAAACCTGTAACCGATTGATTATTCTGGATAATGGCGAAACTCTTTTTGATGGCGATATTGTTCAACTCCAACGTCAACTTGTCGGGAAACGATCAGTCACGATCCATCTCGAACCCCATTCCGAATGGACCCAAACATTGGATGAAAATCTGCAAAAATATCACGTCACCAAAACCCACGCCACGAAAGAATCCTTAAGCTTTCTTGTGGAAGCCGCTCAAGTCCATATGTTTATTCAGTTCATTTTGACTCATCTCAGTATCCGCGATTTAACGATTGAGAAAGAATCTCTGGAACAGTTAATTCTAGAAATTTTCAAAACAAAACAAATTCAACGCCCCACAGAATAAATTTTGTCATGGCGAACGAAGTTTTTCTATCGATTTTAAAATAACTTCATTCGTAGCAGGTAACGAAAATTCAGGTTCGATTTGGTGTTGCGTTATCGAGGAGATCGCGTCTTTGATTGCGAGCCAAGTTGAGAGTGCCAGCATAACCGGAGGTTCAGCGACCGCCTTACTTTTGCGAATCGTATCCGGATTTGGAACATTCGCCAAGAGTTTTGTACGAAAATCCTTAGGAATATCTTGCACAGAAGGAATTTTATACGTATCGGGTGAATGAGAGAGTAAATTTCCTTTTTTATCCCATTTAATTTCTTCAGTGGTACACCATCCAAGACCCTGAATAAATCCGCCTTCCACTTGTCCTAAATCAATTCGAGAATTCAGGGTATCCCCGACATCATGGAGAATATCGACTCGGAGAAGCGTATGGGCACCGGTGAGTAAATCCAATTCGACTTCGCTCACAGACATTCCAAAGGCGAAATAATGAAACGGCCGCCCTTGTCCTTTTTGCTTGTCAAAACCAACATTTGGAGTACGATAAAATCCGGTGGAACTCAAACTGACTTGTTGGAAATAAGCGATTGGAATGAGGTCTGTAAAGGAAATTTTTCGCAACGGATGGAGCGAATCAAACACATCATCATTCTCAAACAGAATATGTTCTATTTGCGTCGTGTCCGTAGTGGGGGGTGTATTAAAATGCTTGACCGCCACTTCAGCCAATCTTAATTTTAAAATATCAATCGCATTTTTTACCGCCATCCCATTGAGATCTGTTCCAGCAGAAGCGGCAGTTGCGGAAGTGTTTGGAACCTTGGAAGTATCTGTTGCGTTTACTTTAACTCGTTGAACAGAGACCCCAAATTCTTTAGCGGAAATTTCCTGAATTTTAGTATAAAGTCCTTGTCCCATCTCCGTTCCGCCATGATTAACCAGAATACTCCCGTCTTTATAAATGTTGACCAGGGCTCCAGATTGATTCAAAAACGAAGCCGTAAACGAAATTCCAAATTTTACAGGGGTGATCGCCATTCCCCGTTTTTGAAATTCGTGTGTTGCATTAAATGAAGTGATTTCTTCTCGTCGTTTTGGATACTCTGAAGATTGCATTAATTGCTCATAGAGGAGAAAGAGACGATTATTTTCAACGGTTTCTCCGTAATGAGTCACATTATTCGTCTGGAGTCCATAGAAATTTTTAAAGCGGATTTCTGAAGCGTCTTTTTTTAGAGTGCGCGCAATTCGGTCGAGAACTTGTTCAATAACCGCCATTCCTTGTGGCCCTCCAAATCCGCGAAATGCGGTGTTTGAGGGGTAGTTTGTTTTCCAGGCACGCCCAATCACACGAATATGAGGAATATAGTAAGAATTGTCTACATGCAACATCGCTCGTTCCAGAATGGAGAGAGAAAGATCGGCCGCACATCCCGCGTCAGAATTGAGTTCAAAACGTGCCGCGAGCAGAAGGCCCTCTTCATTAAATCCAACCTCATAACGCATCAGAAACGGATGACGCTTTCCAGTGATGATCATATCGTCATCCCGAAACAATCGAATTTTGACAGGACGTTTCGTGTGATAGGCGAGTAGCGCGGTCCAACACGCGGTATGTCCGGCTTGAGTTTCTTTTCCTCCGAAGCCGCCCCCTAAACGACGCACTTCCACTTGAACCTCATGAATTCTTAATCCTAAAACTTCTGTAATCACCTGTTGCGTTTCTGAAGGATGTTGCGTTGAGCTATAGACCTTCATGTCGCGATCTTCTCCGGGAACGCACAGCGCCACTTGGCTCTCTAGGTACCAGTGTTCTTGGGCTCCTGTACATAATTCACCTTTAATACGATGAGGCGAAGATTCTAAAAACGCCTCCACATTCCCTCGTTCCATTTTCCGTTCCGTATCGAGTAAAGTATTTTTAGCGATAGCGGTTTCGATATTGAGAATCGATTCAAGCGGTTCATACTCCACACGAATTTGTTTTTCAGCGAATCGACAGGCCTCTTCCGTTTCTCCTGCGATCAAAAAAACGGCCTGCCCTACACAGAGGACTTCTTTTTCTGCTAAACAGGGTTCATCCTTGATGACTGGCCCCATCTGATTATGTCCGGGAATATCTTGATACGAAAGAACAGCACAGATTCCAGGAATTTCTCTCGCTTTACTTAAATCAAAGGATTTGATACGAGCGTGCGCGTGTGGGCTATAAACAACACGTCCGATCAAAAGTTGATCCTGTACCAAAATATCATCCACATAGACGGCTTGACCGGTAACGTGCTTGATTGCGCTTTCGTGAGGAATAGGATGATCCATCGAAAATACTCCATGAGAACGAAGATAATTTCTTTACGAGTGTGATAGCATTTCCGAAGGTTGGGTTTCAAGGCAGAATTTTAAGAGCAGATTTTTTGCCCCAATACTACGCATCTTTGCACTTCCACGAACATCGGAAATCGGCGTGAAGTCTTCATCGAGAAGAGGAAATGATTCAATGAGGATAGGACGGCACCATTTTTTTCCGAGCAAAAAATCTTCAGTCTTTGAGGCTCGTTTGGTCATTGCGGCCATTCCTCCATACGCCAGTTTAATAGCCGTTACCTGATTTTGAGAATTTCGCTCTAAACGAAATCCTCCGCTGACTGTCGAAATATCCAGATCTTTACGTTTAGATATTTTATACGATTTTACAATCACATTCTCTGAGGAAGAAATTTTAGGGATTTGAATCGAAACGAGAATCTCGTCTTTTTGTCGAGCGGTTTCCCGATACGCTTTAAAAAACTCATCCAGTTTGACTTCACGACGCCCGTTTTTTTTGCTCTCTAGCCATACTGTTGCATTGTATGCTATTAATACGGGAGGCGTATCCCCAATCGGAGAAGAGGTTCCCAAATTTCCTCCAAGAGTCGCCAAATTGCGAATTTGTCTTGAACCAAAGACAGAAAGCATCTGAGTTAATGCTGAAAAATGTTTTTCTGCAAGTTGGCTCACCTGATTCAGATTTAATCCAGCCCCGAGCGTGAGAAATTCTGAAGTTTCTAAAACATGCTTTAGTTCTGTAATCGCGGATAAATCAATAATTTCCGGTAAAACTTGATGTTGCTTTGTCACCCTTAGTGCGATATCGGTGGCACCACTCATAAAAAGAGCTTCGGGATACTGATTTTTCAAATCCAACGCTTCGGAAAGGGTGATCGGACGAAAATACTTTTCCTGTGAAGTTTGCAGTTGTAAAGAATATTGGGGGATCGATTCAAGTCTTTTGAACGTTTTTAATTCTTCCTGACTAAACGAATCTACAGCATTATAAACACAAGATTTTTCGGCGGCTTCGATAATCGGTTTATAGCCAGTACAACGACAGAGGTTTCCTGTCAGATAATCCTCAATAATCTCACGGGAAGGGGAGTGATGATTTTTATATAAAGCAAAAAGAGACATCATAATTCCTGGAGTACAAAATCCGCATTGACTCCCGTTTGTTTCTACCATCGCTTTCTGTACAGGGTGGAGATCGCCGAAAAGCGCTCCGGTTGCCAGTTGTTCTACCGTAATCAACTGTTTCCCATGTAACATAGGAAGAAAAATCAGGCAGGAATCCACGGCTCTATAGGCAATTTTGTTAGATTCTGCTTCCCCGATAACCACTGTACAGGCCCCACAATCTCCTTCTGCACAACCTTCTTTTGTTCCTTTAAAATGAGGAAGGCTTCGCAAATAATTTAGAACCGTCGTGGTGACTGTATATCCCTGCGGATTCGGGAACGAAATTTCAGTCAGTTTTCCATCAAAAATAAAGGAAATGGTTGATTGCATACAAGATTCATTCAAAAGAAAATAAGACTTCAGTAGGGAAGAAAAGACTAGCATTATGTGCTCATTTTAGAGAAGGAGAGAAAAGAAGGCAACAGAAGATTGGAATTTGTTCTGTTTTGTTTAAGATAAGAGAGCTTTCTCTCAATTTTTTTTCCGTATTGCTCCCGATTTATAGGAGATAGTTCATGATCACCCGATTGCATACCCCCAATTTCTTGGGAATTTTATTCTTTTTCTTTTTCACATTCGTTCTGGCACAACCTGAGAGCTTTACTCAAGAAATCGCCAAAATTTTGCCGGAACAGACTTTTTTTCTAGCCTCTCTGGAAAAACCGATAGAAGTTTCAAATTTTTGGGTTCAACACCTTCCGGGTAATCTGGTCTCGGAACCTTACCTCCAAAATGTCGTCTCCTTATTTTTGCGAGAATTTTTCCGAATCCGAGAATTTGACGAACATCAACAAATCTTGAAACAAATTCTTTCCTTGTCTGCCTCAAGCGATGCTGGAATTGCGATTGCCGGAGTGCTTTCTTCAAAAGATTCGCAACAAATCGAGCCTCAACCGATATTTATTGCCAAAGCGTCCCATCCTTCAAAAATTAAATATTGGGGATCTTTTTTTCAACAAAATATTTCCAAGGGAAACCGACCACCCGCTCAAAAATTTCAAACCCCACAAGGCTTCGAATTTTACGGAGTCGGTCTGAGTGAATATAATTTCTATAAAGAATGCTATTATGGAGTGATCGATCAATATTTTCTTCTTACTTATGATAGAAACCTGATCGAGCGTCTTGCTTCGACAATTCGTTCCCAATCAACTCAAGAGACTTCTTTGTCTCAAGAACCCTTGTTCCAAAAGAGTTATGAAGATCATTTTCGCACTGCAACCTCTGGATTCTTTTTTTATGCGAATCTCTCAAAGCCCGTTTCTTCGGAAAATAAACTGACTCTTGCGGAAGAACTCGTTCACAATGTTCGCGAATTTTCGTCGTTTCTAAAATTTTTAGGAATTGAGAAAACACAAGCAATCGCTGGCTCTCTTCAATTTAAAGAAGATCGTATTGAAGATTCCGCTTCTGCCTATTTTTTAGAACCTGTTGCATTAACAACTCTCTTGAAAGATAAAACGGTTTCTGGAATTAGTGCCGATCTCTGTCCTCAAGAAACGGCTATGTTAGGGACCCTCACTCTTTCCCCCGAACAAATGGCAAAATGGATTCTGGAGATAATTAGTCATGAATCTGGAAATCGTTCTACTGGAACTGAATTATTAGGAGAAATCGAAAAGCAATTTCAGTTTTCAGTGATGGATGATTTTGTGGGATTATTAGGAAATGAAATATCGTTCTATTTAGAACTTCCTTTTTATGGAATTCTTCCAAAAGGGGCAATATTGCTTCCATTGCGAAGTCCTGAAAAATTCTTTGAAAAGCTGATTTTAATGGTAAGTTCGCAACAGGCTTATTCTTTGGAAACGGAGGACTACCTAAACCATCGCTTTTATTATTTAAAGAAAAATAACGCGCACCGCTCCTATTTTGGAGATCCATTTCTCATTTCTTTTACGTATCTTCAAGGACATTTTATACTTTCGTATCATCCTGCAGGTATAAAATCCTTGATTTATGCGGTTCAACAAAATCATCCCAAGCTGAGCAATTCCGAAGTTTGGTTGCATTATAAAGAGCATACCTCAGGAAAACATCAGGGACTCTTGTTTGCAGATAACCAAAAAATTTTTCCAGCCCTCTACGAAATTACTCAACAACTCTCGATGTTTTTTTTACCTTCGGTCGCGGTATCGCTTCCAGATGTTCGAGAGATTATTTCTTTATTTCATCAATCGCTTCTCACGTTAGATATAACAGAACAGAAAATTAAAATTTCTTGTGAAGGAGACGCCTTTGGAGTTGCCTCTTTTGGCTATTTTGGCTTTTATTTAACTTTGACAGAAATGTTTAACTATATTAGCAAAAACCAAGTAACGCTTCAAAAAAAATAAGAACGCAGGAAACGGATTTTTATAGAACAATGAAAATTATAAACAACAAATTTATTGAAGGAGACGCTATGGTTCGTTCGCGTTTTTTTAAATCGCTTATTTTGCTATCGTTGATTTGTTGCGTTTGGCCCTTTTCCCTTTCGTTTGCACAAACAGAAAATTTTACGCAACAGATCGCGAAATTTTTACCCCAACGTACTTTTTTTCTGGCATCGGTAGACTCTCCTGAAGAGACTTTAAAGCAATGGAAGCAAAACGCTCCGGGAAAAAGCATTGACCATCCTCAAGTCCAAATTTTTCTTGAAGAACTCTGGGAAACGGCATGGAAAGCGGATCCTACTATACTTCCACCCAAAGAAAAAAATTTATTAAAATTGTTATGGCAATCGTTTTCTTTAGCGGATCAAGGAATGGCTTTGGCCGCGCTTTCTCCTTCTGAAGGAAACGATTCTCAACGAGCTGAAGATGTTCTTTGGATCGCTCGTGCTTCTAGCGATTCGAAAATCCGAGCCTTTTCTGATCTCTTAGTGAATGCACTATTAGCCGGAGATCAAGCACTTTTGGAAAAACAAAATCTCAATGGACTCGAATTCTATGAAATCTTGTTTAGCGCTCGTTCGGGCCCGTATTTTGCTTGTACAAAAAATTATTTTATTGCAGGAACTTCTTTAAATAGCTTTTTAGAAATACTCAGTGTTTTTCAATCTCAATCCCAAGTCCCTAATAATTTGAGCCAAGACCCTTCTTTTATTCAAGCTGGAACTTCTGTTGCGTTTTCCTCAACGAGTCCTTTTTTCGTTTACTTTAATCTTGAAAAATGTCTCCATAAAAATACAGAGAATTCTCAAGAAACGCTTCCGTTAGAAAATCAACGAGAAGCCGTAACAACATTAAAAAATATTTATAATGCCCAGATTCAATTTCAAAATAATGTTTCTAAAGATCGCGATGGTGATGGTATCGGAGAATTCGGTTATTTGACAGAGCTTGCCGGAATTCATCCGGTTCCCCGTGGTACAGAACAGGGAAGCGTTCTGAATTATGCTCTTATTGATTCAACTCTTGGTGAATCCTCAAAGCAAAATGAAGGCATTGTGACCCATTCGGGATATCATTTTTGTCTTTATCTTCCTTCTTCTCAATACGCGTTGATCGAAAATGGAGAGGTGGTTTCACCCGCTTCAGAACAGCTAGAAAACTTGACACCGGAAGAAGTTGATAGCGTTAATATGCAAGAAAATCGTTGGACTACTTACGCATGGCCCGTTGAAAAGGGAAAATCGGGAAATCTTTGTTTTGTGATTAATCAGGGGGGGACTGTCTATTTTTCTGATAATGCGAATTATAATGATAAATTGATTCCTCCGCCAGAAGCTTGCTATACGAGAGATTATCGGGAAGAATCTCAGAATCTCATTGGAGAGATTTACTCTGAAGAAACTTGTTGTGACGGGTTTAACTGGAAAGTCTATGAAGAACCAACTTCCCTTGATTCTTCAGGATTCTATTCTCTTTTAGAACAATTTTTACAAGATCCCGCCGCTCGTTTTCTTGGATTAGATCAACTTCAATTTATGACCTCTTCGCTACAGTTCAATAAAAATGGACTTCAGGATCGATTAACCTATCAATTTAAAAATTCGAATCCGATCGCTCAATTATTCGGAAAACAAGAAGTTTCCTTGAAATCGCTTGATCTTTGCCCAGAAAAATCTGCATTCTACGCTTCTATTTCTCTGAATACTCAAGAACTCAAAGAGTGGATTAAGCATTTTTTTCTGAAAGACGAAAGCGATCCAATCGTTCATGAACTGAAAGAAAAATTTTTGGAAGAAATGGTTTTGATGTTTGGAGAAGAAGTCTCCATTTATGGAGAACTTCCCGAGTGGGGTTTTCTTCCTAAAGGGGCACTGATGATTCCACTTTCAGATTCTCAAAAATTCTTTGAACGGATACAAGATCTCTTCAAAGAAAATCAATATATGTTGAAAAACGCTGATTATTTGGGTCATCGATTCTACTATTTAGAACCAAAAGAGGTCTGGTTTGTCGAACCTTTTTTAGTCAGTTTTACCTATATTCGGGGATATTTAGTGGTGTCCTATAATCCAGAAGGAATCAAATCCATTATCCATACCATTCAAACCAATCAACCAACACTTCGTTCTTCGGAAAAATGGCGCAAATTTTCGGCATCTATCTCTGGAAAACCTCAAGGAGTCTTTTTTTCCGATAATCATCAACTCATGACCGCACTCTATGAAATCGGACTTCAAATGCTATTACTCATACGTCCTCAATGGGCTGTATATCTTCCAAAGACTTCTGAAATCGTTTCTTCCTTTACTTTTTCTGGAACCACAATGAACATTCAGTCTAACCAGATTCAATTTTCTACTATTGGAGACGCTTTTGGAACAGCCTCGGTAGGTTATTGCTATTTTCAATTGGGACTACTCGCTGTTTTTTATGGAGTGATTGCAGAGAAACCAAGTCTAAAGAAAAATGAAGTCTCTGTTGTAGGGATATTAAGGAGCTTATCGACTTCACAAAGTCAATTTCAAAGCGCAGTCGTAAAAGATCGGGATGTGGATGGTGTCGGAGAATTTGGATATTTTACGGAACTTGCCGGCGCGCAACCCGTTCCCATTGGAGATTCACAAGGATCTCCAGCAGAACCTCCCTTTCTTAATCGAGTCTACGGAACCACTTCCAAGCAAAATAATGGGATCGTAAGCAAGGCCGGATACTATTTTCTTCTCTCTCTTCCTTCTTCGCAAGAAGCGATTCGTGAAAACGGATTACCGGTGTCCCCCATTTCCTTAAATACGGAAGGCTCCGAAAAAAATCAGGAAACAATTAATTTACAAGAGAGTTATTGGATCTGTTATGCATGGCCGATGATCAAAGGCGAAACCGGAAATCGTTGCTTTGTCATCAACCAATCGAACGAAGTCTATTTTTCCGAAAACTCTCCGTATAGCGGTTTAGAAAAAATTCCGACTCCTGAAGCTTGTTTCAGTACCTATTCCGCCTATCGAGAAATCAAAAAATTGATGGGCTCGATTTCGAATGACGCTGTTGAGCCCGCCTGTGACGGATTGATTTGGCAATATTATCAATAGTATAAATTTCTTTAAGTCCCCTCTCCAGAGGGGATTTAGGGGTGTGTAGGGGATTTAGGGGTGTGTAGGGGATTTAGGGGTGTGTAGGGGATTTAGGAGTGTGTAGTGGGGTTATAATTCAATGTCTAACAATCTATTTCTTGATTTTTTGATTAGCCAGAAAATACTGACAAGAGGGCAAGCTGACGATTGTGAACAAAAAAGTATTGAGGGGAAACGGGCCTTATCGGCAATTTTAGTGCAACAGGGCTATTTGGATGCAAGTTCTTTAAAAAAGAGGATGGCGGAATTTCAGCAATTTACACTCTCTTTGCCACTAGAGACTCTTCCGGAACCGGAACCGATGGATATTCTGAAAGAAA
>CAZHAR010000036.1:0-42696 GCA_964530615.1 uncultured Planctomycetota bacterium | reverse complement strand
TTCAACAAGTTTCTTCGGAAAAATCTCAAGGAAAAACACTCCTTCAAACTAATGTAGTTAAGGAAAATACAGACCTTACGGATATTCTGAAAGAAATTCAACAAGTTTCTTCGGAAAAATCTCAAGGAAAAACACTCCTTCAAACTAATGTTGTTAAGGAAAATACAGATCTGCAGAAAGAGTTGACTTCTTCTCCCTCACAAGCCAGTTCTGCAACGAACTCTAGCAATTTTTCTACGAAAGATTCTGAGCGATATACAATCCTAGAGATCCTTGGTGAAGGAGGAATGGGCGTTGTTGAACGTGTGAAAGATCAGGTTCTAAAACGAGAAGTAGCCCTAAAAAGAATCAAGTTTCCTTCGGGTTCGACGCAAAGACTGGTAAAAGCTCAGCGTATTATGCTTTGGAGATTTCGAAGGGAAGCGTCTATTACTGCCATTTTAGAACATCCGAATATCATTCCGTTGCATGATATGGAAGAAAAAGCTTCCGGCGAGCTTTTTTTTACGATGTGTAAGGTGGAAGGAGAAACACTCACAAAAAAGCTGAGACAAAAACGAGACAAACACGAGGATCTGGAAGAACACAAAATCCTTGAGATCTATATGAAAGTGTGTAATGCCATCAGTTACGCGCATTCACGAGGAGTGATTCATCGAGATTTAAAGCCAGACAATATCATGATTGGAAAGTTTGGAGAAGTGTATGTGATGGATTGGGGCATTGCCAAACTGATCCATGAAACAGATACCGAACTGGAAAACGAGACAAATTCAGCTACGGAGAGCGTGAACAGTGAAGGAATGAAAACAATCGGAGGGATGGGAACTCCGGGATATATGGCTCCAGAGCAAGCGGAAAACGCGGCACTAGTGACGTTGAAATCTGATATTTACGCTTTGGGAAAAATCTTGAGAGAATGTTATACGTTGCTTTCGCCGTATGAAGAATTAATGCAACGACAAAAAACAGAACGCGCTTTGAAGAAAATTAAAAAATCAGCCTCCAAAAAGAAAATAAATAAACAGGAAGAAGAGATTCCTAAAGATATCCTAGCAATCATTAATAAAGCAACTCATGAATCACTGGAAGAACGTTATTCAAATGTACAGGAGATTTTTAAGGATATTGAAGCCTATCTAAATCATCGGGAAGTTTCTGCGAAAAACTATAGCATTTGGGAACTAGGGATAAAATGGATACTACGAAACAAGCAAAAAATTCTGATCACCTTTTTTGTAGTATTGATCTCTCTTGGATTATTTGGATATTCTTGGTTTGAGAAAAAAAGAAAAAATCATAAAAAAATAGAAGAAGCCTTATATCAATCCAACGCTATCCTTCAAGAATCAAAAGATTCTTCTAAAGATTTTAATACTCAAGGAGAAAGAATTCAGCGTCTTTTAGATGCCTTCACTTTTTTGAATAACGTATTAGGCGAAGCGGATAATATCACTCATTACGAAATGAATAAAGAAAAAGAAAAACTCGGGAAAAAGTTGATCCAGGTAACTTTAGAAAGAGAAGAGTATGAATTTGCAAATTATATTCTGCAAGAAATTCAGAATACAGAAACTATTCCTCCAAAAGCGAAACAGGAAATTGAAAAACTAATCACTGAAGATTCAATACTGGCAAAACATATCAAACGATTTGATGATCTGATGAAAAAATTGGAAAATATAAAAACGAAATCGGACATTATAAAACGAGGCACTTTTTTTTTAGAAAAAGAAGAACGAATAAAAGAAGAACAAGTAAATGCAATCATTTTAGAGATTTCCAAGATGAAAGAACCAGAGATTTTTGAAAAACTGCTAGTTCTTTTGGAGAAAGGAAATCAATATTTTTTAAAGGATACCGAATCGCTTTCTTATGAAGAAATGGAATTGCATCGTATCCGTGTTCAGATTTTAGGAAAATTAGCAAACCCTAATTCTGGAAAATTTCTTTATAACGCTTTAAAACAGATTATGGAGAAAAAAATTATTCCCAAAACCATTGAACATAAACTTACTCTTAAAGAGCTTGCAGAACTTTCTTATGCAGTTGCTTTGGCAGAGGCACTGTCACTAGCGAATAAAAAGGAATTTTCCTATTTAGAACCCTTTGAAACATTGATCGATCAACTTCATCCGGAAAGCCTATTTTTAAAACGAACCGAAAGAGCTTATATTAAATTGTTATCTTCTTTTGAAAAATTGAACGAGTCTTTAGAGACAAAAGAAGCTTATTTTAAACGCGGGAAAATGAAGTCAAAACAAAAAGAATTTCAAGGAGCCATAGACGATTTCAATAAAGCAGTTGAAATCGATCCTCAATATGCGGAGGCTTATAATGCTCGTGCTGAAGTATACATTTTAATAAAAACAGAAACGGATATAACACCCACATTGGAAGAATGTGAAACCTCAAGAAAAGATTTCGCTGAAGCAATTCGATTAAAACCTGATTTTCTGGAAGCCTATTACAATCGGGGAAAATTTTTAAAATTAATCCCCAAAAATTCTGAAACCTCTCTTGAACCTCAGAAAAGATTTGCAGAGGCTTTGGCAGATGTTCAAGAAGTCCTTCGCCTTGATCCAAAACATCAAAAAGCATACTTGCTTCGGGCAGAGATTTTTTATGGACGACAGGAATATTCTAAATTTTTTGAAGATATTGATACCCTTCTAAAGTTAAATCCACAATCGTCTGATGCCTATGCCTTGCGTGGTGGGTTACAATATTTAAGAAAATTCGAAGGTGATATACAGAATGCACTTGTCGATTATAAAGAAATACTTCGTCTTTTTCCGGAAAGTTATGGTGCTTGGAACGCTCTTGCAACGGTTCAATATATGCTTGGAAATCAGGAAGAAGCAAGTTTTTGTATAGAGCGTTCAATTCAAGGTAGCGCGCATTTAAAAGTCTCTTATCTCACTCGTGCTAAAATAAGAGCCGCTCAAAAAGACAAAGAAGGTGCATTGGCTGATATGGATCAAGTCGTTAGTCTTGAACCTGATAATGGGGCAGATCGTTATGAACGAGGACTCGTAAAAATGAGATTTAACCTTCTTGACGAAGCGCTTGAAGATTTTAATATGGCTATCGAAATGAAAACGGGGAATGCTTTTATTTTTTTGAATCGGGGACGCCTTCTGTTTTATCATAAAAAAAATAAAGCAGGAGCGAAGGCCGATTTTATAATTTTTTTGGAAATGACGAAGGGAGATGACTCCCCAGTCATTATCAAATTTCGAGAAGATCTGATCAAAGAATTTCCGATCTTGGCCCAATTTCGTTAATTTTTAAGTGATATAATAATGGATAATATTTTTCCGACAGAATCTCCTAGTTTCGAGGCATCCTCTAAGAAAGAACGATATCAACTTTTAAAAATACTTGGGGAAGGAGGAATGGGCGTTGTTCAGTTGGTTCAAGATCATTTGCTCAATCGGGAAGTCGCTCTCAAAAAAATCAAATTACCTTCGTTATCTACACAACGGTTAGCAAAAGCTCAACGAGTAATGCTCTGGAGATTTCGTCGTGAAGCTTCGATTACTGCTATTTTAGAACATCCGAATATTATTCCATTACATGATATGCAACAGAACGCTTCCGGAGAACTTTATTTTACGATGCGAAAGGTCGAAGGCGAGACACTCACGCAAAAACTTCGAAAAAAACGGGATGGAAAAGAAGATATCGAAGAACATAAAATTCTATCTATCTATTTGAAAGTTTGTGATGCGATAAGTTATGCCCATTCGCGTGGTGTAGTTCATCGCGATCTGAAACCGGATAATATCATGATTGGAAAATTTGGAGAAGTGTATGTGATGGATTGGGGTATCGCTAAACTTATTGGCGAATCTAGTGAGGAACTGGAACAAGAAATTGATTCAGGGAGCGAAATCATATCTGGAGAAGGATTAAGAACCATGGGTGGAATGGGAACTCCGGGATATATGCCTCCAGAACAGGCAGAAAATGCTTCACAGGTTACCGCAGAATCCGACATTTATGCCTTGGGAAAAATGTTGCGTGAATGTTACCTCTTACTCTCTCCTCATGAAGAAATAAAGATGTTAAAGAGTAAAGCGGGTTCTTCTCAGAAAAAAGAAGATCTGAAAAAAATAGAAAATGCTCTTCCTTCAGATATTTTAGCCATTATTGCTAAAGCAACAGAAGTAGAACCTCAAAATCGTTATGAATCGGTAAAAAAGATGGCAAACGATATTGAAGCCTATCTCCATCATCGTACTGTTTCTGTGCGGGAGTATTCTTTCTGGGAACTCTTTTATAAATGGAGCCAGAGAAATAAAATAATTGTTCTCTTGTTTATTTTGACGCTTTTGCTGATTCTTTCATTTACGAGTTATTCTTTCTGGAGCAAAAAACGCGAACTTCATCTCAAGTCTCAAAAACTTTATGGACAATTTGTCAGAGAAAAAAAAGAAGCGGATAATCATTCTTCAGAAACTCGACAGGAAAAATCAAAAAAAACGGAATCCTCACTGAAAGCTTTAACCTATTTGAATCAAGCGATAAAGTTACAACCAGAAAATTCTCAGATGAATAAAGAAAAGGTTCTTTTAAGCATAGAACTTTTTGACCTAGTTTGCGAAAATCAGCAGTATCTTCTGGCGTACTCTATTGCTAAAGAACTGGATAATTTGATAAAACTGAATGCTACCGATGGGATAAACAAAGAAACTAGTTATATCGATAAGATCAAGGAGAATCAAGATAAAATGCTTTTGGATCATCAGAAAGATTTGAAATCTTGGCTTGATGAGTTAACGCCAATAAAAGACAAATCAGTAGAAGATAGAACCCGCCGTCGTCGAAGTGGAATTGGCCTTAAAATATGGGTATTGGAGGATGCTATTTATGAAATCTCCAAGATGAAAGAACCGGAAATTTTTCAGCGATTACTAGAAGTTCTTAAGGAAGGTGCTGATTATTATTCATCCGAGAAAATCCAAAGCTCGCAAATGAATAGGTTTTATCAAAATATTCTGGAAATCGTAAGCCATATTGTAACTCCAGAAAACGGAGAAGAGATGATGGATTTGATAAAAAAAATCCTTTCCGCTCCGGAGAAAGCTAATTTCAATTCTTCAGAGAAGACGTATTTAAAAGAACTAATGAAAGTTCTTCTTGAAAATACACGTTCTCGAAAATATGCTGAAACAATGAAGATACTCGCCTTAAAACTAGGAAGTGATTTTTGGAAAGACATAGACAAATATTATCAAAAACGCCTTTCGGAAGAGCAGTAAAATGGAATATGAACTTTTTTTTTATCCGCAATCCGTAACTTCCATTAAATTAAAGATATTGAAACATGACAATAACAGCATCAAAACCATTTTCATTTGAACGAATAGCTTTTGCTGCAATAGCGGCTTTTACTTTAGCCCCTGTATTTCTTCATACTTGGTGGCAACTTATTTCTTTAGCTATAGGGGGAACGGGAGATCCCTATAAACTTACCTTGGCTTCATTGGTTGTGACAGCAGGGTCAATCGTAGCTTATATTGTATTTAACAAACAAAAGCTATTAAGTAGCGTTATTCTCTCTTCATTGATAGGACTGGGTATCGCGCTACTACTAGGAAAAAATTTTCTCTCAATTCTATCCATGGCTCTTGTCTTCTTTTTTTTGTCACTGTTTATTTCAACGCTCATAACATGGCTGATAGCTCGATTACCTTTGGATTTAGAGGGCTCCGCTAAACAGCATAAAATAAGAACAGCCGTATTCATTTTGTTAGCCGTTTTCACTATAGGGCAAACCGCCCGTGTGAGTACATTTATGGGCGATGCCAAACGTGCAGATTTATCCGTATTCCCTTTCATCTCATTTCTCGATACTCATTCTTGTTTGACTGCCTATGTTCATGCGCTAAAATTGGCAGAAACAGATGTAGAAAATTTATATGATGTGGTTCATTGGCCCACCGACAAAGAACAGTACACGGGAAGTGCTAAAGAGCTTGTCAAAACAGGTCCATACGCTCCATTTTTTTTAGATGCCTATGTGTATCCTCCCCAATTTTTGTTACTGCCAACTATTATTCTTGCTCTCAGTGATAACTTTTTCGTTCAACGGGCTATTTGGTTTGGATTTAGCGCTTTGTGCTTAATGATTGGGTTCTGGATTGTCGCTAACTGGGTTGGTGAAAAAAATAAAGGGTCTGCTCTTTTGCTGATACCCCTTTTGTGGAGTAATTCAGTGATACTTTCTGTCTTACAAATAGGTAATATTCATCATGTGATTATTGTAATAGTTATTCTCGCAATGATAGCATTTGAACAAAAAAAACCTGTTTTAGGGGGAGCATTACTTGCCTTTAGCATCGTCTCCAAAGTTTCGCCGGGGATTTTTGGTATTATTCTTCTCGTTCAACGACGATGGCGCGACGCAGCCTCGACATTTACCTTTGGAATTATTTTTACGATGCTTTCTATAATGTTTTTTGGTACTCAATCTTTGGAAAGTTTCTTGATTTACGAACTACCGCGACTGCGCTCAGGAGAAGCGATGGGCTGGCTAGTTAATCCACACGAGATCCTTACAAATTATTCCCTCTTTTCTCTCCCCTTTAAACTTTTGCTAATTGGCTTCCAATTTGACGATGTTTGGGGAATTGCTCGTACTCTAGGCAACTTATATACCCTTTTTATATTAGGATTGACCGTATTTATCGCCCTTCAACCTCAAAGAGACCGTTATCAGAAAATTTGCTTGTGGCTAAGTGTGCTGACCTTGGCTACATTGCAGAGTCCGTTTGCCCCAGGTTATGTTACAATGCCATTGTTTTGGATGCTCACTTTGATGGCTAACAAAATCAAAAACGCGACTGGTGTTGTCGCCCTAGTATTTATTTGGATAGCGTTGAGTTTATATCCACCATTAGCAACAGGAAGTATGGCGGTGATTATTGGTTTGTTCCAGCAAATAGTTATTTTTGGGTTTATTGCTTTTATCCTTTTTCCAAAACCCCTTATTTAGCTTTCAATCCGTCTCCTTATCTTGAGCATCAGAAGCACTGAGAAACAACCCAACGCCGTCAGAAGATGTTTAAGCGAATGACCACTGAAAAGATTCTGAGTGAGTACGAACACTTCCTGATCATAGAATTCCGTAAGTTTAGCTAGCATATAACACACAAGGGCTACTAGTAGCAACCCTTGGTGCGAGTAATTCGGTCGAAACAATATCATTACAACAGGAACTATCAGTAAAGGAATCAATTGAATCCAGCCATAGAACCGCAAGTCATCGAAGTAGTGCCAATAAAACACACTAGAGAACCCTATCAGTACTGCAGGCACCAAAAGAAATCGACCCAGTCGCACACTCACATATTCGGCCAAGAGTGCATTGAACAATCCCATGAATCCAATGGTCATGGGCAACCTGTCCCAAACCAACGTCTCGTTGTTAGGGTTCCAGTGATAATAAGCCGAACCCACGCTGACGATCGCTACCCCTGCAAAAAACGTAACCCATGCCGATCGAAGACTCATCAAACTATTTCTACGGCAGAAGCTCATACCTGCTATTCCAAGGACTAGAAAAGGAATATTCGACATCACATCAAAAAAATTCAAAATACCGAAAAATGCGCGCCGGTCTGCAAAATTATGATAGGCTAGATCCTGTCCAAAGGGCGGTAGCGATAGTATGAACACTAATGAGCCGATCACAACGAACAATAATAGAGCATACCTCCCTCTGATTCCGAAGAAAGAGAGGGTTGGTTTATTCAGTTCTCGCATCAGCAAAACCTCCTAACAGCTAAAATTCGCGGGTCACCAGAAACGTTTTCCCCGTAAATAAAATGGCTAGTAATAAAAAAAACCACTCCTATAAATCACCCATTTTTAATTTCAATTTGAACTGCTTTTTACCGAGGTTTGATTTTTTCTAGCGATTCTCTGAGTTGAGGAATTTGTGGATATTTGGGATGATCCGGAGAGGCATAGCGTTCAAAATGATCCAGATCGGTTTTTGCTTCTGTATAGGCTTTTTTTCGGTAAAAGAGGGTGATACGATGGAACAGTGCATCTGCCAGCTCTTGAGAACAATGGGCCGTTGCGTTAAATTCTTGTCGTTTTTGGAATAATCGAAGCGCCATGTCGATATCATGATCCGCGGAAAGGGTTTCAAAATGGATACAAATGAGAAGAATTTTTTCTCGAAGTGCTCCTTGGCTCCACTGATCGGCTAAAGTTAAATCGCGAAGTCCTTCTTCGAGTTGGAGTTGAGAAATTTTCGCGCCTCCTCGGTTGCAATACGCCTCCGCATATTGAGGGTTCAGATGAATGGCTTCATTATAATCTGCAATGGCTCCATCGACATCATTGATACGTTCTTTAAGCGTGCCACGATTGCTATAAGCTTCATAAAAATGAGGATTGCTCGCAATCGCTTCGGTATAATCCTCAAGTGCTCCCGCTATATCTTCTTTTTGAAATTTTAAATTTCCTCGATTGGTATACGCTTCTGCATATTGAGGGTTCAGGCGAATCGCTTGTGTATAGTCTTCAATAGCTCCATCGATATCTCCTTGATTCTCTTTTATCACTCCACGATTGTTATAGGAGAACGGATTTTTAGGATTGAGAAGAATGGCTTGGGTATGATCTTCAAGCGCTCCTCTCAAATCCCCTTGAGCTTCTTTTGAATGTCCTCGATTGGTATACGCTTCTGTATATTGAGGATTGAGACGAATCGCTTCGCTATAATCTTCAATAGCGCCAGAGGTATTTCCTTTTTTCTCTTTACTCACTCCACGATTATTATAGGCTTCATAAAATTGGGGATAGATCTGGATGGCGCTGATATAATCTGCAATGGCCCCGTCTAGATCGCCTTGATCGTTTTTAGTAATTCCACGACTATTATAGGCTTCCGCATTTTGAGGATTGAGACGAATCGCTTCGCTATAATCTGCGAGCGCGCCTTTCAGATCGGCCTGCTTATACTTGATCATTCCTCGACGTTTAAGGATTTCGGTGTTTTGAGGATCGAGACGAACCGCTTCTTCATAGTCTTCAAAGGCTCCCTGAAAATCTGAAATGGTTTCTTTGATAGAGGCCCGGTGAAGATATTCTTGAGTAGTGGTAGGATAAAGGGTTGTTGTCAGATTATCAATCAAGAACAAGTTTTTGAGAACCTCTTGCGTTCGCGTTCTAAAAAGGCTATTTTCGCTAAAAGGAAGAAGTAATCCTTGCATTTTTTCGGAATACTTAGGTGCTTTTGAATTTTTGATGGCTTCCGCTAAGGCTATCATATATTCTATATCTGCGGTGGGTTGTTGATTTTCTTCAAAACGCAACACTGTTTGAGCAAGTTCTTCTAAGTGTTTCCACAAGATTTCTCCCGCTTTAGGATTTCCCAGAAAACCGAGTGCCGTTACCATCGTTCCATAATATTCGTTTTGTTTGGCGCTTCGTTTAGGGCTCTTCAAGAAATAGTCTGTTCCTTCCTGAACGATTTTGATCAAGGCTTCAAAGATTTCAGGTTCATTCATTTTGCTAATTTCAAGCAAAGCTTCCTCTCTCATTCCTTGGCGAGGTTTTTGAAGTGCGTTTTTCCAGAAATTCAATCGTTTTTGATGTTCTTTTAACCGTTGTTGTTGTTGCTGGTGTTCCTGATAGAAATAGAATCCAAGAAAACAAATCACGAGGATTGCTAGAAAAAAGCTCCGAACGATCACTTTTATTTTGTTGCGTTGAAGCCATTTCCAGACAATTTCACTCCATAGATACTGTCGAGCGGAAATCTGTAAATTTTTTCGATATCGTTCGACATCGGCCGCTAATGCTTTAACGCTGGCGTAACGTTTTTTCCAATCCTCGTCGGTTGCTTTTTGAATAATAGCAGAGATATCATCCGGTATTTCCGGGTGCAGGGCTTTTGAAGAAAGGGTTTGTTCAACCTCGGTTGATTTCGACGAGGTTAGGGATAATTGATGTATTTTTAGTTTTTCATCAAATTCTTCTAAGGGCGAAAGATAAACAAAACACTGTTTTAATATTTTTCCCAAGGCGTAGATATCTGCTTGTTCTCGTACTTGACTCGCATTGATACTCTGCTCTGGAGCCATGTATCCTTGAGTTCCCATTCCTCCGATCGTCTGAAAAATTTCGTTTTTGTTTGGAGAGACTGTATCCACTTGCGTTCTGGCCTCTTGAATCCCCTCTAGCCTTTTTGGATCGATGGGCGCTATCTCGACGGAATCCTCAAGGATGTGCTTAGCGATCCCCCAATCCAGTACATAGACTTCTCCAAAGGGGCCGATCATCACATTATCTGGTTTTAAATCGCGATGAATAATTTGTTTGGAGTGGGCATAAGCGACGGCGTCACAAATTTTATTAAAAATAGTTAATAAATCGTCCTGATCGAGAAGGCTTGTTCCAAGTCGTTTTTTCTTAAGAATATCTGCGAAATTTTCTCCTTCGACTTTTCGCATCGTGAAATAAATATCCCCTTCTTTTTCTTTTTGCATATCATAAAGCGGAATAATATTAGGATGTTCGAGAATCGCCGTAATTTCCGCTTCTCGTTTTAATCGCCATACCATCACTTGTTGTCTGGAAGTAGATTTCCCTCCGAAGTTCCTATTTTTGATGGTTTTGAGGGCCACTTGGCGTCCAAGATGAGAATCCTGAACCAGTTGAACCATTCCCATTCCACCGGTCCCAAGCGTTTTTAAAACGGTATAACGGTTTTCGACGGTAGAGAGATCGAGCTTTTGGTTAGAGGAAGGAGATAAATTGCTGGAAAAGGCTTCTGTAGAAGAGGTTTTCTGGGAATCCGTGGACGCTTCGGCATCACTCATTTTTTCCAAATCGTTGAGAATAGAATCGTCGGACTTTTTTTTGGTGTGAGGGTTCATCGGAGGATCCTGTCCTAAATTTAATGCGGTTTTATTTTTTCTAGCGATTGTCTCAGTTGAGGAATTTGAGAATATTGGGGATGATCGGGAGAAGCACAGTTTTCAAATGCCTCCAAATCGGCTTTTGCGGAAGCATACGAGTTTTTCTCATAATAAGCCATCATCCGGTTAAAATAAGCAGTCGCCTCTTGAGGATTGAGACGGATGACTTCAGTAAAATCGGTAATCGCACCCTCGAAATCTTCTTTTTTACATTTCATCATTCCTCGATTCATGTAGGCCTTCGCAGATTGAGGATTGAGACGGAGTGCTTCTGTAAAATCGGCAATCGCACTATCGAAATCTTCTTTATGTTCTTTATCTTCTTTATTATACTTGATTATCCCTCTGTTTAGATAAGCTTCGTAATCTTGAGGATTGCAGCGAATCGCTTCATTGTAATTTTGAATCCCTCCATCAAAGTCGCCTTGTTGCTGTTTCAACCATCCTATGTTTTTATAAGCTTCGTAATCTTGAGGATTGCAACGAATCGCTTCATAGTAATCTTGAATCCCTCCATCAAAGTCGCCTTGTTGCTGTTTCAACCATCCTCTGTTTTTATAAGCGCTGGCCTCTCGAGGATTGAGACGAAGGGCGTCGTTATAGTCTAAAATAGCGCCTTCCAAGTCGTTTTTTTTCATTTTTGTGTTTCCTCTCTGAAGATAACCTTCAAAGTGGCGAGGTTTGAGGCGAATCGTTTCGTTAAAATCGGTAATGGCACCCTCAAGATCTTCTTTGTTTGATTTGAGTATTCCTCTTTTTGTATAGGCTTCATCCTCTTTAGGATTGAGACGAAGGGCTTCGCTATAGTCTAAAATAGCTCCTTCCAAGTCGTTCATTTCTGTTTTAACGAACGCTCGAAGAATGTATTCTTTAGAAGAAGTAGGTTGAGAGAGTGTTGTCGGGTGCTCTCTCTGGAGTAACTTTTTCGCAATCCGTTTGGTTCTATCTCCAAAGAGGCTATTTTTTCCGAATTGATCAATAAGTTTCAAAAATTTTTTGGAATAGCCAGATGCTTTTGAATTTTTGAGGGCTTCCGCCAAAGTGATTATATAGTCCATATCTGAAAAAGATCGCTGTTTTTCTTCAAGAAGCAACATGTTTTTTGTAGTTTCTTCCAAAGCGTTCCATAAACACTCTCCTGCTTTAGGATTCTCCAGAGAACCGAGTGCTTGAACCATAAAGCTATAATATTCATCTTGTTGTGATTTTCGTTCCGAGCTCTTCAAAAAATAATGGGTGCCTTCTTGAACGAGTTGCATTAGTTCCTCAAATATTTCGGGTTCGTTCATTTTATTGATTTCAAATAGTGCCTCTTCTCGCATTCCCTCTGCTGGCTCTCGAAGCGCCTGTTTCCAATAAGACAACCGTTGTTGATGTTGCTTTAATATTCGTGTTTTCGCTAATTCAATCTCCATCCGAAGATTCGTTTGCCTCTCGGGTGGAAGATAGTCGAGATCTTTCGCTAGAGATTGAGCGAATTGATAATTCTCAAATTCTAACGCCAATGAGATCAGCGCTTGAGTGATCTCTGCTTTTTTCTGTCTGGCTTGTGGGTCCGCAGGCTTCAGATAAAGCGCGATATTCAGAGAATTCAGTCCTTTTAACAAATATTCAAATTTTTGCGCTTGATCTGTTTCCTTTAATTGTTTTGAGGAAGCTTCTTCCTCTGTAGCTTTCTTTAAGCAGGTTTCAAAACTTCTTTGAGTGTGTTCTTCCAAAGAGGTCAAAATTTTAAACACGAATAGGAAACATATCATCACAAAAAGTATTGAAAATAATAAGATTTTTTTCATGGGTGGTCTCTCCAACAAAATAGATTTTTTTTTATTTTTGGCGTTTGAATGAGTTCCTGTTTTTTCAAGATATTTTTTTTGAATAAATGAATTATAATGGTTTTATCTGAAAAAGGAACCTTTCAACTACTTTAAGAGGCTTGATGAATCTGCGTAGATCCAGATGGATACACTATTTTCGCTTGTTGTACCATGCGACTATTTATGAATTTCATAAACGAACTATTTTTCGAATGGGTTTTTTTATTCGTGAGATCCTTCAGGGAATCACGCGTCCGATGATGATGATTTTTGTCTATGGGTCCATTTGTCAACAACAACCCGGACAAAAAATCCATGGATACGATTTCCCAGAATTGGTTCGTTACTTGATTTTAGCCGCACTCTTACAAAAGCTGGTTTTTGGGAACCGAGGACTCGATCTGGCGACTCAAATTTTTGACGGATATATTACTAAATATTTCATTATGCCACTTCCTTACTCGTTACTCGCCATTGCGCGTTTTTTGCAATTTATTTTAGTACAAATCGTTGTAGTACTACTTATTTATGGCGTGGGTCTTTTCTGGATTCCTGAATGGTGGCCCACTCCGAATTCGTGGCAAGCCGGAATCCAAGCGATGAGCCTTGTTTTCATAGGAAGCTATTGTTTTTTTCTCATGTATTTTATTATTAACATTTTCGCGTTTTGGCTAGAGTTGGTCTGGACTCTTTTAGTCGGAGCCTGGTTTATCTCCGGTTTTATTAGCGGGGTTTTGATTCCTGTTTCGTTAATGCCTGCCTCTGTCCAAAAGATTTTTTATTGGACCTTTCCTTACTGGACCATTTCGGCTCCGGTAGAAATCTTTATTGGAAAGCGCCATGATTTTCTTGAAGGAGTCCTCATCCTTTCCGGAACGTTAATTTTCCTTGAACTGCTTCGTCAATTTTGTTGGACCCGTGGAGTTCGAAAATACACCGGAGTCGGAATGTGAACGCTCTACTAAAAAAAATATTACGTTATTTGCGTATTATTTCTCAATTTATGCGAGTGGGAATCGTTCGGAAATCCCAGTTTCGTGTTGAGTTTTTTTCTCAAGTGATTATGGACCTAATCTGGTATTTCACGCATATTCTTGTTTTTGAATTTTTGTATTTGCATACCGATTCTATTGCCGGTTGGAATCGTGAAGAAATTCGCGTTTTTTTGGGGTTCCTTTTTGTTTCCGATGCCTTTATGATGGCATGCCTAGGCCAAAACTGGCACTTTGCAGACGATTTAAAGAACGGGAACCTAGATACGTTTCGCGTCAAACCCGCGTCAACCATTTTTTTATATTTCTTTCAGCGATTCAGTCCAGAAGGTTTTACGAATTTACTATTTGCGCTTTCTTATTTATTTTATGCACTTTTTCAGAAAATTTCGTTTAGTCCTCAAACGTGGGTTTGGTTGCTATGGGCGATTCTTTTGAGCTGGTGGGGACGTACCATTATTGTTGTCTTTTTCTCGACGATAGAGTTTTATATTCTTAATTCGGAGTTGAGCCGTTTTTTTTCCGAAGTTTATATGTCCATTGAAGATCGCCCGCTAGATATATTTCCGAAACGGTTGAGAGCTTTTTTTATTTATATCCTTCCGGTGGGGCTATTATCGTATATTCCCGCCTGTATGTTGTTGGGTCGTATCGCGTGGCAAACTTGTTTGGGGTTTACCCTCTGGTTATTCTTTTTGGGGTGTCTTATCTTTAAATTCTGGAACTATAGTTTCCGTCGTTATGAATCCGCTTTAGGTTAGCCAAAGTAGTGCTGGGCCAGTTTTTTTGCTTGAACTTCGTCTTCGGTTCCTTTCATCACGATACACCCATCGGGATAAATTGACATTTCGATAGTGGGGTTTTCTTTTGGAATAAACTTCAGAAAAAAACGATTCGAGACGATTTGTCCATGAGCCGATAAGGTTTGCGCTAACGGAACTAACGCCAACGGTTGATTACGCCAATACTTGACTTGATTCTTGCCACAAAGTACCGACACTTCTTCGCCTCGTTTCCCCTGAAGATAATCCCATTGTTTTTTCCCACAGACAAGACACTCTGGATTTTTTGGGACCTTTAACACGCGGTGTTCTTGGCTCCAAAGATCCAGATAAAGCAGTCCGTTTCGCAAAAAATCGTGTTGTCCTAAAATCAGTTTGAACGCTTCTGCCACCGCATACGATGCTAAAATCGAAACTGTGGGTCCTAAAATTCCCATCAATTCACAGGAACCTGTTTGTGTTGGCTCTTCTTCCATAAAGCAACGTAAACAGTTTTGATGAGGAGGAAGACAATTCAGACTCATTCCATGCGTTCCTAAAACACCCGTATAAATCAAAGGAATTTCTTGTTTTACCGAATATTCATTCAGTAAAAATCGGGTCGAAATATTATCCGTCGCATCCATCAGTAAATGAACTCCCTGCGCGATTTCTTCAATGTTGCGATAACTCAGATCGGTCACATACGGGCGAATTTGAATTTGAGAGTTGATTCGGCTCAGTTTTTCTGAGGCGACTTCCGCTTTTGAACGCGTTAAATCTTTTTCTTCATAAAGCGTTTGTCGCTGAAGGTTTGAAAGTTCAATTTGATCTCGATCCACTAATCTCAATTCTCCGACTCCAGCACGCGCAAGTTGATCGGACATCACTGTTCCCAAAGCGCCACAACCTATAATGAGAATTCGCGACCGAGAAATTTTTTCTTGTCCACGTTCTCCAATAAAAGGCAAAACAGTTTGTCGTGAATATCGTTCAAAACGGGTTGACATCAAATCCTCAAAAATTTTTAGATGAAGTTAATGATTTTTCTAATTGCTCCGACATAAAGAAGCACGAACGGAATTTATGGAGGAAATAAAATAATGATTTCCGAACTGAATGAACCCCAAAATATGGCCCTTGAAAAAACAGTAGAAAAGATCTCTAAATTGCCTCTTGATCCTGCTTTAGAAGCGGATCCGTTAAACTATCTCCATGTAGTAAAGCTTAATAGTAGCAATTTTTTTCCCGAAAAAGAAGAAAAAGAAACAGCACCGATAGCGCCTAACAGTGAAATTCCTGAACGAAAGTCTAATTTTTTCTTGCTTCGCGAAAAAATAAGGTTCTCTAAAATTCATAAATTCATTATTTTAGGGTTATTATGCGGATGGATTAGCGTTACCCATTGGTGGGGACAATCGACACCCCTGTCGATTTCTCAAGAGAATCTTTTGGCCCTTAAAGAAACCTCACTCTCAAAAACACTGGAACTCAATAAAAAACTTTTTGATTCCTCGAAAAATCAATCCCAAAAAACAATAGAAAAAGCGATTCCTCTGCCAGAATCCAATTCCTCAAAAACGGTAGAAATCCCTTCGACGCTCCTCTTAAAAACAGAGGCAGTCCCTGCAGAATATAAAGTCGTTAAGGGAGATTCACTTTATAAAATTGCTCTCGAAAAGTTAGGAAGTGCTCATTATGTGGAAGAATTGATTCGGTATAACCAATTAGATTCTTCTTCTAAAATTCGAATAGGACAGGTCCTCAAAATTCCTCCGGGGTTCCCAAAAATTCAAGGAAACGACGACAAAGAAAAAGAAAATCCTGAAGCGGTTGTTTCCAAATCAAAGGAGGAAGAGTATCGCGTGATGGAAGGAGATTCGCTTTATAAGATTGCAGAGCGAAAATTAGGGAGTAAACAACAGGCACAATACCTTGCGGAATATAATCAGCTAAAAGATCCCTCGCTCATTCGTGTGGGACAAATTTTAAAAATTCCTGAAAAAAATAAGGAAGCACCCAAAAAGGAAGAAAACGAAAAAAATCCTAAAACGACCTCTCCTTAAAATATCAAGAGTCTAAAAAGCGGGAAAAGATCTGAAGAAGATCTTAAAAAGGATTCGGTAAAACACTTTATCGAATCCTTTTTTATTAAACTCTTGTGAATTCGAGAAGATTTTCTTATAATTTTATAATTATTTAATGAAAGATTTTTGGCAGGATAAGTGTTTTTTGGGTTTTTAAAAAAATGAAAAAAATTTCATTTCTTTTGTATTTGGTATTCCTTATTTTGGGCTGTTCTACTGTCGGTGTTCAGGATATCAGTAGTTCTGAAAATAATCCCAATAAAAATAATTCAGGTGAGAACATTTCTTCTGATGCTTCTAAAGTTCCCCTAAATAAGGAAGAAGAGACAGACCTATCAACGCACCGTTCTGAAGAACTGCCTTCAACCGATCAGAAAAAGACCCCTCATTTTTATACCGCCACCACTGGAGATGCGAGTGAAGTGGAATGCTGGAACTGTAAAGGCGGAACGGTCAAACTTTTTACTTGTCAGGCCCAATCCTTTAATACAGAAGATCTTCCGCCGGGTGTCGGCTATTATTGTAAAATAGGACGACTCTGTCGCTATAATGATAAATCACGAAACAAAGAAGAAGCGGAAGAAGATTTGGGACTCTGTCCACAATGTCTAGGAACCCGTCAGTCCAAATGCTGGATTTGTAACGGGAAAGGACGTTTTATCCCCAAATAACGCTTCACTCTAAAGTCTAGCCACCGATTTGATGAATAAGTCCTGTCACCTGATGAGAATCCTGCAAGGTTTTAAAGTCAATATCCTCATTTGAGCCGTGCGCTTTGGTCTTTTCTAAAACATTTTCTTTCATAAGTCGCACAAGTTCTTCATTGGAGGCTCCTTGTCTTAACGGCGTTAACAAATCGGTCCCTGTTCTAGAAAAGAGACACGGCATTAAAAAACCTGTACAAGAGAGTCTAATCCGATTGCAATGACTACAAAAAGGTTTAGAAAGACTCGAAATAAAACCTACGCGACAACGGCCTTCATCCGCGTCATAGGTATGGGCCACTTCTCCTTGCTGGAAATGGGACAATTGAAAATAATCGATGAGTTCTTCTTCAAGTTGAACAATTCGCCCGACGCCCCCATTATTCCAAGCTGATCCGCAAAGTGGCATAAATTCAATAAAACGAACCTCTGCCTTTAATTTTTTACCGAGTTCAATCAGATCAATCGCCTCTTGGGTCACATAGTCTTCCTGAACTACGGCATTCAATTTTAGAGGAATTTCCAATGTTGCGGTCAGAAAGGCGGCTTCTAAAACACGATCAAAACTTCGACTTTGGGTCACATAATGAAATTTGTCCCGATTGAGAGTATCTAAACTGAGGTTAATTCCAGAAATGCCGGCCTCTTTAAGTTGAGGTAAATATTGCTTTAACAGGGAGCCGTTTGTAGTGATATAGACAGGAATTGAAAATCGTTGTCGAATTTCAGCGACAAGTTTAGCCGCATCTTTCCGTAAAAGAGGCTCTCCACCTGAAAGGCGAACCTTTCGAATTCCTAAGGAGACAAACATCTCTACCAGCCTCAAAATTTCTTGATCCGAACAGTGAGAAGCGGGTGGAGGTGTATCGGGTAAGCCTTCCGGCGGAAGACAATACAGGCATTGAAAATTACAACGCTCGGTAAGCGAAATCCGCAAATAAGTATGATCTCGACCAAAGCGATCCACAAGTAATGACATAATCCTAGTCCTTTCCAAATGTGGGAGGCTTAGTTGTTTCCTTCTAAACCCTATCGGTTGGATGCTCTTTGAAAAATTCTTTAGAACACTCAACTCGGACTAAACTCAGACCTTCTTTATCTATCTTATCTTATTTTTAAAAAAAAGAAATTTTTTTTAAGCCACTATTTTTTTTAAAAAGGAAAATATCCATAACTTGATATAAAAGGAGGTTCTCTTTAAAATAAAGGCGATTAAAAAAAATTTCTTTTTTATAGAGGTTCATTGTGCCTCACGTTAAGGTTTCGCTCACCAAAAATATTACAGAAACATTTGAATTGCATGATGGTGATATTGTGGGTCGAGGGAAAGATGCCGATATTATTCTGCTTGATCAATTAATATCGCGAACTCACGGTCGGTTTGAATATCGAAACAAAAAGTTTTGTTTAAGCAATATCGCGACTAATCCCTTTTATATCAACCAAAAACCTATTGCGGGGAACACCTATGCAGTTCTCCAAGATGGCGACAAAATCGATTTTGGAAGCAAAACGTTAGAATATTCCAGCACCGATGATGATGTCTCGGATGATTTTTTTCTGATTGATTTGACGAAACATTCAGAGAGTGAATATCCTGACGCGTTAATTTTTGGTAAAAATCGTCTTCATTTCAAATGCAAGACCGATGAAGAAAAAATTAAAATCATTGAAGGGATCTGTAATCGCTATTTGGCCCATCTTCAGTTGGATATAAAATCTCAAATGGGTCTGGAAACAGTTCTAAATGAAGCTCTGAACAATGCGGCTCGGCATGCCCATAAATTCGAATACGACAAACTAATCCAACTCCATATGATTCTGAGGCCCCACGAAATTCGTTATCAAATTACCGATCAGGGACCCGGCTTTGATTATGCCGCCTCCTTGGAACGGGGTCGTGAAGTCGATGCGGTTCAGGCCGCAAGAGAACGCTATCAAGCTGGAGGTTACGGCGGATTGGGTTTTATTCTGATGTTAAAATGTGTCGATCATATTGAGTTTAATAATACAGGGACTAAAGTGGCCCTGATTAAACTCATTAATCCTCCGATTAAAATTTGAAATGCCTAACGTTTCCTGTGTTGTTACCGGCTATGGATTTATTGGCCCTCAGGGCTACAAAATAGAAACTCTTTCCCAAGCACTTAAGACCGATAAATCGGGTATTCAACCCGTTTCTTTATTTGATACCACCCCGTTTTCCTGTCATCTGGCCGGACAAATTCCTGAAACGGTTTGGCACACGTTTCTTCCAACTTCCTTTCAGAAACGAGATCGTTCTCTTCAAATGCTTTTTTTGGCGGCGGAAGAAGCAATAGAATATGCCAATCTCAAAAGTTTATCCTCTGCTCAAAAATCAAACCTCCCTGTTATTTTAGGAACCACTTTAGGCGGAATGCGCGCTGGAACCTCTTTTTTAGAAGAGTGGAAAAATTCTGCAAAACCCTCCGCTCCTTTTTCACGATTAAGAGATTTTTTGCCTGCTTCTCAAGCTCATTTCCTTTCTCAATATTATGGTTTTCAAGGCGAGAACCTTCTCCTTACCAATGCTTGTGCTTCTGGAGCTAACGCGATTGGGTATGGATACCAATTGATTCGCCAACAACGAACTGATTTAGTATTGGTGGGTGGATACGATCCCTTGAGCCTCTTTACATACGCGGGTTTCAACTCCCTTAAACTTCTTTCCCCTAAAGCTTGTACGCCGTTCGATCAACACCGACAAGGCCTGAGTTTAGGCGAAGGAGCCGGCATCTTAATCTTGGAAAATGAATCTTCCGCAAAAAAAAGAAAAGTGCCTATTCTCGCGCGTCTTCTCGGGTATGGAGAATCTTCGGACGCGTTTCATTTGACTCAGCCTGAAACTTCTGGACGTGGAGCCATTCGTGCGATGAAGCAAGCCTTACAGGAAGCAAACCGAGCCCCCTCCGAAATTAGTTATATTAATGCCCACGGAACTGGAACTTTTCACAATGACTTGATGGAGGGACACGCGATTTATCAAATTTTTCAGAAGAGCGTTCCTGTGAGCAGTACCAAAGGCTTCACCGGGCATTTATTGGGAGCGGCCGGCACCATCGAGGCGATTATTGCGATTCTAACGCTTCAAGAACAATTTCTTCCGAAAAATCTTGGGCTTGAAACTGCTGATCCTCAACTACCACCCGTTCCATTTCTTCGAGAAACGCGAGACGTTCCGGTCGATTATGTTCTTTCAAATTCTTTTGGATTTGGGGGCGTTAATGCGAGCCTTTTGTTCGGGAGGCATCTATGATCGGGCTTTCCGCATTAAGCTCTGTTCTTCCTATCGGATCCTCGTTAGAAAATGTTTTAGGGGCCGTTCTCCTCAAAAAAAACGGATTTAAATCGGTTACTGAATACGACACCACTGCCTTTTATAATCCACAAGGAGGACTCTTAGATCAGATCCCGTTTCCAGAATCCTTTCCTGTCTCTAAAACACGAAGATTAAGTCGGTTGTCAAAAATTTTTTTAAGTACGTTTTTAAAGGCGTTGGATCATTATGGCCCTATCCCTTATCTCCCTGAAGAACGTGGACTGATCCTAGCCACCTCTCATGGAAGCCTTGAGTCTTGTATTGCCTATCACGAGACCTTATTTCGTTCGCCGCACCTTGTTTCTCCGATGCTTTTTACCGAAGGCGGTTTTAACGCAGGAATTTCTCATCTTTCGATCCATGGAAATTTTCAAGGAACTTTACAAAGTCTTTCTGGTGATGAAAATGTTGGGCTATCCACCATTTTAATGGCAAAAACGCTTTTAGAATCGTCCTCCCAAAAAGTCATTTTCACCGGAGGGGCCTATGAATGGACCCGTCTTGCACATCAAGTATACGATCGTCTCTCTTTGGGAAAGCTCACGCTTGGAGAAGGCGCTTCATTCTTGGTGCTAGAATCCTCTGAAAATTTACACCAACGAAAGATCTCGCCCGATTGCTGGATTCAAGATGGCTTTGGATTTCATTTGCACTCAATGCACTTAAGCCACCTTTCGGATCTTCATCATCGGATTCTCGATTTTTTGGAAAGAAACCACCTCCACCCTCACGATATCGATTTGTTTATTACCGGAAAAAATCAGACCGAAAAAGATCCCATTTTTCAGTTTTTACAAGAAAGCATATGGACTCAAAGTGAAGCCATTCATCCTTTAAATTATATTGGAGAATCCTTTGCTTGTTCTTCTTCTTTTCAAGCGTCCCTTGGCGCAATGCTCCTCAAACAGAAAAAATATCGAAAAGCGATTGTTTTCTCTTATAGCTGTCGAGGCAATGGAACTCTCTTGCTTTTAACAGCGGAACCCTAAATTTCTTATTTTTTTCCTTTTGATTCCTTTCTAAAATTGTTAATCTAGAGCAAATAAAAATTCTTTCCATTTTCTGGAGAGTGAGTGAATTATGGCAACGGATTTTGAAAAGTTGACGAGTACCTTAAAACAAAAAGGGATTGACCCCCAAGAATATCGAAAATATTTACATTATTTATTCAATACAGACTTTGAAACCCTGAGCGGTGCCCTCAAGCAACGAGGCGTAGACCTGACAGAGTTTCGCCAATATTTATTGAAATGTGGTTACGGAACCCCAAAACCTTCTTCTCAAGATACTCAAGAAGCCAAACGCCCTCATTCTCAAGCGGATACGAATGAAATTCAAAAAGGAGAAGAATCCAAAGAGATTGTCTATCTCAAAAATATTGGATACAAACTTCTCAAAGAATCTAAGCTCGATGTGGGTGAATTAAATTCAATTATTTCGGAACTCAGCAAAGAAAATAAAGAAAAAATTTCGCCTCGCGTTTTATTACAAATGCTCCTGAAGAAAAGAAAAATTAAGGTCGAAGAATTCATCGAACTCGATCAAGGAACGTGGGGCGATATTCGTGAAGACGAAATTCCTTATCGTTTCCGACAAACGAAAGAACAGCCAGAATTTTATATCGAAAAACAAAAGGGAGCCAAAACTTTTGGGCACTATCAAATTTTAGAAGAATTAGCTCGTGGGGGAATGGGAATCATTTATAAAGCCTATCACCCAATGCTTAACAAAACATTTGCCTTGAAAGTCTTGATCGCAGGAGAAGACGCTTCAGAACAAGCATTAAAACGGTTTCATCGGGAAATTCAAGCCACCGCCAAATTGAAACATCCCGGAATTATTCAAGTGGTGGATTCAGGTCAAGAAGGCGGAGAACATTATTTTGCCATGGAATATGTCGAAGGAAAAAATCTAGATAGTGCGATTCAGGAAGGACTCTCGATTCGAGACGGACTCATCGCAATAAAAAAAGTGCTGGAAGCCCTTCATTATGCGCATAGCCAAAATATTATTCACCGAGATATCAAGCCTGAAAATATTTTTATGACCAAAGAAGGAGAACCTAAAATCGGAGATTTCGGGCTTGCTCGTGATATTACGCTCGATAGTGAGGCCCAAAAATTGACCCAAACCGGTGTAATTATGGGAACTCCGGCTTATATGTCTCCAGAACAAGCCAGTGGAGAAGCCAACAAGCTAGACGCGCGAACGGATGTTTATTCGGTGGGTGTTTGTTTATATCAATTATTAACCAAAAAATTACCGTTTGAGGGAAATTCGGTTCATACCTTGTTTGATAAAATTATTAACCAAGATCCGGAAGCGCCTTCAAAGCATAATCAGGAAGTTCATCGTGATATCGACACCATTGTGATCAAATCACTGGAAAAATCGAAACCAAAACGATTTCAGACCGCAAAAGATTTTGCGGATGATATCGGACGATTTTTAGAAGGATATCCGATTGAAGCCAGACCCGCTGGACTCGTAGAGAAATCTTTGAAATGGGCCAAACGAAATAAACAAATTTGCGCCTTAATTGTCACCATGGTTTTGTTACTAATTGCGTTCGTGGCCTGGTATCAAATTTCTCGTATCCGAGATCGTCAAAACCGCTTCAATAGCGCTTTTTCGGCCGCTAAAGAGGAAAAAACGACTTCCGATAACATTAATGCCCAAAGTACAGAAGATAAAGGCGAAAAAATTAAACATTTGCTTACCGCCTTAAACCATTTGAGTATCGCCTTGTCCATCCGTCCGAATGATAAAGAAGTGGAAACTCAAAAATTGGCGGTCGGAGAAGAACTGATTGCGCTCACCTGCGAAAATCAGGAATATCAACTGGCCGACTACGTCGCGAAAGAAATGAAATTAAGCATTCTTTCAAATGAAAAACAAAAGGAAATGATTGATGAGGTTGAAACGAAACGAAACCAAACTTTAAGAGATCATGAAGGGCAATTAAAGACTTGGATCGAACGGCTTAAATCTCCGGATCTAGAAGAAGGAGAACGAGATGACGCCATCTTTGAAATTTCTAAAATGAAAGAAAAAGAGATCTTCGATAATTTGGTGATCCTCTTGAACGACGGCACAAATTACTTTTTAACCAGCAAGGAGCGAAAGTCGAAATCCGACGAATTTTATGAAACCATGGTTGAAATTTTAGGCCGTTTGGAAAATCCACAAGCCGCTCAGCCGATTTATACGTGTTTAAAGCAAATGCAAGAGAAGATCGTAAAGGCCGATACGGAAAAGCAATCGCGTTCGGTTGCTGACGAAAAATATATGGTGAAATTGGCTCAAGCACTTGGAAATACAAAAGACAAAGAATACGCTCCAAAATTGTTGGAATTCAAATCGATGGGCGAAAATTTCTGGTCTCAAATCCAAGGCGCTCAGCAAAAATTGGAAGCTTCCGAAGAAGAATAATAAAGAGTCAAGGGCACCCTTCGACAAGCTCAGGGAAACAGCCTCGCCGGTCGGAAACCGAGGCTGTTGTAACGATACGAAGGAAGGCTCCTGTAGCGATACGCCGAAGTGCAGTAAGTAGCGCCGTCACGCCAGCACCCACCGCGATACACGCGGCTAAGCACTGAGGATGTATCTAAATCTTCGCACCATTCCCAAACATTCCCATGCATATCAGATAACCCCCACGCATTTGGTTTCTTTTGCCCTACTGGATGCGTTTTCCTCTTTGAACTTTCATCATACCAAGCATAGTCGCCTAACGCTTCGGGATTATCTCCAAAATAGTAAGTCGTCGTTGTTCCAGCCCGACACGCGTATTCCCATTGGGCTTCACTCAAAAGATTCATTTCGGTTTCCTGACAAAATTCTTGGCATTCATTCCAATTTACCGCCTCTACTGGATTTTGAGAATTTCCATTGAAATAGGATGGCCGTCTCTTCATCACCGATTCCCATTGTTCTTGAGTGACCGGATATTTCCCGCACCAAAATGGCTGCCGGATCACTATTTTTCGCTGATCTTCATTTTCATTTTTCGGAGCGCCTTGCCAATACTTTCCGGGCGGAATCAGCCTCATCGAAATTGTCCTCTTTTTGTTGATCGGAAATTCTTTTTCTATCGCATCTTTCAAGTTTTTCGCAACCCATTCTTGATAAGCTGTTGCATACTGAATTTGCTTATCAACGCCTAATTTCAGCCATTCCTCGGTTGTCATATCCACATAATCTTGGGGCGAGAGCGAATAGCCCGCTTCTTCCATTAGCGTAAACGGCTCTGGAACTTGCTTAAGAAGATTCGGGGACGCAAGGACGTTATTAAAAATCTCGCAGAACGCTTTCCCGCTTCTTCTCTCTGATTTTATTTCTTCCAACGTTTGATACGTCATAGTGTCCTCATTCCAAGCTGTTTTGAGAAGGGTCAAAGAAAACGGGCAGGGAACACGATTTGTTGTCACACTTAAATGCTGCGGCACGCGCGAGTTCTGGGTAAGAGACTTCTGTGTGAGGAAGTGGCCCTTCTTGTTTATCCAACCATTCAATATGTTTGTATTCTGTTGGAATTTTAAGGGCCATTTGAAAAAGAGCCGCCGCTTCCGGATCTTTTTTAGAACCCACAATCGTCCAGTGCGGAGGATCTTGAGTGATCTCGTGCTGAGCCAATAAAATGCCTGCAACCCAAATTTTTTGAGACGTGGCCACTTCAGGAGTCGCTAGAAAACGCATCGACGATTCTGCCATTTTCCGAAAGTGTTGGTCAACGGTATAGTGGAACAACAAATTATAAAAACGCATCGCGAGCGTATTTTCCTCAATTTCGATTAAAGGATCCGCGAAAACGCCAACGAGCGGGTTAGGCACAAAAGTCGTGATGAACCCTGTCCCGCTAGAATGAAGAAAATATTTTTCAATAAATCGGGCAGATTGCTGTGCTTGAAGAATCCATTTTTTTGCTCCTGTGGCGAGATAGAGCCTTAAAAAAGCTTCTCCCATCAGCAACGTATCCCCTAAATAAAGTGGATCGGTTTCTTTTTGGTTTTCTCCATGAAAAAAGCCTCCGTCCTGATAAGCTCGATTCTCTAGAATCCATTGAGCGGCCGTTTCAGCTTCTTGAAGATATTGAGGTGTTCCGGTCGCGCAATACAAGCTAACAAGCGCCGTAATTGCTACCCCATTTTCTCGCGAATAAATGTGGGTATCCACTCTGGGAACTCCAAGGAAACGACGTTCCTGATCGGATAAGTTAAAATACTCTCCGCTGTGTTTTCCCGGGACAAGGTCGGCATCTTGACTGGTATAAAATGCCCCCTGCGGGCTTGTTAGGAAAGTTCTCAAATAGCGATGAATCTCTTGTGCGGCCTTTAAATACTGAATATCTTTCGTAAAAAGGGTGGCCAACGCATACACCCGTAAATTTCCAGCTTGGAAGAACATGATTTTTTCGAAATGAGGATTTTCCCAAACACCCCCTGTCGAATATTGATAGACTCCACCCCAGATCGGATCGAATAGCTTTAATTGCGCTTGTAAGGTTTGAATCGCCATTTGTTGATCTTGAACACTGCCTTGTTTGGCTTTTACCAAAGCATATTCAACGCTATCCCAGTCCAAAAACTTATTATGTCCTTTTCCCCAACTCCCCATTTGAAAATCATAACCAGAAAAATATTCTTTTTGTAATTCTTCTTGAAGTTCCGTGGACAGAAACGAGGGTGCATTTTTGGAAACCACGATTGCCGAAGACTCTTCTTCTGGAAACGGGTGTTCCGCTTGAGTTTTCAAAAGAGTCGCCATTTCTTGGGGTTCAAGATACCCTCTCCGCTTCACTAATTCTTGCCCTTTTGAATCAAAAATAATAGTTGCGGGCCAACCGTATTTTTTATAACGATTCGATAAATCGGGGCGAGAATCTTGATCCACCTTAATAGGCAAATAATATTTTTGAATCAACCCAATGACTTGGGGATCACGATACGTCGTTTCTTCCATCACATGACACCAATGACACCACACAGCGCCAAGATCAAGTAAAACAAGCCTATTTTCTGTATGGGCTTTCTGGAAAATACGGGGTGACCATTCTTCCCAGGCAATGGAATCCGAGCTGGAATCCTTGTTTGAAATAGGAGGAGAAGTACAAGAGCAAACTAAAAGAAGTAGAGCCAGAGAGTACTGTACTCGCTGAACTATTTGAGTCTGTTGCATAAAAAATTCCTAAACAGGGTTCCTAATTTTAGTTCTCGAATATTCAATTTTTTAAATTTTCAGTGTATTTTAAGTTTCCGCGCTCTTTTTTCTTGGTTAAAATGAAGTAGTATTTTATTATAAGGTGATTCGTTAGAGTTTGAAGGTTTTTTTCATGCAAGACTATCGTTTCTGGCTCCAGAAATATCAAAATCGCGCGGACTTACGACAACATTTTTTGTCTTGGTATCAACAAAATATTCAGAAAAAAGAGACGTACTTATCTCAGAATTTAGAGGCGATCCAATATTTTGTTGAAACCGGCTTTCTCACTGAAGAAGAACTTGAACTTTTTTTTAATTATCTTCAACTTCAAACCGCGATTCATGGGGCCGTAAGCGACTCGGAAACGCTTCAATTAGTGACCATTCCCGATCAAAAAAAATCTTCCCTAAAAAACTCACCTTTATCTCTTCCTCAGCCGTCCGCTTCTGCCTCCGTTCCAAAAAAAATAGGTCCGTATGAAATCATTCATTTCCTTGGAAAAGGTGGAATGGGAACCGTCTACAAAGTGTGCCATCAAGATCTTCAAATCATTTACGCACTGAAAGTCATTACGCTTTCGGATCAAATCAATGAAGAAACAATCGCTCGTTTTCAAAAAGAAGCCCAAATTTCGGCTCAACTTAAGCATCCGAACATCATTCAAATCAACAATTTCGGTAAAGAGGGCCCGTATTATTATCTTTGTATGGAGTTTGTGGATGGAATCACTTTGACCCAATTTATCGCCCAAAATTTTTCGATGCGTCATGGATTAATGATGATTCAAAAAATTCTGGAAGCTTTAGAATATGCCCATCTTCAAGGAGTCATTCATCGAGATATCAAACCCGAAAATATTTTTCTAACCAAAGAAAATGAACCTAAACTCGGAGATTTTGGACTGGCTAAAAATCTTCGTTTGGAAGGAAAGGCCCTGAAATTGACTCAAAATGGGGTCATTTTAGGAACGCCCACGTATATGCCGCCGGAACAGGTTCTTGGAAAAAGCGAGCTCTCTGCGACCACCGACATTTATGCCATCGGAATCTGCCTTTATGAATTGCTGACGAAAAAAACTCCCTATACTGGGAAAAATATTCATGAACTCTTCTATCAAATTCTCTATGAAGATCCGCTCCCGCCCTCGCATCACCATCCTAAAATTCACCGCGATCTGGATACGATCACGCTAAAGGCAATTGAAAAGTCCCCAGAAAAGCGTTATCAAACGGCCCATGAATTCGCGGAAGATATCCGGCGATTCCTAGAAGGGTACCCGATTCTCGCACATCCACCGACTTGGCACGAAAAAGTAAAGAAGTGGGGATTGCGCAATCGAAAATTGGTTTTCAGTAGCTTTTTTCTTTTACTTTTAATGCTTTTATTCGTTGGTTCTTGGCCCGTATGGCGCATTTCAGAACATCCTGATCGGACTTCTATTTTAACGCAACAGTCGAACGATTTTCAAAAACAGGCGGATGAAAAACAAAATGCCGAAAAACGACTCTCGACACTACACCTCCAGAACTTTGAAAATTGGCTGAAAAAACTCAGTTTGGTTGAACTTGAAGAAACCTTCCTGAATGATGCTATTTTTGAAATCGCTCAAATGCCCGAAGACGAAATTCTTGAAAAACTCATTCAGATCCTCTCAGAAGCCATCCCGTTTTTTTCGCAACAACCGTCCTTCGCCGATCCTATAAAACGACAATATTATCGTACTTTGATTACAGCGTTAGGACGAAAAAACAATACGCTCGCTCAACAACCCCTGATTCAGACATTAAAAACGATTTCGACCCAAGTCGTTTCGACGCCTCCCACACAACGCTCTTTTGAAGCTATCTCATGGATGATTCTCTTGACACAAGCGTTAGCGGATAGCCATACTCCTAATATTTCTTCAGACTTATATGCGCTTCGAAGCCAAATGGGACAAGGCTCTGTCTTTTGGGAAAAAACCGAAAAGGCGTATCAGAAACTTTCTAAAATGGATGGAAACCAAAATAATAAGGCACTGACTGCAGAAGAATATCATCAACGAGGAAATGTTAACTATAGCCAAGGGGATTATGACCGCGCGATTCAAGATTATACGCAAGCGCTTCGGCTAAACCCCAATTTTATGCTAAGCTATGCGAATCGGGGAGTGAGTAAAAAATGTAAAGGCGATTATGACGGCGCGATTGCAGACTATAATACCGCGATTCGTCTCGATCCGAACGATCACGGAAACTATAATAATCGCGGATTAGCTCGAAGTTTAAAAGGCGATTATGCAAGAGCCATTCAAGATTATACGCAAGCGCTAGCTCTGGCTCCGCAAAATGGCCTTTATTACGCGAATCGCGGATTGGCAAAAATGAATAAACTAGACCTAGACGGAGCTATCGAAGATTGTACACAGGCGATTCAACTCACACCCGATTACCTCCCGTCCTATAATCATCGAGGAAGTGCCCACTATCTAAAAAAAGAGTATGTGGGCGCTCTCGAAGATTTTACCACGATGCTTCAGATCAATCCTTCCGGATTCGAAATTTATTACAATCGGGGGTGTGTTTATTGGGAAAAAGGAGATAAAACGAATGCTCGCGGAGATTTCTTGATGTTTTTGAACGGGGCCAAAGATAAGAATGCTTCCGAAGTTCAAAAAAATCGGGAAGTCATTAAAAAACTCTTTCCAGATCTCTTCCATTAAAACGAAAAAATTTATGGATCTTCTTGAAGAATTTCGTCAATGGTGTCATAAAAATCAACAGAATTCTACTGCCACACACTATTTTTTGAAATGGTTCCATCAAAACGAACAGAAAAAAATGGCCTATATTCAGGGCCATCCTGATTTTTGGGAAAAATTTTTGGAAAAAGGATATTTAAAAGAACTCGATTTTGAGCTTTTCTTTAACTATCTTAAATCGCAACCCGGAGTCTTTGAAAATGTGGTTCTTCCCGTTAAATCTTTGGCTCCGATGAAGTTACAAAATGTCGAAAAATCTTTAGGAAAATCGCAGTCCTTCGGAAAATACGAGGTCCTTTCTAAAATTGGACAAGGGGGAATGGGGGTTGTCTATAAAGTCCAACACCGCGATCTCAAAAACATTTACGCCTTAAAAGTCATCTCGACAAACGAAACCCGCTCCGATCCGCTGTTACCTCGATTTCATCAAGAAGCAAAAATTACGGCAAAACTTAAACACCCGGGAATCGTTCAAGTATTTGACTCTGGAGTCGAACACGATCAACATTACTTCGTGATGGAGTATGTGGAAGGAAAAACGCTTGGCGAACTCATTCAGGAAGGACTCTCGATTCGACAAGGAGTTTTGATTCTCAAAAAAGCCCTAGAAGCTTTGCATTATGCCCATCTTCAGGGTGTGATTCACCGAGATATTAAACCCGAAAATATTTTTGTCACGAAAACCTATGAACCTAAAATCGGAGATTTTGGCCTTGCTAAAGAGCGCGGAAACCTCCAAGAATCGAAAGAAACGCAAGAAGGAACCCTCTTGGGAACTCCATATTATATGGCTCCTGAGCAAATTCAAGGAAAGATGAAACTCACGCCTAAAACGGATATTTACGCAATGGGAGTCTGTCTCTATCAAACATTGACAAGCTCCTGCCCGTTTGAGGACCCTTCTATTCACGCCCTTCTCTACAAGATTACTCACGAAGAGCCCATTTCGCCCTCTAAAAAAAATCCTCAGATCCATCGTGATTTAGAAGCAATTACCTTAAAAGCCTTGGAAAAGCTTAAACACAAACGCTATGCAACCGCCAAAGCCTTTAGTGAAGATCTGGAAAGTTTTTTATCTGGATATCCAATTCGGGCCCAATCTTTGAGCCCACTCCAACAAATTTCAAAAAAAATTCGGCGTAATCCTTTTCCTTGGATCCTCGTGCTAATTTTGATTGTTTTTGTTCTAGGAGTCGCAGAGTATCTCTATTTCAAAAAGAAACAAGAGCAGGAAACTCGTTTTCAGGAAGCGCTCGAAAAAGAAAAAAAAGAAAGTGCTCTCGCTCGAAAAATTGAATCTCAACAAGGTAAACTGAAACAAGAGCATTTGAAAAATTTTGATTTCTGGATTTCTTATCTGAAGTCAGAACAAATCATTGAAGGCGATCCGCTAGAAGCTATTTTTGAAATAATCAAGATGAAAGAGCCTGAAATTTTGGAAAAACTGTTGCGTTATTTAGACGAGGGAACCCTTTATTTTCTTAGACATCCTCAACCCACGCAACGAGAAGAACTTTTTTATCTGACCCTCCTCGAAGCTTTAGGACGCTTAGGAAATCAAAAAGCAGGACCATTTCTTGCAAACGCCATTGAACAAATCGAAGCTCAATTAATTTCCTCTGCGGAACTTGAACGCAACACGTATCTGCTGAATTATTTAAGATTTTTAGTTCAAGCCTTGGCGAATTCTCAAGCCGTTGAGTTTCTTTCCGTCTTTGATCGCTTACGAAAATCCCTCGGAGAAAATTTTTGGAAACAAATTAAAGATTTTCATACCAAACTTCTTGAAAAACCATTGTAGAGTTGAGTCTCGTTCCCTCTTAAAAATACCTTTTTAATAAGAAATAAGCATTTATGGAAGCTAGGCTCTTCTCCAAACCTCCTTTAGATGAAACTGAGATTGAAGGGGTTTGCGAAAAAATTCATTATGAAAGTTCAGATTCGCGTTATCGGATCTTAAGTATTCGACTTGTCGATCAGAGACTCGTCTCTGTGACGGGCCAATTTGGACCGATCCACGAAGGAGAACGGCTGAAAGTCTGGGGAAATTATGTCGAACACATTCTTTATGGATGGCGCTTTGAATCCAAACAATTTCAATTACTATTGCCTCAGTCTGCTCAGGAAGTAGAGCGTTTTCTCGCCTCCGGTTTTATTCCGGGGATTGGAAAAAAAATGGCCAAAATTCTTGTGGAACATCATGGTGCAGAAGTTCTCCGCTTGATGAGTGAACATCCAGAAAAATTAAAAGAAATCCCCGGAATCGGAGAAAAGCGACTGGAATCCATCCTTAAATCGTGGAAAGAAAAAACAGAAGATCGTGAATTTGAGATTTTACTTCGAGGATGGGGGCTCACTCCACGAATGATACAAGAGGTTAAAGAAAAAATCGGTCAGGAAGGAATTCCAGAAATCAAGGAAAATCCCTATTTGCTAGCGCAACAGATTTCGGGACTCCATTTTCGTCGCGCGGATACCATCGCGCAAATCTTAGGAATTCCGCCGGACTCCAAGAAGCGGATCGTGTCCAGTGCCCGATTTTTTTTAGAAAAAGCTTTAGACGAAGGACATTGTTATCTTCCCTTTAATCGCCTCTGTGAGAAGCTAGTTCACTATCTCGATATCTCGATGGAAGTGTTAGCGCCTTTATTACAAAGCGTTTTGGACGATCATGAATTGATTTGTTTATCGGCTCTTGATCAACCCTGTTATTTACCTCGCTTCTATCAACTAGAACAATTTATTGCCAAGCGACTTCAGGAACAATCCGTACCCATAGAACATCCTATTTCTTTAGTACGCTTACAAGAAGCACTCTCCTCGCTATCCCATTTATCTTCAGAACAACAACAAATTGTCACCCAAATGGCGAACCAACGTTTTGCCATTCTCACCGGAGGGCCGGGAGTTGGAAAAACAACCGTTCTAAAAGCTTTGTATCAAATCTTTGATCGCGAACGCCTTCGCGTTTGCCTCGCCGCTCCTACAGGACGAGCCGCCAAACGTATGGAAATGGCGACGTCCGTTCCCACCCAAACTATTCACCGCCTTTTGAAAATACGGCCCGAAGAAATTTTGATCGAAAAATTACAAACTCAGGAACGAATTTTGGCCGATGTGGTGATTCTGGATGAATGCTCGATGCTGGATGTTGAGCTTTTTAGCTTGTTGCTCTCTGGATTAAGTCGTAAAACTCGTTTATATCTGGTTGGAGACGCCGATCAATTGCCTTCCGTTGGAGCCGGAAATGTCTTGACGGATCTTCTTAAAAGCGAACGATTTCCCGCTTTTCGCCTCACCCAAATTTTTCGCCAGAAAAAAGAAAGCTCTATTGTGTTGAACGCGCATCGAATTTTATCGGGCCAAGAGATTTTTTCCGACACCTCGACTTCAGGCGAATTTTATATCATTAAACAGCGATCTCCTGAAAAAACCCTCGAGATGCTTTTGGAAATGTTGATCGATCGAATTCCTCGACAATTTTCGCTGAAACCCGATCAAATCCAAATCCTCTGCCCCATGAGAAAAGGAAAATTGGGAACAAATGCACTCAACGAGGCGATCCAAAAAACATTTCAAAAATCAGAACTGTTGCATCAGTTTTGTCTTGGCGATAAAGTAATGCAAATTAAAAATAATTATGACAAAGAAATTTTTAACGGAGATATCGGAACTGTCCAAGAACTTCAAAACGCCTATGTTCGAATTGCTTTTAAAAATCGACTTGTGGAATATTCGGTTAAGGATCTGGATGAACTTCAACTCGCTTATGCCATTTCAATTCATAAATCACAAGGAAGCGAATTTCCCGGAGTCATTATCCCGTTCAGTATGGAACAATTTGCAATGCTTCAACAAAATCTTTTATATACCGCAGTCACTCGAGGAAAAAATCTGGTGATTTTAATTGGGGATCCTTCTGCGATACAGAGAGCCTTACACAATAAAGAACGCCAGGCCCGATATACTCATTTAGAAACGTGGATTCGAGAGCAACCGCTTCACTAATTTTATGTTTTTCAGAAAGGAGAAATTTTATGGATGGAGAATCTTTTTTAAACTATCTGGTTCAAACGAATAAATTGTCTCAAGGACAGGCTAAAACCTGTTTAAATTCGACGGCAAAGGACCAATCGATTTCGCAAACCTTGATCGAAAAAGGATTTGTGACTCTAGATACTCTGAAACTCTGTGTTAAAGAATTTAATCGATCCACGCCTCTTCTTCCTAAAGATACCACAAAAAAAATAGCGCCTCAAAAGATAGCGTCCCCAAAACCCCCTCCGGCAAGCGATATCGAAATTTTCAATGAGATTAAGCGAGCCACACAAATGATTAAACTTAGAAACATTAAAATGAAAGAACAAGATAAGAAAGTTCTCAATGAAGTGGAACAGTTAACTCGAGAAGCAGAAAAACAGATGGGCCAACATTCTCAAGGAAAATAAGACTTCCTGGGCTTCTTTAAAAAATCAGGATACACTTAAGGAAGTCTTTCATGAAGGAGGTGTTGGATGGCGTATCTTTATTTGGCCATTGCCATCCTTTCCGAAGTCATGGCAACCGTTTCTTTAAAAGCTTCGGAACAATTTAGTCGTTTTTTTCCCACAATCCTTGTCTTGATTGGATATTTGAACGCGTTTTATTTTTTGAGTTTATCACTTCGGAGCATTCCAATCGGCAGTGCGTATGCGATTTGGTCTGGCTTCGGAATGGTGTTGGTCAGCGTTTCTGGGTATTTTGTCTACAAACAAAAACTCGATTTCCCCGCGATCGTAGGAATTTTTTTTATCCTTTTAGGGGTTCTGATCCTGACGCTTTTTTCCAAAACCACTCCCCATTAAAGTGTTTTTTAACTCACTCTCGAATGAACAAGACTTCCCGATTTTTTAAATTCAAAAAAAAGCCCTGTTGATTCGAGTTTCCAAAAACGTGCAAGGTCACATAAATGGCTGTTGTGGCGCGAAGCGATCCGTTTGAAACTGAATAATTTGAGAGGAAGGCCCCGTTTTCTTGAAAGAGGACGGTTTTCATATCAAGGATCATTCCAGCACTAGGTCGCTGATTCGGGTCAGTAGGTTCGATTCCAAGATGTTCTGAATCGCGTTGTGAAAGCTCACTTCCCGAACATAAGAGAAAACCAATTCCTTCTGGGATCTTCTGTAATGCATAAAAAAGAGACTCTTGCTCCTCCATTCTTTTTTCCGAATTTTCAAAATCTTTAAAACCAATTGAATTTGCGAGATAAGGTTTCGTTCCATCACGAATAAGCTTAAAATCTTCTGGAGCGATTGTTGCATTAAACTCAAAGTTGATTCTTTCCGAAAGTACTTCCGAAGAAACGATTCCCGAAAAAGAATGGGAGAGTTCTTCTTTTCCGATCTTCAAATTTTCGGGAAGTAATGGCATCCGATGCGAGAAGTCATATTTTTTCCCATGAGTGAGTCGATCTAGCCTCAGATCGGTATAAATCAGTGGAGATCCCAATTTTCGGACACATCGGGTTTTTTCGGTTTCTTGAATCCAGCTTACTTCTCCGAATCCAATCACTTCCGCAATTCCTTGATGAATCCAAATTCCCGTTTTTTGTTCGATCCCGATCGCAAGAATTTTATGGTTCCCGGAATCTGTCGTCGCTTTCGCTAAAATGCCGATCATTCGCCCCATTCGTCCACGTTGTGTATAATGCGTGTCGACGAGCGCATTAGGAAGGAAATTCAAAAAATCCGTATGAATCCCAGACGTTTTAGCTTCACTCACATCGTCTAAATAAGACGTACAGGCATTCGCGAGAACATCCAAGGAAACCAAGTCATTTCCTCCGCTAAAACTGAATGAAGACAAGCTCATCGCCCCGGCGCTGGTTCCTCCAACCACGCCTTTTTGAGCAACAGACTGAAGGATCTTTTCCAAAAGAGTCTCGTTCCAGAAATCGTAATATTCTCCTTGATCTCCTCCTTTGATAAAAAGGATATCCGCTGTCTGAAGGGGCCTTAAAAAATTTGGATCATTGGCCCTTTCGCGCGAGGGAATCGCCCAGTTTTGGGCAATAACCTTCAAACCGAGTGTTTTTCCTATCCATTCAAAATACGCGGGTAACCAACCCGCACTTTCAGGATCGTCCGGAAATTCTAGGGCGAGAATTCCTACCTGAAGAATTCCGTCTCCAGTGATATCGCCTTGAAAAAAAAACTTCTGATAGAGAAGATAAGACCAAGATTCTGTCTCACCGATTTCCCCTTCAGACCCTCCACCGGCTAAAACAAGGTTCCCTTCTGCCCGAAGAGGCAGGATGGAAAGGAGCATCATAAAAAAAATAAAGTTACAATGAACTCGTGTTCGCATAAGAATCTTCCTTTTTTTAATGCTCTGGTTTCTGTTCCATTTTTTTTTTACAATAAAATTTCTGATCCGTTGATCCTTTCAAAGAGAGAATTTTATGAAAACAGACGATTTTTCCAAATATCTCCAACCCACCCCTTACTTTGATTACCAAAGCGAAAATATTCGAGCCTTTGCGGATCAATTGAGCGAAGGATTAAAAAATCCGCGAGATATCGCAATTCGCTTTTATAACGCGGTTCGGGATCAAATTCGTTACAACCCTTACGTATTTTCGTCCAAACGAGAAACCTTTCGAGCCAGTTACGCTCTGGAAAAGAAAGAAACCTATTGTATCCCGAAAGCGGTTCTTTTAGGAGCAATGGCTCGGTATAAAGGAATTCCAGCTTGTTTAGGACTTTCGGATGTTCAGAACCATTTAGCAAGTCCGCAATTCGTCGCTTTGTTACGAACGAATATTTTCGCGATGCACGGATTCATTAAGCTCTATCTAGATGGACAATGGGTGACTGCGACTCCTGCATTTAATAAGGATCTTTGCACGTTGATGGGGGTGGCTCCTTTAGAGTTTGATGGGAAACAGGATTCCATCTTTCAAGAATTTACGCCTGAGGGTCATCTCCATATGGAATATTTGAAAAGCTATGGAGAGTTCGCAGAGGTTCCCGTTGAGTTGATTACTCAAGTCCTGACAGAACGCTATCCGCATTTGTTTAAGGTTGACTCTTTTCAAGAGGCGCATTCTTTTGAATCGGATATCCGATCGATTTCAAAGACTTCCTGAAGAGGAAGAAAAAAATTAGGATAATCTAGCGTTTCAAAAGCGCTCTTGTTATAATTCTGATCTCCATTCGCAGACACTCTTTAAATCGAGTGTTTCTTTTTTTACATCAGGATTTATATGCCCAAGCTCCCGTCTGAAGTCGATGTTGTTGTTTGTGGCGGAGGTATTATTGGAGGAGCCATTTGTTACTACCTCACCCAAAAACCTTCCTTAAAAGTGCTCTGCCTTGAGCAAGAATCAAAAGGTTCTGGAAGTACCCAACGTTCTGCGGCGGCTTTTCGCCAGCAATTTTCCTCGAAAGTCAATATCGCTTTTTCTCTTTATTCTGGCCGAAAGTATGAAACCTTTCGTCAAGATTTTCATCTTTCTCAAGACGTTTTTCATCAAAATGGATATCTCTTTCTTTATAGTGAAGAAAAACTATGGGAAGATGCGCTCAAACGCTTAAAAATTCAGAAAAATAACGGACTGAGTGATGTGGTAGCGCTGACGGATTCCGCGCTAACCAAACGCTTCCCAGAAGTCTGTGCTCAGGAAACGGCAGATTTTAAAATTTATGGCGCAACCTTTTGCCCCACCGATGGTTTTCTGGATCCGGTCCTTGTGTGCCATGCTTATTTTGAGCAAGCCGTTTCTGCAGGGCTCCAATTTTTTGAACGAACTCCCTTGCAACGAATTGAAGTCACAAATAATAAAATATCCGCAGTCTATGCCAATGGACAAAAAATTAAAACCGCCTGTGTAGTCAACGCTTCTGGTATCTGGGCCAATGAAGTGTTACGCTCTCTCGGAATCGCAGTCCCTATTGTTCCCGTTAAACGCTATCTTTATACCACAAATCAACTGGAACGAAATGTTCGTTCTCTTCCGATGATGGTTTGTAATTTGGGCCCTTATGGTCGTCCTGAAATCGGGGGCCTTCTGCTTGGCTGGGACGAACGTCCTGAAAAACCAAAGGATTACCATCTCTTTAATCCCACCCCCCCTCCATTTGAACCTAACTATGAAATCGAGGAAGGTTTTGGTGCGAAAAATCTTGAAGGGTACGGCTATCAACTTCTTTTTGAAATGGCTCCGTATTTCCCGTTTATGGCAGAAGAAGTGGCGCTAGAAGCCGCAACTTGCGGGTATTACGATGTTTCTCCAGATGACAGGGCCATTTTAGGCGAAGATCCTCGGATTCAAGGTTTAATTCATGCCATTGGATTTTCTGGACATGGGGTGATGCATGCCCCTGCGGTCGGCGATCAAATCGCTCAGTTGGTACAACGAAAAACGACCACTATTGACTGGAAACAGGCTCTAGCTCTTGCACCTTTATTGAAAAATGAGCCACGCCCTGACCCTGAAATCATGATTATTTGAGAGTCCTCATGACCCCAAAAAAAGCTTATATCTGGAGCTATGGCGCCGTAAGTTGTTTTGGAGTCGGAGTTCCCGTATTGATCCAAAATATTTTCGAGGGAAACAACGGCCTTCGTCCATTAACTCGGTTTCCCACAAATGGTTTATATCCTGCTTTAGGAGGGGAAGTGGCGGGTTGGGAACTTTGGATTCCTGAAAAAAAAACCTCCTCATGGGCCTTTTTATGGGCAAAATTAGCGATTCAAGAATGTCTTGATCGTTGTTCTCCTTCTCTTCCTCGTTCTCTCCCTTTAATCGTGAGTACGACTCTTGGGAACATGGAAAATTTAGGCGATTCCTGTTTAAGTTATGGGCAATTGGCTCAAGAAATTGCTAAACATTTTTCTTTTTCGGGTCCCGTTTATACTTTGAATACTGCTTGTTCTTCCAGTTTAAATGCGCTGGCGTTTGGGTGGGAACTCTTAGAACATCAACCCCAATTTTCGCAAGTGCTGATCGTCGGTGTCGATGCCTTGTCTTCGTTTGTTCTTGCCGGATTTTCCAGTTTAAAAGCGCTCACTTCAGGGTGGGTTCGTCCTTTTTCTAAAAATCGGGACGGATTATTAGTTTCGGAAGGCGCTGGGGCCATTTTAATGAGTCTCCACCCCGGCAACGAAGCCCTCTGCTTAAAAGGATATGGAAACGCAAGTGACGCGAACCATTTAACGGGACCGCATCCCCAAGGAGAAGGGTTAGTACGAGCGATTGAAGCGGGTCTAAAAATGGCTCATTTATCGCCGAATCAAATTCATTATATTAATGCGCATGGAACCGGTACTCCGTATAATGACCGAATGGAAACTATCGCGTTTCATCGTGTTTTTGGCAAGGAAGCAACTCAGATTCCTATTAGTTCTTCTAAGTCCATGATTGGACACGCTCTCGGAGCGGCAGGTGCTTTAGAATCAATCATTTGTCTGGAAGCTTTAAAGCAACAAAGGGTTCCCCCTACAATCCACTATGATCCTGATCTTGAATGCGATTTAGATTATGTTCCAGAAAAAACGCGTCCTCTTTTTTTACAATACTGTTTGAAAACCGCTTCTGGATTTGGTGGACAAAATAGTGCGTTGATCTTGGAAAAGGAATGACTATTCATGCCTCTACTTTGGCTCTTTTCCTTAATTATGTTGTCGACTCTGTTGATTTTACGAGAAAAATTAACGCACAAATTAGGACTGATTTGGTTCGGATATACCCTATTTCTTCTAGGGGCAGGGATCCGTTTCATGTTTTATCCAAAACCCATTTCAGGGATATGGATCTTTGTAGGAACCCTTCACCATCTTTTGTTGCTGGTTATTTCTCTCAAGTTAGAACACCTTTATAAAGAATTTAAAAATCTGGCTCAAAAGGTCGCGCTCTCTGCACCCCAAAAAAAATGTTGCGTTAAAATTTAATCAGTTTTTGGATTGCGGAAAGCAAAGATTCCGGTAAATAAGGTTTTTGGACAAAACTCGCAGTATTTTTATTGTTTTGTAAAAGTTCAGCCACTTCCTCTTCGTTATATCCGCTTGAAATCAAAATCGGGAGATCGGGTTTTAGAGTTCGGAGTTGAGCAAAAGTTTCCACTCCATTTTGTTCGGGCATCGTTAAATCTAATAAAACTAAAAGAATGTCCTTTTGTACTTGTTTGAACCGATGAACCCCTTCTCTTCCGAGCGCCGCTTCAATGACTTTGAAGCCAGCCATTTTTAAGATTCTGGACGCAACGTCGCGGACTGCTTGTTCATCATCGATCACTAAAATAGTCCCGGAAATTTTTTGGGTCGGAAGCGAATGGTGTGTTGCGTTTTCAGAAATTTGCAACACCGTAGAAGAATAAGGAAAAAGAATTCGAAAACAAGATCCTTTTCCCACGACGCTTTCTACCTGGATAGCGCCATGATGACTCCGAACAATTCCTAATACTGCGGAGAGTCCTAATCCTCGCCCGGCGAATTTTGTAGTAAAAAACGGATCAAATATTTTTTTCTTGATATCGGCGTTGATTCCACTTCCTGTATCCCGAATTTCTGCAAAAATATAAAAACCTTCTTCTCGCTTTTCTGTAAAATTGAAGTGTTCAAAGCTTTCTGGAGAACAATGCATCACGCCTGTGATCACAATAATTTCTCCGTGACCTTCTCCGATCGCGTCAGAAGCGTTTGTAATCAGGTTCATAATAATTTGGCGTATTTGTGTCGCGTCCGCTTCGATGAGCGGTAAAGCCAAAGAAAAGTGATAGCGAATCGTCACATTTTTAGAAATAGATATCTCTAATAAATGCGTAATTTCCCGAATCAGATCATTCAGGTTGATAGGCTGGATCAGAAACTTGCCTTTTCCTGAATACGCTAACATTTGTTTACAAAGCTCTGCGGCTCGGGTTGAGGCAGATTCAATATCTTGAAGCGGAGATTCAAGATCCGAGTCTTTCGGGAGATTCAATCGAATAAATCCCGCGTTTCCTAAAATCCCCGTCAATAAATTATTAAAATCGTGTGCAATTCCACCGGTCAATATTCCAAGACTTTCAAGTTTTTGCGCATGAAGCATTTGAAGCTCCATTTGGTTCCGTTCCTGTTCTGTATTTTTTAACAGAGTAATATCGTAATAAAGTTCTACTTGCCCTCCGGCGTAAAGACCTGTGGAGATAGGTTGGATGCGGTATTCCAGCCAACGTTCGGTGAGTCCCTGTTTTGCTAACAAATGACAGATCGGATTTTTTTCAGCAGGAATGTTTCTTGAATAAATCTCCTTCATCATTTTAGGATCTTCCAAGAGTGGCTGAATATACTGTTGAAACAACTGCATCCGAGATTGTTCAAGAATTTCTGTACAGGGAATTCCAAAAAAAGCGTTCATTTTTTTGTTGAGCCAGACCACTTTATTGTGGGCATCCGCGATAAGAATCCCGACCTCCAGCTTATCAAGCACATCAATGGTCATACTCCGATAACGCTCTTCCGCAAGTTTACGATCCGTGATGTTGCTAACATATCCTAAATAATCTGTAATCGCTCCGCTCTCATCTCTCAGAATGGTTGTGAAATCGTAGAGCCAAATAATTTGTTTGTTTTTATGGAGGATACGATAGGGCAAGTGTTCAAAGTTCGAAGCGCCACTCGCACTTGCTTTTTTGACTTCTTGTGTGACACGTTCGACATCTTCAGAAAACACCAGTTCCGCATACGAAATGCGTTCCTTCATAAAATCTTCCGCAGAATATCCAAAAACTTCTTTAACATTCGGAGAAGCATATTTTACGGGCCACCCCGGAGCATTTTTCCATTGAAAAACAACCGTAGGGCCATTGAGAAAAATCTGACGCTCTTCTTGGAGTTGTTGGACCGCGATTTTTTGTGTTTCTTGAATAGATTTTAATTGCTCACGAAGCGTTTGAAGCTCTTGTAATAATTGTTCTCTAGATTTGAGTTCCTCTTGCACAGGTGTTCTCCCAATAATAAGTTGATGGTCCAGTCCACTCAGAGTTAACAGGGCCCTTTGCTATTTTTTATTCCCATTCAATGGTTCCCGGAGGCTTAGAGGTAATATCATAAACAACGCGGGTCACTCCTTGAACCTCATTTGTAATACGAGACGAGACTTGTGCGAGAAAATCTCGTGGAACATTCGACCAACTAGCAGTCATTCCATCGGTACTCTCTACAATTCGTAAACAAATCACTTCTTCATAAACACGAGTATCTCCTTTCACTCCAACCGTCTGTACAGGAAGGAGGACAGTAAAAGCTTGCCAAACCTGATCGTATAATCGGTGAGACTGAAGTTCTTCCCAGAGAATTTGGTCGGATTTTTGAACTTTAAGAATCGATTCAGGACGAATTTCTCCTAAGATACGGATGCCTATTCCCGGCCCTGGAAATGGATGGCGCCAGAGCCATTCTTGAGGTAATCCCATTTCTTTTCCTAAGAGACGAACTTCATCTTTAAAAAGAAAGCGAAACGGCTCTAAGAGTTTCAGTTTCATTCGATCCGGAAGTCCTCCTACATTGTGATGAGATTTAATAGTGACGGATTTTCCGCCCTGTGAATGCGGGCTCCTTGATTCAATCACATCAGGATAAAGGGTTCCTTGCAAAAGATATTCAAAAGCGATGTGCTGAATTTGCTCAAATTCATGAACCTTTTGTTCAAAAATTTCAATAAAAATTCTTCCAATTGTTTTGCGTTTCAGTTCCGGATCAGAAATGCCCCGAAGTGCTTGATAAAAAGTTTCTTTGGCTGAAATGACTTCAATTTTTAGCTCGGTTTTCTCGCTCAAGCATTGAATATGGATGTAATCTTGAGGACGTAGAAGTCCTGTATCCACAAAAAAACAATAGAGGCGAGGCCCATGAATTTGATGAACCATAGTGGCGGCCACTAAAGAATCTACCCCTCCAGAGAACGCACATAAAATAAAAGGCTTTCCGATGGATCGAATTTGCTCAAGAATCGTTTCGCGGAGGGTTTGCGGTGATCCATCAGGTTGGAGCTTAGCCACCTGAGAAAAAAAATAATTCAATAGTTCCCCACCATACTCGCTATGATTAACTTCAGGAGGAAATTGGAGTCCCCAAATGGGGCGAGGGCGATGTT
>CAZHAR010000035.1:0-54041 GCA_964530615.1 uncultured Planctomycetota bacterium | reverse complement strand
ATGATAACGAGGATCGGCCTTTAAGGTTATTTTCCAATAGGCAATCGCCTCATCTAGGTTTCCTTTTTTCGCAGAAATGACTCCTTGGTTTAATAAAATATCAGGGTGCCCCTCTGCATGAAGTTGTAGATATTTTTGATAAATTTGTTCTGCAAGATTGGGTTTATTTTGTTGTTCGTAAAACGTAGCAACTTCTAGGCAAACCAGCGTATCTTCAGGATTTTGTTCAATCGCTTGTTGGAACATTTTTTCGGCTTGCGCTGGCGTTACATAACGTTGAAGTGCTTGAGCCAAAAATATCTGAACCCGACCCGAGAGTTTATAATGATGAGAGAGTTTTTTTAAGGATTCTAAACCCACATTATACGTATCTAAGGGGAGATCGGTATTTTCTAAAAGGAATTCTGAAAAACCCACAATCCGGAACGCGGAAAACTCCATTTTGGAATCCAGATCGAGAGCGCGAAAGAGTAAATTCAAGGATTGGCGGTAGTTTGTGCCCACTTGAATCGCTTGATAATTTTTTGAAAGCGCTAACCCATTAAGATAACATTTTAAGGCTTCCTCAATATCGGTGGTGGGCCAAACAAATTTGGAATCTTCTTTGAAGGTTCCTCCACAATGTTCTGCGATCAGGGACACATCTCGGCTTAAATTTTTGACAATGTCCAGAATACGACCGTGCCAATGCATTTCAAATAAAGGATATCGGCCTTGATGGCTGATGACGCGGAGGGTGAGTTTTAATTCGCCTGTTTTTCCTTGTGCGTGAACAATGGGTAAAAGCGCGGCTCCAGATTCAGGATAACAGCGTTCCACAAACTCAAGTAATTCCTCTTCAGGAGAATCTTCTCCCAAAAAACGGAAATGATTTTGTAATTCGCGTTTGGCTTTTCCGGTCGAATCGACTTCGATCATGATGGGGGCCATTGCGGAAATTCCTTCATAGAGATCAAGACTGGTCGCTAAAAGGTCAATGAGTCCGCGAATGAGATAATAATCGACGTCCCCATAAATCAACGGCGGAATAATAAATAAAGTGGTTGTTTCCATTTAAAATGTTGCACTAATGACCCAAGATCGAAAAATAGCACTCGGCTAGAATCTATTGTACCTTATTTTAGAAAGAGGTCGATTATTTCTCACATTCCCATAATATGATATCCACAATCGACGTGGATCACTTCTCCAGTAATTCCAGAAGCAAGGGAGCTACACAAAAACAGTGCCGTATTTCCGACTTCCACGGGTTCTACATTTCTGTGAAGAGGGGCTCTTTCTGGATACACTTCCAGTATTTTCTTGAATCCCCCGACTCCTGAAGAGGCTAAGGTTCGGACAGGGCCCGCAGAAATCGCGTTGACTCGAATTTGTTTTTCTCCTAGATCCGATGCTAAATACCGGACCGACATCTCTAAAGAGGCTTTGGCGACTCCCATTACATTATAATTGGGAATGACACGTTCTCCACCGAGATAGGTCAAGGTGATTATCGATCCTCCCGATGGCATTAAGGGGACGGCTCGTTTAGCGGTCGCAACAAGAGAGTAGGCGCTGATATCATGGGCCATCGAATAACCCTCACGAGAGGTATCGACGAAATGGCCTTCCAATTCTTCTGTTTTGGCGTAAGCGACCGCATGAATCATAAAATCGATGTTTCCAAATTCATGTTGAAGGCGAGAAAATCCAGCATCAATCTCACTATCCTTAGAGATATCCATTGAAAAACTATAAGGATCTTTTAAAGAACGAATCAGTTCTTGTACTCGATCCGCAAAATGTTCCTGATACGAAAACGCGAGACGTGCGCCATGCTGAGCAAGCGTTTCCGCACAAGCCCAAGCCAAACTTCGTTTGTTAGCGACTCCAATAAGTAATCCTTTTTTGTTTTCCAAGAGCATGAATGAATTTCTCCTCGGGAAGGATTTTATTTCGGCAGAGTTGACGGTATGATTTTCTCTATATTAACTTTATTTTTTTGCTTTGGGTAGCCCTCTTTTCCTAGGAATCCAAAAAAACTCCTTCCGTTTAGTTCTGGCAATGAGTTAAACTCTAAAAGAAAACGATAGTCAACGAGAGGTCTTGAGAAGAAAACATGAACGCTGTCAAAGAAACTCGTGAGGAACTGAAACATCATTTTCCTCATTTAAGTCTGAGAACCGCGACCCGTATTGTCGCTTTAAGTACTTTTTCTATTGGATTTACAGAAATTTTTCTGGATCTCTGTACTCCTGAAAGCAAGGAAGAAGTTTTTCTTCTGGATGCGGACCTCAAACGATCCTTTTCGCAACCGGAATCGATCCGATCCTTGATCCAGAAACATCAGCTTTCCGAGGTCGTGGTTTTTCAAAATCAAAAAGAATTTGTGATCGGTCTCGAAGATGAACTTCTCGCGGAAGCGGGTGAAAAAAAGATCCTTGAACAAAGCCATCTTGAGTCCTCTTTTTCTCTGACGGTTGGAACCTCCTCGATCCCACTCACGTTTTTGCCGGAAAAGCCCCTTTTTGAAGCCAAAGAAATTCATGAAACATTCAAGATTTTAGCGACTTCTGCCAACGTTTCACAAAAAATTGAAGCGATGAACAAAATGATGCTTTTACCCTTAGCCTCTGAATCTAAAATCGCCATTCTGATGAAATTACTTGAAGAAAATCACCCAGAAATTCTTCAATCTATTTTTATCCATTTAGCGCAATTTGGGCTTAATCCGGAGATTTTAGAAACGTATACCCTTTTACAAAAAGAAACGGTTTGGCAGACTCGATCCGAACTCATTCGACGCCTTGGCCACCTTAAAAACCCCGGAGCGCCAGAGAAAGAAATCCTTCGCAAATTCTTGTGGACCCTTCTCGGGAGTGAAAGCCATCCTCAATGTTTGTGCGCTATTTTAGAAACGCTCTCTTTCCCTGATTTAATCCAAAGCTCAGAGGTTTCTCGTTTCGTTTCAAGAATTTTAGCAAAACTGGTAGAACATTTACCGAACGACACTCCAAACGGGCATCCTCATTCGAATCCTCATCTTTTTTCACTGATCGATGCCCTCCGAAAATTATTTGCGGATTGGCGAGTTTTCGCCGGAGAAGAACTCTTAGTCGCTGGCTTAGAAGAAATGTCGAAACAAAATCATCTGTTTCTTCGGGCTTTATTCGCCGAAATACTTTCGGAAGTAACCCTTTATCTTCATCCCTCACATTCGGGTTCAACTCTGACTTTAAAAAAAGAACAATTAGCGACGCTCTTAGTAAAATACTTGATTGAGGAAAATTCGGATCGCTCCAGTTCGGCTCAAGATGAATTTGATCCCCGCAATACGCTTCTCGTAGCCGGACTCAAAAATTTGGGTGCTTTTGCAATTCCGCCTTTGATCCAGAGATTCTCGGAAGTACAAATAAAACGACGGAGATTTTTGCTAAGGATTTTAAATGAGATCGTTTGGAAAACACCTCTCCTCGCTTCAGAACGACGTTTGCTTCTCCAGTTTTATATTGATTATTATCGAGATTTTGATCCCCTCCAACGCCAAATTGTAATGGAATCGCCTATTTTAGAATCTCCCGAAACCGATTTGTTAGAGTTATTTACCGAAAAAATGTTGACTCGTTTGGAAATTCTTGATTCTGAAGCTTTAGTTTATGTTGGGTTTGGCCTTAGACGTATCGGTGGACCCTCACTGAAATCTCTTTTTAAGCAACTTCAGGAAACTTCTCGGTTGATCCTTCAGGAAAAAATACTTTTTCTTTTAGGAGATCTGTTTCTTTCTTCCCAATTTACAGAACAGCATTTGCCTGTGTTTCAGAAAAGTCTGGAGTGGCTCCTTCGTTTTTTTGAAGAAGCGCCCGTCGAATTAAAGGGAGAAATCGGACTCACTTTAGGAAAATTGAGTCGATGCCCGCTTGCAGATGCGTCGCAAGTGGAAGTCATTGCGCGTGATTTAATGAATGAAATTCATCAGATCACGAGTTATGACCGTCGAACCCATTATAAACTTCTTGAAAGCGTTGCTTATTTAGGCGGGAGTCCCTTGCTCAGAGAGCCAGAACTTCGTCATCTCTCTCAGTTTTTTCTGAAAATTCTTGCCCAGTCCATGCCAGAAAACCTCTTAGTCCAAGCGGGCGATCGTTTTGAATTTCAGGATTCCACCCAAGTTTATACCGAGGTTCTTCCCAAAGTCATTTTCGGATTGGGAGAAATTTTGTCCCATCAAGCGCTTTCTCTGACTTTAACCTCCAGTATTTTAATTCGTCTCATCAATCGTTTTCGTGATATCATTTCTTACCGCGTCATTTGGGCGCCTTCAAATATTTTGCAAATGGCTAAAGTGCTTGCTAACTTTGGTAAAAATCCTTCTACCTCCGTATCTCATAAGCATCAAATTCTTCAGACTCTTTTAAAATATTTAGAAAATAAACACATTTTGATTCTGCTCGCGGAACTGGTAACCGCGAATCCGCAAGAAGAGTTTGATGGCTATGCGAAAACCATTCTTGAGGCCACACTGCAAGAGTTGGAAACACAAAAACGGGAAGAGGCCCATCTCGAAGATCGAATTCTGTTATTGAATAATTTAGTCCTGTTATTAAAACGTGATAAAGGAGAAATAAACTTTTTAAGTGAACTTTATTTGGATCGAATTCTGGAGGCTCTGCTCGATGGCGTTCGAGAAAAGCTCCCGGGCCTTTATGATAACCTTCGAAAATTATTTATTTCTGAAGCAATCTCAAAAAAAATCCAAACAAGATTACAACGAATCATTGAAACCGGAAATTTATTTTGAAATCATTTCTTTTGATGGAGAGGCGAAGCATGCAAAAATTGCTAGGGTCTGGATGGATATTGTTTCTGTTTTTTATCGCCGTTTTTCAGGCGCAAGAAAAAAAAGAAGAGCTTGTTCCCGAACCCTATGAAAAAGGTGTTCCCGTAGAAATTTTGCCAGAAATCCGACGCTTATTTCAGGAAGCGGGAGATTTCCCCAAATCGAATGCGAAAACCGCTTGCAAACGTTTAACGCAATACGGCGAAATTATTATTCCTTCTATGGATTACTACTTAAAAAAAGGAAGCTGGCGACACAAAGTGGCGATGGCTTTTATTGCGGAAGATTTAAATTCTAAAGCTCTTTTTCAAGGACTAACACTCGCGGCTCAAGATCCGGAAGTCAGCTCGTATCTGAAATACTTTTTTGAAGCCTTGCTGATTTCTGATTTTATTCCGGCTCAACAGGTACTTCTTTCTTACTTGAAAAACCCTAAAAATGCGATTCGCTGGTTAGCAACTCGTACATTAGAGCCTATCTTGCATAAAGATATGGAGCCGATTCTGATGGAGTATTTACGATCTCGTGACGTGCCCTATAAAAGCCATGTGATCGCCTTATTAGGAATCTATCATGATCCGAAATTTATTCCCGAATTTCTTCCTTTTTTGGGACACGATTCTCAAGAAATTTGTTTACAGGCCGCTCTTGAGCTCTCCAAGTTTAATCAGCAAGATCTCTTGAAAAAATTGATAGAAAATTTAGATCATGCGGATTTTCGAGTGAAAGGGTATTCCTTGCTCACACTCATTTTACTTCAAGATCAGTTTAAAACTCAGCTTTTCGATGAAGTGTTGTTTAAAAAAGTGTTAAAAGACTTAAGACACCCTCAAGATTTTATTCGTTATACCAGCGCGATCGCCCTCTGTAGTATTAATGATTACGATATGGACCTTGAGCTTTCTCAGCAAGATGAAATCAATGTCCTCAATAATCTTATTCAATGTTGCATGGGAAATAAATTTTTCAAAGACTATCAATCGATCCGTTCGCTAGGGCTCGAAAAACTTCAGAAAGTCAGTGGAAAGAATTTTCGAGCCGATCCGATTGAATGGAAAAAATGGTGGGAAGAAAATCAGGGAATTTTTCGCATTGTCAAACGATTGAAAGAAGTTCAGCCCTCTGCCGTGGAACGCGTTCGAGTCTTTTTTGAAACCGAAGGGAACGAATCTCAGAACTATCTCTTTAGCGTAGAAGCCGTTGATTCTTTAGCGAAGCAATTTCCGTTAGCTAAGATTCGTATTCTGGCGGCGTCCGATATGTTGCAATTGATGAATAAATTGAAAGAAAATGATTTTTTTGAAATGAGAGCCAATTATGGAGTGACGGAATCTAATGTGGGATGGCTCCGTACAATTAAGGTCTCTCTAGAGAGCCAGGAACGCATCGTCACGGTACGAACCGGGTTTCATCATCAAGAATTTGAAACCATTGAAATTATTGTAGAAGAGTTGATCCGTAAAAATACCTGGCAACAATACTGGAGCAAGGGCTTTAACGAAGAATGGCGCGATTGGTGGTATGCCAACTACCAGTGGTTTCAAGGCACAAGCGAATTTATAGAAATTCATTCTCGTCTTAAAACCTTGATTATTGAAAATCTCTCTTATAGCCTCACGCGTGAGCGAGATTTGCAGGATCTCAAGAATATTATTCTCGAAATGCAACAATCGCCAGAAGTTCCTAAAGAAGGTTTTGAAGCATTGACCGTGTGGGAACTCTCGAGACTTGTTCAATTTATTGTTCAACAACCCCAATTGAGCGGAACGAGCGATTTTTTTATTGAATGTATCTGTTTAAGCCAAAATGAAAAAGTGCTTGAACCTCTTTTTGGGTATCTCCTGAAACCTGAAATTTATAGCCCGAAAGCGCGAGTCTATTTAGGCACTTTGATTGAGAGTTTTGGCCGAAATGCGGTTCTTCGTTATCTCATTGATTCGGATTGGAGACTCCGAAGCGCCTCCGCGGAAGTCGCCTGGAAAGAACAATTTTCAAATGATTTAGAAATACAGGCCTATCTCAGAAAACGACTCTCGGTTTCAGGCATAGGCGTTGAGACGAATCCTTCGGTGCGACAATCGTTAATCTATGCGCTTGGCCTTACAGGAAAGACCCAATCTGAAGAAAAGGATCGGATGGAAGAACTTTATATTTCTGCCCTTCGAAAACTTCAGAAACGTCCTAAAATAGATGAAGCCCTTGTCGCAGAATTTCAGGATTTCACGAAATTAATGGTTTTTCGTTATGAAAATATGAATCCAGAAGAGCAAAAAAAAATAATCTCAGCACTTCAAGCTCTCTTTGGCGTTGAAAATGTTTCTTTTTCGCAAGAGGCTCTGAATATTTCTCCGGCCTCAAATCTAGATTTTAAAATGGACGCACTGGTAAATCTCAAACAGGTGATTGATATCACGAAAAATTGGGATGTGACTTTATTGGAAGAACAACTTAAAACGAATGATCCAAGCATCATCCGTTCAACGATTACCGCCCTTGGACATATCGGCACCGAACGCGCTTTGGGACTGATTACCGATTTTCTAGGGAACGCGGATCCGTCCTATCGCACAGAAGCAGTGAAGGCTCTGGGTGTCACTAAAAAAAGTAAATATTTGATTTCCGTCATTAATGGACTTTTACGCGATCCGTCTCAGCGAGTCAATCAAATCGCGTCTCAAGTCTTGGTAGAATGGGGAAGCGAGGTCGTTCAAGAAAATCTTCTACGAGAACTCAAAGCCTGTAAAATTCCAGAAAAACGACAAGTCTTGATCGAAACCTTAAGCAAATTTGCTAAAAAAGAAGCCCTTCCAGAACTCAAACCTTATCTTGAAGACGAAGATTTCCGTGTTCGTGTCTTAACCGCCTCGTTTTTTGCTCAATTTCAAGATCTCTCAGTCATTCCCTTGTTGATTGAAAGTATTGGGAAAAGTGATGATTATACCGTTTTTCAGGCTCTCAGTATTTTGACCTGCCAAAATTTCAAAGGCTCGTCGGAAAATATTGCGCTTCGCTATAAAAATTGGTGGGAAGAAAATCATTTATTGGCACAACGGCACTGGTTTTTTAATTCGTTGAAAGAAGAAGGATATCCTGTCGATGAACTTTTAGAATATACTTCTGGAAATGATAAGGATATTCGGGGTGTTCCCATTCTTTTAAAAGCGCTCAAAGATCCGCATTGGTATCTTCGCTATAATGCGTCGGTAGCGCTCGAAAATATTTCCGGGATCACGAATAATCGGTCCACGCAACAAACCTCTCCAGAAGAGCGAGAAATACAGATTCGATTTTGGTATCAATGGTGGGAAAAACTTCAAAACAAATAAAAAATACTTCGTTTTCACTTCTGGAAACTCTTCAACAAGCCCTCGTGCGAAGAAATGTCTTGTCGGTTTCTTCGCATACCAATACCTATCGGCTTCTGTGGGGCGACTATGAAGGGATTCCCGGCGTCAACCTAGATCGCTATGATACGGTCGTGTTAATGCTGTATAAACCAGAAGTTCCAGAAACGACAAGAGAGAGCCTCGCTCGTTGGATTTGGGAGCAAAAGGGATGGGCCGTTGCGTTAAAATGCTGGGGGAAGTCCAATTCAGAAGCGATTCAAATCGGTTATGGAACACTCCCGGAACCCTTGATGGTTCTCGAAAATGGAAAAAAATTTTTAATCCGGTTTCATGAAGGGTTTTCAACCGGATTATTTCTGGACTTACGCGAACAACGGGCGCGTATTTCTCCTGGGAAACTGTTTTTAAATCTGTTTTCTTATACCTCTAGTTTTAGCGTTTATGCCGCTTTACAAGGATATCAAACCTGGTCCGTAGATTTATCTCCAAAATATATCGAATGGTCCAAAGCGAACTTTGAATCGAATGGAATTCCATTAACGCAACATTTTTTTTATCAAGGAGATGCGAAAGATTGGGTGAAACGCTTGAAAAAAAAAGGACTCCGCTTTGATTACATTGTGCTAGATCCCCCCTCGTTTTCAACCAGCAAATGGGGTGTTTTTTCTGTGCGTCAACAACTGGCTCTATTGGTTCAAGACGTTTGTGATATCCTCGCTCCTCAAGGTAAAATACAAATCTCTAGCAATCTGGAAACCTGGCAGAAAAACCATTTCCAACAAGAAATGCGTCACAGTATTCGAGAAAAACGGCAAATCCTGAATGAGGTTTGGCTTGAGCCTGCCCTTGATTTCCCGCTTCCTGCAAAAATTCCTTTTTACCTTAAATGTCTCACGTTTGAGGTTCAGTCGTAGTGCATAAAGGGGAAGGATTCTAACAGGAAAGAATTTCTCTGAATTGTTGATAACGACCCTCAATTTCGTTTCGATTGATGCTAATCAGACGGTTCAGCGAAAAATCTTCAACATTAAAGGAGGCCATTACTGTTGCGTAAAGTAGGGCGCGTTTCATGGTTAGAAAATCGAGATTATTTTGAGTACTTAAATAACCCATCATTCCGCCAGCAAAAGTATCTCCGGCCCCCGTCGGATCCACCACATGTTCTACGGGAAAAGACGGGAGCGTAAAAATTTGTTTATTGGGGCCGATGAGCGTCGAACCATGTTCGCCTTTTTTGATGACAATATATTTAGGGCCCAAATGAAGCGCTTCACGACCTGCATGAACAAGATTGGAGCTTCTCATCAGTTGTTTTAGCTCTCCGTCATTGATAATCAAGCAATCCACTGTTTTTAGAACGGCTCTTAATTCGTCAATTTTCGTTTCAATCCATAAATTCATGGTATCTAAAACAGAAAACTTGCATTGTGGAAGCTGTTTTAAAACATGGAGTTGAGTATTGGGATCTCCATTTGCCAAAAACACATAATTACTATCCCGAAAGGCTTCCGGTAAGGTGGGGAAAAAATCATTCAGGAGATTCAAATGAACTTCCATTGTTTCTGCGGAATTCATGCTTCCTTCATACTTTCCGGTCCAGGCAAACGTTTTTCCCTCACGCGTTTCTAATCCTCTTAAATCAATATCTCGCTTTGAAAAAAGATCGCGATACGCTTGAGGAAAATCTTTTCCAACCACACCTACCAGACGAACTCTGGCAAAAAAACTGGCGGAAAACGAAAAATAGGTCGCAGACCCTCCTAAAACTTTCTCCACCGTTTTTTGGGGAGTCGAAACGGTATCGAGCGCGATAGAACCAACCACAATCAATGGCATGGAATTTCTCCTGCAATACTTTTAAAAAAAAGGCTGTTTTTCAAAAGTGTACAAGAAAAATTTCTAGTGTCGATCTTTTTTTGTTCTGATTGAAATGAATGAAGCTGTTTGTTCCTCTTTGAAGTTGAGGTTTTAAAAAGAAATTCCAATTATTTTCCAGTGGTGATAGACCGAAAGAAAAAATTTCAATTTCATCGATTTTCTCCTAAGCGTGACGACAGTTCGATGGTTGAAAAAGAAACGGCTTGTATTGCCGTTGCGAGGAGCCTTAAGGCGACGAAGCAATCTCCGCAAGGCGTAAGCTTACAGGAGATTGCTTCGCTTCGCTCGCAACGACAAAAGGGGGCTTTTCTTTTTCAAGCTAATTTGCAGGACGAACAGAAGGGCTATTTTCTTGCGGATCTTTGTTGGAAGACTTGTTCTATTTTTTCAAAGCTGGATTCCCAAGGGATTTGTTCTGCGATGGCGCGTGCGGCGCTTCCTAAAGATTGACGTACTTCTGGATTCATCAATTTTTCGAGAGCAAGCGCCATTTCTGAAATGTTCCAGGGATCATTGATGATCAAACCGCTTTGTTTGTGTTTTAATAGCTCTCCGGCTCCGTTCCAGCGAGAGGTTAGACAAGGGAGTCCTGCCGCCATCGCTTCGAGCAAAACGAGAGAACACGGATCATAAAACGTAGGATGAACGAAAGCGTCCACTGCGCAAAAATATTTTTCGGGATCGGGATCTTCTTTCAAAAAAAGCAAGTTTTCCGCGAGGTTCCATTTTTGGGCGAGACGAAGGTAGCTCTGTTGTCGACCGCGCCCTAAAATCAGCAATAAAAATTTCTTTCGATCCAGCGAAGCGTTTCCAAAGGCTTCTATTAAGGGGTTAAGACCCTTTAATTTGAAATTATGCGCGACAAACAAAAATAGCACTTTCCCCTGACACTGCGGAAATTCTTGTTCCAAGGACGCTCGGAACTTTGAACGTTCTTGGGGATGAAATCGCTCTACATCGACCCCGTTGTAGATGACCTGAATACGCTCCTCGGGAACATGATAAAAAGTTTGCATATGCGTTTTAACCATCTGACTCAATGCCAGAAAAGTACAGTGCGCGTTGCGATACTGTTGCGTTTCGATCCAGAGAAAAATCCATTGTTTAAACGAAAAAAATTGAAGGAGTTGTTTGAGCAGACGCTCGTACCGATAACGATAAACCCGCACATTTTGCATTCGAGAGGCTCTCGTGGTTCCTCCATGAGGTTGGAAATAATTCATTCCTCGCCATGTTTTATTAAACCCTAAAACCTGATCAAAGGAATGTTTATTGACTTCTTTTCCGACTTTCCAGCCAAAGGAAAGAATTCGGAGCCAGCCTATTTTCGAGCGTACCTTGAGCACATGAAAAGAAAAGAGTTCCTCTAAAGAAGGATCATAACTTTGCGTTAAAATATGAACCTCATAATTTTTTTGTCGGAGGAAGCAAGCGAGTTGATATACGGCCGATTCCGCGCCCCCTTTGTGGGGAAAAAAGTGATCCAAAATAAGGGCGATTTTCCTCATTTTCTTTCCGTGATAATTGAAATAGGTTATTTTAAAAACGAGCCATTTCTCTATTCTAACCCTAGAGTTGTGATTTTTGAAATTATCAGTAAAATTTAGCTCTTCTTGTCCACCACTGAATTCTTTCCCATTTACGGATTTCTATTGGCAAAGGTACTCTTTATGACTACGGCTCCTCAAGGGATCGCTCCTAAAGCGCCCAAACTTTTCAAAAAACGCGTTATTGCGCTTTTCTTAAGTTTTTTTATTCTTGGTATTTTCACATTGATTGCGTATATTCGCGGAACCTGGGCTGAGACAACAGAACGAAATCCGACTTCCCCTCAAGATAAAATGGTCATTCAGCTTTATCAAAATAGTCAGGGCCAAAAAATTGTACGAGGCTCGGTTCTTCTGGATGCTCCTGTCTCTAAAGTGTGGGGAACCATTACCAATTACGAAAAATTTACGCAAATTTTTAAAAATATGACTTCGCTTTCCGCTAAAAAAATCGAAGAGAATGTTTATCAATTAGACGGAACCGCTCATACGTTTCTGGGGGATTATCCGTTTCAAACCAAGGTCAAGCATGAAGAATCTCCAACAAAAAATTCAGTTTCTTGGAGTGAATCCTCCGATCCAGCCATTACCTTAAATCGTGGAGGCTGGACCTTAATCCCTAAAGAGAAACAAACTTTAGTGGTTTATTCGCTGGAACTAGAAATGAAATCGTATCCCACTTTTATCGTGCGTAATTTTCTGATGTTTCAGACGAAATTAGTCCTCAAAGAAATTCAGGCCTCCGTCGCTCAACCTTCAAAAAATTAAAACTCCTGCCTTGCTGAATAACCCTTCTATTCCAGAGGAAAAAATTTATGAAAGAGTGTTGTACAAATCCTGCCCCTTCTTCTGAAATTACCTTCCAAACTCATCCTTCAGAACGCAAAAAATCACGGGGTGTTGTTGCTTGTTGTGGATGTTCTTGTTGTTGTTGTTGCCTTCATTCGTTAGGTTCTTTAGTGGGTGGAATTTACGGGACGTTAGCGTTAACGGATGAAGAAACCTTTACGGATAGTAAATCTGTTTTGTTGATTTATTGGGGGATCATTCTTGCGCTCTCGACTTTGCCGTTTGCGGCTCCGGACGGAGTCCAATTGGGATTAGTGGTGACTTTAGGGGGAATGCCTGCACTTCAGCTTTTTGCGAGTATGATCGCGTTTGTGATGGTTTCGATCCTCCCGAAACCCGAAGAAACCTACCGTAAAACAACCTTATGGCGCATTACTAAATGCTCTTTTCTGGGAACGGTTATCGGGTGTCTGGCGATGCTAGGGGGTGGGGCCGTTCTTTCTAATATTAATTAATAGAGAATTATTCGAGTGGAGCAGAAGATTATGAAAGAGTGTTGCACAAACACACCGCCTTTGGCTGAGATTACCTTGCAGAGTCATCCTCCAGAACGTCAAAAACGAGGTGTTATTCTTGCGTGCGGAGGGTGTTCTTGCTGTTGCTGTTGTTGTTGCCTTCATTCGTTAGGTTCTTTAGTGGGTGGAATTTACGGGACATTAGCATTAACGGATGAAGAAACCTTTTCGGATAGTAAATCCGTTTTATTGATTTATTGGGGGATCATTCTTGCGCTCTCGATTTTGCCGTTTGCGGCTCCGGACGGAGTCCAATTGGGATTAGTGGTGACTTTAGGGGGAATGCCCGCACTTCAGCTTTTTGCGAGTATGATCGCGTTTGTGGTGGTTTCGATCCTCCCGAAACCTGAAGAAACCTATCGTAAAAAAACCTTATGGCGCATTACCAAATGTTCTTTTCTGGGAACCATTCTTGGTAGTCTCGCTTTATTCGGTGGTGGCATCGCGCTTGGCGGATTTAAATAGAATATGTTCACTCTCATAGTCCGACGTCCTCTGTTGGCGCTTCCCTACACCATTCTGGCTCAAAAGAACAGAGTTCGTCTGATTGCTGGAGAAGACTTCCGTTATACCTTTGAAGGGGCTTCTCTGGAAGAATGGCTCCCTTCTTTACTGAATCAACTGGATGGTTCAAAAACACTGGACGACCTATTCCAAACTCTTTCAGAACCTTTGCGTCCCGGCGCGATCAAATTAATGCAACAACTTTACGGAGAGCGCATTGTAGTGGACGCTCCGGTTTCCCAAAACCATGTTCCAGAAGATCTTCCGCTAGAGGTTTCTGGACAAGGAACACTTCGGGAGTGGCTCTCTGAACAGAATATTTCGAAAATAGAATCCTCTCAAAAACAAAAATTATCGCTCCTTTGTCAAGATAATCTGGATTATCAGACCGCGTTAGAATTTAACCGTCATTCGATGAAATCTAAATCGCGCTGGTTCTGGGTGTCTTATGGAGCGATGACACGCGCCTATGTGAGTCCGTTGTTTCTTTCGAACGCGGGGCCCTGCTTAGAATGCCTGATTCGACAATTCAAACAGATATCTCCATTGCCAGAAATCTATGAAGAATTAATGCAACAACCTCCGGTGGCGATTAAATCGGTCGAAAAAAACGTTCCAGAAGAAGCAGTACAGATCCTTAAAGATCTGGTGCTCTGGAAAAAATCACTGATGAGCGAAACAGAGCCTCCCGCCTCTCTTTATCGTCTTCATGTACTTGAATTTGCGTCTATGGAAATTTCTACTCATCTGGTACGACAAGATCCGGAATGCCCTGCATGCACCCTACACAAGCGATAATGGACTGGATGTCTAACCCTTATACTAGTTTGGTGCGTCAAATTCGCATTCTTCCTTTAAGACCCCACGATCCTAAAGTTTACGCTTGTGGCGCGGAACTTGGAACCGAATCCTCTAATCGCGCCGTTTATTTCGGAGGGATAGGCTTGACCCAAGATCAGGCGCGAATCTCTTGCATCGGCGAAGTGATTGAGCGTTTTCAAGCGGCTCCTTTAAATGACGATATTCGCATTGAAGCTTCTGCTCGAGATTGGCCCCTTTCGGAAGATCGAGTTTCTCCGGAGCAATGGGTTTTATTTCTTCCAGAACAATATCAAGAATCCGGTTTTCCGTTTCAACCTCTGACACAAGATTCTGTTTGTTTTTGGGTCTGTTTTCGAGACTTGATGACGGGAAATCCGGTTTGGATTCCTCAAGAAATGGCTTATTTGGGTTGTCGTTCCGGAGAAACCCATCAAATTGCTCCCATGATTTCAACGGGAATGAGTGCTGGAACCTTTGGATTTCCGGTCCTTTTGCGAGGATTGCAGGAAGTGATTGAACGAGACGCTTTAGTCGGAGTCTGGTGGCAAAAATATACAGTAGAGGAGTGGCCCGAAGACTCTATTTGGGAGCTATTTCCAGAAGAATCAATCCAGATGCGAAGACCCAATTTGACGTATCGTTTTTTTCGATTAGGTTCTCCGTATAGCCATTATGTGACGATGGTGAGTATCCGTGGTCTTGATCAGGAAGGCTTTTGTTTTTCGATAGGTTCAGCGTGTCGAGAGACTCTATCGGCAAGTTGGATGAAATCGCTTTTAGAGGCGATTCAAGGACGATACTATGCGCGTTTTCTGAAGGCACGTGCGCTTTTTTCTGAAGGCCATTTTCGTGAAGTGATTGATTTTCCTCATCATGCAGTGTATTACAGTCTCTATCCAGAAAAGCTTTCTCAAACGTTATTTCAAAAGCCAGTGAAACCGCCTCTCTCTTCTCTTGATTTAAGTTCAACCGAAAATCTTGAAATTTTAACGCAACGACTTGGTCCCACGCATCCGGTCTTATTTCGCAATATGACCTCTCCTTCAGTGGCGCAGTTGTTTCCAGAATGGTACGTGCTTCGCGTAGTGGTTCCCGGACTTCAACCGCTCTATGGCAACGAAAATTTTCCTCTTCTCGGCGGGCCGTTATGGCAAGAAAAAACGGTTCAGGATTACCTGAAAACCATTCCTCCTCATCCTTTTGCTTAAAAATTTATGAATGAAAAAAGTTTTTATCACTTAACAGAATTAAATCATTTTAATTATCCAGAATTTAGAGAAAACGTTCTCCAATCGGAGCGGACCGAAGCGATGACTTCTAGAAGTTATCCGGGGTATCCCTGTTGGAAACTTCCGAAAGTTCGATTCAAACTAGGAAAAAGTCTGGAAAAAATATTAACGCAACGGCGTTCGATCCGTGAGCTAAAAAAAGAACTTCCGTCGAGTCGTGTATTGGGGCGTTTACTCCATTTTAGCCATGGAATCACTTCCAATTTTGGGGGCGGAAGTGTTCCTTCCGCAGGAAGTTTACAAGCATTAGAGCTTTACCTTGTGATCTGGGAGACTTCGTGGATTCCGGCCGGTTTATACCATTATGATCGTGTGGGGCATCATCTGTCTCAAATTTCTGCGAAAATGCAACGCGTTGACTGGGAGCCAATCGTGCCTTCGCTCCATCATATTTCAGGGGGCTCTTTACTCTGGGTACTGGTGGGCGATGGCGAACGCGTGGCCCAAAAATATAAGGATCGCGGATATCGGTTTTTATTATTGGAGGCAGGTCATCTGATGCAGAATTTATGCCTCGTTTCAGCCAATCTTAGGCTTTCGACGGTTCCTCTTGGAGGCTTTTTTGAAGCAGAAATCGCGCGCCAATTTTGTCTTCCTTCTGGAGATATCGTGGCCTATGTAGGGATTGCCGGAACTCCTGTACAAAAAAAACGATGACGTAACTATTTGAAAATAGAGAAGTTACCTATTTTCTTAAAATCCGTTTTTATTTTTCGTTATACTCTTCGGCTCCTCTTTTTTTTAAGGAGCCAGAGATGAAACCTGCTGTTTTATTTGCAATCCCTTATACTTTGGGATTTTTATTTGTTCCGCATGAGATTTATTTATTGCTCGTGATTCTGATGATGGCGCTTTTCCTTCGTCAGAAATTTCATTTGATCGGGATCAGTTTATTATTTTTTGTGCTTGGCGGACTTCTTAGTTTACGGGAACCTCCAAAAGAATCGGTTCAAACGTATGAAAAGATATGGCGCGGAGAACTGGTACGTATTTCAGGCGTGATCGAAGGTGTTTTTCTTCCTAAAAAATACGAATCGCCGTGGGAAGAGGACAAAATTCGGGAGAGTTCGAGTGGTTGGTTCAAGGTCACGCGTTTTTATTTAGACGATAAAGCGGTTGAAGTCGATGAACGCGTTTTTTTATCGGTGGGGGATCGGTATCCTTTTTTTCGCGGTCAAGAAATTGAGGCCATTGGGCAACTCTATACCGTTCAGAACCAGCTCCGTTTCAAAGTGCGTCATAGTACGGGAATTCTGAACGCTTCTTCTCCTTCCTGCTTAATGTCTTTTTTGATGAACTACCAACAAAAGATTTTAAAGATTTGGGAAGAGCATTTTTCAGAAGATCAGAACGCATTATTTCGAATGTTGATCTTTGGGGAAAAACGACAAGATGAATTTTTACTCTGGTTCTATCGCGCAGGAAACGCTCATTTATTAGCGATTTCAGGACTTCATCTAACTCTTCTCCTTTGTTTTTTAGCCTATGGATTAAAATTATTTCGGATCCATCGACGTTGGATTCAATTTATTCTTGGGACGTTCGTGTTAGTCGGCCTTTTTCTTCTGGTTCAATTTGGTCCTTCGATGTCTCGTACTGCGCTCATGTTTTTGCTCGTTTTTTTAGGAACTCTTCTTGGACGCGGGATTGACAGTCTGAATGTGAGCGCCATCGTTTTTATGGGAATGCTGGCTTGGGAACCCTCAATTTTATGGAATGTAGGATTCCAACTCACCTTTATGGCCTTTTTTGCCATTCTGTTGATCGCCTCAAAACGGGATCAATTCTTTCCACCCGATCTGGCCGCCCTTTTTCAAAAACCTTCACTTTGGAAAAGAATTTTTCGGCTCTATCTGGCCGGAGTTTTTTTTTCTCTTGCGATTCAGAGTGTGACGACTCCGATTTTAATGGCTCATTTTCATCAATTTTATTTATGGGAAGCGTTGACAGGTCCTTTTTTCGTGCTTCCGTTTCAGTTTGTTCTGTTTGGACTTTTTGGAATGATTCTGGGAGCGGCTATTTTTCCTGAAATACTGATGGATTATTATTGTGTTGGGTTGCATTTTGTGACGGAGCTTTTTCTCGCAATGGTTCGCTTTTTAGGGAGCTTGCCGGGAAATCATCAGCTTGTAGCTTCTCGTCCGGGATGGGTTTACCTGATTTATTTTATTCCGTTAATTTTAACTGTGTTGCGTTATTTTAAACTCGGAGCCTTCTTGTTTCTGATTTGGATCGGTATTTTTTTTATAACGTCTCAGAATCCTCCAGCGATCAGCTTTTTGGATATTGGGCAGGGGAATATGACCCTAATTCAACAAGATGGCAAAATTTTATTATATGATGCGGGTAGTACGAATCTGGAAATTTTGAACTCCGCGGTTCAGAATTTGTGGAAACGAGGAGTTTTCGAGGTAGACCAGTGTATTATTTCTCATGGAGACGCGGACCATTACAATATGTTGCTTCCACTGTCGCGCTGGATCTTGATTAAAGAAATAGTGATGACGGCGCGGACTGCGGACGAGTTAAAAAATTATCTGGCTCCTCTTTTTGAACGTGGAACGAAACAGACGATTCTCTCGAAAGGCGATCAGGTATTTCTTGGAACCAATTTGGAGTATCACGTTTTGGCGCCGACGTTTCAAGAGATGCAGGAATTTTCTCGAAATAGTGCGTCTCTTGTTTTAAAAATGCGTGTGGGACGAATTTTTTTGGCCCTTACAGGAGATATCGAGCAAGAGCAAATCAATCGTCTAAACTTTAGCGCCGATATTACTTTGCTTCCGCATCACGGGAGCCGAAACAACGATTTAACACGGTGGAAGAATCTAGGGAATCATCGTATTGTGAGTTGTGATTACTGGTTTAATTATGAGTCACGTCCAGAGCGGTTATATACGTTTCTTCTCGGACATATCGAATTTTATACCACCGAATATTTCCCGTATTACATTCGCTGTTTTTCGATGGATTAACGCAATAAAATTCGCTTTTTTTTTTGAAAATCATTTGTGAATTCCTTTGTCCAGAAAATTCGATCTAGAATTATTTTGGAAAGTGGGTTATACTTGCTGTTAGTTGGTTTGTCGATGCGATCTGTAGCGCTGGTTTTTTTTGCCATTCGCTGTCACTCTCTCGCCTTGCCCACTTGGCTGGCCACCACTTTGGTCCTCTCCGATTCGACCCGGAAATGAAAATGAGGTCGTGCTGTTGATTCGACCCGGAAATGAAAATCAGGTCGTGTTTTTTAAAGGAATTGAATAGTGGGTACAAAATTGTATGTTGGTAATTTAAGTTATGATGTCACGAACTCGAGCTTGGAAGAACTCTTCTCTCCGTACGGTACGGTGCGAAGTGCTCAAGTGATCCAAGATCGCGACACCGGACGCAGCAAAGGGTTCGGATTCGTGGAAATGGGAGATGACAACTCCGCGCGAGCGGCCATTCAAGGACTCCACGAAAAAGATAACGGCGGGCGACCGCTGATCGTTAACGAAGCCAAACCACGTGAAGAACGGGGTTCAGGCGGTGGCGGTCGTGGTGGATACGGACGACGATAAACCTCGAACTTGCTTAAATCAATAGCCGGAGGGGATTTTTTTATCCCTCCGGCCTGCTGATCTGGCGAATGACTTGCTCGTTTGCCAGATCACCCAATTCTTGGCGGTATAAATGCGGAAAGAAGAGCACCCCTACATCGAGTAAACAATAGCTTAATAGCTTCCGCTCCAAAAACATAGCTTCCGCTCCAAAAACAGATTTTCCAATAATAAGACTTAATCCCCCAAATTCCTTCCAAAGGAACTGCGCATTGCTGTTTAAATGCAAAAAAAATGGGGTTATTTGGGAATGACCCCTACTGAAATAATTCTTCTGATTTAAAAAGTGTTACTTTTCGTAACAAATTACTTTTTGAAATACCTAAAAACCTGTTTTAAAAATAAAAATAAAAAAACACATTTCTACATGAATATATTTTATAACTAGTTATAAAATATATTCAGAAAATTTAATGTTGTGGCATAGATTTTGATATATTCCTTAATGAAATTAGACAAGCGAATAAATAAAAACTCAAGTCTCTTTTAAAACCTATAAGAAAGGTATTCTCATGAATAAGACAACCGCACTCATCACTTTAATTGTTTTAGTTATCGCATTTTTTGTTTCTTCTGTTATTGTTACTCCTCAACTTGGCGCATTCGTCCCCAGTTTAGGCTTTTTGACAGAGGGTGAAGTGGGTTCAGCCGTTGGAACCTTGTTAACCGTATTACTCTCTTCATTCCTTGGTTTGAGCGAAACTCTTGCTGGCCCCTTGGTTAGCGTTTTGTTGATGCTGTAATTTTTATTTTTTTTCTCTTTTCTAAAAACCCGAAAGTAAAACTACTTTCGGGTTTTTTTATGGAGATTTCCATAAAATTTGTATTTTCAATTCGGACAGAACTCTTTATAATTCCCAGAAACGTTCTCTGAATGAATTAATACGCCGAGGTTATTTTTGAAAACATTTCCCCCTATTCTCGTTTTCCGACTGATTCTCTGTATTCTTTTTAGCGTCTGTTATCTTCCTTTAGTGGCTATTATTAACCTGGCGACTTTTCGTTTATTTACCTTATCGTTTACTTCTCCGCTTTCAAGAATCTGGGGACGCGGGTGTTTATTTTTTTTAGGCATTAAATTAAATGTCGAAAATAAAGAAATTATGAATCAACGCGAACCCCGCATTCTCCTTTTTAATCACACCTCCACTTTGGATATTTTTGTCATGGGATCCTTATTCGCCGTTGGAGGAACTGCTATTGGAAAAAAGGAACTTGCCTATATTCCCTTTTTAAACGTGACGTGGTGGGCGATGGGATTTTCTTTTTTGGATCGTAAAAATCATGAAAAAGGGATTGTTCAACTGAATGCGTTTTGTGATGAACTTATTTCTAAAAAAATGACCATTATGATCGCACCCGAAGGAACAAGGTCCCGTACTGGAGAACTCCAGAAATTTAAGATGGGTGCGTTTCAAGTTGCGCTTCGAACCAAGGTTCCTATGGTTCCGATGGTGATTTGTAACGCGGCTGAACTGATGCCTTACAAAAATTTTCTTCCTCGCCCGGGAACGATTGATGTTAAGATACTACCTGCGTTTCAAACCGATGATTTGTGTTATGAGAATTTGCGCCAGAAAACAAAAGAAGTTCGGGATATTTATGTGAAAGAACTTCACTTGTATGCGGAAAAAAGAGGATTTGACAAGAATCCTTCCGAATCGGTTACTCTTCCTTCTTCACTTCCGCTTCCCTGACACAACGAAACCCAACAAAAGGAAAACTGCCCTCACGTGGTTTTGAAAATTGAGCATAGGTGGCAGCGGTTTTTGCTGGATTTCCATCGCTAAACGCTCCCCCTTTAATCACGGAATCTTTGCTTTTTTTCACGGTAATGGCAGTCCATTCGGCTACGTTTCCGCCAAGATCGAATACTCCTGATAGGCTAATATCACCCGGGGTCGTGCCGACTTCGCGTAAATCTCCAGAAAAATTTCCTCGTTCTTTATCCCAAAAATCGCCCCAAGGATACTTGGTATCTCTAAAACCTCGAGCCATTTTTTGCCATTCTTCTTCCGTGGGAAGCCGTTTTCCTACCCATTTGGCATATCCTTCTGCTTCATCATAGGAAATATCAGTGACTGGCATTTTTCCCGTTCCCGGAGGAAATTTTCCATTCTTCCAATTTCGTGGGAATTTTTTGGAGTTTGTTTTTTTGCAATAACGGTAATATTGTTCGCAGGTGACTTCACATTTGTCCACATAAAACGCAGGAAGGTTTTTCATTTGAATGGATTTTCCTGTAAGGTTTTCTCCATAACTGAATTCTCCTTCTTCGATAAAAATTTCTTCTCCTTTTTGAAGGGAATATTGGAATTCTCTATAGAGTTTGGGAGCCACTTCATCTTCAAAAAATTTGGTGGTGATTTTTTCATAGATGCGGTCTACTTCTTCTTCGTTGATTTCTTTAATAGCGGAACGAAGTTGTGCGAGTAAAATTTGGTTTTCACAAAAACGGACTTTTTTGGGCCATTCCGTTTTATAGTTTTGCATTTTAGAGAGTTCATGGTAGGCATCCATTGCTCGCGAAAAATCGCCTTCGCGTTCAGCCGTTTCAGCTTTTTGAACCATTTGATTAACGCGTTCCGGATCGTGGAAAAGACGTTCGGCTTGCTCCAATAATTCTTTGGCTTCTTTATAATCTGGCTTTTCAGCAAGAGCTTTTTTGCAAAAATCAATGGTTCGTTCGTAATCTTTTCCTTGCCAATACCGATTGGCTTCCAGAAAAGTTTGCGAAGATCCTTGATTAATACGTTGAAGAAAGAGTCGATAATCGGTTCCCAAAGCAAAATTGAAATTCAAGCTTACAGATTTGTCAATAAGTTTAGAAGCGAGGTCATAATTCTTTTTTTCAAATTCCTGTATGCCTTTACGGTAATAATCGATAGAGGAGAGAATATTGTTCCATTGCTTGACAAGGATCGAATTAGGATAGGTTTGAAGCATTTTTCGATAAAAAATTTCCGCTTTATTCAGGTTTCCCTCGGTTAATAATAAGCTGGCCCAACGATCATAAAACTCTGGATAAGCTAGAGCGACTTGTTGGCTTTGTTCGGAATCTGGAAAATCTTGACAAAACTGTTTTGCCCTCTTTTCGATTTCTTCAAAAGCAACCTCAGAAACGACACGGGACATCTGATTTGTAATGAGTTGGCTCAAGGTTTCCCGGCTTATCCCGGTTTCGGCATACCATTTTTTCCAGAGATTATAATCTCGTGGCAGACTTTGTCCGGAGACTTGCTGGAGTCCTTCATAAGCCGCGATTTGAATGCGCGGATCAGGAGTAATCAGCATTTCAATCAAAAAAGGAACTGTCAGCAAATTTTTATATTCCAGAATTTCTTTGAGTAGGGCTGTTTGAGTAGAGGGAATCTCTTGCTTACAGATATTCATCAAATCAAATAAGCAGGAATCTTGCCCCATTTCTTCAAGCATTTGAAAGGCTTGCCAACGGATTTCCTGTTTTGGATTCTGCAAATACTCACAAAGTTTGCGTAGCGTAAAGTTTTTGGCTCCATTGACTTGGCTTTGGCTCATTAATTTCAAGGTTTCCAAATGGGCTTTGGGGAGAAGCGTTTTATCGTTTAAACTGCGTCTCCATTCTGCGAAGTAGGCCGTAGAATAAATCGGATCACTTTCATTTTCTGGTTGTTGGCCCACTAATTGATAACGATAGTAAATTTCCAGATTCAAAATATTGAGAGTGGTTGCATAAATTCGTCCACCGACCGGACTGAGCCATTTATCTTGAGGGTCCCAGCTTCCTTTGAGGCACTTTTCTTTTCTTTGGTAATTGACAAGTGTATCCCGCATTTCTTTGTTCCATTGCTCCCACCAGTCCCCGCCCATTTGAAACATAGCCAGAGTTCCATAATACCAATAATAAAAATTATTATTCAGATAATCTTCATTCCCGAGATTATTCACATCAAAACTGACCTTCGCCAATCGTTCATAATTGGGAGGATTCTTCTTAATATAACTTGCCGCTTTTACAAGGCTGGAGGTTCTTCGAGATTCGCCCAAGTACAAACGGCAAAGAAGTCCAACGGCCGCCATTCCGGCTCCTTTTCGGGTCGTCGAAAAGCTTGGCGGCCCCTGAGTGGCATAGCGAAAACGCCCGTTATCCAGATCGACACTCTTGAAAAACTTTTTTGCTTTTTCCCAGACTTTTTCATTGATTTCAAAATTTGTCATTTTTGCGGATTTGAGCGCCATCACTATCCAGCCAGAAATGGAGGTGTCACTTCTTCCGGTTTTTTCCACATAATAATCCCAGCCACCACTGTCTTGTTGAGTTTCTTCAATAAATTTATAGGCTTTTTCCAAACTTCTTCGTATAGCCGGATCTCGCGTCAACAAATAGGCTTCACTCATCGCTAGCGTTGAAACTCCATGCACGTACATATTACAGGAACGCATTTTTTTGCTCATCTCATGACGGCGCAAAGGTCCATAATATCCTTCGGGAAGCTGGTTGGAAATAAGATAATCCAGTGCTTTTTGAATGGTTAATTCATAACCATAGTCCGATTTTTCCTGATGGCTGTATCCCGCACCAAAATAACAGAGTAGCGCGAGTCCCGTATAAGCTGTATCATAGTCGCTGTCCTTGTATTCATTTGGATCGGCAGTCCCTGAACATTTGGTATCAAGACAATTCTCGGTAAACGTTAACGCTCGCCAACTTCCATCCGGATGTTGATGTTGCTTTAGCCAATTCAATCCCATTTGTACGGCTTCTTCGGAACTGGCGGATCCTCCAAACTCGTCCAGCGCTTTTTCTTTTTCTTTTCCTTTACGATGAACTCCACGTGAATTTCCTTGAGCGATAAAAGGTTTTGAGATATCGCTGACTACTCCTAATGAAGCTGTAGCTTCGCTCTCGGTTAATTCCGTTTCTTCCGTTTCTTCTGTCGCTTCCTTCTCTTCTTCTTTTTTTTCTTCTTCTTCTTTTTGGATCTCGACGGGTCGAATATACGCACCTACTTTAAAAAAATAAGGCTTCTCCGGAATCGTTTTTGAGAGGACTAACCAAAAACCGAACAGAGAAAAGAGGATGAAATGGAAAAGGAAGGAAACTAGCCAAATAGGCGAATATTTCACTTGGGAGAAAATTATTTTCTTTTTAGATTTTTTAAACTTCTTGATATGAGCTTCAGCGCGGTCTTTGGCAGTGCTTTTGATAAATTTAACCGAGTCGTCTTCTTTGACCTTTTTAGTTTCGGGTTTGAAATATTTACGAGTCACACGAATTTTTTGTTTTTTGGCTTCAGACGTAAACGTTCGATATCCAGTGTTTTGTGTGACGAGCGTAGGAGCCTTTGTCGCACTACCCGAAAGAGGCTTTCCGTCAATTTGAGTCTCTACCACATTGAAACTCATCGTTTTTTTCGGAGACGACTGGATTTTCGCGCTGACTTTCTGAAGAGACTGGATCGCTAACATATTCCCGGGTTCAATTTCCAGAATTTGGGAATATTTCTCAATCACCTGATTATAATTTTTTTGTAATAAAGGAATGCTGTCGAGAAAAAGTTGATCGGCACGAAGCAATTTTTCGCTCGATTTCTGGATCGTTTTTAAAAGAGGGGTCAGTAGCAGATTTTCCGGAGTTTCCACATAAAAAGGGTAGAGCATTCGCAAGGCTTCGGAATAATTTTTTTCTTTCAGAAGCTTCTCAATAGGTTGAAGTTCTTCCGGAAGATTGCTTTTTTCATGAGAAATTGTTTTAACTTCTTCGGAAATAGCTTTTTTACTCAAGGGCAAGGCGGATTTCTCAGCTGGCGATCCTTCTGAGGAAGGAGTCAGATTTTGAAGAATGGCGATTTTCTGCGCTTCCGTCAGATTTTCAGGATAGGTTCGCAAAAGAGCTTCTTGTAAGAGATTTCCCCCAGGATTTATTACACGGGCCTGTTCAAAAAACACCCTCGATTTTAACGGTTGATGACCTAATACGAGAGAGGCTTCTAAAAGGAGTTTTTCGACCGAAGTGAGCTGATCGGTATAGTTTTGAAGTGTCTCCAAAAACTCGATCATCACCTCGTGACGCGGACGGGATAAAATGGCTGGATAAATGGCGAGTAAAGAAGCACCATATTCTTTCTTATTCAATAATTTATTCGCTTTGTATAGACGCTGATTTAACTCGATATTGTTTCGAATTGGAAGCGCCTTCACTAGAGTCATATCGATTTCAAATGTGTCTATAGTGGTTTCGGGCGTAGGTATCGACGATTTTCTAATGAGTTTTCTGGACTTTCTGGAGTCCACTTTCTTTTTAGAAGGGCTTTCTTCTGCGGGCGATTTTAGAGAACTTTCAAGTGGGATCGGAGGTGTTAAATTTCCGGGAAGTTCTGGAATTGGATTCGAGGAATTTTCTGTGGGGGTAGGGGCACTCGAAGGTGAAGGGGGCAAAAAATTCTCTGTTTTTTTGCTGATTCTTTTGCTTTTTCGTGTTTCGCTCTTCATTTTTAGCGCCGAAGATTCTTCTTCAAGAAAATGGGGCTTTAGATTCAGAGTTTCTTCAGAAGAAAGAGTGGTCGAAGGTTGCGGAGAAGTTTCAGGTTGTGATTTTTCCTGAATCGGAATCGGAATCACTTCAATAATTCCTGAATCCGATTTCATTCCTGAGTCTGGTTTGGCGGTATTTTCAGGAAGCGCAGAAATAATCAGATCCTTTTCAATTTTCAATTTCCGGAAAAAGTCCAAAATATCAGCACCATTTTGATAATTTTTCATATCTTGAAATAGAGGCTGAAACTCCAACGGAACATCGCTAAAATTCCCCCACAAATCGGGGACCACTCCAAAAAGGTTTTTTCGCGTTAACAAATAATAGGTAAAGAGAACAAGATTTTGGATATCTTGTGTGGAAGAAGAGGGAATTTCTTTTTCTTCTTTAAACTCTTGAAGTTTTTGAGAAAGATACCAGGATTCCCATTGCACTAAACGAAGCCCAGCTTCTGAAGAATAAATGTGTGAGGGAGTGAGCGTTGGAAAAAAAATGGATTTTTGGTGAAGGATTCTTAAGGCTTGAGAAATGGCGATCATCCATTCTCGAATTCGGCTCAATGGAAATTCGAGCTGAATCTGTTTTAAAAGAGGTTCTCCTTCTGGTTTTTCGCTGGTAATCCCTATATATTCTCGATCAACAAAAGCGGATAGAATTGGATTGAGTAAGGGATGTCGAGTTTTCTTTAATTCTTGAAATAATTTGCCAAAGGCCTCTTGCTGAAGCGGTTTTAGTTTCTGTTTAGGAAAAACATGTGCCCACACTTTAAAATGCTCTGATTGAACTAAATAGAGGGTACCTGTTTGATCTTCAAAAAGTTTTTCTTCGAAAAGAAGTTCTCCAATTCGTTGTCCAACCAAACTATCCAAAGTGGCTCCTCCCGTTTTTGAAGCCCCATAAAAAGGGCTAAATTTTGAATGAAGCGTTCAATTATACCTTCTCTGGTGTTGAACCTCAATATTTTGTTGGAAGAGTTTTTTTTAACGCTCCGGGTCCCGAAGTGTTAAAAGGGGGGCGCAAATCAGGGTTGTTCTTCAAGGGCTGTATTTAAGCATACATAATGTAAATGATCTTCCCAGATTCCATTGATTTTAAGATATTTTTTGGAGAGTCCTTCGCATACAAATCCTAGTTTTTCGATCAGATAAATAGATTTTTCGTTGTGTGGCATAATATTCGCCTCAATTCGGTGAAGCTTCATTTCAATAAAAGCATATTCAATTGTTTTTCGTAAAGCTTCCAACATATAGCCCTGATTGATTTCCGTTTGAGCCATTTTATAGCCAAGAAAACCAGAGCAAAAAGAGCCCCAAACGATATTGGAGAGTGAAATATCTCCAATAATTGATTGGGGCTCCTGAAGTTTAAATAGCCAGAGTCTTAAGTGTTTGCGTTCCCTTAAGAGCTGAGCTTCACTGCGTAAGATACTCTTTTGGAACCGTAAGGTATAAAAACAATTTTCACGTTTGGGGGACCATTCTTGAAAGAATATCCGATTCTTCTGGAGATAATCCAATATTTTTTTAGCGTCTGTAGCGCTTAATGTTTTCAAAAGAAGCCGTTGAGTTGGTAAGGACACACCCATTTACGATTCTTTATTTTAAGGCGGGCTGAAAGGAATACTATAGCGTTTCATTTTGTTATACAAGGAGCCACGAGAAATTTTGAGTAGTTTAGCTGTACTGCTTCGATTATAAGTGGAGCGTTGGAGCGCGTTCAAAATACATTCTTTTTCAACGGTACAAATGGTGTTATCTAAAACTTCTCTCAGAGAATTAAAATCTTCAATCGGAGACAGGGGTAAAAGTTTCCCTTTTAAATATTCTGGAAGATAAACTTCTGAAATAGTGTCTGAATCACAAATGAGAACGACGCGTTCAATCAGATGCTCCAGTTCTCGTACATTTCCTGGCCAACTGTAATTGAGTAACCGATGAATCACTCTTTGAGAAATTTTAAGGAGCGGTTTGTGGTTTTCGTTACAATATTTTTTTAAAAAATAATTAATTAAAAGCGGAATATCTTCGGGACGTTCTCGTAAGGGAGGAATTTGAATCGGGATGACCGCAATACGGTAATAGAGATCCTTTCTGAACGATCCTGTTACAATTTGATCTTCAAGATTTTGGTTGGTGGCCACGACGACTTTGACGTTAAACTTCAGATTTTTATTACTGCCTAAAGGCTTGACTTCTCGTTCTTGTAAGGCGCGTAAAAGTTTGGTTTGCATCGAGAGACTGATTTCTCCGAGCTCATCTAAAAAAAGGGTTCCTTGATCCGCTTCTAAAAAAAGCCCCTGTTTATCCGAAGTTGCTCCGGTAAACGAGCCTTTCAAATGTCCGAAAAGTTCGCTTTCCAGAAGGTTTTCTGGAAGTACGCTACAATTGATCGCCACAAAGGGTTTGTTTTTTCGAGAACTATGATAATGCAACGCTTTGGCAAACATTTCTTTTCCAGTTCCAGATTCTCCAGAAATCAAAACCGTTGCACTGGATTCGGCGACTTGTCCGACCATCCGAAAAAGATCGCGCATTTTCTTTGATTTTGCGATAATATTTTCAAAACTATACGATTTGAGGACTTCCTGACGTAATTCTTTCAGTTCCCTCATGATTTTGGCATGTTTTAAGGCGCGTTGAATTAAACAAATCGTAGCCTCTCTTTGAAAGGGTTTGGTAATATATTCGTAGGCTCCTTGCTTAATCGCATAGACCGCACTTTCAATCGTTCCATAGCCTGTAATCACAATAAAGGGAAGATCTCCATGCAGTTCTACCGAACGTCGAAGAAGCTCGAGTCCGTTGATGTCGGGCATATTTAAATCAGACAAAATGATATCATAGTTCTGCTCTTCAATTCGCCGAAGTCCTACCAGCCCACTCGAGACTAAATCAAGTTCCACCGGCTCATCTTTTAGCATTTTTTTGAAAAGGTTTAACATATTTTCTTCGTCATCGATCATTAAAATCCTATCCATAATTCTCTTTCTTTTTGGGATATTTAACCTGAAAATTCCCCCGATTCAGGTGGAAGACGATCGAACTTGCTGGACTTATCTAGTCTGGCAAGAAAATACGAGAATGCGTTTGTTGATTTTGAGTAGAAATTTCAAAGGTTCCTAAATGTTCTTCAATAATTCGTTTTGCCACGAATAATCCAAAAGCGCCCGCTTGAAAGGATTCAATCGTTGAGGATTTGGAAATCCCTTTCACTACTTCTGGAGGCAATTTACCCTGACTTTGAATAAAAATTTCGACTCCATATTTTTTTTGTTGAGTCATCACGATAATTTGCTGATTTTCTTGTACTGTTGGAATAAGATAGAGAAAGATATTTAAAAAAACTTGTTGTATTTGGAGTGAATCAGCAATCACTTCAACATCATTTTCAATCCGTATCTCAAGGTAAATCTTTCTTTTTTTTAGTTGATATTCTAACATCACCCCAATTTTTTGAACCACTTCTTTGAGAAGAATGGTTTCTTTTTGCGAGGAAGATCCTTTCGCAAACGTCATTAGATTGCGGATAATTTGGGAACAACGCAAAACTTCGTGTTCAATGACCTGTAGATCTTCTATTAAATCCGAATTTTGATGAAGCGCCATCAGATTTTGGGTATACCCTAAAATAATTCCTAATGGGTTATTGATTTCATGAACCAATCCTGCAGTGATGGCTCCAATAGACGCCATTTTATCGACTTGCCAGAGTTCTCTCTCTAAAGAGCTAATCGGAGAGGATTCTCGTCCATATTCCACAATCGCGCTCACTTGATTATTTTCATCAATCATTGGAAACAAGGTAATTTCCCAAGTTAAAATTTCCTGGTTCGGTAAATCACAAAAAACTTTATGATGCTGAATTTGCCGTTTTTGTAGAATTTCTTGAACGGGACAATCGCTTCCGTGATCATATTGGTGACACAAAAAATGACATTCTTTTCCAATAATTTCTTTTTCTTTGGAGCTCAGTCTTTTGATACTAGCCGGGTTCGCATAGAGAATTTGGCAGGTGGGACTAATTAAAATGACAGAATCGGGAATCGACCGAAAAAGACTTTCAACAAAAGGCGGAAGTTTCATGAAGATACTTGTTCCTGAGAATTTTTTTTGTTCTCTGGGGGTTGACTTAGTGTAATTAAAATGGGTGCTGTGGGATTCTCTTCTTGAGTCAAAAGAATTTTGGATTGTTTCGCAAGCTCTAGTAGAGCAAGAAGTAACCCTAAAACAGACTTTCTTAAATCATATTTTTGCGAAATACGAAAATGTATTTTACGAAAGAGTAGAAGAAAGTCCAATTTTACGGGTTTTAGTTCAGTAATCCATTGAATATAGCGATCAATCGGAATTTCCTGAGTGATGAGATGTGTTTTCTTTCGACTTTCTGAACGTTCGATTTCTGGTATGAGCTGAAGATAAGCACTAAATAAATCATCGAGAGTCAGTTGATAGGGCCTCTGCCTTTTTTCCGATTCTTCCACATAGTCGCTAATGAGACCGCTTGGCCGACTCACTCGATCCATCTGCTGTTTTTGAAGTTCATTGAGATAGAAAGAGGTCTCTTTACACGTGCGATACGCAAGCAACTGGGCAACCAAACTCGCTCTTGGGTCCGCAATATCTTCTTCTAGATCATTTCCGTCTTCCAGATGCGGAACAAGCGCTTTTGCTTTAATTTCTAAAAGCGTTGCCGCCATGGCCATAAAATCAGAAGCTTCTTCTACCGGAAGTTCCCTAATTTGCTCTAGATACTCAAGGTATTGACAGGTAATACGCGCAATGGGAATATCATAAATATCCACTTCGTCTTTGCGAATCAGATATAAAAGTAAATCAAGCGGGCCCCCAAAATTTTCTAAAGAAATGGTGTATTGCGACACGCTTCGCTTTTCTCCTGATTTTTTTCTGCCTTAATTTCAATTTGTTTTTGAGGTTGGGAAAAAATAATAAAATCCTTCCTTTCCCATTTCAATAAGATGATTATAATTTTAACCTAGACTAGAGACATTTTTATGTATGTTCGAACAAAAAACAATCCCTTCTGGAGGAATTTATGGCCCAATATACCCAAGAACATCCCGATTTTGAGACTTCTTCAGGTGATAGCGGTATTGGTTGCGGAGGTTTCCTTTTTGCGATGATTTGCGCGTTTTTAGCCGCGGTGGCTTTCAATTATTACAGACTTTCCGAACGAAAAGCCCTGGCGGAAAAAGATCAGACGAAAACACAACCCGCAACTCGAGAAAAAATGCCGAAAACAACTCAGGAACAAAAAAAGATAGAAGACTTAAAAAAAATAGTAGGGGCTTCAGAAACCGCAAAAAAAGTAGCGGAGGCCTTACAACTGCTCCAAAACCCGGATAAAAATGTTCGCAAAAAAGCGTTACAGCTTATACAAGATCAAAAACTGACGAGTCTCGTCTATACCCTAGAACAGAGTATTTATCAGGAAAAAGACTTTGAACTCTCTCAGGAAATGGAAAAGGTCGTAAAATATTTGGAAGAACTCATTAAACAAGGGGACCAAAAGAAATAATTTTGTTTAAAAATTTATTCATGACGCAAAGTTTCTATGGGATCAACACGGGAGGCCCGTCGAGAAGGGAGCCACGCGGCGACCATACTTAAAATCCAAGCAAAAAGAAAGGCTCCGCCGATCAACCACCCTGGAAAATAAAGAAGATCCAGATCCAGATTTTCTTTTGCTTTTTCACGGATATATTCTTTCCCTAAATATTCTAACGGGAAACTCATTGCAATCGACAAAAGAATTCCTAGGGCTCCTCCGACAATCCCGATATAAGAACTCTCTAAAAAGAAAATCCCGCGGATATGCCAATCTTGCGCGCCAATTGCTTTCATAATTCCAATTTCCCGCGTCCGTTCCAGAACACTCATAATCATTGTGTTCGCAATTCCTAAAGTCGCGACGAGTAAAGCGATTCCTGCAAGCACTCCTACAAAAACCGTGACCCCCGAAAGCGCGAAATCGATTCGCTGTAATACGGATTTCATCGAATAAGCCTTAAATCCCTTCTCTTCAATAAAACGTTCGATCCTGTTTACCTCCTGTTCCGTTTTCGCTTGAACGCGCATGGCGCTAAATCCCCGTTGTCGGTTCGCCGGAACTCTTAAATAAAGATCGGTTGCAAATTTGATGGGAAAAAAAATATCCGCGTGAAGGGACATTCCATGATCTAGCATTGATCCCGATTGCCGGGACGCTTCTTTCAAAACACCTACAATTTTTAACTTTTCTGTAAAAAGAATTTGTTCCTGCGGAGATGTTTTTTGAGAATCAAGTACCGGTTCCAGTTCCTTGAATAGCGAAAACACTTTTTGTTTTTGTTCCGTAGAGAGTTGTTTGAAAAATTCGATTCGGTCTAAAAGGCCCTCTTCTTTTAAAAAGGACAAATTTTGTGCTAAGACATTTGAGTTTATCAGATAGCTAATTTCGAGTTCCTGTCCCAATAAAGGTAAAATTTGTTCTTCAGTGATATATCCAAATTGATATAACAAATACTCGTGAAGTAAAACTTCTTTTGCGGTTGAATTCGTAAAATAGCGTCCAAACAAAATCCGTTCCTTAAAAGTTTGATTTCGTTCGGAAAGCCCCATTCCTAAAATTCGATCTTTCTGTTGTTTCCCTAAAATAATCTGATAACTGTCTTGACATACAGGTTCAATCAGATCCACCGAAGGAAACTTCTCCACTTCTTCTAAAACTTCGGCAGAAATCGGGACTGTATAAAATTGTTGAGAAGGCCCCCGATGTTTTCGAAGAGACATCGCTCGGTTCAAGCGCTCTCGCTTTTCCGGAGGAATTTCTTCGCTCCATTGAACCTGCTCGATTTCTTTTTTCGACATCGATTTTCCAAATCCTGGAATCACAATCACTTGTTTGAGTTGATCCCCTTCTTGGAACTGTTTCAATAAAAGATTCTGTAGCCCCTGTCCTACGGCTAGAAGCAGCACAAGTCCAAAGGTTCCGACCGTTACTCCTAACATCGTGAGCAGAAAGCGAATTTTGTTTTGAATCAATCCCTTCCAAGCCAGAGAAAATAAATCCATCAGACGCATAGTAGGTTCCTTTTATTTTAAAGCATTCCTGTCCGAGGGGTTGACAATGAAGCGGGTGTTTTTAAAAGCTCCAGAAACTCAGAGGCAAAACGATGTACATCTCCGGGCCAGCGCGCGGAAACGTAATTTCCATCGCGCACCACAAAGCCTCGCTGTTTCTTTTCAGGAGTGTCCCGAAAGATCGGGAGTGGGCCCGTTTGAAAATCTTCTGGATTTTTCAAGCAAGCGGTCACTTCGGTTTGAGTGGGTGTTGGATAGGTCCGATAATAATTTTTTAGCCATAAACAAGTCATCAACCACGCGGTCAGTTCCATGTTTTTTAATAAAGTAGTGGTTTTACGGCCATAAAGAACTGATTTTCCTGTTTTCTGGGACTGGCTTCGCGCTACAAGTAACACTCCATGACAAATAGCACCGACAGGTTTATCGTTCTCAAAAAACTCCGCGATCCGTTTTTGAAGTATTTCTGATTCCAAATATTCTTTCATTCCCGGCGCGTGTCCACCCGGCAGTAAAATTCCCTGAAAATCAGCCTCAATCACTTCAGAATATTTTTTAGGATTTAAAAATTCTGGAGAGACTGAGAGGGCCCCATAGCATTCTCGTGCGCGCCGATCTGCGCGTAAAAAAGGAGACCAGAAGAGCAATCTTCGTCCGGTAATCATTCGTTCATCCGCAAGCGCTTTTTGACCATTAGGAGTGGCAAAAACAACGGAATGTCCGGCGTCGGTCAACATTTTCCAGCTCACGGAAACTTCACTGGGATCAAAATCTTTTTGAGGGAGGGGGATTAAAATCATAAGCACTTTTTTTTAAAAAAATTAAATTTCTTTAACAATTTCATTAAACGCGTCTAGTGTTCGTTCGATATCGTGCAGACTGTTCGTAAATCCGGGGGTCAATCGGACGGTTCCCAACGGAAACGTTTTCAATGTTTGGTGCGCCAGCGGAGCACAGTGTAATCCGCTTCGCGTCGCGATCTGAAAAGACTGAGAAAGAATTTCAGAAATTTCATGTGGCCCACTGAACCCTTCCACGCGCACGGAGAGCACCCCCAGATCGGGATCTCCCCAGATCTGGATTTTGGGTAAACGACTTAACCCGTGGTAAAGCATTTGCGAAAGTTCTTTTTTTCGCGCAAAAACAGTTTCAAACCCCACCTGTTGAAGATGTTCTAACGCGGCTTTTAAAAAAGCGATCCCCATGACATTCAAAGTTCCCGCTTCAAAATGATCGGGAAGCCGTGTCGGATGGTTTAAATCTTCCGAAAAACTGCCAGTACCGCCTTCTTTAAGGGTTCGTAAGGGAGTCGTTTTCGAGCCAAGCAATAAGAGTCCGACTCCGGTGGGTCCTTGTAGCGCCTTATGAGCAGAAATTGCCATTGCCGTGACTGGCGTTTCCTTGAAATTAATCGGGATCGTTCCTGCCGATTGAGCGGCATCGATCATGAGCGGGATCTGATATTTTTGAAACAGGGGCGCTAGTTCTTTTAAAGGTTGTAAGGTTCCATTGACATTCGAGCAATGGTTCAAAACACAGAGCGCGGGACGGTTGGATATCAGCCATTTTTCAACTTCAGCGACCTCTAATTTTCCGGTCTGATTATGGGGGAGTATTTCATAGCGGACTCCTTTAGTTTTCAAAGCTTCCAGCGGCCTTGCAACTGCGTTATGCTCGAGTGGAGAAATAGCGACGAGATCGCCGGTTTTCATAATTCCTTTGATTGCGATATTTAAAGAATCGGTCGCGTTCAGGGTAAAAATGACTTGCTCTGGAGCCTCTAAATTGAAAAGGCGAGCGACCCTCCAGCGCGTTTCTTCAATCATTTTATGGGTCTGGTGCGCCAGAGAATAAGAACCTCGTCCCGGGTTTGCACCAAACTGTTTCCAATACTCGATTCCCTTTTGATAGACATACTCCGGTTTGGGCCAAGAAGTCGCTCCGTGATCGAGATAAATTGTTGTGTCTACTATCATAAGACGCTAATTTCTTTCTTAAATAATGTATAGCTCCACATTTTATCGAAAGAAGCCTTTTTTATAAAGAGAGCCCACAAAATTAAGGAAGCGGAGGCTTAATTCTGCTTAATGTCATTGCGATGAGGCGAAGACGAAGAAACAATCTCCGGTGAGCTTGAATTTTTTGGAGATGCGTAACAACCGTTTCGCATTCGCTTCTAATAAACTCTTGTTAGAAAGCGCTTTTGGAGCCAGAAAAACTCTCGATTTTTAAGCAAAAAACTCCCTATTGTCATTGCGAGCGGAGCGAAGCAATCTCCTATATGCTTGAACCTTTCGGAGATTGCTTCTTCGGCTTGAGCCTCATCGCAATGACAAAACGTTTCTTTTTACATCGTCCGCCCTGCAGCGGTTAGGGGCTCGCGATGACAAGAAGATCTGTTTCTTTTGAAAGCCCCTTGGGTCTATTGAAGGGTATCGAGGCCCTTGTGTTTGAAATTTTCGTTGACAGGGTTGTTTTCTAGTGTTAAAATGCTAGTGCTTAAATATAAGTCTGTATTTATAAATAATTTAGAATCTTTTGAAGTGTAAGATGCGTTGCGTTTACTGCAAACATAAAGATTTGATCTCTCGTGTGATCGATTCTCGAATGTCCTCCGACGGATTATCGATCCGAAGGCGAAGAGAATGTGAAAATTGTGGAAAGCGTTTTACGACTTACGAAACTCTTGAAGATATTCCGTTTAAAGTGATCAAAAAAGACAAGATCCGGGCTCCGTTTGATCGAAACAAACTTTTAAATGGCTTACGAAAAGCCTGTGAAAAGCGTCCCGTTTCTGAGCATACGCTTCAAGAAATTGTGACTAAAATTGAACAAGAATTAGTAGAAAGCTTTAATAAAGAAGTGCCCACCCGCGAAATTGGAGAACGATTAATGCGGGAACTGAAACTTTTAGATCAAGTCGCTTATGTCCGATTTGCTTCTGTTTATCGCGAATTTAAAGATGTCGAGGAGTTTATGGAAGAACTCAGGCCTATGCTGGATAACCCGTCCTCGACCCCTGTAAAAACTTGAGTCCATCAGGCGCACGCATGAATCAGCAAATTAGAGAAGTCACGAAACGCAACAAACAAACCGAACCCTATCAACCCCAGTATCTCTTTGAGAGTCTTCAGCGGGCAAATATGGAATGTGGTTATGATCAAAAAATCCTGAAAGAAGTGTGCGAAACTATTGAATTATTTCTAAAAAGTCAGCCTCAGGATGTTTTGGCCACTTCGGCCATTCGTGAAATGGTTATTAAGGTTCTCGATTCTCGATATATGGAGAATCTCAATCGCACTTACCAAAGTTTTCATCAAAAACGAATGGATTTATATTCCGATGTGCTGGTGCATAATCTGGACGAAGAGACTCCACCCGCTTTGTTCTCGAAACCCTGTTTGTTAGAATCGCTTCAACATGTTTGGGGTTTTTCGCGCGCGCGATCTCGTGAGTTGGAACACTGGATAGAAGAGCAGTTGATTCGGATGAAAATAATGGTCGTGACGAATCGATTGATTCGAAGCCTCATTGAAAATAAATGTTTTACCGAAGGATACCGCTCCAATTTTGCTTTGGGTCAAAAGATTGGCTTTTATCAAATGGATTTGGAGCAGGAAATTTTCTTTTTTACGGAATCGCCGGATCATCTAGCGCAACAGATTGGACATTCCATTCTACAAACCTTTCAAAATCAGGATTTGTTAACGCCCGAAATCAAAGAGTATTTGAAAAATGAGCAACTGGAAGTGAGTCCGCTTTCTCCGATCAAGTGGGTCAGTGGGTGTGTGGATGAAAATGACTCGTCACTTCTGGAATATTCGGAGCGTTATTCGTTTTGGGATATCCAGAAATTAGGACTCCCTCCGGCCAGTGATTTTCAAATGAGGGTTCTCCACGCCCCTTCCGATTTTTTTCAAAGAAATGCAGAGCGAGTGTATGAGGAAAGCGAGTGGAGAACGTCTCCACAAAAACAGAACCATCTCTGTTTTCAGCCTTCTCCGGGACATTTGGTTCAAGAAACTACCATTCCTTTAAAAACTTTAAAAGGGATTGTGTTGCTGGATGATTTAAATCAACGTCTGGACGCGATTAGTCTATTTCAGATGTGTAAATGGAAGTTTTTAAATACGTTGGGCGCGAGTCATCAATTTAACTCCAAAAATACGGTGTACGCGCGTTGGATTCGCCAACCGTCCTATTGTCAGATAGCACTTCTTGCGTCTCAAAGTGAAGACGTCGATTCGCTTCAGGAAATTCTCGATCTGACCCTCCTTAAAATTCAAAGTTTTCAAGATACGAATAAAATTAATTATCGAGCCGTTTTACGATTAGGAAAGACAGAAATAGAATTTAGCCCACGCAAAGAACGGGTCGACTATAAAGTGCTCTTAAAAAATATTTGGGATTGGGAAAAAGACAGAATTCTTCCGACCCTATCCATTACAGAATTCCTTTCCTTTTCTCAACTTGGAGTCACAAGGTTCCATAGCGAAATGCTCTGTGTTCTCCAGGAAAATCTTCAATCGCTTTAACTTCTTTTTCAATTCTTTTTCTCGATCATGGAACCGTTTCAAATAATTTAGGAGCGTAGGATGAGTTCTAAATGTAATATCACGAAATTTTCTCGCAGTGGAGGGTGAGGCGGAAAACTCGACCCTCAGGGACTGGGGGAAATGACGGATAGCTTTTTATTTGCTCAGCCACCGAATCCAAATGTTCTTGTCGATACAAGTACTAGAGATGATGCCGGAATTTACAAATTAAATGAAACGCAGGCACTCATTGAAACAGTAGATTTCATCACGCCCGTGTGCGACAACCCGAGAGCGTATGGTCGTGTGGCGGCCGCAAACTCGATTTCGGATGTGTACGCGATGGGAGGCACCCCATTAACGGCGATGAATCTTTGTATGTTTCCAAAAAAAGTTCCCCACGAATATATTACAGAAATACTCAAAGGGGGGCTAGAAAAAGTGATGGAAGCCTCCGCTTATCTCATTGGCGGACAAACCGTAGAAGATAATGAAATGAAGTATGGAATGTCGGTCAGTGGACTTGTCGACATTTCAAAAATGACTCCCAATTCTGGAGCAAAAGCCGGAGATGTTTTGATTTTGACCAAAGCCATTGGTACCGGAGTATTAATTACGGCTTTGCGGAATCGCAAAATTAGCGAAGAAGCCTTTGCACCGACCTTGAACTCCATGGAACAACTAAACCGAAAAGCCTGTGAAATTATGACGTTAAACGAATTTCACGTTCAATGTTGTACCGATATTACTGGCTTTGGGCTTTCGGGTCACGCGTTTAATATTTCCGACGCGAGTTCAAAAAAATCAAAATGCGCTGGAGGAAAGGCAGTCCGACTTCGTTTCTTTTATTCAAAAATTCCGATCTTTGAACCTTTTTTTTCTTTATTGAAACGAAAACAGACGACTCGTGTTACTACAAACAATCGCGCTGTCCTCGAAAAATTGCCGGAAGGATTCGTCTTTCGGAGCCCATTAAATCCCTTGGAAGAAACAGTCTTTTTCGATCCACAAACCTCCGGCGGCCTCTTGATTGTGATTGATCGTTCCAAAGCGGATGCTTGTTTGAAAAAACTGCTAGAGGCAGGACTCAGTACCAGTCGTATTGTCGGAGAGTGTTTTTCCGGAGAACAATCCGGGATAGAGGTTGTTTCTTGAGCAACGCGCAAATTTGGCAGACACGCTTACTACGAATTCATCAATCGTCTCGTTTTTTCTGGAAAATCTGTCGATGTGTTCTCTTGAAAGCCTCTCGCCTATTTGCCTTTTTTGCAAGAAGACGTGTTCAAGAGTATCTGCAAGGATCAAAGAAACGTTATAAAGCTTCGGTTCCAGTGATTAGCGTCGGGAATCTCTCTGTAGGCGGAACTGGAAAAACGCCGATGGTCGCCTATCTTTTACGAAAATTAGCTTCTAAAAAAATGGTGATCTTAACTCGCGGATATAAAGCCAAAAACTCGGGAAAGAACGATGAAGTGTTGCTTTTGGAACGAGAATTCCCACAAACACGTTGTTATGTGGGCGCAAATCGTGTTGAAAACTGCCAACACGCGGAACAGACCGGATCTGTCGATGGATTTATTCTAGACGATGGCTTTCAGCATTTGCGCTTACAACGAAATTTGGATATTGTTCTGATTGACGCGTTAATGCCCTTAACCTTAGCGCACACCTTGCCCGCCGGTTTTTTGAGGGAACCGCCCGAAGCCTTGGCCCGCGCCGATATTATTCTCGTGTCTCACGCGAATCAAACAACGCCGGAACAAATTCAGAAAATGAAACAATGGATTCAACAGTATACCTCGTCTCCGATTTGTCTTGCAGGGCATGAGCTTCAAGGTTGGAGAGATCTAGCGGGCCAAGAATATCCAATCGAGGCATTCTCGGATCAACCCATACTGGCTTGTTGCGCGTTAGGAAATCCAGAGAGTTTTCGCAAAACGTTAGAAGGGGCCCGTGTTTTATTGAAGAAATTTTTCGTCTTTCCAGATCATTATGCTTATACTCGTCACGATCTAGAACGTATTTGGAAGCACTCCCCAAAAACTCCTCTATTAACCACAGGAAAAGATATTGTTAAGCTTCGTCCCCTCTGGAAAAATGGGGAAACATTGATTGTCGAAGCCCTCTTAAAATTGACTATCCTCGAAGGAGAATCGATCTTAGAGCAAAAAATTCAACACAGTGGTTTCGTTTCTTGAGGAAACGAATAAAAAATTTTATAATGCTTTCGAATATCCTGCGAAAAAAAGGAGTTTTTTTTGATCCAGATCGAACATGTTTATAAGACATTTGATATTATTCAGGCGGTCGTTGATGTCTCGTTGACCATCGAAAGAAAATCTATTGTAGGACTCATCGGCCCAAACGGTGCCGGTAAAACCTCTTTGCTGAAAATTCTTGCGACTCTCTATAAACCCGATCGAGGAACTGTTTTCATCGACGGGATCAATCTCGTCAATGAAGTGGGGCGTGTTCGTCCCAAAATTGGATTTATGCCCAATGATTTTGGCCGTTTTGGGGATATGACCATTCGAGAATATATCCGTTTTTTTGGGGTATCCACTGGGGTTTCTTGGAAAAAAATCGATCAAACTGTTGATGAAATTTTAGAGTTGACCGATTTGACCACGCGAGCGGAACAACTTGTAATTGAAGGCTCGACTGGAATCAAGCAGAGAGCTTGCTTGGCGAAAACACTGGTTCATAACCCGGAAATTCTCTTACTCGACGAACCTGCGAGTGGATTAGATCCAAGAGCTCGCATTGAAATTCGGGAACTTTTAAAAGAGCTCAAAAGTCTGAATAAAACGATTTTACTCTCTAGCCATATTTTATCGGATCTAGAAGAAATTTGTACGCATTTTGCTTTTATTGATCGGGGTCGATTACTTCTTTATGCTTCACGCGCTGAATTACTGGATAAACAGCAACAAGAATCCATTTCTTATCGTTTGGAAGTTCGCAAAAATGACAGCGATTCACTAAAAAACGTCTTAAGCACCCAGGGACATATTTCTATTCTTCTCGACCAAGAGGGTCATTTTGAAATTGCCTCCAAGGAATGGAACGGAAACCAGCTTTTGCAAAAAATCATTGACTCTGAGATCGAAGTGTTGGGATTTGGGAAGCAAAAAAAAGCCTTAGAAGATATCTTCTTACAAATAACGGAGCGTTTCTCTTGAAAAAAGGGTGGGATTTTTTTAAAGAACAATTTTGGACGATCTATCACTCTCCAACAGCCTTTCGAGGCTGGAAAGCCTTGCTTACCGGGCTTAAAATTGGAACGCTGATGAGTGGGACACATGCCCTAGTTCTGCTCTGTTTTGGATTCATCGTGCTTTTGTGTCATGAAGAACGGTCGTTTCGTGAGTTATTTTCTGAAGGAACTTTTGGGCATTTGCTTGTTTTATCCGCAATGGGAGGTCTTTTTATCAGCATTTCATTCGCCGCTATAGGACATATGGCTGGAATGTTTGATGGTGTACGGTTTCGAGGCTATTTTGATCAAATTGTGGTCACAGGGATCAGTCCGCTTCGTTATCTTTCTGGACAATTTTTAAGCGGAACCGCCACTTTTCTTTTGATGTCTTTAAGTATGATTCCTTATTTCGTTTTTGGAGAGACGTTAGGATTTGGAGGATGGCTCTGGTTCTCCTACGGAATTTTTCTGATTTTCTTTTGGGGAATTGTGTTGATGTTTCTGGTTTCCGCCCTTACTGTATTTTTTCATGAGGTTTTGAGCGCTTTTTTGACGATAGCCTTTGCTTTTGGTTTCGGATTTTTGAGTCTCACTCCAGTTCCGGGGCTTTGGGGAGGCATTACGCCCATTCGTTATCTTGTTCAACCCGTCATCTCGAATTTGGCTGGAACCGGGAATACTAGAGATGCTGGAATTTTTGAAACTTTTTATAAATATGCTTTTTTGGGATACTGGAAAATTCCGATTTTCCTTTATACTCCGCTTGTTTATATTTTCATTATAGGGATCTGTTATCGTATTCTTTATGTAGGACCCCGTCATCTCCTACTTCCGGGAAGCAATAATTTAGGAGTGGTTTCGTTTCCCGGAGATTTTAAAAAGCGAGGATTCTGGCGATTACGATGGAACTTGAAGCGACAAATTGATCGATTTTTCTTTTTTGAAAATTCAGCGACCCAATTTTCTCCGGAAGAAAAAGAGCAATACCGCCGAAATACCCGTTTTTTAATGATCAATATGTTTATTCTTTTATTTGTTTTAGGACTCACGGGCCGTTATTGGCAATATTTTCCGAAGACGACGATGGGGTCACCCTCTACAAGAGATATATTTGAAATACGCAGTCTATTATTATGTATTTTTTTCTGGCCCATCTATTATTTTTTTAGCATCCGAGCTCGAAACGAATTTGTGATCACAAAAAAAATCTGGAAGAATGCTTGGGATCATTATTTTGAATTTGTTTATTACTTCTTTTTGCCGTTACTTTTACTTCCTTTAATCATCTTGGCCACTCCGTATTGCTCTCAACTTTTTTTGGGATCTTCTTCTTATTATACAAATTTCAACGATTATCTTGAGATTCTTTTGGGGACATTTCTTATCTTTCCTTATTTATGGTCCATTCACCTTTTTGGGCGATTGATTGCCACTTATACGTATTCTAAAGTGATTGTTTCCATCTTTATGGTGTTCTATATTTTCTTGACAAATCTACTGATCTTCCTTTTTACCGTCTTTCTACAGGAATTTTTTTCACTGCGTTTTCAGGAAGAGCTTTTTAACCCTCTTTTCCCTGTTGTTCCTGAGAATATCTCTCAAGATCGGCTCACTATAGAAGCCGTTGGGGTCGCGATGTTGTTTTTGTTGCTAGATATCACACTGATCCAGTTTATTCAAAGACGAATTAAGCGAATTCATAAAAATTTGGAGTAGCGGAAAGTGAGTTTTTTATGGTAACACGTGTGAGCCTAGCGTTTTTTTTCCTAGTCCTTTTTTCTTCTATTTTAATGGCTTGGTTGGACTTTTCTGCTTCGTCGACGTCTTCCTTGAAAATTGAATCGTTAAACGCGCTTCAATTGAGTTCGCTCGCCGATCTACAATTATTACTTCTTTTTCAACAGACACTCTCTTTGAAAGAACAAGGCCAGTATTTACAACAACTTCAAGAGTCGAAAATTCCTACTGATTTATGTGAAAAGATCAATAAGACTCTTTCGATTTCTTCAGAACACCTTCAAATCAAGGCGTATGAAAAAGAAAGAAATGTCTGGATGATTGATGATCTTTTTGCTCCCAAATCTTATCTGCTCTCGCTTCAGGCGACACAACTCAAATTCTTTCAAATTCCTGCTTCTGCAATACAAAAAGAACCCCTAGGAAATATTTTCAGGATGATCGACATTTTTGCAGAAAATAAAGAAGGAGAATGGAAGGGAGAAGTTGGTTTTGGAAAAGAATATTCCAGCTATCATTATAATATTCCCATCCAACTCCAAGGGGAAATTCGAAAAAAATATTCAATCCTGATCGAAGAAGATAAGCGACAAAATAATTATTATACGAATGATTATTATCAACTTACCCTTTCTCAAAAAAATCAGATTGCGCCACTCCCGATTAAGAAATCTTCAAATCAATATAAAAATGAAGGAACCGTTTTAATTATTTCTAAGGATCCTATTTTTTTTGGTTCAACGCATCCCTTTTACGTCATTTCACCCAAAGAGATAGAACCGTATCTAGTACGCCTTCTTGAGATGGATCTGATCGTCATTTATGATCGCTCCTTTCCTTTCATTTCAGAAAGTCAATGGCAGTTACTGACAGACTATGTTCGTTATGGAGGGAAACTCCTTTTTTATCAAGAAAAAGAAAATGACTGCCCTCTGTTAAAAGAACTTCACGATAAAACTTGGAAAAAATGTGATTTAATTCCAAACGAAATTTCTTATTTGTATACGAATTACTATCAAGGAATTGTGGTCAATTTGACCCACCCCAAAATTTATGAAATGGAGTTTCGAGAAAAATTAAAGGCCACGATCTATGGGAACATTGATATTCCAGACAAACGACTATTTGACGATCTCTTATGCTTTCCCACATTACCACCGGTATTAGGGACGTATGTCTTCCGATCTTCTTCGCTGAAAGACAAATATTTTTCCTCGACTTGGTTAGGGTTTTTGTTTTTCTTTAGCGTCTTTTTGGGGTGCGGCCCCGGTTTTTTGCTCCTTTTTCGAAAGCATCGTGGAAAAAAAGTATTACTCTATCAACTTGTTTTGTTACTGTTTTTCTCTGGGATCGCGATAGGATTTTCTACGTTTCTTACGTCTCAAATAGGAAATATTGATACTCTTTCTTTTTATTATCTAGATGAGCATCATGAGGGCTATGTGATCGATTATCACATGATGGGGGGCTCAGGGACGCACATTTCGGATCTCGAAATTTCAAACCCCTCTCCTTTTTATGTCCTGTCTCCGTTAGGAAAAAAATTGCCGGATTTTTCTTCGTATTATTCTTCTGAAGGCGCTATTGCGGTTCAAACGGCTTATACTTCAAAATGGCAGGATACCAAGGTGGTTCAATCTCTCTGGAACGCAACCCCGATAATGACCACCAAACCCATTTCCTTATCGGGTGGGTTTTATGTGGAGAAAAATGCCTCCACAAGCGTTTCCACATTAGTCAACGAGACTCCTTTTGATTTTTCAGATGTTTGGCTCGTGGAGATTGAAAATACTTTGAGACAGCCCTACATCAACAGTCAGAGATTTGACTATAATCGTTCTTATGCCACTTCAATTCAGGTAAATGAATGTTTTCTTCCCTCGCTTGCTTCTAACAAATATCCGTACTCTAAAGATTCAAAACACTTCAATATCACTTCGGTTACATTCACTCCGAGTAACAATAATTTTAGACTTTTTGAAAAGGTTTCTTATCGTTATAATGTGAATTGGGAACCCCGCTTTGATCAGTATTCTTATTTGTTTACGGGAGTCCCTAATGGCCTTTATGTTTTGGCGACCAAGCAAGTCGATAGAGAATCCGAATTTCAGTTTGAAATGCCGATTACGTCTTCTAAACTTAAACAGACCTCGCGAACCGTTGTTTGGCTCCAACGTATTGCGGACAAATTTCCTCCTTGATCCAATAAGGAGTTGCCATCTCAGAGGGGCCATTTAAAATAAATAAAAAGCAGGATTTTGTTAGGAGAATGTTCGATGGGAAAAGAACCCTGGTTCACAGAGGAACACCAATTTGCTCTATTTTTAAAAAAGCAAAAAACGCTTCCAGCACCAAAACTACAATATTGTCTTGATGAACAAAAACGTCGTTATCCAGAACAGGTTCAACTTTCTGCGCTTCTGGTGGAACGCGGTGTTTTATCGGTCGACCAAATCGCTGATTTACTCACCCAATGGAAAGGCGGAAAAGTTCGCGTCACTGCGGATATTTCTACCCCCCCCATCGCGGAACGTCCGCTTCCGGAAGAATTAGGGACCGCCAGCGAACAAGCGTTTTTAAAACTTCTGCGTACTTCCGCCTTGTTAACTCCAGAACAATTGGATCAGGCCATTATTGAACAAAAACGAGAACGGAATAAAGGACGATATATTCAACTCTCTAGCATTTTGCTTCAGCGGAAATGGTTCTCGGAAGAGCAACTTCAAGAGTATCTCACTAAAGCGTTCATTTCAGCCAAAGTCAGGATCGTTGGGGAAGAGGTTCCTCCTCAACCCATTCGGATCGAACGCAATCAATCACCCAAAGTCCAGAAAATAAAGAAAATCGCGCAGTTCCGAGCCAAGAAAGAACCTAAGCCCAAAATTCCCAAAGCCCCCAAACCAAAAATTCAGAAGGCACCCAAACTAAAACCGGCTAAGAAAGCAGTGGCGATCCGACGAATTCCAGAACCCAAGCCACCCATAAAAAAAGCGGTAAACGTCCCAAAAATAACTCCGATAACACCAACACCGCTTTCGATAGTCGCCGCTTCGACCCGTTCGCTTTTTCAAAATTTAGCTTTTTCTCAAGCATGCGAAAAAGCAGGTCAGGAAAACAAATGGGTTTTGCTGTACTTTTACGCGGACTGGGCCGCGCCTTGTAAACTCTACGAAGCCACCACTTGGGCGGATGAAGATATTTCCGCCTGGACCGAATCGAATGCGATTGCTCTCAAAATAAATTTGGATCAAGAAAGTGTGCTCACCGCCCAATTTCAAATGCGTACGGTTCCCTTGGTCATTTTGTGTAGTCCCGATCAAAAGACCGTCCATCGTATTGAAGGCTACCAAAACGCCGATAATTTTCTAAACGCGGTTAAATCATGGACGCTTCCTAAGCAGAAAAAAATACTTCGTCCGGAAGTAATCCCAACAATTTTATCCAATTTGTTGACTTCTGATGTCGCTTTGGAAGGAGTATCTCTCTCGACTTTGAGCCAGTTAATCGATCAAAAATTGGAAGCATTGGCTCGAAAATTAGCGGGACAAGGTTCTGGCTCTGCCTCTGGAGGCAATCCGATTCAAGGAAAAACAGCCGCCAAAAATGCGAAAGAAGGCGATGAAGTCGAAATCAACGAACATAAATATCGAGTTCTTTCCGAAGCCGTAGTTCTGGATAATCTCGAAAAAGGGATCGAGATGGAAAACGTTTATGTCTCTCGTATTTCTGCACCACAAAAGACATTTTCGAATAAAATTTCAATGAAATCTTCTTATGTGGTTGAAGCCGATTTTACGGAATCTACTTTTGAACATCATCTTACTTTTTCTGGAACCGCTTTTGAAGAAAAGCCTATTTTCGCGAAGACAAAATTTTTGAAAGATGCTAATTTTAAAGGCTGTTTCTTCGCGCGGGGCGGTGACTTTAAATCGATCCGTTGCGATAAAGAATTCCACATGAATGGATTGATCAGCAAGGGTTATGTGACCTTTCAAGCGGGGGACTTCCGTGGACGCTCGATCTTCACTCGCGCCGATTTTGAGACCGAAAGTAATTTTTTGGAAGCTCGATTCAAAGATCACGCTTCTTTTTCCGAGGCTCATTTTGGCGGGCGTGCCACCTTTGAAAAATTACGCTTTTCCAAAGAGGTCAGTTTTTCAAACTCCACCTTTGGATTTACCACGATGTTCAAAAGCACCGAATTTGTGGGAGAATGTAAGTTCCTGAATGTGGTCTTTGAAGGAAGTGTTTGGTTCAGTCATTGCAAATTTCAGGATAATATGTCCTTTAAAGGCTCCACCTTCCGCGCGGAAGGTGTTTTTAACGCCGCTAAATTTGAAAAAATGGCTGAATTTGAAGGGGTCGCTGGGGATCGCTTTATTTCTTTCTTGCAAGTGGTTCCTTCCGCAGAAACCTCCTTTATTTTTTCCAATACCAGTATGAATAAAATTACCATTCACCGGGAAACACTGGAAAATCATATAAGCTATCACAAGGAAGAAAACTGGAAAAAAGCACAAAAAGAATATGGTTTGTTAAAAAATAATTTTAATGAAATTAACGAATACGAAGATGAAGATTGGGCCTACCTCTGGGAAAAACGTTGCGAACGGTATCAGGTTCCTGTTTCCTGGCGCCATCCTAAAGATACTTTGATGAAGTTCGTTAACTGGCTCGTGCTCGATATCGTCTGCGGGTACGGAACCAAACCGATTAATACCCTTTTTAGTGCCGCCACGATTATCTTTAGTTTTGCCTTATTTTATTGGGGACTTAATCAGATTCAACCTCATTTTGGAGCCGATGTCCTCTCTGGAGTCGCCAACAATACAGAACTCTCTCGCCTTTTAACTTCGGAATATAATAGCTTGCAACATTGTCTTTTTTACAGTTTTAAAATATTTACGGCCACGGAAATTCCTAGCGTAGAACCCAGTATACACCCACTTCATCCAATTCACGTCCTGATCTTGATCGAATCGTTTCTCGGAATTTTTATGATTACCATCTTAGTGATCGCGTTTTCAAGAAAAGTCATCCGCTAACGAATAACTCCTAGAGAAAAATATTTTTGGTGCGTAAACACTTTCCATAAGGAAGGCCAAGAAATAATATTGATTCTTCCAGAAAATAGAATATGATTAAATTTCTATTTTCTGGCAATGTCTTTCTAAAACATTCCTTCAATTTTTATAGATTACGAATGGTTCTCAGAAACTTTGCCACGATCTGTTTTGGAAGAAAGGGAGAAAAGCTTTGCCGTTAATTGCGCTTATTTCCGATTTACATAGTAATATCGAAGCCACCCAAGTTGTCTTGGAAGATATACAAAAAAATAAAGTGGATGAAGTTTTTTGTCTTGGAGATGTGATTGGATACGGCCCTAATCCTCGAGAAACGATCCAATTGGTAAAACAGTTTCGCGTTTCCCTCTGTGGAAATCATGAAGAAGCCGTTTTGTTTCATGCAGAAGATTTCAACCCTAAAGCTCGACGCGCTATCGATTGGACTCGAGAGCAACTTAACGGTTCTCAGTTTGATAAAGAAGAAAATTACGTGATGTGGGATTATCTAGGAGATCTCCAAGAAAAACACTATGAGGGCGATGTTCTTTATGTTCATGCCTCCCCCAATATTCCAACACGCGAATATCTTTTGCCTAAAGATGCGGCTGACGAAATTAAAATGCGAAGCAATTTTGAAAAAGTAGACCGAGCCGCATTTTGTGGACATACTCATATTCCCGGTGTTTTTATCGAAGGAGAACCGTTTAAATATGCTCGTGAACTCAATAATGAATATCTCCTTCAACCCAATGGACGTAAACAAATTATTAATATTGGTTCGGTTGGACAACCCCGCGATGGCGACAATCGGGTCAGCTATGTTCTATTCGATGGCGAAAAAGTGATCTGGAGGCGTCTTCCTTATGACTTTAAAAAAACGATGGCCAAAATTTTGAAAATTAAAGATTTGGCCGAATATTTGGCGCTTCGACTGGAGCAAGGTAAATAAATTTTTTCTTTTTTAATTTTTTTCAATCCCATCCCTTTTCCTTTTCCTAAATTTCTTCCAAAACACAGGACTACTGGGATCAATTTTTTTAACTTCTCTCTATTAATTATCCGTGAGGTTTTTTATGGAAAGGGAACGTTTCACCCTAGCGCTCATTGTTTGTTTAATTTTGACCATTTTCTATATTAATCTCCTTGCCCCTCCTCCCCAAAATAATAACCCCAATAATGGGAACCCTCAAAATAATAACCCCAATAATGGAAACCCTCAAAACAATACTAAAGATCCGCAAAATGAAAACACCAAGGAGATAAAGAAAAACCCCGAACCCGAGAAAGAACCAAAGAATCTAGGATGGAACCCCTCTACGGAAGTTCAGGTAATCCCTCTGGAAAACGAAGCCTTAAAAGTGGAGTTGAGCTCCAAAGGGGCCACCCTCCAAAAAGTATGGCTTAAACAGTATTTCTATGCGGGTACCGATAAAAAAGAGTCCCAATGGAAATTGCAACAAAGAAATTGGCTCCAATTATTGGCTCCAGATGAGAATTCTCAATCTCAAGGTTCTTTCGGACTTAAACTCGATTCCGCTGAATATAATACTGCTCTTGAAAATTGGAGCGTTAAACAAATCACCGATGAGAGTGTCGAATTTTCTCTTGAACTCCCGCAAGGGCCTTCCTTAATTAAAAAATACACGTTAAAAAAATCTCCAAAAGCGGAATTGCCCCCTGCCCAACAACTCGCTTCCCTTTATCAAATTGATTTTGAAATTCAAATCGATAAAAAAAATGCGAAAGAAAATAAATTTCAGTTCACCCTCAATACTGCTCGAAAACTGACTAAAGAACGAAGTACGAGTAGCTATGGCTCCTACCAGACTTATCATGCCGCTTACGGAACTATGGATAACCCCGGTGGTGGAACTCAGGCTGTTTATCTCGCTAGCCAAGATCTGAAATCTTTTGGGCCCGAAGGGAAAATTATTGAACGCTCGACTTTAGAGAATCAATATCAGTCTCTCTATTGGGCCGGAAGCATGGATAAATTTTTTGCCTGCCTTCTCGAAATTCCAGCCATCGATAGAACCTTTATTGGACAAACTCGTATTCAGCACCAAGAGTCGTATTCGTTACTTGAGGCCAAAATCAAAGACACGATTGATCCTCAAAAAAAATTGGAACTTCAGGCCCGACAAGAAGAAAATATTACTCTCGACCTCGATACAATTAATTTTGAATTACCGCAACCCCGAAAGTTTCAGTGGGCCATTCATTGTGGTCCTAAAGATATTTTGGAGTCAACTAATTTAAAACATGTGATTGATCTTGGATATTTTGAAACCTTTGCGCGTTGGATGATCTGGATTCTCAACACGTTTCAAGGTTGGATTGGAAGCTATGGGTTCGCCATTATCTGTCTAACGATCTTGGCTAAAATGATTATGTTTCCGTTAACTCGTAAGCAACAAGTGACAATGCAAGACTATACGGAAAAAATGAATAAAATCCGACCCAAAATGGAGAAAATTAAGGAAAAATATGCAAATGACCGCATGAAAATGAATGAAGCGACTATGGAGTTATTTCGGGAACATAAAGTCCAGATTTTTCCTTTTATGGGATGCATCCCGCTTTTCATTCAACTTCCGATCTTTTTTGGAATTTTTTCGGCGCTTCAAGTGTATCCACCGCTTCGACAAGCGCAGTGGCTATGGGTCAATGATTTAACAGCTCCAGATGCTCTCTTTACTTTTGGAACCCATTCTTTTTGGATCATCGGAAATTCCTTTAACCTCTTACCGCTTTTAATGACACTGACTTGGATCAAACAGACCAGTATGATGCCAAAATCGGATGATCCTCAAATGCAACTGAATCAGAAAATGATGAAGTTTATGCCGATTTTTATTGGGTTTATGATGTATAGTGCGCCTTCTGGCTTAACGCTTTATTGGTTCTGTTCGACATTACTCGGTATTTTTGAGCAACTCTATATCAAAAAATTTGTCAAAAAGGGAGCGGTTTTGCCTCCCCCAGAAAAAACATCTGCGACTACCTCTTCTTCGGGCTTAGTCTCTAAAATTGAAGCGATGTTTAACAAAACGGAAGAATCTTCGTTTAAAAAGATTGAGGACAAAAATAAAGAAGAGAACGACGAAGAATCTCATAAAAGGAAACACAAAAAGAAAAAATAAAATTTTCCTCATTGAAGAGGTTTGATTGATCGATGTGGGATACCATTCACGCGATTTCAACTCCAGAAGGAGCTAGTATAACGGCCATTGTCCGAATCTCTGGCGAGGACGCAATGGCTCTGGCGCAAAAAATCGCGCCAGAATCCACTTTAGGATCTTGGCCCAATTTTTCTAAAGGAAAAGAAATGCTTGTGCTTCCGGGATTTGCTTCAATCCCGAGCGTTTTTTTTCTGATGAAAAAACCCGCTTCTTATACGAGTGAAGATATGGTGGAGATTCACTTACCCGGAGCGACTCCGTTATTACAAACCCTTTCTTCGCATCTGGTTGCGTTAGGCGCTAGAGTCGCTCATCCCGGAGAATTTACGCAACGTGCCTATCTCAACGGTCGTATCTCACTCACTCAGGCCGAAGGCATTTTAGAAATTATTCATGCGGAAAATCAGGCGCAAATGAAAGCCGCTCTGCATCAGGTTTCTGGAAAGTTCCATCAGGAAATTCAGCGTCTCCGCGATCAGATTACCGCACTCATGGCTAAAATCGAAGCGAATATTGATTTTTCCTATCACGGAGATGTTGAAATTGATCCCGCGATCATTCCACAAAGTTTACAAGAAATTCATCTGTCCTTACAAAAGCTGGCTTCGCAGAAAGCGAAAGTTCCTCAACTCTCTCAAGGAATTACCGTTGCGTTAATTGGTCCGCCTAACGCGGGCAAATCCACATTATTTAATACTTTGATTGGAAAAGAACATGCGGTTGTTTCGGAGCAAGCTGGAACGACGCGCGATGTTCTTGAGTCTCAATTTTCTTGGAAAGAGTATTCCTTTCGGCTCTATGATACCGCGGGAATCGAAGAAGTTTCTGAAGACCTTATTCAGTACAAGGCGCAACAATTTCGCCAACGCATTCAAGAATGTAGCCAGCTTTGTCTTTTCCTTGCGGATTTCCAACAAATGAACTTTTCTCACATTTTAGACGCGTATCACCTCCTTCCAGAGCCAAAATTATTTGTTTTGAATAAATGTGATCTGGGTGCAGAAGTGCCAACCTTTCCTTTTCCGATCTTTTCCATCTCCGCCAAAATGGGCGTAGGCATCGAAGCCTTAAAAAATAAATTAGTCGACCTCGTTTCTTCCGATCAAGCTCGCCCTTCTGGATACGGTTATCTTTTAAATGCCAGACAAAGTGCCGCTCTTCAAAATACGGTTGCCTGTATTGAAAGAGCAGAAGTTTGCGCCGTCACGGCCCTTGATTTTATTGCGTTTGAGTTGCGTGAAGCCGCGAATCATTTAGCGGTTATTACCGGAGAAATTGTAAGTGAAGACGTTTTGGATCAAATTTTTACTCAATTTTGTATTGGAAAATAGTCGATAGAAAGAAGGTTCTAGATGAATAGAACGTATTTAAAATGGATTCTCTGTCTAATGATTGGAACTCTCCTCAATTGTGAAAAGCCCACTCTCGAAGAAAAGAGTCCTTCCCATGCAAAACCTGTCTCTCATGAACTTTGGGGACAATTGCTGAAAAAATATGTTTCGGACGAGGGAAAAGTGAATTATTCCGAATTGAAAAAGGAGAGCGCTCAACTCGATCAATATCTAAAACTTATTCAAGCCGCTCATCCCAATGAATCTTGGTCAATCAATGAACGGAAAGCCTATTGGATTAATGTTTATAATGCTTTTACGGTAAAATTGATCTTGAATCATTATCCCGTAAAAAGTATTAAGGATATCGGAGGCACTTTATCGTCGCCTTGGGATATCCGATTTATTGAGATTGAAGGGAAATCGTACAATCTGAATGAGTTAGAACACCAGATTTTGCGCCCTATTTTTAAAGATCCTCGAATTCATTTTGCGATTAATTGTGCCTCGTTTTCATGTCCGAAACTTTTAAATGAGGCGATGATTGCGGATAAAGTCGAAGAACAACTCACCGCTTTAGGAAAATCATTTGTGAACGATTCCAAACGCAACATCCTCAGCGCAGAGGCAATCCAAATTTCCGAAATTTTTAAATGGTTCCAAGAAGATTTTACTCAAAAAGGGAGCTTGATTGATTTTCTGAATCAATATTCCCAAACTAAGATTTCCGCAGAGGCGAAAATGACCTACCTTGATTACAACTGGACCTTGAACGAATAAGCCCATCCCATGAAGTATGATTTTTTTAAAACCCTCGCATTTCAATTGGACCCTGAGTTTGTTCATGAAAAAATGTTACTATTTTTTCGTGCCTTTCCAAAATTCAGTGCTTCCCTCTTTCCGGGAATTTTAGATCAAGAGAACATTTATCAAATCAAAAGCACGAATTTGACTTGGAAATTTCCAATAGGGATGGCCGCAGGTTTTGATAAAAATGGACTTATCGTCAATTATTTATCTTCGTTAGGTTTCGGAGCTATTGAAGTCGGAACCGTGACTCCTCAGCCCCAGAAAGGGAACCCGCGTCCACGAATTTTTCGTTATCCTTCTGAAAAAAGTTTACGTAATTTTATGGGTATTCCAAATCAGGGGCAGGAAGCGGTGTGGAAAAATTTGCAGTCTTATGGTGGAAACGCAACACTTGGAATCAATATCGGGAAAAATACGCATACCCCTGAAGATCAAGCTCCTGTTGATTATCTACAACTGTATCGAAAATTTGCCCCGATTGCGAACTATCTAGTCATGAATATTTCTTGTCCTAATGTTCCGGGTGGCCGAAAATTTCAGGATCGGGAAAAACTTTCTCAACTGTTGCGTTTTTTGTCTGAGATACGACAACAGTCTCCGGTTCCGCTCTTTATTAAAATTGCTCCGGATTTAACCGAAGACGATCTGAAAGAACTGGTTCAGATCGTTTGGGAACATCGTTTAAGCGGAATTATCGCGACGAATACCATTCATGATCCTAAACGTGGAGAGGGTGGAATTTCGGGTGATTTGCTTTACGAAAAAGCGGCTCAAACGCGCCAACAATTATTAAAATTAACGGCTTCGTATTCAGACATCGATATTATTGGAGTCGGCGGATTTTCTAATTTTGAGCAGATTTTAGAATTCTGGAAACAAGGCGGAAAATTCGTCCAAATTTACACTTCGTTTATTGATCAAGGTCCAGAAATTCTTCATCAAATTAAAAAAGGAATCGATCAACTTTTGCAAACCCAAAAAGTTCAAACTCTGCAAGAGCTAATGAACTACACCAGCCAAGTTAAGAAAGTAGAGCTGGAGTTTCGTGCTTCACTGAAAGGGCCATCCCCTTCTCCACACCTAAGGTCGGTTCCTGACCCGCTTCCCTTTGATTAAACTCAGGGGAATTGAGAGCGATTAAGAGATAATGAAGAAGCACTCTTGCGGCATTCACATCACGGTCTAAAGTTAAGCCGCACTTTTTGCACTGATGAATGCGTTCGCTTAGCGTCTTTTTTTCTTGATGAAAACAGTTTGAACAGGTTTGAGTGGGTTTCAGCTTACGGGTATTGACTAAGATGAATGGGATACCAGCCTCTTCCGCTTTGTATTCCAACAGACTTAGAAACTTTCCCGGTGCTGTGTCGAGAATGGCTTTATTCAAGCCCGCTTTATATTTTCCTCCTTGAGCGGTCATCGATT
>CAZHAR010000034.1:38039-54284 GCA_964530615.1 uncultured Planctomycetota bacterium | reverse complement strand
CTTCCTCCCCATAGCTAAAGCAAGGGGTTTCCAGCGTGTGTGATTCGATGAAAATCTGGCTCTTATTTTGTCTGTTGTTGTGTTCCGTGATTTTTGCGGAAGATCCTTATGAAGCCTTCTTTAAAGCCGCTAAAAAAGAATATAAAGAAGAAATTGAGATTAAAGATATTGTCGAAGAAAAGCTCAAAGCAATGCGGGCGGTCCTAAAACAAGAAGACCAAAAAGCAATCCAGACCATTTGTTTGCTCTTTAAAGATTCTAAAGAACGGGTTCGAGAGCTTACCTTTCGATCTCTTGAAACCGCAATGAAGAAGAGCAAAGATAAAGAGTTACGGCAATGGATCGCAACCGATTTGGCGAAAGAACGGGATCCGGCGATCCGCTCGTATGTTTTTCGTCTCATTGCAAGTCTGGAACTGGAAGATGGACTCAAGGCCATCCGACAATCTTCAAGCGATCCCGGAGTACAAACTGCCGCGTTGATGGCGCTCAAATCGTTAGGAAAAAAAGAAGACGCTCCTCTCGCGTTAAAGGCACTTTCGAACAAAGAGGAAGATGTCCGGGCCGCCGCTGTTTGGGCCCTTATTTATCTCGATCTAGACGCTGTTTTAAAAGAAGAAGAAAAAATTCTGAAAGATTCCAATTTCAAAGTCATTAATACCTATATCCGTCGTCTTGAAGAAAAATCTTCGAACGATGCAACCCGTGTCGCGAAAAAAATGTTAACGCACAAACAGTGGCACGTCAAAGTACAGGCTATTGATACGCTCTCCTACTTTCCGGATAAAGAAGCGGTTACGATGTTGATTGAACGCTTGAAGGAAGAAAAATTTCGGGTTGCCGAAGATATTTCAGACACGCTGTATCGCCTGACCGACAAAGATATTGGTCCCAACGCCAAAGGCTGGGAATCTTGGTGGAAGGCCAATCAGGAGAAATTTTCCTTGATTAAACGAACCCGCAAGGATGATTACAAGAAAAAAATTAAGGAACTCAAAAACGCAAAAAAGGAATCTAAAATCGTTTATCATGGAATTCCAATTACCTCGGATCACGTGGCGTTCTTAATTGATACCTCAGATAGTCAGAAAGAAGCTTTCGGTAAGGCGACTCGTATTGAAAAAGTTAAAGAAGAAATGATCCGTATCCTTAAAATTTTCAAACCGGAGTATCATTTTAATATTATCAGTTTTAATACCTCTATTTACCCCTTTTCAAAAGAGCCAGTACAAGCTTCTTCAGGAAATATCAATACCGCCGCCGCGTGGGTAGAAAAATTCAAAGCGGAAAAGAGAACCAACGTTTATGATGCGATTACGGCGGCACTTGACCCCGAAATTGATACGCTCATTTTATTAACCGATGGCGCTCCAACCGATGGCGTTTATGTCAGTTCCAATGAAATGCTTGAAGCCATCTTTGAATGGAACGAAGTTCATCATGTCATCATTCATACCGTTTATATTGGAATCTCTGACGAGGGCGCAAAAATGCTCTCGGATATCTCTGGACTGACGAATGGCCTTACCGTGACCGTGAAAGAGGAATGAAAATTATTTCTTTCCTCTTTGAATGGCATGAATAATCTCGTTCAAGCGCTGAAGAAATCGCGAGCGATCTTGTTTCTCAAAGGGAGCGGGCCCTCCGCTCATCGTTCCAAGTTCTCGAAGCGCTGAGAACAATTCTCGATTGGCAAGCGCATCTCCAATAGAGTCTGGCGTAAAGACACGACCCCGAGGATCAAGTGCTTTTGCGCCTTTTTTTAAACACCGAGAAGCAAGTGGAATATCTCCTGAAATGACAATATCATTTTCTGTAATATTTTCTGCAATCCAGTCATCTGCCGCATTAAGATGATTTTCTACAAGTTTAAATTGAACCCACTCTTCATTGGGAATTCGCATTCGCGAATTCGATACCAAGGTTACTTTGAGTCCATAACGTATCGCGACGCGATACACTTCTTCTTTTACTGGACATCCATCGGCATCAATAATAATCTCTAGCAAGAAAAATCCTTTCTTTTAATTTTCGCTCGAATCGACCATTTTTTGAAGCCGTTCAAGACTTTCTTTTGAAAGTCCCAGTTGAGAAGCCTCTTTTTGCAGATTTTCGGCGGTTCCGTACCCAGAAAGGTACCCGTTCACACGCGCGACCGCAGTCGATCGGAGAAATTGATTGAATTCTGGATAAATTTCGACATATTCTTTCAAAAACGGCTGATACTGCTGTAATCGATATTTTTGATGATACGCTTCCGCAGGATAAAAGCGAGGAATGAGAAGGATCTCCGTCAAAATCTTTTTGCCTAATTCTTTTTCTTTTTGAGCCTTTGAAATTAGGGCCCGTTTTTGTTGATCTTCGTTTGTCACAAATACAGCAGATTTATATTGACTGCTTGAGGAGCGACTACAAGGATTATGACTGTTCCAGAAAAGGGTTAGTAGTTGTTCATAAGAAATTTTCAAAGGATCATAGTCCACCTGAAAACTTTCCGTATGATCACTTAGTTTATAATACGTGGGATTTTCTTTTTGCCCGCCCGCGTATCCAACTGCAGTTCGGATCACACCGAGAATACACCCAAACTGGGCATCGGGTCCCCAAAATCAGCCCAAGGCGAAAATAGCCGTTTCTATCTTTGTCGGAAGATTTTGGTCAAGGATTGGTAAATGGGGCTGAGTTTGAATTGGCATCGGAGTACTCGCTTTCGTTAAAGAAGAAGATTGCGGGAGAGGTTCGATATTTTCTAATGCAACAGATTGAGGTGGCGTACAGCCAGAAAGGCAGAGAAATACAATCAGAGCTATAAAATTGCACCAAAAACAAATAAATAAATAATCAAAATTTTTTTTCATTAAAAACAAAACTCCTGCAATTTGTTAAAGAGAATTTTATTCCAACAAGACGATATCGTCAACATTCCTGTAGGGGCGATTCAGGAATCATTAGTGTTAACTTAAGCTATAATCCTTTATCTCTATTGTCATTGCGAACGTTAGTGAAGCAATCTCCTGAAAGCGATACCGTTGTGGAGATTGCTTCTTGGGCTTGCGCCTTATCGCAATGACAGAAAAAAAACTTTATTCCTTTTTATCTGTCTTTTCCTAGAGAGGTATCCTTAAAGGTTACTCACTCCATCCAAGGAGAGAGAGTAACAGCCTCTGCTATTATTTAGAATTTTATTCTTCGTTCAGTTCCGGGAAAAATTTAACTACTTTTTCACGATACGCTAGAATATCCGTTTCTTCTAAGGAATGAGATTTTGCTAAAAAATCTTTAAAATCAGATTTAGCCTCTTCTTTTCGATCAAGTGACCAATAAGCATATCCGCGATCAAAATAAATACGAAGAGGATTTTCCTCTAAATACAGAATAATATTGTATTGTTGAATGGCTCGTGGATAGTCCTTTTTTTTGAGATAACATTTTGCTAATTGATAATAACTCTCCGTATCATAGGGATGATATTTTAGTAACTCTAGATACCAAAAAATCTCTTGAGCGGGTTCTTCGCGATCTTTTTCCAATTTAATTAAATACTCAAAAACCAAAATTTTTCGGGAAGAATTCTTTAAATATTTCAACGCTTCTTTCCAGTAGTTATTGGCTTGTTCGTATTCTTTTAGCTCGTTTTTAATCAATCCACAATAGAGATAAGGTTCACTCCAGGACGGATATTGTTGATTCAGTTGATTCAATAAATTTAAACTGGTATCAAGTTCTTTTTTAGAATAATTTTCGAGTGCTTTTTTATAGAGTTCCTCTGCTTCTTGGCTATTATCTGGCAAAGGATCGGGTTCAAATTTTTCTTGAAGAGGAGGCATTTTTAAAGCCAATTCGGTTTCTTTGCGAAGCCAACTTTCAGGATCTATTTTTTCGCGAAGTTCACTCAAAGATTGATGAAAGTCTTTTTTCTTGAAATCCGCCAGAATCTGTGCGAGTAGCGCCATATAATATTGATAGTTTCTATTCGCTAAAATTGTCTGCTCTGTGGCGTTTTTTTCGTAAGAATCACTCAGTTTCGTTAATTTTTCAGAGATTTTTTCTATCTGTTTCTCTGCGCCTAGACGAGATAGCGAGTGAAGAACATTTTGATAATAATGATCTTGCTGAAGAGTACGCTTTTTACTCGTTAAAAAATACTCGGTCCCTTGATCAAAGGAATCGGATAACGTCTTAAACAAAGCCTTTTCTAGCGAACTCTGTGAAATAGAGGAAGTTGAGTTTTTTGCTTTAAGCAGATCTTGGGTTAGCTTTTGAATCTGGTCCCATCCCGTTTTATAAATAATGATACTAACGCTTGCCAAGAAAAAAATGGTACCGATCGTTAGAAGGCGTGTATTTCGTTTGGACCACTTCCAGATCAATTCTAGCAGATTATATTTTCGGGTCGAAATTCGTAGATGATTTTGATACCGCTCGATATCATCCATCAAATTTTGTACGGATCGGTAACGTTTATACCAGTTCTCATGGGTGGCTTTATCGATAATGGCTTGAATATCTTGAGGAATTTTATCATTAAAATAATCTAACGCCTTTTTTTTGCGACGAAAGACAGACGCAAATAGCTTTTCCGCTTCCATATATAAGGAGAGTTCTTCGAGTGCCGAAAATAGAGTGGAACATTCCCTTAAGATTTTTCCGAGCGAATAAATGTCGGCTTGAGGTTTCACCAACGCGGCGTTTTCAGCTTGTTCTGGAGCCATATATCCGGGAGTGCCAATTCCGCCAATTGTTTCATAAGGAGACGCTGGAGTTTCTTCTGGAACCTCTTCTTGGATCGGATGATCTGTGGATCCCTTGGTTCCCTTTTTTAAGACTTTAGCGATTCCCCAATCCATTACATAGACTTCTCCAAATTGTCCTACCATAATATTATCCGGTTTCAAATCGCGGTGAATGACTTGCTCAGAATGAGCATAGGAAATCGCTTCACAAATTTTCAGGAAAATCGATAATAATTTTTCGCGATGAAATCCTATTTCCTTTTTTCGGATTTTCTTCAGATACGAACTCAAGGTCTCTCCGTGTACTCGCTGCATGGTAAAATAGAGCGTTCCGTCCACCTCTTGATTCATATCATAGAGCGGAATAATATTCGGATGTTGCAATTTTGCCGTAATTGTCGCTTCATTCATGAGTCGCCAGAGCATCGCTTGCTTCGTATCCGAGAGCACTTCTTTTTCTTTTTTTGAAATAATCCGCTTTAATGCAACTTCTCGCTCCAACCAACGATCCTGGACACGCTGAACAATTCCCATTCCTCCTTTTCCAAGCGTTTCTAAAATTTCGTATCGCTGGGTATTAAAACGTTCCCGAAACGAATCGATCGCGTTTCTTTCTGTCTCTTCAATGGATAGGGTTCTCTCTAATTCTGATTTAGGAGATACTTTCTCTGGAGTAACCATCGTATCGGTTGTAGAATTTTTCTTTTCTTTTGAAAACCCTGTTTTTTCGCTCAGGGATTCTAGTTCATTTAGAATAGCCGCTTGTTCATCGGTTGAAACAGAACTCTGAACCAGTTCGTTCAATTCGTTTGTGGAGGGTTTGTTCAGGACAATCGTTTTTTGAAAACTTTGAAGATACTCTTGAAGTGCCTTTTTACTAAGGTATCCCCGTTGAATTAAACTTTCTTCGAGAGAAATATGATCGGAGGCACTCTTTTGAATGCTCTGTTCCAGTTGGGCTTTGGTTAGAATTTTCTTTTCTAAAAAATAGTTGAATAAGCTTTTCCGATCCATCCGTCAAAGTCCCCTTTTCCAAGACAAAATCTAAAAATCCCACTTTTTTCTTGCAGTCAGAGCTTTTTTGATTTAGTTTTCTAGCAAATCTCTTCCTCTTATTTTAAAGGAAAACTTATGATACACAACACGAAACTCGCTCTTATCACCGGAGTTTCTAGGGGTCTCGGAAAATCTATTGCGATTCAATTGATGGAAGCGGGATATACCGTGATCGGATTTAGTCGTAAAGCAAGCATTTCTCTAAATCAAAATCACTCTCGTTTTTATCCGGTCGATCTAAACAACCCCAAACAACTTCAAGAGATTACAGAGCCTCTATTTGAAGAACTCGCTCAATCTCCTCTGGAAAAAATCTATCTGGTGAATAACGCGGCAACGGCTTCTCCAGTAAATATCATCGGAAATTTACGACTTTCTGAATTCGAAGAGCATCTGGCGATTAACCTCACCAGTCCGATGATCCTCTGTCAATTGTTTTGCCATTATTTTAAAGACATTTCTGGAGAGCGAAGAATCATCAATATCTCTTCCGGTGCCGCTCAAACTCCGGTTCCTGGAAGTGGTTCGTACTGCGTTTCTAAAGCAGGCTTAGAAATGTTGACACGGATCATTGCCGCAGAATACCCGCAAAAAAACTTCTATTGCATCGTGGTTCGTCCAGGAATTTTTGATACCGAAATGCAAGCCTTTATGAGGAGCCAACCTCTTGAAAAATCTCCGTCGGTCGGAATGTTCCAACAATTCAAAAAAGAGGGTCTTCTCAAAAAACCGGAAACGGTCGCTCAACAAATCATTCAAAAATTTCTTTTCGGTCCTATCGAAAGTGGTAAAATTTATAACAATTGACCCAAAAAATTTTTAAGAAAAAAAGGATCGAAATTATGGCAGGACATCTCCTTGAAGGGAAAAGAGCCTTGGTTACCGGTGCATCCAGTGGGCTTGGAACCGAATTCGCAAAACAATTAGCAAGCTATCGTTGTCATTTGGTTTTAGTGGCCCGCCGTGAAGAACCCATGAAATTTTTGCAAAAAGAATTGGCTGAAAAACATTCCATCGAAGTCGATGTAATCGCTATGGATTTGGCAACGCCTGAATCTCCACAAAAACTTTATGATCTCTTGAAACAGCAAGGAAAAACAGTAGACGTGCTTATCAATAACGCTGGCTTTGGCGTTTTTGGAGACTTTCTGAGTGTTCCTTGGGAGCGCCAAAAACAAATGATGGATCTGGATATGATCACTTTGGTTCATTTGACGAAACTATTTGCGCAAGAAATGGTCGATCGCAAATTTGGTTATATCCTTCAAGTCGCTTCTATTGGTGCCTATCAAGCCACGCCAACCTATTCCACTTATTCCGCCGCTAAAAGTTTTGTCCTGTTGTTTGGAGAAGCTTTAAATTACGAACTTCGAAAAACAAATGTCAGTTGTACCGTTGTTTCTCCCGGAGTCACCGCAACAGAATTTTTAAAAGTCTCTGGACAGAAAACCACCTTTTATCAACGAATATTGATGATGCAGAGTACAGAAGTGGTTCGGATTGCCTTAAAAGCAATGCTAAAGCGAAGATCCAGTATTATTCCCGGCTTCTTGAATGCTCTGATTACTTGGTCAAACCGCTTTATGCCACGAGTACTTGCTCCGCGAATCGCTTATTTAGTCATGAAAAACTGAAAAAGAGCGCTCGCAATAACAACCGGTTTACTTGTCTTCCGAATTTTCCTGCAGTTCCCGACGCACAAAGTTCCGAAGAATTTTTATCTTGGGATCGGTCGTGTTTTCAGTCAGTTCAAGATATTTTTTAAAATCTTGATGGGCTTCAGAATTTTTTCCCAATGATTTTCTTAGGATAGCGCGGGTATAATAAATATCAGCGCGGGGTTTGATTTGAATCGCTTCGGTATAATCGTTAATCGCACCTTCTATATCTCCAATCGCTTGTTTCACAATTCCGCGATTCAAATATCCATCAATAAAATGGGGGTTAAGATAAAGCGTTTGTTGAAAGTCTGCCAAAGCTTCTTTCGCGTCTCCCTTTTTAAAACGGGCATTTCCACGATTGAGATAGGCTTCTGACGAAGCAGAATTCAGACGAAGTGCCAGCGTCGTATCTTCAATAGCACCTTCATAATCATGAAGCATTTCACGGGAGACCGCACGATTAATGTACGCTTTTTCAAAGTAAGGATTAAGACGGATTGCCTCAGATAAATCGGTAATGGCTCTTTGGAAATCTCCTCGATTGTGCCAGTTATAGCCCCGATTTAAATAAGCTTCCGTACAGAGAGGATCCATTTGAATCACCCTTGAAAAATCTTCATGTGCGGCCTCAAATTCTTGTAAGGTCATTAAAACCGTTCCTCGATTGATGTAAATACTGATTTGATAGGGATTCAGAGGAATCGCGTCCGAATAATCTTTTAAAGCTCCCAAATAATCTTGTAAGGCTTCTTTAATTAAACCTCGTAAAATATAACATTCAGCTACATTTGGCCCCATTTTAACAGCTTGCGAAGCATCAATGAGGGCCTCTTTATACTGCTTTTGAAGATACTTTAAAAAGCTTTGTTTATAGTATTCCTCCATTGTTTTGGGGAGGATCTGATCCACTTTATCGCGATGTGCCAAACGACAATAAATTCGTTCCGTTTGATCCCAAAAAGCATCATTTTCTCCCATTTTCCAGAGGATCTTTTCGAGTATGTTCGCGGCTCCAAGTGTTTGAGACTGCTCCAAGGCTTGTACCAAAACCACCATAAATTTTATTTTTTCAAAAGCGCGTTGAGAAGGAGGAATTTTAGAGAGTTGAGCGGCTATCTTTTCAAGAGATTGAATCAGATTTTTCCCGACTTTGGGGTTCCCAATTCGTCCTAAAGCAGAAACAACGATTAAATAGAAATACGATTTTGTATAGGGGGGGGTGGTCGAAAAAAAATAATTCGTTCCTTCGTCTAGAATCTTCTGAAGCGATTCTAAAATTTCAGGGGATTTCATTTTACTGATTTCAAAAACAGCTTCGATTTGCTGTTCTTTCGAGGGTACTGATTGCCGAAAAGACTGAATCCATTGCTCCAACTTTTTTTTCTGAATTCTGGATTGTTTATATTTTTTGTTTTCAATCCATTGTACTAGCTCTTCTTTTTGAACGGATTTAACGTTCAGTAATTCTCTCATTTCTCGTTGTACATACTCTGCGAATTGATAAGATTCTTCCTGGCAAGCGAGAGCAATCAATTGCTTCCCAATTTCCCACTTCTGAAGTTCCGCTTTTTTTTCTCCGGGCCAAACGGATAAGGATTCATTCAAATTATTGAAAGCATAGAGCAAATGTTGCAGATTTTTTCTGTTTTGATCAGAAGAATTTTCGGAACCAAGAGAAACTTTTTTTTGTTCGTATTGCGCTTGCTGAAATTTTTCGTCAAACAAACTTTTCTGGCGAGTATATCGTTCCCAATAAAAATAAAAAAAACTGATCAAAAGACTTGTCCCAATTAAACTTCCGAGCAGAAGTGAAATTCGATTTTTTTTCCCCCATTTTCTCAAAAGTGCTGTATGAGAAGGCGCCTTTGCTAGTACTGGATATCCATTCAGAAACCGCTCCAGATCCAAGGCAAACTCCTGTGCGGTTTGATAGCGTTTACTTCGAGATTTTTGTAGGGCCTTCAGAATAATAATATCGATATCTCGATGAATTGCCGAATTGAAAGCCGATGGAGAGATCGGATCTTCATGAACAATTTTATTTAAGAGCAAAGAGAGTGATTCGGATTGATGCGGAAAAGTACGAGTGAGCAACTGGTAGAGACAAACGCCCATTGAGTAAATATCGCTACGAGCGTCTACTTTATTAATTTCCCCTTGAGCCTGCTCTGGAGACATATAATGTACGGTTCCAAGAACTGTGCCAGACTGCGTCAATGTTTGCGATTCATCGCGGCTATCTTTCGCAAGCCCAAAGTCTCCAATTTTAGGGTTTCCCTCCGGTGTCACAAAAATGTTGGCCAACTTAAGATCTCGATGAATCACTCCTTCTTTATGGGCATAATCTAAGGCGAATAAAGTTTTTTGTAAAATCGTTAACGCCTCCCGAAGCGATATTTTTTTTTGCTGAAAAATTTGTTCCAAAGTCTGCCCTTCCACATACTCCATCGCAAAATAATGGCGGCCATTTTCTTGTCCTGAATCAACAATTTGAACGATTCCCGGATGTTTTAATTTGGCCATTGTTTTTACTTCTCGATGGAAACGCGTTAACATTTTATCCGAAGTATTTTCTCCTGAAATGAGCACTTTTAACGCAAATAATTGCCGAAGATTAGTATGGTAAGCCTTATACACAATTCCCATCCCGCCACGGCCTAATTCTTCAAGAAGGCGATAATGACCTAATGTTTGGGAGTGGGGAGAGGACGCTAAAACAAATTCTATCCGAGATCCTGTTTTTTTGAGGAGATAGAAGGCATTGGGCCCAATTTCTCCGGAGCCTTGTTCAAAAAGCAAGAATTCCTCTGCCCGAATTTTACGTTCTTTGAGAAGTTCTTGCAGAAACTGTCGAGAAGAATATTGAATTTGTGGATTTTTTTGAAAAAGCCTGTTCATTTCATCTAGTGAGATTCTGGACGTATTCAATAACTTTAATCCAATCGCCAGAATTTTTTTTAACGCAACAGTCATTTCTAAAACACTGTCGGATTGAGCCAAATACGTCTGATACGATCTTAAATCAATTTGTTGCTGTTGAAGATGTTGGGTTATTTTTTGATAAGCCGAAGAATCTAAAAGATGAAGATACTGATGATATTCTTCTAAAGAAGTTCCTCGTTGTAATAAAACGTGCTTCAATTTCTCAAACGCTTGATTCATAAATTGGATTGTAGAGTGAATACAGAATTTTTCAAATTCATCGTATTTTGCAGAATTTTGGACAGAATCCAAGAGGGAGCGCAAAAAAATTAACAATTCGGAATTTTTTTTGTCTCAGGGGGAAGGTATACTCGGTAATTATCAATATTTCTCTTGTTCCATTTTTGGAGCTTTTCTTTATGACATTCCTTTCTAAAGAACTACAACAAGCCATCACTAGCGGCGATTTTCCGCAATTAAAAACCCTTCTTCTTCAACTTCCAGCCAATGAAGCCTATACAGACCTTTTATTGCGATTTCTTTTTGAAGCCATCGATGTGATGCGACCCATCAAAACACCCGAAGAATCGGTATTGGGTTATTTTGAAGGCTATTCAACTCCACTCGGACTTGCAATTCATCAATTGAAACTCTCTTTTTCCTGGAGTTATGCCAGTAAAAAAGACGCTTCCGTTTTCTTTGGAAATGTCGTACGACCTTTTATTTTGGCGCTTGTGCCTCATTCGATATACTCCCTTTTGAGCCTGAGCGAATACGCCGAAACGATAGCTCCGGGAAGTATTTGCAGGCTTCCTCAGCAAAATAGCGAAAAACCACCCCCCTATTTTGGCGCGAATCTCCTGATTCGAGAAATTGCTGAAGTTGTTCAACCGCTATGGAAAAAAATGAATCAACTCTCTGAAATCCTTTCCACATGGTCCAGAGGAGAATTTTTGATTCAAAACTCTAATTTACGAGAGAACGTTCCACTCTTTTTGCGTCAAAAACTCGAGAACCTTGCACCAGAAGCTAAAAAACAGGCCCAATTCGCTTTGCTACAAAAAGCAGCGAAACTTTGGATCTTTTTAGAAGACCGTCCCGAAGATCGCAGAAAAATCTTCCAGAACCTTCGCCAACAAATAATGCGATTCTCGTGGTCAGAGCGTGCACTGTTTCCGCTCTGGATTCGGATCTTTCAAGATTCTGAACTCATGAAAATAACACCTGCATTTTTTGAATCCGACCAAGGAGAAGAAAAATTTGCGGCGTTTATTCTCCGAAAATATCTACAGGAATCCTTGTTAGAAGAAATTGATTTTTTTCTTGAACCGGAAACATTAAGCGTATTAGGATTTTCGCAGGGATTGATCGAAAGGTTTCCTTATGATATCGGCCCGACTTCTAACAATTTCGAATTCGACAACTTGTTTAGAAGCTTAGAACGAGGGCTTCCCGTAGACGGATTTTTACATCCCAAAAAAGACGACGACGAGGAAGAAGATGATTTTGAAGAGAGTCTTGAAAACGCAACTAAAGAAGAGAAACGATTTTTTAAAGATCCGACTATTAAAGCGCGTTTGAAAAAATCGGAAGATCCCTTCTTTCAAACAGTACTCGGAAAATCCTTCGAACTCTTATTTCATTTTTCGGCGCATTTACAACTTAAAGATTTATTTAAAAAGCTTCGCGAGGAAGGCCCCTTTACGGTTGAACATCGGCTTTCATCCTACGATCAAAAAAGTTGGGCCAAACAACCTTCCGATCTCGCCCTTTTAACAGAAATAAAAGATTTTTTGCTTTCACACTGGGAACAGAAACAATATTCCTTTTCGGAATACGATCTCGCAAAACAACCTTGGCAAGAAAATTTTTTGGTGCTTTTGCAACGTCTTGCACAATCCTATTTGAAAGAACTTAACGGGATGGAACCGGAAGCGCTCTGTAAGTACTTCCGCCAAGACAATCAACCGACAATACAGAAGGCAATCAATGCTCTATTTACCCTCTGGAAAGGCGCACTATTGCTTCTTTCTGCACCCAATTTGAAATTATGGGGTCTCTGGACAAAATCCACTTGTCCGCAAGCCTACCTCTCGTATGACGACTATTGGAACGAACTCACTTGGCTCTTAGACAAACGTCCATTTATTTCAGAGCTCTTTGAAAGTTTGCTTTATTACGGAGATCCCGCTCATCAACACTGGTGCTATCTCTTGTGGTCCCTTTATCAATCGGAAAGTAAACTCACGCGATTGGCAATGAATACAATTCTTGCCGAGGTTCGTCCCCCACAAAAGAAAAATTATTATCGTCGTAGTTGCGCCTATAGTTATCTTCAAGCGATTCTCTGGAAAGCCTGGAAAGAAAACTATTTTGAACTTCTTGTGAGTGCTATCGAAAATTGTAGTGTTGCGTTAGTAATCGAAGAAGACCAGACCTATCTCCCCAAGATCAACGCGCCTGTTTGGTCCCGCTATGCGATTGCAGAACCCACAAAAAAAGGAGTTAATTTTAAAGAGGTCTGGATAAAAATTTCGCAACAGTTTCCAGAGCGCGTTTCTCAAATCCTCAAAAAATTGCTCCCGCATCTAGAGTACGAAAAGCTTCCCGCCACGATTTTAACCCTAATCGCTCAAGTGAATAGCGTTGAATTCTTAAAAGATTTTTTACCTTTACTTCAACAAAACGCCTATTCTCAGAATGGAAATAGCGCAACACAAATCTTAACTATTCTGGCGCAACACCCAGAACTCTATCAACAAAAACAAGATGAGTTGCTTCAAATCGCTCGAAGTAATTTAAGTCCGGCGCCCACTTCGCGTTCGGAATCAGCCGTTGCGTTATTAAAAAATATTCCAAAAATATTTCCTTTATTGACTCCAGAAGTATCCTTTATTCTGGCGGAAGGACTCGCTTTTAAAAATCCAAAAATGCAACACTTGATTTCAGACGCTTACCAGAATACTCTTCAGATTCAACAACAAAAAGGCTTAAATTCTGCTCAGGTTCGGATCTCAGCGATTTCAAGAAAGACTTCCGCAAGCCTCGATTCACTCTTTTTCCCGAAAAACGGACGTATTGATCTTTATATCAATAATGAAACACGAGCCTTTTCCCTATCGGACGGAGATCCTGTAAAAAAAGAAGACGAAGAAACTATGAATGAACGCACCCAAGAACTTGCAGAAAAAAAGCTATTGCTTCCACTACTTCATGATTCTAAGGTCGATTTTTGCGCGCGTGTCGTCGTCAATGTCCCCCTAACTCAAGAAGAACAAGAGGAATGGATCGGGAAAGTCACTTGGAAACTTCAGATCCCTAGCGGTATCCTTCTCCTCATGGGCGGAATCGGTTTTGTTCCCATTAATTCTCCTGTCGAAGATTATTTTGCTCGCGTTTTAGTTCCACCCGGAGAATATACGGTCACCGTTTATACCCATCTTCCTTGTCCGTATAGCCAATTCATTTTTGCTCAAGCTCAAGAGAAATCAAAGTCTACAGAAAGTTTGTTGAAATGGTTCAAACGCACTCGTCCCGAAAGAGCGGTCCCTTCATGGCTAAAAGACTACTCTGAAGAGGACGAAGATTCTGAAGAGGACGAAGATTCTGAAGATAATGATGAAGATAATGATGAAAGTTTTGAAGAAGAATCTTCAGACGAATCCCAAGACGGACTTGCAAGCTTTGAACGCAAACTTCTCGAAAAGAAAAATAAACGTTCCTATGATCTCAGTTATCTGATCCATCTCGAACAATCCAGAGAAACTCCAGAACACTTTCCCGAAATGGACTATGGCCTTTTTATTCCAGAAGCACGTCCATTACCCGATCTCTGTCCATTAGGAATCCAAGCGCATCTGCTTAATTCTCCTAAAGAAGAAGAGGAAGAGGAAGAAACTCAAGAAGTTGCTTATCCTTATTCGGTCGATGTTTTACAACATCTTTCAGAAGTCCAAAAAGTAAAAATAGATCCGCTTCTCTATCCCTTAAAAGAACTTGAATATTTTGCGGAACTCTCCTATTTCTTGGGTGCTTTTGCGGAAGTCGCTTTCTATATTCAACTTCCCGAAACATCAATAGAACTCAATTCAGAATGGGATCTGTTGCAATATATTCATCGCGAAAAACGCAACAATTCTTTTTGTGTACGCCCCGCAGGAGAACTCGATCATCTCGATCTTCCCATTTGGTTACGAAGAGCCTCTAAAGCGTTATCTGCGCTCCCTGTAAAAACAAGAGTGGGATTGGGTTTTTGTTGTAAAGATTCCTCTATTCAAAAACAGGATCAATATTTCGAAGGAGAAATTCTTTCCAACGAACAATGGCAAATCGATCAAGTTTATCCCCATCTCCAGAAAAACCAACTTCAGGAAGCACTCGTTTTAGCCAAAAATACAGGCGCTTCTGGAGAAATTGATTGTCATTCGGAAAAAGAACTTGAAGATGCCATTGTATTACTCTCCAAAGATCTCTGGTGCCCAACAATAGAACGGCACGGATTGGCGCTTCGTTTAAAAAAAACCACGATGGAAGCGTTTGCGATGAGCACCGATAGCCGACTCCAGAAAGTCGCAGAAATTCTTTTTGATCTTCGACTCGGAAAATATTGGAGCAAAAAGGAGCCTTCCCTTCCCGAAGGATCTTGGGCGAGAAACTTTAAATTACGTCGCTTATGGATTGATAGGGTTCTTCATCCCCCAGAAATCTTTTTCCAAGGAAAAGCGTTAGTCGCAACGCGAACCTTTCCCGAAAAGAGTCAAATTTTATCTGCCGAAGAAATTCAAACCCTAAATACTCCTTTAGAAAAAATCGGTTTTCAGCCTATTGGCGATTTTTATTGCGAACAGTTCACTAGTATCCTTATTCGGGCGTATTCCAATCCTAAAGAAAAAACCTTCGGAGTCTATTATATTGTCGATACGGGACCCCGTTCGTTTGAATTTTTTACCGAATTTGAGGACCACTCTTCCTGGACGACTTCAAATGGGGATGAATTTGTTGAAAAGCCCAAGACAAAATCGTATGGAAAGAAATATCCGAAACTTCCGCCAGAAGAACTCTGGTTACACCAGCTTCAAGGAATTCAGAAACAGCATGAAAAAGGACATAAAAAATTAAATATCGCGTGTCATTTGAATGATCTCACGAACGCGATGGATCGTTACTTTCAAAAGAGTCCCTAGCTCTCGATTTGAACGTCTACCAAGAAATTTTTGGTGGTGTACTAAAATTGTTGTTCATATCCTTGAAAGGCTTATTTTTTAGCTGAAGACAGTTCTTAGCAACAAAAACGTTACAGCACCCCCGTATCGAAGGGAGCGTGCAAGTGATTCTATTCTGCGATGAATGGAGAACGCAATGTCATGGCGAGCGCAAGCGAAGCCATCTCCGTTAAGCTTAAACCTTTCGGAGATTCCTCGCTGTCGCTTCGGAATGACATTAGGGGTTTGCTTTTACTTCGTTCAAGGATCACTTAGTTGACGTTCTACTGCGCTAATGTCATGGGTACCAACAACGCCTCGAGGAAAACCACGCTGAGCAACTCTAGCATTTATGAGGCTTTGAAGAGAGCTGGCTGGAAGCCAACTCCACAAAGAGAGGAAGAGTAACCCTATTTTCGCGTCCCTTTGTTTGGATAACCGTGAAAACCGATGTCCTCGGGAATCGTATTCAAGGAGCTTTCGATGGTTTATGAAACCCGATTTGGGATTGAATCGCATCAGGCAGTTTTTCCAACATAGGCATAAGTTGGTTATGCAGCCAGTTGATATGCTGTTGCTGGGCGTCAATTCGTTGAAGGATCATATCACTCCTCTGGTTTGTAGCGTCAATACGCTGGCCTAAAGCAGTATTGGAAGCTTCTATTCTTTGCC
>CAZHAR010000034.1:0-37939 GCA_964530615.1 uncultured Planctomycetota bacterium | reverse complement strand
CCAAAGAAATATTTTGTTGAGCCAGAGAATCAATACGTTGGCCTAAAGCAGTATTGGAAGCTTCTATTCTTTGGCCTAAAGAATCAATACGTTGGCCTAAAGCAGTATTGGAAGCTTCTATTCTTTGCCCCAAAGAAATATTTTGTTGAGCCAGAGAATCAATACGTTGGCCTAAAGCAGTATTTTGTTCGACTAATCGTTCCACCAGATTTTCAATCCGATCGATACGGCTTTCTGTTTTTGTCACTCTTGGCATTCGCTTCTCCTTTTTTTGCATTTGATTTATTATAGCGTTTCAGCCAAAATTTGTCGAATGGGCCTCTAGAAACGGGATTATGGCTTATTTTTTTGCTGGGCCGAGTTCGGGATATTTTTTGAAGATATCGTCTATGTTCTTTCGGATCGACGGGTCTAATTTATTTTGAAGAGAATCCAAAAATTTTTGGAACTCGTCTTTGGCTTTTACTTTATCGCCTTTTTTCAAATAAGCGTTTCCATATTCATAGTGAAATACAGGAAATGCGGAGCTTTGATCATTGATAGCACTAAAATCCAAAATAGCACCGTTGGCATCATTTTGCTGAGACCTGATCGTTCCTCGATAATAATAAGCCTCCGCGCAGTAAGCATTCAATTCTATCGCTGTTGTAAAATCTTCGGAAGCTTGAGTCAACTCCTTTTTGTTTAAATAGATCAATCCACGATTTAAAAAGTAAGAAAATTCTTGAGAATTTAAACGAAGCGCGGTGGAATAATTATCAATGGCCCCGTTAAAATCTTTTTTCTTGAATCTTGCAGTTCCACAATAAAAATACGCTTCAGCCTCTTGCGGTTTTAGATGAATCGCCTCTAGGAAATCGTTGATGGCATTATCGTAATCGCCCTGATCCGATTTTAGGATTCCGCGATGCAGATAGGCAGAGAAATGTTGCGGATTCAAATGAATCGCTTCCGTAAAATCGGATAGAGCGCCCAGTGGATCTGATTTTTCTTTTTTAATTCGTCCCCGACGATAGTAGATATCTGTATTTTGAGAATTTTCAGGATCAAAACGAAGGATAAAGTTATAATCTTGAATCGCACCCTCCCACTCTTTTTTTTGTTCTTTTGCCTTTCCTCGAGACATATAGGCCAAAAGGTTTTGGGGATCAACGAGAATTGCTGAATTAAAATCGGCGATACTTCCGTCCAGATCGTTCTTTTTTAATTTAATCACTCCTCGATGATAATAGGCATTAGATTCTTGAGGATTGAGCTTAATGGCCTCTTCCAAATCAGAGAGGGCCTCTTTAGTTTCTTCTCTAGATTCTTTAATAAGCGCTCGATAAACATAGGCCATAAAATCTTGAGGATTGAGGCGAATCGCTTTATTAAAATCACTCAGAGCTTCTACAATATCCCCTTTTTCTTGCCTTGCAATTCCTCGATAATCATAAGCCTGATCCCATTCGGCATTTAACGTAATCGCTTCGGTATAGTCGCTAATGGCTTCCGCAAGAAAGCCATTTCCTTTTTTTGCCTGTCCTCGATCCAAATAGATCTGAGAAGATTGAGGTTTGAGGCGAAGGGCGATATCATAATCGGCAATCGCTCCGGCCCAGTCTTGAAGGGTCCGCTTTGCGTTTCCACGTTCCTGATACAGAGAAGCGTCTGAAGGTTTTTGGGTTATTTTTTCTGAATAATCGTCTATCAGGATTTCTTTAAAATGGTCACAAACGATTGTGGTGCGCTTAAAAAATGAGCTTTTCCGAAATCGCATTTCTTCACGGAGTTCCTGAAATGAATTGAATAAAGCTAGGGTTTGAGTCTTTTTAAAAGCGTAGGCAAGTTGAACCATCAACGCGGTTTCCACGTTAGAAATTTCCTGATCTCGCGGAGTGGCATTTGTTTTTTTGACAAGCGATTTTAGGGCAGTGAGCAAGGATTCTCCGGCTTCTGGGTTTTCCAAATATCCGATTGCGCTGAAGATCATTTCATAAAAAGCGATCCGATTTAGATCGGGATGTGTTTCTTCCGTAATATATTGAATTCCTTCTTGAAGCATCTTTTTCAAGCGTTCGAAGACTTCGGCTTCTTTCATTTTAGAGATTTCAAATTGAGCGTCTAGAATGGCCTCTGGCTCTTGTTTCTTTTTGTAAAAGCGGAGCGTGATTTCTTCCAGCGTTTGCAAGTGTTGCTTTAGTTGTTTTTTACTTTCATTTTGCGTTTGCAGAGTTTTTGTTTGTTGTTTCTGCTGTGCTTCTTGAAATGCATTTTTATATTCAGAAGCTTCTTTCCATTGGAAATAAATTCCAGTTGAGAAAAAGAGTCCTAAGCCGACAAGAAAAATCGTGGCTTTGAAAGGATTTTTTTTGGACCAGTTCAGAAAAATTCTTAGCAGGCCCTCTTCTTTTTTTTTGTCTTCTTGCCTTTTCTGATAAAGTTCAATATCGTCTAAAAGTTCTTGAACTAGGAAATATCTTGCTTCCATAAGTTTTTGAGTTGCTTTTTTTTCGATATTCAAAATCGCTTCAGGAACGGGATACTCCCGTTTTGCGTGTAGATAACACTCTTTTAAAATCCGGCCCAAAGCGTAAATATCGGTTTGATAATTCACCTTGGAGGCGTCTTCTCTCTGTTCAGGAGACATATAGCCTTCGGTTCCCAAGAATCCTTTAGACGAGTCGAGTCCTGAGAAATCTTCTTTAAGCTCTTTCGTTTGTTTTGCGCTTCCCCAGTTTAGAACGTAGACTTCACCGAACTCTCCGACATGAATGTTTTCCGGCTTCAGATCCCGATGGACAACTCCTTGGGAATGGGCATAAGCAACCGCCTCACAAATCTTTCGAAAGAGGCTCAAAATCTGAATTTCATTAAAGGTTTGTTCCCCTTTTTCAATCCTTTGAAGAAAGGTTCTCAGCGTTTTTCCGTCTATTTTTCTGAGAACAAAGGGAAGTTCCGCGGAGCCATTTTGTTGCGTTTCATAGAGAGGGAGGATATTGGGGTGTTCCAAAAGAGCTGTAATTCCTGCTTCTCGTTTCAATTTCCAAAGGAAAATCTTTTGTTTATTCGTCAGGTTTTTCAAAGAAGAATGGGTGGGTTTCAGACTTTTACGGGCCACTTCTCGGTTCAAGACTCGATCTTTCAGGATCTCGACGATGCCGATATTTCCTTCTCCTTCTTCAATTGTTTTGACAAGTTCATAGCGTTCGATATTCTTGAGAATCGGAGTGGCGGAAGAGTGAGGAAGTCGTTCATACGAAATAAAGAGTTCTGTTTTTGCTTTTTCTTCCGGTTTGGGAGAAGGAATCTCTAAAATCGTATTCGCGTTGTAAAGATCCGAACGTTCGCCAAATTCAAGAGTTTCAAGCAGTTGTTGAACTGCTTTTTCTTCGGTCTTATTTTTCGGGAGTAGAGGAGAAGATTTAGGAACGGCGGGTAGCTTAGAAGCCGTTGGCGGCGGTTTTGGGGGATTCATGAACGAAACATCTTCAGAAAAAATAGTCGCGGTTTCGTTGATTTGCCCCGGAGATTGTTCTTCAAGGAAGCGCACTAACGCTTTTTGGTCAAATAATCCATCGATGATCAATAATTGCCCTAATCGTGTATTTTCTACAGTGGCGCCGGCTCTCCGTCTTTCTTGTTGTAAATGAAGATAAAAATTAAGTTTTTCAGAAGTCAGGATTCCTTTCGCTATTAATAACTCTCCTAATTTTTTTCGCATTCTCATCTCCCCATCGTTCCCCTGAAACAAGGATGAATTAGTTTGTTTTTTTTCAGAAATATTTCTTTATAATAGCGGAAAAGAAGAATTTAAACTATCTCTGTTTTCTAAAAAGGAATACCCTTATGCATCCGAACGAACAATTGATTGAACAATTTTATCAAGGTTTTCAAAAACAGGATGCTTCAAAAATGATTGCTTGTTATGCGGACAACATCGAATTTTCGGACCCAGTCTTCCCCAATTTAAAAGGAAAAGAAGCTAAAGCGATGTGGCAAATGCTCTGTGAACGAGCCAAAAATTTTGAATTAACTTATAGCCATATCCAAGCCAATGAGACTTCTGGGAAAGCGCATTGGGAAGCAAAATACCTCTATGGGAAAAAACAAGTTCATAACATTATTGAGGCCGAGTTTCGTTTTCATCAAGGAAAAATCGTTTGGCACCAAGATTCTTTTGATCTCTGGCGCTGGAGCCGTATGGCTTTAGGACCTATGGGAACCCTCTTAGGATGGACGTCGCTTTTAAAAAATAAAATTCGCCGGATGGCGGGTCATGGCCTTCAACAATATATCGCAAAAAAAGGTTAATTTGTTTTATTTATTCTTTAGAAATATAGCTTGCTATGGATACTGAATTTGATAAATTAACGACAAATTTAATGCAACGAGGTATCCACTTACCGGACTATTTCGAGTATCTGGAAGTGGCTTCTCCAGAATTTGATAAATTGACGACAACCTTAACGCAGCGCGGGGTGCTTCTCGAAAAATATCAAAAATATTTGAATGCCCTGAAAAAGGCCGAATTTATTTCGCTCACAGCAAAGCTTCAGGAAAAAGGGGTCAATCTTGAGAAATATCGAGACTATTTAAAACAATCGACCCATCTCCAAAAAATTACCAAATCCACCCAACCCGCCATAAAATCAACTCAAACAACGACCCTTACCGCACCCTCTTCGTCCTCTTCCTTTGAAACAGAATCTCTTGAAACTCAAGAACTCAAAAAAATCGGCTTAAAGCTTTTGGGTGATTTTGAAATGGATTTGCAAGAACTAAACCAGACCCTTATTGAACTTCCCCCCAATAAATTAAACTCCCGAACTCTCTTGCAAACCCTTTTGCGAAAACGAAAAATTCGAGTAGAAGATTTTCTGGAACTTGATCAGGGGAAATGGACCCAAACACGAGAGATCCCCTATAAAGTTCGGTTGGCGCAAGGACGTCCAGAATTTTACGCAGATGATCAACGCGGAAAAATTTATGGAAAATATCAAGTAATTCAGGAACTCGCCCGCGGAGGCGTTGGAATCGTCTTTAAGGCGATTCATCTTGAAACGAATCAACTCGTGGCACTCAAAGTGCTTATTGCCGGAGAAGACGCTTCTGAAACCGCGCTGAATCGTTTTCACCGCGAAATTTCCTCGGCCTCCAAACTCAAACATATTGGAATTATTGAGATCCTCGATTCTGGACAAGAAGGAGGACAACATTATTTTGTGATGGAGTTTGTAGAAGGAAAAACGCTGGATAAATTATTAAAAGAAGAAATTGCGATCCGCGAAGGACTACAGATTATCAAAAAAGCCTTAGAAGCGCTTCATTACGCGCATACCCACAAGATCATTCATCGAGATATTAAACCAGATAATATTTTTATAACCAAGGACGGACAACCTAAAATCGGAGACTTCGGACTCGCTCGAGATCAAACACTAGACCCAGATGCCCACCAGTTGACTCAGACCGGAGCCATCATGGGAACGCCCAAATATATGTCTCCTGAACAAGCGATGGGCGATGTGAAAAAAGTCGATGCGCGTTCTGATATTTATTCGATGGGGGTCTGCCTTTACCAACTCCTTACCTTGCAATACCCTTATGAAGCGAATTCTTTACATCAACTTCTCGATCAAATTACTCACGCGGAAATCCTTCCTCCGTCGAAACATAATGCGAATCTTCCAAAAGATCTGGACGCGATTACCTTAAAATCACTTGAGAAAAATCCAGAGAAACGCTATCGTACCGCCAAAGCCTTTGCGGTGGATATTGGACGCTTTCTCGAAGGGAACACGGTTCGAGCCAAAAACATCAGCCCCACGGAACTGTTTTTAAAATGGATAAAACGAAACCGCCAAATTTTCGCGTTTCTCAGTTTTAGCTTATTACTATCACTCACGTTTCTCACATACTCTCAGTGGGCGCGACGGAAAGAACACTATCAAAAACTGGAAGAACAACAGAAAAAATTTGATACCGCTTCCGCGACCGCCCTCCACTATAAGAAAAAAGCGGAAACCATTACGATTGAAGGAACCGAAGAAAAAGGACAAAAAATTAAATATCTCTTAGATGCTCTATTGACCTTAAATGAAGCCCTTTCCATCAAACCTTCACACACACAAACGGAAATCACGAAACAACAGGTTGGAGAACAACTCGTAAATCTCGCTTGCGAATTAGAAGAATACCAACTGGCTAGTTATGTCGCGACGGAACTTCAATCGATCAAAACATTAAGTACGGAGGAACGTCGTTTTTTCGTGGAAAAGGTGGAGAGTGCGCGTACTCAACAGTTAAAAGAGCATCGTCAACAATTTGAAGTCTGGGTAACCAAATTGAAAAAAGCTTCTCTAGAGCCCCAAGAACAAGAAGAAGCGGTCTTTGAAATGAGTCAACTGCGAGAAGAAGCCCTCTTTTCACAACTCTTACATACACTAGAAAGTGGGATTCAATATTTTTTAGAAAAAGAACAAAGAGAGCCTCATCTCGAGGAATTTTATGGCATCATCGTCAATGTTTTAGGACGACAGGAAAATAAGAAAGCGTGCGAACCCTTATTAAAAGCGCTTCAAAAAATATCGGCTTCCGTTTCTAAAAAACCTCTAGGCCAACGCTCTTTGAGCCAGCTAACTCTTATGATTCGGATTATGCAAGCGTTAGGACGTTTAAAAGATATCCAATATTTACCCGCGATCCAGCAAATTCGAAATGAAATGGGAGAAACGGATTTATTTTGTCGAAGAACCTACGATATCTATCAAAAAATGTTAATTTTATCCGCCCAAGGAAACACTCCATTAACGCAACAGACTCAAGACGCAAAAAATTATTTTGAATCGGGCGAAAATAAACGGCAACAAAAAAATTTTGCAGAGGCTATCACGGATTTTAATCTAGCGCTAAAACAAGATCCGAATTACGTTGCTGCTTATCTTCATCGAGGATGGGCCCGATTTGATATGGGAAATCTTGAAGAAGCGCTTCAGGATTTTGAGATCACTATTCGCCTTGATCCCAAACATGATGGGGTTCATAATTTACGAGGAGTCGCTTTCTATCAACAAGGAGAGCTCCATTCAGCGATCCGCGAGTTTACGGAAGCCATTCAAATTAATCCGAATTCCTCAGAATATTATTTGAACCGAGGAAACACTAAAAAAGATATTCAGGATCTGCCCGGAGCCTTTGAAGATCTTTCGAAAGCCATTCAAATCAATCCTCAAAATGAAGATGCCCTCGTTCTTAGGGGAATTATTCGCCATGAACAACGCGATTTTGACAACGCAATTATTGATTATGATGAGGCGATTCGTCTTAATCCTACCAATGGACGTAACTACAATAACCGTGGGCATTCAAAATTGGAAAAAGGCTTATATCAGGCCGCAATTCAAGATTTGAATTTGGCAATTCAATATCAACCGCAATTTTTCATCAGTTACCAGCACCGTGGAGTCTGTTATTATAAGCTCGCTCAATACGACAACGCAATTCAGGATTTCAGTCAAACGATTGCCCTTAATCCCGAATATCTTGATTCTTATAATCTGCGCGGAATTATCTACATAGAACGAAAAGAATGGGAGGCGGCTCTCAAAGATTTTGATGAAGCCATTCGAAAACGTCCGGGTTCTGCAGAGTTTCATAATAATCGCGCGGTTGTCAAATATTCTAAAGGAGATCTTGCAGGCGCTATTCAAGATTATGAAACGGCTCGAAAATTAAATCCTAACGATCCAGCGCTCCTCTTTAATATGGCCCTTGCGTATCATCAATTTGGAAAACTGGATCAATCGATCGAATGTTTTGAAGCGAAAATAAAGCTGGGCGGCGATAAAGAAGATATTCGATGTTTCCTAGAGGTGCTTTGGAAACGTATCGAACAGCGACTTCAGAAAAATCAGAAAACTGAAGCCAAACAAGATCTGTTGCATTTCCAAAAAACGGCCCCGCCCGATCATCCCAAATTAAAAGAGGTCCAGCAACTTTTAAAGCAACTGGACGGGAAATAATACTTAGAAGCCATTTTAAAAATAGAAGAATTTGGATTTTCCTTTTTGTCATTTCGAAGCGATAGCGAGAAATCTTAAGGTTTTTCTCAACACTAAGATTTCTCTTCGCCATTAGGCTTCATCGAAATGACAGAGAACATGATTTTTAAAATGGCTTCTTAAATACTTAGAAGCCATTTTAAAAATAGAAGAATTTGGATTTTCCTTTTTGTCATTTCGAAGCGATAGCGAGAAATCTTAAGGTTTTTCTCAACACTAAGATTTCTCTTCGCCATTAGGCTTCATCGAAATGACAGAGAACATGATTTTTAAAATGGCTTCTTAACGACTTAAAGTGTTGAGTTATTTGGTTTTTTCTTTGTTTTCTTTGGTTTGTAAATTCTGAAACTCTTTCTTTTCAATAGTAATAGATTCTTCTTGATAACTATAGCCAAGAGAAGCACTGGTTTGTTCCAAGATTTGCGTGAGCGCTTTCCTAAGAGAAATATCTTCCGCGGAAAAAGATATCGTTTTCCCTTTAATAAGTTCGCTCACCGCTGGACTCCTCACAATATTAAGTTCAGCAATATTTTGTAAAAAATTAAGAATCTCTTCAACTGGAATTCCGGGAAAAGCAAACGTTACTTTTTGTTGCTCCATTTTTGAATCTAGAAGAGCGATCGCGGGAGGAACAGTCAATGGAATACCGGCTTGAACCTTCGCCTTAAACACCTCCAGAAGAGCGTACGTTTGTTTTAAAAGCCCGGGGGTTTGAGAAACAAGCAGTTTATGGTGCAAAGAGGCAGAAGGGAGCGATTTGTCCGATTCTTCAATCAAGAATTCAAAATGTTTTAAATAGGTTTTCGGATCGGCCCAACTCTCAAAATCGGTTTCTTCCTGAATCAAATAGCTCAGCACCCTTGGTGTTATTTTAGAGGCTTTTAAAAGGTCTGTCACGTCAATAAATTCCGTTTTGATATCTAAATCACCTAGAGTTTTTTTACGTCCAATAAGCACTTTTTTGGGTTCCACTTTTAAACTTAAATCGTGTAGCGATGAAATGAGTTTGAGTACATTCCATAGCGCCATATCCGAAACAGAAAGATTTAACAAGATCTCATCCGCGTCTTGTGCCGTCAAGCTTGTTCCATCTTCTACAATCTCAATAGCACAGACTTCCGAGAAAAAGCTGAGCACTTGAGGAAGCGGCGTCTCCGCAAAATCTAACGTGACCTTGGTTGCTTTTAATTGATTAAGCGTTTCGACATCGCCTTCTTGAGCATAAAAAAAATTCATCAGACTGAACACGAGCAAAAAAGAAATCGTTTTCATAAAAAACCTTTCCTAAACAATAAAATTTTTTTTCTTTAAGCGGGCTTACCTAAAACGTGAGGAGTTGGTCAGAAACTTCGATTTCCAAATGCAGAAGGCCTTCGCCATGCGTCTTTCCTTGTGCGTCTGTTTTTAGAGATTCTGAGCCTCCACCCCCAAGAGAATCGTGCAAAATAAAATTGAGTGCCAAAAGATTATCCACTTCATAGCGGTCCACTTCGCCTCGACAGATTTCGTGAAAGAAATCTTTAACACGTTTGGCCGTTATTTCCTTTTTCAGAAATTCATAAATTTTTGGAGTTCGAGCGATGAGACCGATATTGCTACTATCTCCTTTGTCACCACTTCGCGCCAAAGCGAGTTGTCTGAGTTGAACTTTTTTCATGCTTCCTCCACGCTAACTCGAATTTGAATATGTTTACGAGAAACCAATGCCGGCCAATAACCAACAATTTCAGTCGCTTTCGGACGACCACCAGAAAAACCGGTCACCCCGGGAGGACCACTTGTGACCAAGGGGGCGATTTCTTTTCCAAAGCGATCCACTTTATCTTCATTCTGGTCTTTGACTCCGATACGTAAGACGACTTCGGGAAGATCTTTCGGCATCTTCGCGATTCCAGCGTGGCAAACCGCTGTGCCTAAGTATTCAACGGTGATTTGCTCACTTTTAAATTCGCAGTGATCCATTTTTAAGCGATCAAAAATAATTTGGGTACAAAGTTTTGCTTTTTCAAGGGCATCGGGCCCAGAGATGGTCAACTGACCGGAAGTTTTATAGCCATTAAGATAACTAATGCTGACTTTCAAAGTCTCCGGTTTTTCATACCCTCGAATACCACTAATTTTTAAGCGATCGGGGCCGATCTCTTCCATCTGAATCGACGTAAAATCGGCAATCACGTCTGGAGTGAGATATCGCTTGGGATCGCCCATTTCATAAACGAGTTGAGAACTCACTGTAGCTTTATTGACTAACCCCCCCGTGTGGTCATGTTTCGTCAAAACAAAATGGCCATCTGGATAAGCTTCGACGACAGGGTAGCCAATATTGCTCAAATTAGGGATCAATCGCCAATCCGTAAAGTTACCTCCGTTACATTGCGGACCACACTCTGCAATATGTCCGGCGATGGTTCCAGAGGCAAGTTTATCCAAATCGCTCATACTCCAGCCAAATTCGTAAACCATAGGGCCAAGAACCAAGCTCGGATCGGTGCAACGTCCGACAATAACGATATCGGCGCCCTGCTTAAGGGCCTCGACAATCGGCTCGATTCCGATGTAAACATTAGCAGAGAGAACTCGGCTTCGAATGGTTGAGAGCGGTTCTCCGGTATCCATATTGCGGAAAGATTCGCCCGATTGCATCATCTGATCAAGGGTCGGCAAGATATCGTCTCCGGCTACAACGCCAATTCGAATCGGAGCCGATTTCAATTTATTTTGTTCTCTTAATTTTTTAATGACTTTTGCGACCGCTTTACGGCAGGCGACTGGATTGATTCCGCCAGCATTAGCGACCACTTTAATCTTTTTTTCCTGAAGTTCAGGCAAAAGGCGTTCGAGCATTTCTACGAAATCAGTGGCATATCCGGCCTCAGGATTCCTTTGTTTTAATTTTTGCATAATGCTCATGGTCACTTCTGCAAGATAGTCCAAGGTAAGGTAATCAATAGGACCTTCTCGAACCAGTCGAACCGGGCCAAGAATACTATCGCCCCAAAAACCCTGACCGTTTGCAATGCGAATCATTTTCATAATGCGTTCCTTTTCTGAAAAATGAGAATCAGCATTTGACCTCATCGGAATGGTGCCTCAAGAGGCAGGTGCTAGAATTGTGGGAGACGGATCTGGAGGAATCTCTGGAGGAATCTCTGGAGAAGAAGGTTTTTCTGGAACCACCGGCAGTTTTTCAGTACGAAGGATTTTCTTTTTTCTTGTTTTGAGCGCAATGCCTAAAAGCAAAAATGCAATCAAATATTTCGCGGCGTGTCGGTAGGAGTGGGCATCGGATTTTAGCTTTTCATGGTACTGAGTGTTTAATCGAATAAAATTTTCTTCCTCAGGCGAGAGGGGGCGACCTAAAACAGTGAGTTTCGTCAAAAATTCTTCTGGGCGATACCCTAAAATTTTGACTCCGGCCCAATTCGAAATATGAGGCACAACAAGTAAATAACAAAGAATACAAAAGGCAGGAAGTGGGAGCAAGATCGAAATCAGGTTCATTTTGAGGTTTCTGCGAGAAGAAGCGAAAATGGCTTGAAATCCGAACCACAAACTCACCATTCCTGTAAAACAATAAATGATTGCAACAACAGGCTTAGAAAAAAGCGAGATCAAGAGTAATCCGGAAGCTCCTGCCTGGAGGTAACAAGAAAGTTTCGCTTCAAAATTTAAGCGGTTCCACTCTTCATGAATATAGAGATAGGCCCCAAAGAGAGTGGTAAAAATTAAATGAAACAACAGAATGGAAATCGAATACGGCATCGGTTCCTCATAAAAAAAAGTATTCAAGAGCGAATAACGTATTCCCAAATCCCAACCAAAACAAGCGATTAGGGCGATGATCATGATTTCAGCAGGGGACTCGTGTTGATTCATCCAAAGGAGGAGCCACCATCCAAGTAAAAATACTCCCACGGTGAAGCTATAACTGATCGCGAGAGAAATTTCCATATTATAGCGAGGAATCTTTTTTCCCAAGGGATCGACTAAATCGAGATATCCTAATGTTGGAAAAAGCCAAATTCCTGCGCACGCAAGTAATAATCCGATAAGTAATAGGGTACGAAACACTTGAAAATCCTTTGATCACTCTTGTGGTAAAACTGTTTTTAAGAAAGTAGGAAGAGTTTTTTCCGCAGAAACGTCTAAAAAACTAAGTGCGAGAACCGCTTCATGAGAAACTTCGTCGTCCGCATCTTTGAGAGTTTCAATCAAACAAGCCTCTAGAGCCGGAGATTTTTCACAAAGCATACTACAAATTCGAACCGCATCCACTCGCAAAACCGCATCTTCAGAATTCAGTATCGAAAGAATGTGTGGAAATAGAGTTGCAAGAGGAACTCGGCTGAGAACCTGTTGGACTAGGTAACGAATTTCAAACCGATCTTCATGGAGAAGTTGGATGAGCGCGGTTAATACTTCCAGTGAAAAATTTTGTATATGCCCCAAAATCCAGACTGCATAACGACGACTGTGCGATTGTTCATGTTTTAACGCTTGAAGTAAGGAAGGAATAATTTCAGGAAGTTTTTGGATGGATTGGGACAAAATAAACGCGGCGGTTCCGCTGACTTCAGGTTGGGGATCTTTGATCATCCGAACCATGCTATAAGGGGCCTCGGGTGAGAGGAGAAGATGCTTTTCTAAGAGAGGGAGAAGGCTTTCTCGAATGCGCCAATCCGGATCGTTTAGCGCCTTGATTAAAGAAGGAACAGAGAAGGCGTCTTCTAAGGAATCTTTTTTCGGAGGCAGAAGTTCTTCTTCCATTTTTGGTTGAAAGATGGCACTAAGCAAAAAGAGACTCACAAGGGCCAAAAAAGTTCCGGAACACAGGACTATAAAAGCTCTAAGAAGTTGGCTCTCTTTTTTCCGAATCGCATTAGGACGAGTATTTGTTGTTGTTTCGGGGGGAGGGAGTATTGTTGCATTGGGTTCTGGTTGTTTTTGAGGAACCGTATTTTTTCCAGGAGTTTCTTGCTCAAGAGGGACATCGATTTGAGTCAAGGCCCAAAGTGCTTGTTCGCGTACCGTTGCTTTTGGATCGGATAAGGCTTTCTTCAGAAATGGAGCGGCTTCTTTAGCGGATGGACCGAGACTTCCGATAGCAGTGACCGCATTCGCTCGAACTTCTTCATTTTCAGAAAAAAGTAACGGAATTAAGAGTGGAAGTTTTTCAAGAGGCGGAGAGCCAATGAGTTGAAGCGCTAGACGAATTTCAAAACGGATACGTTCTTCAGGATGATTGAATAACAGAATTAATTCTGGCACCGCGTTTTTCGCCGCGCTTTCGAGACTTCCAAGATTTTTAATGGCGTTTTGCTGAATTTCGGGTTGTGGATCTTGAAGGGCCCGAAGAAAAGCGTTAAAGCGTTTGGTCATTGGAGCACGAATCAAATTCAAGGTATTTAAGGCTTCGATTCGTACTTTCCATTCGGGATCATTACAGAGTGGAAAAATGGATTCACTTATGCTTGTTGAAAGTTCTCCAATTTTTCCGAAAGTAATGAGGGTTTCCATCCGAATTTTCCAGTCTTTTTCAGAAAGTAAAGGAATCAAATTTGGGAGGGTGTCAGCCGCTTTATACCCTAGTTTTCCTAAACTCATAACAGCTCTATAGCGCGTTTCTTCATTTGAACTTTTCAATCCTTCACTTAAAGTCTGTAACAAATTTTGTTGTGAAGCGCCAATGAGTTGTTGTGCAGAACGAGCCTCTCTGCGGACCTCAAAATCGGCATCATAATTAGTGAGCTCAATCAAAATGGAGAGTGCGGCTTCTGCTTCATTGTGAAATTCTCCTAAAGCCCAAGCGGATTCTTTTCGGACATTTCTACTTTCATCTTTCAGCGCCTCGATGAGGGCGGGAACGACAATCGTTGCGTTTTTTTTAATTTTACCAAGCGCCCAAGCCGCATTGCTTCGAACATGCTTATTCCCTCCTTTTAAAAGCTCCATCAGTGAAGGCACCGCTTCTTCAGCCAATTCGCCACTCTTACCAAGCGCCCAAGCCGCGTTTTCTTTGACGTCATTTTCCGAATCCACTAAAGCGTCAATAAACAAGGTAATCAATTCTTTAGGTGTGGGTTGTATTTGACTCAAGGTCCAAAGAAGAGTGGCCCGAACGTCTCCATTAAGTTCTTCTTTAAATTGTTTGATTAAGAGGGGAACTGCTTCTCTGGCTCCATTTTCCGCTTTTCCGATTTCTTCGGCGATTTTTTTTCGAATTTCCGGTTCTATTTCTTTGGGGAGAAATTCGAGAAAGGGAAATACTAATAGTACCGGAGGAAGAATTTGAGAAAGAGAAGCAATAATGGACATTCGTACTTCAGCAGAGGATTCTTTTTCAAAATGATCGAGCAAAATAGGAACGGCATCTTCTGCTTCGGGTCCAAATTTACCCACACGTTCGACGATTTTTTTCCGAACCTCTGGGTTGAGTTCTTCCTGAAGAGTCGCTTCAAGTCTTTGAATCAGTTCAGAAAGTGAACTTTGCGCTTGGACAGAAAAACAGAGAGTCAAAAGAAAAAAAATTCCAAACAACCCGCTAATCAATGAATTTTTTTTCATAAATTTTTTCTAATAAAATAAGAAAGGGTGCAAAAAAATTTGCTCTTTTATCTCTTGGATTGGAACGAACTGAAAATGGAAGTTTGCCGTTTCGATCATTTTTTTTTACATTAATTAAAATATATTGAAAAACTTCTCTTTTGGAAGTCTAAACTCCATTTTCTTCGCCAAAATGATCCATTTTCTGGAGGACATTTATTTGTCAACTGTTTTATCGCACTTCCTCAAGATCCCGCGACCTCTCTTGATGATACTTGCTATGACTGGATTTGTCTATGGAATCCACTTATCCAAAGAGTTTGTTTTTTGGGATGACGCTTTATACCTGATGGAGAATCCTGTCTATGAAAGCGAATCGCCTCTCTTTTCCATCTGGTTTGCTTTTGAAACGCCTAGTTATTACCCCCTCACCTTTACTTTTTTTTATCTTCAAAAAATTTTTTTTGGATGGAACGCCTTTGGTTTTCATGGGGTGAGCCTCCTCCTTCACCTCCTCAATATTGTTCTCTTTTGGTTAATTTTAAAGAAAATTTCTTGCTCTCCAAGAGTTTGTGAATTCACCACGGCCCTGTATGCCTTACATCCGGTACAAACGGAAACGGTTGCATGGGTAGCCGAACAAAAAAATTTACTCTGTGCTTTTTTTTATTGGGCTAGTTTTTTGTATTTTATTCATTTTCTCGAGCAGTCCTCTAAAAAACGTTACTACCTCGGAAGCTTGGGTTGTTTTTTGGGGGCCATTCTCTCTAAAAGTATGGCGGTGACCCTTCCCTTCAGTATTCTCTGGTGGACCTTTATCTTTCACCGAAAGCGATGGAAATGGATTGCAGTACAATTATTACCCTTCTTTTTGTTAGCAGTCTTGCTGAGTCGGATGGCACTCAAAGACGAACAAAATTTATTGGGAAAAGCTCAAGAAATGTCCTCTGAAAAAATCTCGCTTCAGCAAGAGCATTCTTTTTTTAATAAACTTCTTTATAGCGTGCAAAGTTTTTGGTTTTATCCGTATCGATTATTGTGTCCGTTTTCTTTAAGTCCAGTTTATCCAAAGTGGCTTATCGAGCCGAATAGTTTGGTTTTTCCGATTCTTAGCCTTGGAATTTTAGGCGTAGGTTTGGGCGTTGGATTCGCTCTGAAACGAGGAGAAAAACTCCTCGCTTTTACTTTAGTCAATTACGGAATTATTGCGGGTCCAATCTTGGGCCTCATTACCACCACCTATCACAATACCTCTATTGTTGCGGATCGCTACCAGTATCATCCGGCCCCATTTCTAATGTTAGGATTTGTGCTTTTTCTCGAAAAATTTGTAACCGCGCTCCCTTTAAAATTCTGGAGTTGCTGGTTCAAAGAAAGCTTGTATTATTGTCTCCTTGCCGGACTGATGTCATTGACTTGGTTTCAAGTTCAAATTTGGCAAAATTCTCTCACACTCTGGACACACGCCTACCGTTTGTTTCCAAATCATTTTGTAATCTTGAATAATTTGGGAATCTCTTATTTTCATGCGGGAGATTTTAAGAACGCGGAACGTATTTTTGAGCAATACACCTCTCTTTATCCTAAAACTTTACAAGCCCAAAAAAAATATGGAGAAATTCTTATTCTCCAAAAAAAATGGAAACGAGCGGAAGAGGTCTTAAAAAAACTAATTCGTCAATATCCGTCTTTAGGGGCCAGTTATTATGGATTAGGACAAATCTATCAATATCAACAGCAATGGAAACAAGCGGAAGATTTTTATCAACAGGCATTAACCGCAAAAAAACCGGAATGGAAAGCCTTTATAGCCTTAGGTTTTCTAGCGCTTTATCAAGAGCAAGTTGCAGATGCAGAGCATTGTTTTAATCAGGCAAGACAGGCAGAAATCGCCCCGTTATTGGTTCATCTTGGATTAGGAATTTGTTATTGGGAACAACCTTCTTTAGCTGAAACTCATTTTCAGTTTGCGTTACATTTTTCCCAGAATTCAATCTTTTTTTCGGGTATCCTTTCGTTATGGTACTGGCAGAAGCAAGCGTATTCAGAAGCGATTCAGTTGATTCTTCGCGAACTGGAGAAAAATCCGGTAGAACATCGTCTCAGGCTCCAGTTGGTTTATTTTTATTTAGAAATGACACCCAATCAATCGATCTCTCAAGCCAAGACTCATTTCCAAAAAATTCCAGAGTTATGGAACGAGGTCTTCTGGATCGAAGCGAATTTACGTTTACTTCAAAATCAGATTCCAGACATTCTTTCTTTGTTTCGCTTGACTGAGGAGCAAGAAGATACGGGCGCTTTCTTTAAAACTCAACGAAATCAATATCGCGCAGGGATATTAAGGGAGGAGAGATCCAAGTTTAATTACAAACAGTGGCTCTATATTTATTTAACAGAAGCCCCTGAAAACGAGCTAAAATAGGTGATAACTTACGAATTTTATTCAAATGAAGGAAAAGCCAGAGTATCAAAAAAACATCTTCCAGTAAAAAAATCGGAAGGGTCGTCATTTGAGAAGTCGCATAAGAATGGAAACCTCCCCCTATTTTTTTAAGGAGAGTTGCCCATTGGCTCGCGCCAACAATAACTCCCCGAATGGTTTCAGAGGTCATCTGTTCATAGATGAAATCGGGAACCCACATTCCGGGGTCGGTATAAACCTCGTAGGTGACCTGAGTCGTATGTCCTTCTTCCGTTAATTGCCAAAATCCTTCTGTAGATTTAATGTTTCCCGAAAGCAATGACCACCGGATCGTATGAGAAGAAAGCTGGTGCGTTAATTGAAGGGTATAATAAATTTTTTTAAAACTAACCACCAATTCGTTATAAACTTCATAATGTTCCTCGTCCGCAGATATTTTTTCTTGTTTCTCGATCCGGCAGTGCTGCATATTCGGCATAAATTTGGGGAAATGGCTATAATCTTCTAGAGCGCGCCAGAACCATTCGATCTCAATAGAGATTTGCGCTTTGGCACAAATCCAGGTTTTTGCCCCTTCTTTTCTTTTCGATAACACAACCTCAACGGATTCTGCTAGAGAAGTTTGGGCAAAGAGCCAAGCGCACGCGAGAAAAAATCCCAAGGATCGTATCAACATCCGTTATTCCATCAATAACAACGGAAACTCTTTTAAATTTAAGGGAATCGAAGTTTCCGTATTCCGTTTCATTTTCAATTTTTTTCGTAACAAAAATTCGACATAATACGGGTCATCTTTAGCTTGAAGCCTAAGCTTCAAGTGTTGGTTTTGTTCTTGAATTTTTTGGAAAGAAACCAACAAATGTTGCTGATCTTGCTGAAGTTTTTTAATTTTTTGCTCAGAGGCATAAAGATTCAAGAAGAAATTCAGATAGAGGATTAGGATGCAGAGAGCGAGATTTACACGAATAATTATTTTGAACCGTGCGCGCCATCGATCATATGAGCCCATATTTTGCACTTTCCTTTAGTTCTTGTTCAATACGAAGCAGTTGATTGTATTTGGCAATTCGATCGGTTCGAGAGAGTGAGCCCGTTTTAATTTGTCCCGCATTGGTTGCGACTGCGAGGTCAGCGATAAACGAATCTTCGCTTTCTCCAGAGCGATGAGAAATAATGAAGCTATATTTATGGGTTCTGGCCATATGGATACATTCGAGTGTTTCGGTAACGGTTCCGATTTGGTTCAACTTAATCAAAATCGCGTTCGCTATTTTTTTCTGAATTCCCTCTGAAAGCCGTTTTGGATTGGTCACAAACAAATCATCACCCACAATTTGTATTTTACTTCCTAATCGCTGAGTCATTATTTTCCAGCCATCCCAATCATCTTCACTTAATCCATCTTCTATCGAGCTGATCGGATATTTTTGTATCCAGGAATCATAGATATCGATCAATTGTTCCGAAGAAATCATTTTTCCGTCAAATTTATATTTTCCATCCTTATAAAATTCAGTCGCGGCCGCATCTAACGCAATTTTGACTTGTTCATTCGGTTTGTACCCCGCTTTTTCAATCGCGACTAGAATTTTCTGAATGGCTTCTTCATTGGATTTTAAGTTGGGTGCAAACCCTCCTTCATCGCCTACTGAGGTGGTTAGATGCTCTTGATGCAAAATCTTTTTTAAATGATGAAAAATCTCGCTCCCCATACGTAAGGCTTCGGAAAATGAAGAAGCCGCTACGGGTTGTATCATAAATTCCTGAATATCTATATTATTATCGGCATGAGAGCCTCCATTAATAATATTCATCATTGGAACAGGCAAAAGATGTGCATAAGCACCTCCCAGATAACGATATAGAGGAAGTCCAGAGACTTGAGCGCCGGCGCGAGCAACCGCCATTGAAACGGCAAGAATTGCATTTGCACCCAATTTAGATTTATTGCTGGTTCCGTCTAACTGAATCATCGTTCGGTCAATCCGGCCCTGTTGAACCGGATCGAATCCAATCAATCGAGGTTGAATAAAGAGATTGACGTTTTCTACGGCTTTGAGAACCCCTTTTCCAAGATAGCGGGTCCCTCCATCGCGGAGTTCGAGAACTTCATGAGTTCCCGTAGAGGCGCCAGAAGGAACAATGGCGCGGGAAAAGATACCATTCTCTAGGAGAACTTCCACTTCTACCGTAGGATTTCCACGAGAATCCAACACTTCTCGCGCAAGAATATTTTGAATTTTAGTCGTCACGATAAAACTCCTCAGAAAACCAAGATTGTTTTTGTCAAATTTCTTGTTTAGAATACAACTCTTCCATCTCAAAAACGAACAGGGATATTGTATATTATTTTGCTTATAAAAAAACCTAATTATTAAATTGGAACCAGATCAATGCGACCCGAGGAGAAACGACAACGAGATATTTTAATTGTAGATGATAATGAAAGTGTTTTAGAACTTATTTCTGAATTGGTTGGCGCCAAAGGCTATACGTTTGATGTGGCTCGAACCGGACGTGAAGCCTATGGACTCGTCATGAAAAATTCTTACGCTCTGATCTTGATGGATCTTAAAATGCCAGATTGGGATGGGTTATATGCAATCCGCGGAATGGAATTTTGCAATTCTTATGAAAAAGTCGTGGTCATTAGCGCGCATCTCGAAACAGAAACCATCGAAGAATTGAAAAAAGAAGTGAACGTTGTCGATTGGTTATCGAAACCATTTGAAAGCGAACAACTCCTGGCGGTTTTACAAAAATACGTCCCCAAATAAAAAATGTTCTAGAAAATTCGCTTAAACGATCGTTTCTAAGAAACTCTCGATTTTTAAGCAAAAAACTCCCTAATGTCATTGCTTCGCTCCGCTCGCAATGACATTAGGGTTTCTGTTCTAGCGATCTTCTTCCCTAAGCGGAAGCAGTAACGATTGGAGGAGGGTCTGGTTTTCCGGACTTTCTTTTGTGGCCCATTCAAGCAAGATTTCATAGGTAGTAACTCGGGTAAGTATAAGAGTACTTTTTTGAAAACTTGCTACTATTTTAAAAATCATTTGTTTTTCTTCTGGAGACCAAACACTACGTGCCAAATACTGTTTGAGGGTTTCTTTTAATTCCTTTTTTCCTTGAGTCCATTGAGTTTCCGGCAACCCATTTTTGAGGGGAAGCTTCTGAACACCAGAAACGGTATGGATTGTAAACGGCCCAGATAAAGCTTTTTGGTTCGCTTCCCAGAAAAATTCTTTTAGTGTTTTTTCCTGCTGATTCCAGCGAATCTCTTTCGCTAAAAGATCCGTTACCGACAAATTTTTCGAAACGGTATTCTGGGAAATGGCAGAAGTTTTTTCCTCTACAGGAGGTTGTTTTATAATCTCCGGGAGTTTTTCTGTTTTATCTGGATTAGTTGTGTTCTCTGGAGTTGTTTTAGTTTCTGTTGTGTTTTCTGGAGTTGTTTTAGTTTCTGTTGTGTTCTCTGGAGTTGTTTTAGTTTCTGTTGTGTTCTCTGGAGTTGTTTTTTCAGGAGTGGGTGCTATTGAAGGATAAGGAGCCAATAAAGTTGCTTTTTCACTTTCGTACCATTGTTGAATTTTCTGAAATTGTTGTTTTTGGCGAGAACGTCGTTCCGAAAAATCATATTCAAACTTTTTTTTAGTTAATTTTTCGAGTTGATGAAACGCTTCTTTTCGAAATTCAAGCAACTCTTCTTCGTCTGACATCCAGGCCATTAGCGGCTCGATTAAACGAGCATCTTCACTTTCACCAAAAAGGGGTAAGAGTCGGAAGCGAAATTCAAATTCCTTGTTTTTATGAATATCGTTTTTATAAAACAGGTAAGGAATTTCTTTATAACGACCTTTTAAGCGAAGAAATGAGTCAAAGGCGGCCGAATAAATTTCTTTTTCTTTTCGCTGGAGGGTATTGAATAGAACGGGAATCGCCTTCTCTCCTTCCAAATCGCCGATAATACTCGCGACATACGCATCCATTTTTGGATCTTCCTCTGATTTGAGGAGCTTTTCCATATTAGAAAAGGAATATTCTTCAGAAACGACTTTCAAATTATCCAGATCGCTTCCGAATTGTTCCGGCTTTTCTTGAATGAGTTTATGGAGCGATTGTAAGACTTCCGAATTGATCGGTTCTACTTTAGATTGGGGGTTAGACTGAACGACCCATAGAGAAAAAAATTGTTGAATATTCGTTTGAGGATTCGTTTGTTGAAAAATACCTGTATTGGTTTTTAAGAGGAGAATCAAAGTATTTTCATTCAACCAATTTAAATTTTGGCACCCTTGATTGATGGGCGGTAAAATAGTAATCAGTTCTTTCTGGTTTGGGGTTCGTACCCATAGTTGTTCATTTCGATACGTGCGCCAGATATAGGCCGTTTTGTCTTTAAAGCTTCTTGTTAAATTAGGCTCTTCTGAACCGCTGTAAATGGATAAATAGAGGATAAACGAGCCAAAAACCCAAAGAGAACCAAGAAAATAAAAAAGACCCCCGCCATGATTCGATTTTCGATTTTGTTTACGAATCGCTTGACGAAATCCTAAAATAAAAAGGAGGACCCATCCTCCCAAAATAATGATTTTTCCTAGATCCGCCATTCCATTCTCCTTCTTGCATAAATTCTTTTAAAAATTCCTTAATGTTTATAAAATCATAAAAGGAAATCAAAAAAAGAAAACGGTTCGACGAAAAAAACTTTCGGAGTTTTTGGCTTTTTGACCAAAGCTTCTTAAAATAAGAAGAGAACAATTTAAGAGTTATTAAAAGAAAATGTCTTCTTTTAATAAACTAAGTTTCGATAAACCAGTAAGGTGAGCTATGAAATATTTCATTTGGTTCTGTCTTCTCAGTTTTTCTAGGCTTATTTTTGCCGATGAAGTTGTTTTGGACGATGATAGCAAAGTTACGGGCGAGATCACGATGTTTAGCGAATCAATGATTGAAATTGTGGCTAAAGATGGAAAAGCGACTCGAAAAGGAAGAAAGAAAATCAAATCGTTCAAATTTGATAATAAATTGGATGAAGAATTTTTCCAGAAGTTAGCCGTGGCAGATATGGATGTGGAAAAAATCTTTGATACCGCCCTCTGGGCCTTCCAAAACAAGCTTTTATCTAAATATAAAAATGGATTAACGCGTTGTATTGAGATTAATCCAGCCTATGATAAAGCGGGAGAATTATTAGGCTATAAAAAAAATGCGGACGGAAACTGGGAACGTCTAAAGGAACTTGGACCGCCCAAACCTCCAAGCACAGTAGACCTCAAGAGACTCAAATCAAAAAATGCAGAATCTCAGCCTACCGAAGAAAACCTTAAGGAAGAAACCGGCAATGATACGGACCCAGAACGACAACTTCAACTCTTAAAAAAGAAAGCCTCTTCCGCGTGGAAAAAAATTGATACCAAATTTAAAATGAAGCAATACGAAGCGATTCGGGAAGCTTTGGAACAAATTGCTAAAGAATTTACGGAAACGGAAGAAGGAAAAAAAGCGCAAGAGACGCTAGATCATTGGCAAGAACTTCTTGACGATCGAGAGCTCGATCCCATCCGTCAAACCATTAAAATTGAAGCTTTTACGGTGGATCAAGTTCAGTTCAATCAAGCAAAGGTACCTTGGCCAGAGCTTCGTTTGGAATTTTCGATTTCCAAAGATATCGACGAACTTGGATTCCGATTTCTCGCGTGCAAAAAGAAAGGAACCCAAATCGTTTTGTGTCGCTCTTATCCTTTACTGCAAACCTTTATTGATGTGGAAAAGAAAAAAGGACATAAACTAGTTTGCACTCTTTTTACCGAATCTATCCCGCAATTCGGAAATGAATTTACTTGGGGACGCTATGAAATGTTGTATAAAGGAAAAGTTCTCTTTTCTGGCGTGACTAAAGGAGCAGAAGGCGAATGGTGGCTCACCGAAGACAAAAAAGATCGCGAAAATGAATTTTGGTTAGGATGGTATAAATCTTCTGAAGCCAATATACATACTCATCCTTGGCAATCGAATACGCTCTGGATCAAAGAAGAACTTGCAAAGCGACCGGGGTATAAACCCAAAGATAAAAAATAAACCAAAGTTTCTTGATTTTGTTTAAAAACAGCCTATCCTTTTATTTTAAAAAGATAGGCTCTAAAGAGAATCAATGCGTTAGTAGCTCAACTGGATAGAGTGCTGGCCTCCGAAGCCAGAGGTTGGAGGTTCAAGTCCCCCCTAACGCATTATTTTTATTGAAAAACTTATGGGAACACAAACCCGTTATTTAAATCCAGAAGTCATTCGAAAAGTCGCTCGCCTTGACTTAAAAGCAAAATTTATTGTTGAAGGCTTCCTTTCTGGATTGCATGGAAGCCCTTTTCATGGCTTCAGCGTCGAATTTTCGGAGCATCGAAAATATACGCCAGGAGATGAAATTCAGGCGATTGACTGGTCAGTTTATGCTCGTACCGATAAATATTACATCAAAAAGTTCCAGGCCGAAACGAATTTAAATTGTTATCTTCTTCTCGATATCTCTGAATCCATGAATTATGGGTCGATTGAGGGAAACTCCAAACTGGATTACGCTAAATGTCTAGTAGCGGCACTTTCTTACTTAATGATTCATCAACAAGATCCCGTCAGTTTAATTACCTTTGATACAAAAATTCAAACCTTCCTTCCCCCCAAATCTAAACGGAGCCAACTGAGCCATATTTTAACGCAACTGAATCGCGCTCACTCCTCAAGCCAAACGGATATCGCTTCCGTGATTCATTCTGTGGTTCAATTGATCCGACATCGAGGGCTTATTATTCTTTTCTCGGATCTCTTGGAAGATAAAGAACGACTCATGTCGGCTATTCATCGACTTAAATTTGGAGGACATGATATGATTATTTTTCATATCCTAGACCACTCCGAAGTCCATTTCCCTTTTGACCATCCCACCACTTTTGTCGATCCTGAAACAAATGAATCGATGACGATTGACCCAAAAGCGATTCGAGAGGAATATTTAAAAGAAATCCAGAATTTTTTAGGAACCTTACGAAAAGAGATGAATCTGCTTCGGATCGATTATGTTCCGCTTAATACAGGAACGCCTTTTGACGAAGCTCTCATTTCATTTTTGATGAATCGCAAGAAATCAAGCAAATGACCTGGATTCACCCTACTTTTCTCTTTTTGGGTTTTTCGGCAATTGCCCCCATTGTTCTCCATTGGTTCTTTTTTAAGCAACCCATTCAACGTCAATTTTTTCCAACTTTCCGATTTCTACTTTCTTCACGGGTTCAAGCCATCCGACGAAAAAAAATTCAAGAATGGATGATTTTAGTACTGAGAATCATTCTTCTTTTGTTATTTTCATGGATTGTTGCAAGGCCGCTCCAGCGACCGACCTCTGTAGAAACCGTAGAAAAAATTGCGTTTCTACTTGATGATTCTCTGAGCACCAGTTACCGCGCTCACGGAACCTCTACTTTTCAGCGAATGCTGGCTCAAGCCTTACTCTTATTAGAAAAAATTCCGGGATCTGTTCCTATTGCCATTTATTTTACCCGTGGTGATTTTATTGATTTTACTTTAGATCGAGCCTTTCTTAAACAAACGCTCTCACAAATAAGACCGCTCACACACTCCTTTTCTTGCGCTCCCCAAATCACCAAAATTCTCGCACGCTTTAAACATGAATACGGAGAGATCTTCATCTTTACCGACCGCACTAAACGCTACTTGTCCGAAATTTCATACTCTCCACTTCTAAAGATGGTCGATTGTGGTGTTGAATATCCTCAATCGGCTTTTATATCTTCGATTCGTATCGGAGAAACTCTTCTTCCCAAGGTTCCTGTGATCCTTGAAATGAGAGGATATTTTTTTCAAAATACGCAAGCTTTCCTAAAAATCAATGGAAAATTAGTGCAATCTCTTCACATCAGTTCTCCATTTCAGGAAACATACCGATTTGAATACACTCCTCAAAACGCCGGAATTTATCAAGTAGAAATTGCACTCGAAGAAGATTCGTTACCTGCAGATCATCATCGTTATGGTGTTTTTCAGATTCGAGAAGCGCCCCGTATTTTATTGATAGGCGAACCGGAAGAATGCGTCTTCCTAGAAAAGGCACTACAGGCTATCGGATGCAAAACCCGATTCATTCCCCCCGCCGAAATCGAATCACAGCGAGTAGATGACTTTGATTTGTTTTATGTGGTCGATTCTCCTCAATATCAGGAGAATCATCTCGATATTTTTCGCGGATACCTTCAACAAAAAAAAAATATCGTCTATTATCCCGGAAATCAAGGTGCCTTTTTAGTGGCCTCTCTATTTTCAAAAGGAGAAGTCTCCTCGGTCGAACGAAAAACATTTGCTTTAGATTCGCATTTGTCTTTTTTGCCTGAAGAACTTATTTTGCTTCTCAGCATTGACCAATTTGTCCCTTTCCAAAGTACTCAAGCCTCAAATGAAACCATTTTGCTTTCTTTGCAAGAGGGTAGGCCATTGATTGTTCAAGGAGAAAATGGAATCTGGAACGGATTTTCGCCTTCAAAAGTAAACTATAAATTGGTGTGCTCTCCGGTATTTCCTATTTTGCAAGCCTATTGGTTAGATCGACTCCTTCCAAAAATTTCCGGACACACCGATTCAGAAATAAACAAAGGCGTAGGACATTCTTACTGGAACCAGAATCAAAACGGCAAAAAAGAATCATCGGCGCGAATTTTTTTGCCCGATCAACAGGAAATTCTTCTTGAATCCGGTAAATCTTTACTGGACACTTGGCAAATCGGGCATTATCGAGTTTATCAAGAAGGAAAGCTTAAAGAGGTGTTTTGTGTGAATCCTGATCCGGAAGAGTTTAATCTGGAAGCCCTCTCTCCTGAAGACATTCGTCGAAAAGGAGGAGATGAAATTTTTCAGCTTCGTTATAATGACTCTGTTCCCACAGAACGAGAATGGACTTTTTTTTTAATTTACTTTTTGTCGATATTGCTTGTATTAGAAACGTTCTGGTCCAATCGCTTATATCGCCTTCCATCAATTAGTAAAAGCCAATAAGCCAATAAAAAAAGCCAGAAAAATCTGGCTTCTTATAATTTAAATTGGTAGCGGGGGCTGGATTCGAACCAGCGGCCTCCGGGTTATGCATACCTGCTACAGTTTTCACTGCCCAGTATATAATACTGGTTTGTGGTCTGGACTTTACCTTCACCTTCGATTTTGTAAACCGGTCAGGTGCCTGCCATCAAGTCTCTACGCCTTCTTCGATTTTGGTCATCATCGAAGCTTGGTTCGGAATTACCCCGCAAGTGGCTTCTCCGAGTTTGACAGGTGATCACATACAGATTTCTCCGTATGCAGCCCACAATGTAAAATTAATTCCCAAGCATCACGATAATTAGCGGATCGTGGCTTGCGCTGGCGTTTCTCAGCTTCGACAAGATGAACTTCACTGCCGTAACTGATAAAAACTTCTATGGGAAATATGTAGAATAAATCAAGCGGTTCTATATAAGCTAAAGCATAGTCAAAATCAGATATAACATACGGCTCTCGAATCATATTTCGTCGATTTGTTTTTGTTCGACGATTATCAATAACATAATTATTTGAAGATTGATCAAGCCAAGCATATTTTACTTGAATTTTTAACAGAGTTTTATTTACATCAAAAACTAGATCATAAGGTAATCTATCTCCGATGGGTCTTAGAACTCCGCATCCACGCTTCATTGCATGAAATATGGCTGCCTGTTCTGCAATATCTCCTTTCAGTTTAGTATCCATAAATTAATTCTACGGTTGAGCCCGACGAGCTACCAGGCTGCTCCACCCCGCGACATCATAAAAACAATAAAGAGCTAAGAGTATATCTTGAAAAATGGAAAAAGCAAGATAAATTTTTATTTTTTGTTATAATTTTTAAAATAATGGAGATTTTTAGGTATGCCCCTTTTGCGTTGACTTCGATACCCTTCGACAGGCTCAGTGCACCGCATTTTGCTTCGCAAAACACTCAGCCAACGGCTATAGTAAGCGAAAAATAGACAAGAGGAGAAAAAATGGATCAATTGACACAGCTTAAACAATATACCGTCGTGGTTGCAGATACGGGTGACTTTGCGAGTATGAAGGCGTATACTCCGCGCGATGCGACCACGAATCCGAGCTTGATTTTAAAAGCGGCCCAGATGCCGGAATATCAGGATTTAGTGGGAAAGGTCATTGAGTCGGCTTCCAAAGAAGGACATTCGCTACAAGAACGAATTTCTTTGGCTTTAGATAAATTAGCCGTTGCGTTTGGGCTTGAGATTTTGAAAATTATTCCTGGACGTGTTTCCACAGAAGTAGACGCGCGTCTCAGTTTTGATATTGAAGGATCAATTGAAAAAGCGCACCGACTCATTGGCCTTTATGAAAAAGCTGGAATTTCCAAAAACCGCATTTTGATCAAACTAGCGTCCACTTGGGAAGGGATTCAAGCGGCGGAGCGTTTGGAAAAAGAGGGGATTCATTGCAACTTGACATTGCTTTTTTCGCTCCCACAAGCCATCGCGTGTGCAGAGGCCAAAGTGACCTTGATTTCTCCGTTTGTGGGTCGAATTTTGGATTGGTATAAAAAGAGTACGGGAAAAAACTATCCCGCTATCGAAGATCCAGGCGTTTTATCGGTTGCCCGTATTTATCAGTATTATAAAAAATTTGGAATTGCGACTGAAATTATGGGAGCGAGTTTTCGAAACATCGGGGAAATCCAGGAATTGACCGGATGTGACTTACTAACAATTAGTCCAAATCTTTTGGAAGAATTAAAAAATACAAATACCCCGCTAAAGCGTAAATTAGTGCCAGAACAAGCAAAACAAGCGGATATTCAGAAGATCAACTTAAGCGAAAAAGAATTCCGCTGGAGCTTGAATGAAGACGCGATGGCGGTAGAAAAAACAGCGGAAGGGATTCGCAATTTTTCCGCAGATTTGGAGAAGTTGGAAAAAACAACTAGTGGTTTTCTCGAAAAAAAGCGGTAGTGGCCTGAACGACTTTGATGCAATCTTCGGGAATGGAGGATTCGGGCCAGGGATGGTGTCCTCCAAAGGTGTGTCCGCCCTCTTCGACACAAAAGAATTTCGCGTGAGGAATCCAAGAATGAAGTTCTAGCGAGGCCACATACGGAATGGTGTCATCTTGAGTTCCGTGGGCAATAAAAAAAGGAATCTTCAAGTCACGAACGCGAGTCGGAAGATGAAGGCGATCTCGATGTTTCAAATAATTTTCGTAAAACTGCCAATACAGGGGCATTTGTTGACGGGTTCTCATATTTTCGACATAAAGAACACCCGTTTGCTTCCAGTAAGCGAGAGTTTTATCATCTCCGAAAAAACGCTCCGGATCATGGACAGGAGCCCAAGTCGCTATTTTTTTGATACGATCGTCTTCAGAGGCTTTTAGGATTGCAATCGCGGCGCCACGGCTATGTCCCAACAAATAGAGTTGATCGGGATTCACATGAAATCGTTTGTACTGAGCCTCTTCAAGACACCAATCGATCACACAGTTGAGATCATCTAGTTCAATCATAAAGTTGTTTCGCCCAAAAGATTCCAGATCCACAAACTGATCTGGCGCCTCTGGCGTTGTTCCGTTATGAGAGAAATTAAATTTTATAAAAACGAAACCCTGTTCTGCAAAATAATGAGAGACTAACGGAAACGGGCCCCAATCTTTAAATCCTTTAAATCCGTGGCAAAAAATCACCAGAGGTTGAGGTTTTTGAGAAGGGGTATAATAAACATCAAGCACAATTGGTTTTTGGTGCGGTCCTTGAATAACCAAGTTATGAAGCACTTCTAGCATGAGTTTTCTCCTTCCCAGTTTGAAATCGCTTCGGTATGTCCGTTTTCGACTTGAATAATATGATGGGCCTGTTTAGCGGTGGCGTTCCGATGAGTAATCACCACACAAGCGCTCCCCGGAAAATTTTTCTTGAAGGTGCTCCAAAACCTTGATTCCGTCGCCGCGTCCATCGCCGAAGTACAATCATCCAGAAGCAAAAGTTGAGGAGATCGAGCTAAAGTACGCGCAAGCGAAAGTCTTTGCTTTTGTCCACCCGAAAGAGAAAGGCCACGATGTCCTAAAAATGTCTCCATTTTTTCAGGGAACTGTTGAATTTCAGCCTCCATTTGAGAGGTTTCCATGGCTTTCGCCAAAGTAGAGGATGCCAGAGAATCGCCCAAATATAAGTTGTTTCGAATAGAATCACTAAACAGAACCGATTCTTGTTGTACATAACCAAAGTAACGAGCTCGTTCTGCTAAAGAAAACGATTGTAATGGAGTTCCATTCAACAAGATTTCACCTTCAGTCGGATGAAGATTTCCCATAATAAGTTCCAAGAGAGTTGTTTTTCCTGCACCAATAGGACCTACAAGAGCAACAATTTCTTCGGAAGAAATTGAAAAAGAGGCATGATGTAGCACCGGGTTGGTCTGACCCGGATAAGTAAAGGAAACTCCTCGAAATTCGAGGGAACGAAAGCTCGGGAGGGATTCAGCGACAATTTTCCCAGCAACGGGTTTTTCAAAATCCTCAAATTTTTCCGTTTCCCTAAGACGATCCACATAAGTAAAAACTTGTCGAGAAGATCCATAGAACCAGCTTAGCGTCCAAATCGGATCAATGAGGCGTTCCAAATACATAATAAATAAAAGAAAAGTTCCCAGTTCTAATTGTTGATGAATTGCAAAATAACCGCCAACAAAGATAATGATAATCGTTCCAACTTGATTTGCAATGGAGGACAGACAGTGAACCAACAGATTAATTTTGAGGAAATCTTTTTCGCGTTCGATTCGAATTTTGAGTGCCTTTTCGTATTTTCGGATCTGATCTTCTTCGCTTTGGGTACTTTTGACAACGCGTATCCCAGAAAAGCAAGTTTCTAAAAGATTGTTGCATTCGGAAATCGCTTTCTGTTTTTCTTGGGCACATTGGGCCATTTTGTGTTGAGCTTTGGCCAAAATTAACACCAAAAAAGGGAGAGGACAAAAACTGAAAAGCGTGAGTTTCCAGGAATAGTAAAACATCACGCCCAAAGTAAAAGTAAGAATCAAGATGGCTTCAATCGGACGGAGAACCCCGGAACACGAGTACCATTCAATACGATCCCATTGACCATCAATATCATCCGTCAAACGAGTCAGGAGATCTCCGGTTTGATACTGTTGATAAAACTGGAAGCCTTTTCGAGTAAAGAGATCATAATACGTTTTGCGGATCAAAGCCGACAGTTTTAAATTGGTCGCGGCGCGTGAAAATGGCAAGAATTTAGAAAGAAATTCATGAACAATACCGACAAGAAAATAGATCCAGACTAAGTGCAGAACAGGTTCGACTTGAAAATCGCCTTGCATCGCATCAATAATATTTTTTAAAATTAAGGGGAATGTCGTTTTGACCGCAATGGTGAGAATTGTGAGTCCTAAAACACCCCACATTCGGAAAGGATATTGCCGCCAGAAGGTTCCAAACCATCTAAAATAGTTCAGCATAGTGTTCTCCTCCTCTTTGGAGTTGATAAAGTCTGGCATAGGATCCATTTTTTTTCAGGAGTTCTAAATGAGATCCTTCTTCGATAACCTCTCCCTGATGAAAGACAATGATTTTATCGGAATGAATAATGGTTGATAAACGATGAGCGATAATGACCGAAGTTCGACCCTCCAAAAGCGTTTCCAAACTCTGTTGAATTTGTTGCTCGGTCTGAGGGTCTACAGAACTCGTTGCTTCATCAATCACCAAAATTTCAGGGTTAAAGGTGAGGGCACGCGAAAAGGATAACAATTGACGTTCGCCAAACGATAAATTTTTTCCTTGTTCTTTCAACACTGTTTCATAGTGTTGTGGAAATTTTTGAATAATCGAGTCCGCTCCCATTTTTTGCGCGGCTAATTTGACGGTTTCATCGGAAATATCCGTTCGTAAGGCTCTCAAATTTTCCGTGACGGTTCCGGGAAACAGAAAAATATCTTGCAACACGAAACTCATCTGAGAAAGCCAGTCTTTTTGACGAAAATGCCGAATATCAATTCCATCCAGCGTAATACGGCCCGATGTCGGATCATACCAACGCGCCAATAATGAAATACTTGTTGTTTTTCCGGCTCCAGTCGCTCCGACAAGAGCCACCGTGCTTCCTTTTTCAATATTGAAGGAAACATTTTTCAAAACGGGTTTTTTGGGATCATAAGCAAAAGAAACATTTTCAAAACGAATCGCCTCTTTAAATAGGGAAACCGTTTTCGGTTGAACCGGATCTTTTACTTCAATCTCTGTATCCCATAATTCAAAAATTCGCTCTGAGGCTCCAAAGGCCCGCTGAATTTCTCGAAGTTGTTCGGAAATCATGATCAATGGCCAGATTGCCGCTTGAACGTACTGAATAAACATCCAGACCGTTCCCAGGGTCATTATTTTTTGATCCACCCAATAAACACTCCGATGGAGAATCATCGTAATCATCATCAGGGGCGTTAACATCATAAAAAACCAAACGATAGTCTCCAAAAATTCAATTCTTAAGGAAAATCGATATTTTCCCTGATTCACTCGCTCAAACTGTTGTCGGGACCAATCCAGATTATTTAAGTTTCGTAAGAGTGGAATCGCTGGAAGATGTTCTCCTAAAAAACCGTTTAATTCCGAATAATTCTTCCGTTCTTTTTTGAACATCGGACGCATTTTGTGAAAAATTAAATAGGCTCCGCTTAAGAAAATAGGGGTAAACGCGATTGTATATAACGTCAACGTAACACTGGTTACAAACATAATGGCAAAGGCGCAAATGATATTTAAGGTGGCAGAGACCATTTTGATCCCCACATCGGAAAACAACATATAAAGCTGTTGTGCATCCGATTCGATTCGGCTAATGAGTTTTCCGGGTTTATTTTGATCAAAAAAACGGATCGATAATTGAAGAACTCGTTGTAGTAACTGTTTTTTAAGATCATTAACAATCGTAATTCCCATGAAACTAAGAAGCATTGTCTGTAAATACTCAAGAATCACTCGAACGATCAACATCGCAAGATAAGCACCCGCGATCAACAGCAAGACTTCCAGATTTCTAGGAGCGATTCCTTGATCAATTAACTGACGAAAAACCAACGGGAGCGAAACCAAGACTCCCGTATGAATCAAAACACAGAAAATCCCGACCCAGAGAGGAGTAGAATGTCCGCGAAATAACGAAAAGACGCGTTTGAATAAAGCTGGTTTCAGACTGGAAAGACGAAATTCTGGACCCACATCTTCTTCCAGAGGGACAGCCATGGAGTATTCCTTATGGGCTAGAGATTTTAGAATAGAAAATAACGCAAATGGATTTGTATGAGGGAAAGGAAAGTATACTGCAAATACGAGGAAAGGTTCAGATTATAGGGATATATTGTAAAACTTTTCAAGCATCTAGGTATTTTCTATTTTGATCAAAAAAAGAACAAGTTCTCGCTTGTTCTTTTTTTTGTTGGCAGAGGCTGTTATTCTTAGTCGTCTCCGTTGTTGTTAAATCAAAAGAGGAACCCCTTTCAAGTCTTGTAACAGTCCGTTCAAGAAATTCAAGGCCTCTTCAAGGTTTTGAAGTGCTTCCGGAGAAATCTGTTGCTTGAGTTCCCACTCATATCCACGGATGCCTAAAACGTGGGTCCGAGGAAAATAACCATAAAGTTCCTGACAGAGCCCTAGTAAATTTTCCATCGATAAAAAATGGGTATAAATCGGAAGATGGGCTTTAGGAAAAACGGGTTCAAGCGTAAAGGGTGGAGAAGCGACTTTAGACGCGTCTACAAAAATAACACTCTCGTAGGATCTTAAAAGAAGCGCGTCTTCGACTTGTAATTGATATTGGTAATAAAAATCGATATCGGGATGCTTTTGATCTAGAATTCTGGAAATCACTTCCCATCCTAAACCATCATCTCCGCGTCCCGGATTTCCAATCCCATAAATCAAAATCTTTTTTTTAGAATCGTTTGGCTTCATCGATCATTTCTCCTTTGGAATTGAACAATAGGACTTCGAGAGGCATTTGTCCTAGAGCATGTGTCGCACAACTCAAACAAGGATCATAGGCGCGAATCGCAACTTCCACCTGATTTAAGAGTCCTTCGGTAATTTCCGTTTTTCCACTTAAGGCATTCTCTGCAACCCAACGAACCGCTTTATTCATCGCGGTATTGTTATGCGTTGTTGAAACGATCAAGTTACATTTGGTTACTTGATCATCTTCCGCAACTCGGTAATGATGAAGAAGAGTCCCACGAGGCGCTTCAATCACTCCAACACCTTCTTCTTGGCGTGTTCCTTTTTCAATTAAATGGGTTCCCTGTAAATCGGGATCGTTCAACAATCGATCCATGATTTCCGCGCAATGGAGCATTTCGATCAAACGAGCATGATGGCTATGCATCGTCATCCCATTTGGCGCTCTATAGGTATAGGATCGAAAGATATCCAATTCTTTCTGGGCAAGGGGGGTCGGAATGAAATCACAAGTGTTCAAGCGTGCGAGGGGTCCCACTCGATACCACCCCTGTTGAGGGCCCAGCGATTTCAAAAATGGAAATTTCATAAACGACCACGATTTGACCTCTTCCTGAAAATAATCAAGGTATTCTTGATAATCAATATCAGGCAAGATTTTAGTTCCTTTGGAATCAATCGCTCGCAAAACACCATGATAGAGATCCATCGCTCCATCTTTACGGACGAGACTTAAAAAATTGGAAGGGAAGGTCGCAAACGAATCAATCCAGTGGAGATTTTTCTGATGATAATCCTTGTAAAATTCTAACACTTCCAAACTCCAATCGATCATCGTTTTGATGTTCAGGGTTGGATCGTCTGGATTATGGAGAAAACGATCTCGTTCCTCAATCGAAAGATTTTTGTGAATTCCGCCTGGAACCGCAGAAATTCCATGAATTTTTTTCCCAGCGGTGGCTAAAATAATTTCCTGACCAAATTTTCGCATCAGGATTCCTTTTTTAGCGAATTCACGATGTTTTAATGCAACACCTATGATGTTGCGAGACTCTACGGGACTATCCATTCCAAACAACAGGTCCGGAGAAGCTAGATAGAAAAAATGGAGCGCATGCGATTGAAACACTTGTCCATAGTGCATCAAACGGCGCATCTTTTCTGCCGTGACTGGAATGGTTTCCGGGGTAATACCTACGATCCTATCAATCGCTTTAGCCGCCGCGAGGTGATGACTTACCGGACAAATCCCACACAATCGTTGCACTAATACGGGAACTTCCCAGTAAGGACGCCCTTGAACGAATCGCTCAAAACCGCGAAACTCCACGATGTGCAAACGTGATTCTTCGACTTCTCCTTGATCATTGAGATGAATTGTTACTTTTCCATGTCCTTCAACGCGTGTGATTGGCTCAATCGTAATTTTCTTTCCCATAATCGGTCTCTTTCAATCGTATTTTATGACTTCATAAGGAAGTTCGGTGTGTTTACCTGTTAATAAAGCGGTTATCGTGCGCCAGAGGAGTTCAGCAGAGGGTGGACACCCCGGCAAAAAATAATCAATTTTCACAATATGGTGGCAAGGATAGACTTTATCAAGAATTTTAGGAAGCTCTGGATCACAAGGAAATAGCTTATCTCCAGGAATGGATGACGGAACATTATGATACGCTTCTTCCATACATTCTTTTAATGAAACATGATTATTTCGTATCGCTGGAAGTCCACCCATGATGGCGCATTCGCCCAGAGAAACAAGAATTTTACAATGTTTGCGAAAATCTCTCAGCGTATGAACATTTTCACTATTGCAACAACCGCCTTCAATCAGCCCAATATCACATTCTTTGGTGAATGTTTTAATATCGGTTAAGGGCGTTCGATGAAATTCTACTTTTTCCGCTAAGGTGAGGAAATTCAAGTCAATATCTAGTAAAGACATATGGCATCCAAAACATCCGGCGAGTGAGACTGTGGCGATCAGAGGGCGTGAAGGCAAAGAAGAATTAGCTTCCATTTCCAATAGGCTTTCTATCATAGAGACGTGTTCCAATCGGTCGGTCAAATCCTTTTCCTTTTTTGAGAAGGGCACCCACAGGACAGAGATGCACCGTCCGATCGATCATGGCGTCCGAGAGTTGTTCTACAGACTCTAGTTCCATATTTATTTGCGTGTTTGCTCCTCGATTCTCAAACGAAAAAACAGGTTTCCCTTGAGGATCGTGAATTTCCTGAACGCAACGCTTGCATAGAATACAACGATTGCGCTCCAGAACAATTTTTGAGGAGGTATAATCTACTTCTCGATTTGGGAACTCATAGAGAAATCGTGGTGCCATAATTGAAAAGCGATACGCTAAGGCTTGCAATTCGCAATCACCACTCTTTTCACACGAAGGACACATATGATTTCCTTCGACAAAGAGCATTTCCAAAATCCCCTTCCGGAAATCTTCCAGTTCGGGCGTATTGACTTCGATTTGCATTCCTTCATACACGTTTAGAATACATCCGGCAACCGTACATCCGCGCTCTTTGACGACACAAACACGGCACGTTCCTAAGGGTTTAGTGATTTCTGAAGAATAACACAAAGTGGGAATATAGATTCCGTTTTGTTTGGCCGCTTCAATCAGATTTTGTCCTTCTTCCGCGTGACAAATTTTTCCATCAAGGGTAAAAGATACATTTTTTTTCGTCATTAATGGCTCGCTCCTTCTGTAGTTTCCTTCACAGAATCAATAATTTGCGTAAATTCTGCCTCCGCTTTTTCCAGATCGAAATCATAAAACAGTTCATCTTTGCTCTTTATCTTGGATTCATATTGATCGCGAAAATACTGCAACGAAAAAAGAATAGGATTCGGAGAAGTGTTCCCTAATCCGCAACGACTTGTCTGTTTAATAATCTTTCCTAAATCTTTCATCTTGTCGAGATCAGAAGGACGCCCTCTTCCAGAGACTACTTTATTTAAGATATCTCTTAAAATGACATTTCCTGCACGACACGGAACACAGGTTCCACAGGATTCAGCGACAAAAAAATTCATAAAGTTCTGAACAATCTGGAGCATATTGCGTTGCTTGCCAAACAAAATCATCGCGCCACCCGTCGCCAGATCTTCATAGCAGATCTTTCGCTGATGTTCTGAGGCGGGAATTAAAGTTCCAGAAGGCCCTCCGACTTGAATCGCTTGACAATCGATAGCGCCCACTTGCTCCATAAAATCTCCTAGCGAAAGTCCCCATTGAATTTCGTAAATTCCGGGTTTAGAACAATCGCCAGAAACGCTCAATAGTCGTGTTCCCGGAGATTGTTCAGTTCCGAAACTTTTATACCAATTGGCTCCGTGTTGAAGAATTCGTGGAACCGTACAAAAAGTTTCAACATTATTCACCACGGTTGGATATCCTAAATATCCATGAGTTGTGGGAAAAGGAGGTCGATAACGAGGTTCGCCTCTTTTTCCTTCTAGCGATTCAATCAGAGCGGTTTCTTCTCCACAAACATAAGCTCCGGCGCCGACTTGAATGCGTATCGGAAATCCTTGAAGATCCATTGCTTTTAAACGGAGGTTCAAATAACTTTTTAAATAACGGTATTCCGCACGGAGATAAATAATGCCTTCGATGGCTTGAATCGCGTGTCCGGCAATCGTCATTCCTTCAAACAAAGCTTCAGGAGTTTCGGTTAAAAGCACACGATCTTTGAAAGTACCCGGTTCTCCTTCATCCGCGTTACAAACGATATAGCGTTTCTCCGCAGGTGATTTCGCGCAGAATTCCCATTTCCTACCCGTAGAAAATCCTGCTCCCCCACGTCCCCGAAGGCCAGAATCTTTTATCTCTTGAATGACTGCCTCTGGAGTCATTTCGCTTAGGCGTTTTAAAGCAATCCCCGTTTCATAAGGTTGAAGAAGAACGGGGCCTCGTTGTTGGATATTATTTTTAATTTCGGTACGTAGAAACGGATGCGCATTTCTTCCGTCTTCCGAAGGAGTAACCATCTGAAAAAGTTGTTTATTTTCGCGAATTTCTTGGACGAGTTTTTTTATTTTTTCTGGAGTGAGTTGAGTAAAAACGGTTTCGTTGATCAAACACGCGGGTTCTTGGTCGCACATTCCGATACACGAGGTTTCATGTAAACTGATTTGTCCAGACGGATCTGTTTCTCCGAAGGCCAATCCTGTTTCTTTTTGAAACGTAATGATCACTTCTGCAAGGCCCTGCATTTCGGCCACAATTCCTTTATTAAGATAAATTTTGTATTTACCGACGGGTTTCCGATGAAAAAAATGATAAAAGGAAATCGTGTCGATGAGTTCTACGGGGCTGGTTTTTAGGCCCTCACTTAAAACTGGAATGGCGTCTTCTGGAATATAACCATAATAATTCTGAATCTCCCAGAGCATATCTAATAAATGAGGTCGCTGAAATTGATAATCCTGCAAAAGTTTAGTAATCATAGTCTTCATAAAGTTCCCGTTGATTCGGTCAGGTTCTGACAAATTAGATTTTAGGTTTTGACTAGAGGTTAGCAAATTTTAGGCCAATAATAAACGGCTTGAAACCGTTTATTATTAAAGAAATTTCCCAGGAAGAACTGACTTTCTGACGAGGATAGAGAAGTAAAGGTGACATTTTGACAAATCTTGTATTTCAAAATAAATTCCGCTATCTTATCCAGATGAATTAGGAACACATTATTTTTGTTAGGTTAAGGAGCAACTCTAAAGCCATCTTGAATAAAAAATTTAAATTTTTTGTTTCCTTTATTTTTTGTGCTTTAACCGCAAGTCTCTATTTTTATCCGTGTTGGAAAAGCGAATTTTCAAATTGGGATGATGAGCGTTATTTAACAGAGAATAAAGCCCTTTTGTCCGAGGATGCTT
>CAZHAR010000033.1:0-55384 GCA_964530615.1 uncultured Planctomycetota bacterium | reverse complement strand
GGGGTGGCGTTGGATCGACTGGGGGATCGGGTGGCACTGGATCCGGGGGAGTAGTGGGACACCACGCAAAACAGGGGTTACAAAATACAGCTAAAAAGAGCAATGCGGTTGTTAATAGAAAAATTTTTTGCATAGGGGCTCCAAAAAAAGGGGTCAAACGCTTTAGAAGCAACTCTTAGATCAAAACATTCTTACTACACCTATAAAGATACCATCAAAAAAAAAAAAATATATATTTGCTTTTTTTGACGCATCGCGTTAAAATATGGACATGCTTTTTAATAAGTATTTCGTTGAATTATCCAATTAAAAAAACAAGGAGATTTTGGTTATGTTACAAGAAGCCAAAGAAAAATGGGCCGAACAATTGAAAAAAATCATTCGCGCAAGTGTTGGTGGAACGATGTTGGTTCAAGAAGAAATTGAAGAATTTATTAGCAAATGTGTGGAGCGAGGTGAACTTGCTGAAAAAGATGGGAAGAGTCTTGTTTCCGATTTATTCAAAAAGAAAAAGAAAACCACCCAAGAAACGATCACCTCTACGTTAACTTCTTTAGAATCGACCATTGACGCACGCATTGAAAGTATTTTGAAAAAAGTCCACATTCCGACAAAAGAAGATGTCAAAAAGATGAATGAAAAGTTGGAAGAAGTGCTCTCCAAACTTGAAAAACTTGAAACGACCTCTAAATAACTATGTAGTGTAGCGTCGCAACTCCGCACGCTACACGGCACACTTTTATGGGAGGGGAGGATATGATTTTAATTAAGCGTTATTCAAACCGAAAACTGTACAACACCAATACTAAAAAATATATTACGCTTGAGGGTATTGCTGAGCTTGTCAAAAAAGGCGAGGAAATTCGTGTAGTTCATAATGATACCGACGAAGATTTAACAACGCTTACGCTCTCTCAAGTCCTTTATGAGGGAGAAAAAAAACGTAGTTCCTCTCTGCCAAAATCTATTTTTACCAATATCATTCAAAATAATGTGGTTGTAGACCGCTTCAAAAAAACCATGAATATCTTTGCGGAAATGGTGAGTCCTAACGATTTTAAAGACGATGTAGATCATCTGATCACTCAAGGACAAATTTCGGAACGTGAAGGGATCGAGTTAAAAGAGATGCTTTTTAGTTTATGGCACCGAAACTTAGACCGTGTGAATCATATTATTGATAATCGCATTCAAGCGATTTTTAATACCTTTAATGTTCCCACAAAAGCAGATTTAGATCGAATTGAATCCTTAATTCTTCAGCTAGATAAAAAAGTAGATCATCTGCTTACCCATCAAGCAAAAATGGAAACAGATTTCCGAATAAAACTCCAAAAAACGTCAGAACCTGTGTCCTCAGAACTAAATCCCCTTTACTATTCTCGTGAGGGTTCCATTGAAAAAGTCTGAATTTGCAAAAAACTCAGATGCTTTATTTTCGCCTCAATATTCTCATCCGTTACGTTTTATTGGAACCAGTTTCACTTCTTTGGTGATGATGATTCTCGCGATTCTTCTCGCGATTCTGATCATTTCAAAAATTGCCTCCCTTTCGTTTTGATTTCCAACAAAAAAAAGCCCCGCTATGAGGGCTTTTTTTTACCTAAATATTTCAAATGAAGGGGTCCACTAGCATTTGGAGAAGCCACAACCATGGCAAACCACACATCCTTCTCCAATCGTTAAATTACCTGAGCATTCCGGACATTTCAGTTTAAACGCATTCGCAAGAATATGATTTTTGGTTTTCTTTTCCATTTTTTCTTCTGCAAGTTTAGAAATATCCGCGTTCCCTAATAAAATAGCTTCTAACCCAAACATTTCTTTTGCGTTTAAATATTTTTGTAATCCTTTTGCCAACCCATCCGCAAGCGATTGAATTCGACCTTCTTTTGAGGGAATTGAGAGCGAAGAACCAATCCCGTCTAATTGTTGTAAGGCAATCGATAATTCTCCATTACAACGCAAAAAGAGTGAGAGGAGGCGACAAATAGCTTCCAAATCCGAATAGGCAACATCGCCTCCTTTTCCTAATTGAGCAAAAACTTCGCGCTCTTTTCCACTTTTGACATCCACCGAAACCTGAATATGCATATTCCCAAAAGGAGTCACTTGACGAATACGAAAAGCATTCATAATATCTGGAAGTTTAATCGGTTTTAAAGGCGTAGGTGTAATAACAGGAACAGTAGGAACTGAGGTACAGAGAGAAACAGGCGCCATCGCTCCAGATAAAATTTCTTTTGGTTTTTCTTCTTTTTTCTGACTACTTTCTAGAGCCATTGGTTGATTTTGACGGCTTCCATCTCGATAAATCGTCACTCCTTTTAATTTTAAATCAAAAGCCATATCATAAATTGTTTTAATATCTTCTTTCGACGCGCTATGGTCAAAATTAATGGTTTTTGAAATGCTACTATCACAATTTTTTTGGAAAGCCGCTTGCATCCTGAGGTGCCATTTAGGATGAATATCACGCGCGGTGACGAAGATCCGCCGAATAGGCTCTGGAATTTCTTCAATATGCTGAATCGTTCCCTCTTCCGCGATACGGCGAATTAAGGCTTCGGAATAAAAACCTTCTTTTTTAGCCACATCCGCAAAAACTTCATTCATCTCTGGGAGTCTCTGCCCGTCTAAAATATTTCGATAAAAAGCGAGCGAAAACATCGGTTCAATCCCACCCGAACAATTCGCAATAATCGAAATGGTTCCTGTTGGAGCAACCGTGGTTACACAAGCATTACGCATCTCGCGTTTCCATTCAAGTTCCCATCGAGATCCCTTCCAATTCGGGAAAGTTCCTCGTTCTTCTGAGAGTTCTTCAGACATTTGATGCGCTTCTTTTTGGAGAAATTCCATTATTTTTTCTCCAAATGCAATCCCTTCTTCAGAATCATACGGAATATATAATTTGAAAAGCGCGTCCGCAAAACCCATTACTCCGAGGCCAATCTTTCGGTTTCGAGTACAAATTTCGTGGATTTGTTGGAGAGGATAATTATTCGCATCAATGATGTTGTCCAGAAAACGTGTCGAGATCCGGATCACTTCACGAAAATCATGGAAATTAAAATAAGGCTTCCCCTCGCGAGTCTCTACAAATTTCCCTAAATTAATACTGCCCAAATTGCAAGCTTCATAAGGAAGCAGGGGTTGCTCTCCGCAGGGATTGGTGGCTTCCATTTCTCCGATATGAGGCGTTGGATTATATTGATTAATGCGATCAAAGAATAAAATTCCCGGTTCCCCGGATTCCCAAGCGCGTTCAAGAATCAGCAACCAGATAGCAGAGACACTCCAGAAAGTGCCATCGGCCCGTTTTAAAGGAAAAGACTCCTTGTTTCTTGGATTAACGACCATATGCGGAGAGCCGGGATCGCTTCGTAATTTTTCCATAAAGCGGTCCGAGATCGAAACCGACAAGTTATAATTTGTAAATCGGGTCAGATCGCGTTTGGCTTCAATAAATTCAATAATGTCGGGATGATCAATACGCATCACGCCCATATTCGCGCCACGACGGAAGGCCCCTTGTTGGATCGCTTCCGTGGCTCCAGAAAAAACTTTAAGAAAGCTCATCGGTCCAGAAGTGGTTCCGCCACTTGAATTGACACGATCTCCTCGTGGACGTAATCGGGAGAAACTGAATCCGGTTCCCCCTCCCGCTTTCTGAATAAGCGCGGTATTTTTAATGGAATCAAAAATTCCTTCAATACTATCTTCTATAGGAAGCACAAAACAAGCACTTAACATCCCCATTTCACGGCCCGCGTTCATAAGCGTTGGAGAGTTCGGTTGAAAATAACATTCTCCGATCATTCGATAAAACTGTTCTTCAACAATTTGTAAATCTTCGTTTGAAATGTCGCCATACAATCGTTCTGAAACTGCCGCAGTGCGAGCTACGCGACGAAATAATTCTTCTGGTGTTTCACAGGCTTTTCCCGTTTTATCTTTTTTTAAATAACGGGTCTGCAAAACTTTGATGCTATTTTCAGTCAGTTTGAATTTTGGAGAACTGCTTTGAAATAAATGGCTATCGGGTAATAGGCCCATAAAAATGTCCTTATTTTTCAAAATTTAAAGCAAAATTATTTTAAGGAGGAAAGAAATTTGTTGGGGAAGTGATAAAAAAAACCACAACATATTGTAGGGGTACAAAAAATACCACCATATATTGATACTGTCAAGAAAAAAATATTTTTTTTGAGGGCCGATGATTTCAGCGTATTTTTGGAGAGAATCCACCTGTTTTTCTTTTTTTTCTAAAAGTTTCAAAATTTTTCAAAAAACTTCTCCAAATTTTCAAAACTCTATGTTATAGTGGAAAACTTAAGTTTTTAATATGTGGTCTTACCTTGTTTTCTGAGAATCTTTCTTGGAGAAAATCGAATGCGAATTGGATTATTATTTTTTATTATTTTATGTCTAAGTCTTCCTGGATGCTGGCGCGATGGTTCAAACCAGGACTTCTTTATTCCTGCTTCTGATCCAGTCACTTGTACAGTTACCTTTGATTTCACCTCGATCACATTACCGAGTGCAACCGAAGGATTGGCTTACGCGGATCTAAACACTTTATTTAACGCCACCGCCGGAGGCGTTCCGCCTTACTTCTATTCCGAGGTCGGAACTGGTTTCGATTTGGCGAGTCTTTCAGTAGAATCGGATGGCGATGTCGTTTCAGGTGTCGGTGGCGCAGGACCCGTTGGATTCTATCAGACAACCGTCACTGTAACAGATTCTACCGGAGTTTGTACTGATATTATCCCTGTCTCCATTACCATCATTTCGGCTGTTCCTGTCATACTTCCACCTCGGATTCTCAGTGTAAACTATCCTCATGGAGGAGTTCTTGGAACGGATACTGTTGCTGGTTCTGCGTTAGCTGGTTCAATTCCTGATTTTTTTGGAATTCAACCAAATACAAATTCAGGAGCGGCGGATCGTGTATTTAATATTGATATTGACTCCGATAGCGATCTTTTGCTTGGAACAACAGTCAATGCTACAAATGTTACTGTCGAAGACGTAAATAGTTTTCCTGTCGCGGGTTATACCGTTGTTTACGATCCCGTTCTAGACAGAATCGTTGTCACCATTCCTGGCGGAGTTGGAGGCGCAATCTTGGCTAATGGTGCGACTCATGTGGTTACCGTTGGTGTTGGGGTAACAAACACCAGCGGAGATCCCTTTGTCGCCCCGAATACTTTTGAATTTTTGACTGCCGCAGATTGGGCCACCAACCTCTTTACGACAATAACATCCTCAGGTGCAGGTAGTGCGACCTGCACAAGTTGCCATCAAGGAGGGGCTCCTCTTTTTGGAAGTAGTGGTACTGCTGTTGTTGATGGAGGTATTGCAGATCCTCCGGGCGCTCCACCAGCCACAGGCCTTTTACTTGATTTTCGAAGTGCTACAGGCTTTGCCGGAGTATTATTGACACTTCAACGCGCAAATCCACCAGGCCGTACTTATATTAGCCTTGGTGGAGTCGCTGGAGTAGGAGTGCTTGATCCGAATAGTGCTGTTTTAGCGAAAAAACTCTCTACCGATCAAACCTTTGGTTTTGGTGTCCGAATGCCAGACTTTGGAGCCGATTTGGATGCCTCTGCTGCTGTATTAACTGGTGGCTCGTCTGATCCAGATACCAGTGCACCAGTTACGGGAACTCGATTTGTTGATCAAGTTCGTTCTTGGATTCGTGCGGGTGCTCCATCTCTTCTTGATTAAATAGATTCTATTGATTTAAAAATTTTTTAAAACAGATTCGAGCTTGTTTATGAATATAAGCAAGCTTTTTTTTTTCTAAAAATACCTTGTATTTTCGTTAGATAAATAGATATAGTAGACAAGTCTTGTCTTTTTTTCGTAAATGTTCGGGTACAAGATATAAATTTAAAGGTACTTTTAAACACAAGCTCTTGTGATCTTAATGTCCCCCTCCGGAGGGGGATTAAGGGGGAGGACTCTTTCTTACTTCTATTCCACCCCCAAACCCCCGCCAGCGGGGGACAGTAGGACCTGAATAGTTACGAAACCTTTTAATTAAAATAGGGGTGCTTATGAAATTAGTTCTTTTTCTTTTGCTCCTTTCGATGGGACTGATGAGCTTCGGGTGTAGTAATGGGGGCGGTAATCACCAGTATTTCCCACCTGATGACTTTGTCTGTACTGTCGCTTTCGTGAGCGGTTCTCTTACACTTTTAGATGCAACAGAAGGCGTGGCGTTTTCCGATATAACGACTCTGGTTACGTCCACCACGGGTGGCGTCACTCCGTTTACTTATAGCGGAACCTTCGCGACTGCTTCCAATTTGTTTATCGCCTCGGATGGAGATATTACTTCTGGAATTGCTGGTGCCGGTACTCCCGGAACCTATCCGTCAACAGTGACGGTTACTGATGCTACCGGTGTCTGTAGCGATACAGTATCGGTCAGTATTGATATTCTCTCGTCTGGCCCTGCCGCACCACGAATTCTCAGTGTTTCTCATCTAAACACTTTTGCGGGTGGAACAGATACGGTTGCCGGAAGTGCTTTAAGTGGGCTTGATACCGTTCCTGATTTTCTTGGAGTTGAGGGAATATCTTTGACCTCTTCTCGTGATTTTGTGATCTCCATTGATTCCGATGGAGATGGACTTGCAAGCGCAACGGTAACTACAACCAATGTCACTATTTTTGAAATAGACGCAACAGCACCCGGTGGAGGGACACTTCTTCCTACAACCGCTTATACTGTTACCTATGCGCCTTTACCTACAGATACGATTACCGTATCCATCCTTTTATCTCTGCCTCCTCCTGCTTTTCTTTTAGATGCTGGAAGATCTTACGTTATTACGGTAAGTACCTCAGTAACCAATACTTCCGGAGATCCATTTTCATTCACGCCCATTCCCAATTCAGTGACCTTCTTAACGGCGCCAAGTTCTGGGTTAGTATTCGGCGGATTAATCTCTACTGGCGCGGGTTGTTCCGGTTGTCATGCTGGTGGATCTCCTGGGGCAGCAGTGTCAGGTGGAATTGCATTTCCTCCGGGTGGTGTAACTAGCGCAATTTCGCTTGATTTTACAGATTCCACAACGACGGGCGCTTCACTCGCGCGCGAGAATCCAGTAGGCCGTAATTATCTAACTTTCGGTGGAATTGCCAGCGTTGTTGGGGCGTTTAATCCCAATAGTTCAGTCCTTGCCAATAAACTTTCTGCAACCACAGCGTTTGGTGTGCCGATGCCAATTGGTGGCACTTTAGATGGTTCATCTGCACCATTAGGACTCTCTGGTGATCCTGTTCCTCCTCCTCCCGATCCAGATACCGGAGTCATTATTACCGAAGGAAAATTTGTGACGCAATTTCGATCTTGGATTCGTGCTGGATCGCCTCCATAATATTCTTATTTTTAAATTTTTCTTGAAATGAAAAGCGTGGATGTTCCACGCTTTTTTTGTTGGACCAGAAATCTCCTTATTGTCGTTGCGATGATGCGTAACGACCGGTTCATTGCCTTCGCCATGACAATAGAGTCAATGTTTATTTAATATTTGTCAAAAAATAGACGCGAGCTTGCCTTGATGAGGTAGGCTTTTTTTTTTCTAAAAATATTTTGCATTTTTTTTTATAATAGATATATTAGATAAATCTTATCTGTTTTACTATTTTAAATAGGGGTGCTTATGAAATTAGTTCTTTTTCTTTTGCTCCTTTCGATGGGACTGATGAGCTTCGGGTGTAGTAATGGGGGCGGTAATCACCAGTATTTCCCACCTGATGACTTTGTCTGTACTGTCGCTTTCGTGAGCGGTTCTCTTACACTTTTAGATGCAACAGAAGGCGTGGCGTTTTCCGATATAACGACTCTGGTTACGTCCACCACGGGTGGCGTCACTCCGTTTACTTATAGCGGAACCTTCGCGACTGCTTCCAATTTGTTTATCGCCTCGGATGGGGATATTACTTCTGGAACGGGTGGCGCCGGTACTCCCGGAACCTATTCGTCAACAGTGACAGTTACTGATGCTACCGGAATTTGCAGCGATACGGTACTGGTGAGTATTGATATTCTCTCGTCTGGCCCCGTCGCCCCACGAATTCTTAGTGTTTCTCATTTGAACACTACAAGTGTGGGCGGGACAGATACGGTTGCTGGAAGTGCCTTAAGTGGCCTTGATACCGTTCCTGATTTTCTTGGAGTTGAGGGTGGGCTATCTTTCTCTCTTCGCGAGTTTGTGATCTCCGTTGATTCCGATGGAGACGGACTTCTTGCCTCAACGGTAAATGAGGCCAATGTCACTATTTTTGAAATAGACGCAGCAGCGCCTGGTGGAGGAAGATTTCTTGGTGGCCTAATTGACTATACGGTTACCTATGCGCCTTTACCTGCAGATACAATTACAGTATCTATTTTGATACCCCCGTTTGGTGTCGTTCTGGGTGATGGAAGGTCTTATGTCATTACGGTAAGTACAGCAGTAACTAATACTTCTGGAGATCCATTTTCTTTCACGCCCGTTCCTAATTCAGTGACCTTTCTAACAGCACCGGATTGGACTTCGTTAGTGTCTGTAGGGTTAGCCTCTACTGGCGCAGGCTGTTCGGTTTGTCATTCAGGTTCATCTCCCGGAACAACAGTGGAAGGTGGAATTGCATGGCCGCTGGGGGGGGTATCTACTCCAATTACTTTGGATTTTACAGATGCCTCAGGGGCTTCTCTTTTCCGAGGTCCTGATTATATGAGTTTGGGTCTAATTGCCGGCGTAGGAGCGCTTAATCCCAATAGTTCAGTCCTTGCCAATAAACTTTCTGCAACCACAGCGTTTGGTGTGCCGATGCCAATTGGTGGCACTTTAGATGGTTCATCTGCACCATTAGGACTCTCTGGTGATGCTTTTCCTCCTCCTATCGACCCGGATACTGCCATCATTATTACCGAAGGAAAATTTGTAACTCAAGTTCGATCTTGGATTCGTGGGGGAACACCCGGAATCTCGGCTCCTTGATATTATTTTTAAATTTTTCTTAAAATGAAAAGCGTGGACATTCCACGCTTTTTTTGTTGGACTCAGATTGATTTCTAAAAAAAAAGAATTATTCTAGCAAAAACTTATTTTATTTCATTTTAAAAGGGATTTTCTATGTCATCGCAACCTTCTTCCCCACCGCCAGAAGAAAAAAAAGGAATTTTCCATAAAATTGCTCGATCCTTCAAATGTATCAAAAAATCGGGAGAAAAAATTAAGGATGGTGGGAAATTTGTGATACACGAAATCTCGGATGGCGGGAAATTTGTGATACATGAAATCTCGGATGGGGGCAAATTTGTGATGCATGGAATCTCGGATGGGGGCAAATTTGTAATGCATGGAATCTCGGATGGCGGGAAATTTGTGATTGAAGGATTGGCGGATGGGGGCAAAATTGTTCTAGATGGCGGAAAATTCGTTCTAGAAGGTCTCGCCGATGGCGGGAAACTAGTGTGGGATGGCGGAAAATTTGTAGTCGAAGGAATTAGTGACAGTCTTAAATTTGTTCTGGAAGGCTTGGGGAAAGCGGGTGAACTTGTCGTCGATCAGGCGACTGGAGCGGTAGGCTATATCAAAGATGGTGTCTATTATGTAGGCGGAAAAACCGCTCAAGGAAGCGTTAAAATTAAAGATGGCGTCTTGATGGTAGGCGAGAAAGTCATCGGAACCCTCATTAATACCGGAAAATTTATCGGCGATAGCGATTATCGTGAAAAAGTCGGAAAACCTTGGCTCAAAGGCATTATTGATTCCAATAAAAAAATTCTCGCGTATCAGATGGTACAAAACAAAAAAACGCTTCATATTCTCTATCGTTATTCTCTGGGACGTGATTTATCTGAAGGGGAAATGGACATCGCCAAAAAGCAACTGGTTAATCTGGTGAAAATTGTACCGGCGTTAGCGATTTTTATTTTGCCCGGTGGAGCGATTCTGCTTCCAATGTTAGCTAAAATGCTTCCATGGGAACTCATTCCCGATTTGAAACCCCCCGAAGAAGTACATCCTGATGAAGAAATTAAATCTGAGGACGAGATTGAAATTCCGGAAGATTTAAAAATAATGCCTGAAACGGGAATGATTTGATATCATTTCAGTAGGGGCACGGCGCGCCGTGCCCCTACTGTTTAAGCCCGTACAGCTATTTTTTTTTCGAGAGTTCGCTTACTCGCTTTTTCACATTTTCGCGCAGGCTCGGATGTCCGGTTTCTAGCAACAGAAACTGTTCATAGGCTTCTTGAGCTTCCCAAAATTTATTCTGACGATAATAAATTTCTGCTTGTAATAAGAATCCTTGAGATAGCTCCTGAACTCTGCTGGTCTGTTCATTTTGTTTTTGTGGAAGTGCTTTTTTTTCGAGGGACTGATCCTGTTTCATCTTTAGAAATTTCTGAATTTCTCGTTCCGCTTCAGGGTAATTGATTTGTAGCATAAAAATATTGGCGAGTTCTGCATGAATTTCAGATTGATTTTTATTGAGTTCCAAAATCATTTGATATTTTCGCTCAGCGTCGCTATAGAGTCCAAGACGAGTGAATTGACGAGCGAGTTGTTGTAGGCTCCAGAGATTTTTGGGATCGAGAAGAAGTATCGCCTCGAGGGAATTAATCAGGGTCATCGCCATTTCTGGCGTATTGGTTTTTTGCAGAAGATATCCGGACCAAGCAATTAATTTATAGACTTCAATCATTTCTTTCGGGTCTTTTTGCTCGCGTTCAGGAGTGTTTTCAGAACTGGCTCCCCAAACATAACCCAGACTCAGCATTTTGTCTCGATGTTCCGAATCAATAGCGACTTGTTCGAGAGTGGCGTTGCGGTTTTCTAGGTGTTGCTTTAATTCTTTATAGCGAACTCGCATCGATTCAAGTCGTTCACGATACGCGGATTGATCGACTAAGTTTTTAACCTCATAGGGATCGGTTTTTAAATGGTAGAGTTCTTCTTTCGGAGCCTGAATATATTTCCAATCTTCGTTGCGGAGTCCATCGATCAAGGCCCATCCATGAGTGAATTTAGGAAGTGTTGCTTCACACAGAAGTTCTCGAGAGGGGATGGGGCGGCCACGCAACGCATTCAAATAAGACTTTCCTTGAACTTCTTCTGGTGCTGAAATTTGAAGGAAATCCAAAAGAGTTGGCAAAAAATCAAGATGAGTGACCATTTCTGGAACTCTTCTTGGCGGAAATCGTTTCGGATAGCGGTAAATCAAAGCAGTATGTAAGGTTTGATCATATAAAAAAAAACCGTGTTCTTTTTCGCCTTTTAATCCTAATCCCTCTCCATGATCCGTCATAAAAACAATCAGAGTTTCTTTCAGACGATCCTGTTTCTGAAGCGCTTCATAGAGACGTCCAATTTGCTCATCGACAGAAACAATCTCTTGATCGTAAGGATTTCCAGCTTTTTCGGTTTGCTGAAACATTGGGCGATAGGGAGAATGGGGATCAAAAAAATGGGTCCAAAGAAAGAAGGGTTTTTGAGAAGAAGCGGAGGAGTTTAGCCAAGAAAGCGATAAATCGACTACTTTTTGGGCAGACCGTTCAATGATGGGAGAGGACGGCTTTGATTTAAAGAGTTCATTCAAATTACTGGCCGCTGATTTTTTAGAGGCTTCCGGATCGAAATCATCATCATAGGTATCAAATCCTTGATTCAGATTAAATCGTTTCTCTAAAATATAGGAACCCACAAAGGCGGCAGTCTGATATTGATTCTCTTTCAAAATTTCAGCGAGCGTTTTGTATTCGTCTGGAAGGCGAAAAAGTAAGTTATAGCGAACTCCATGATAGAGCGGATGTGTTCCTGTAAAAAGTGTAGAATGGGTAGGTTGAGTTAATGAAACAGGCGTAAAACTGTTTTCAAAAAGAACTCCATCGGCCGCCAATCGGTCGATATTGGGCGTTTTAGCCTGAGTATAACCATAGGAAGAAAGATGATTGTAGGCAGTCGTATCCATAGTGATGAGCCAGATATTCGGGCGTTCGCAAACCATTATTCTTTCTAGGGTCATCGGGAAACAGAGCCAAAAAAATAAGCCGCTTGCAAGAATAAAGAAGAAAAATCGTTTTATCATAAATGTTGCATTAAAAATAATAGTTTAAGATTTTAATTTTTGGAGAAGAGAACGAATCGTAATAATTTCTTGTGGGTTCTGTAGCGAGTCAAACTTTAAAAATAGTTCAAAATGTTTCACCGCTTTCTGGGATAATCCAATTTCTTTGTATAAATAGGCGAGTTGTTTATGAACCTCTGAATATTCTGGATAACGTCCGAGCAATGCTAACAAACAGTGTTCGGCGCTATACCAATCTTGTTGCTGGCTAAAAATAAGGGCCTGCTGTAAATTTGAATCCACACGGTTATGGATTGAAGGATGATTAAATAATGAAAGCGCCGTTGTGAAATCTTGTTTTCGAAGCGCGAGCTGACCTAAGAGAAAAAGAGTTTCTGAATGATTGGGATCGAGTAGTAACATCTTTTGTAATTGCTGTTCGGCTTGTTCCCATTTTTGTCCTCGTAGCAGTTCTTTCGCATAACACACAAAATAGTACATTTTCCCAAGTGCCCACGGATCTTCTGAACAGATCGGAAGCGTATTTCCATCTACCCAAGGGAGATTAAAAATGCGGAGATCGCGCTCTTGAATCAAATTGAGTGGACGAGTATAGTCCTGTAAATCTTTAGAAAAAGGTTTTAGTTCCTGAAGAAAAAAGTTTCGCTTCTCTCGGAATTGTTGCATTATTTCTTTGAAATCAGATTGTTCGGCGAGGTTTTTTGTCTCGCTGGCATCGAGTTTCAAATCATAGAGTTCTTCTCTAGCCAGACCCGCAGAATCACACCCTCGAAAAATATACTTTCCCCAGAAATGAAGATCTGGAATTTCTGAAACGACTGCGTCGGAAGATTCCCAGTGATGAGCATATCGGGGTAATTGCGTTTCAATAAACAAATCACGACTTGCTAAGGGTTGATAAAAAAACGCAGGAGACAAACTCTTTCCTTGCAAATTTTCTGGCGCTTTTAGATTGAGAAGATCTAGAAACGTCGGAACAATATCTAGAATCGATATTGGCGACTCTATCGTAACCGGGTAAATCCATCGAGGCGCATAAAAAAACGCGGACCCGCAGACGGTAGACTCATAAAGAAAAAGCCCATGCTCATATTCTTGATGTTCTTGTAATCCTTCTCCAGAAGTGGAAACAAAAACAAAGAGCGTGTTATCAAAATATTGCGTTTGTTTCATCTGTTGCATTAAATTCTGAATTTGTTGATCTAGAAAATAAAGTTCTGCTTGATAAGGCTGAATATTTTCTTGATGAAAAGGAAATGGAGCCTCAGAAGGAGAATGTGCATCAAAAAAATTCAAAAAAGCAAAAAAAGGTTTGTCTCCAGAATACTGTTTGAGCCATTGTTGAAATTGAAAAATCACTTCATTCGCTCTTCGTTGATTTGGATAGAACAAATTAAAAACTTCCCGTGGAGGTTGTGAAAAATCTTCATCATAAATTTGGAATCCTTGGGCCAGACCAGATTCTTTGCTCAGTAAAGAAGAGGCCGTAATCGCCAACGTTTCGTATTTTCCTTGATCTTGAAGAATTTCTGGAAGTGTTGTAAATGCTTCCGATAAACGAAAAAGCGCCTCAAATTGGACTTGATGTGTTCGAGGAGATAACCCCGTAAACAAGGAAGCATGCGCCGGTAAGGTTTGAGGGCTCGTGGTATAGCAGTGCGAGAAAAAGAGTCCTTCTTTTATAAACTCTGGAAAAAAAGGTTTTTTGGAGACTTGTGAAGAAAGTTGTATTAACGTTTTAAAACGAAACGCGTCTAACGTAATCAAGACGATGTTCGGTCGAAATGGAAAAACGGGCCTCATGAACCAACGTATTCGTGTAGAAGTCAATACTAATAGCAACATTAAAGCAACAACAGATCCCCAATATTTTTTGGTAGTACTCATCTTTTTGAGCGCTCTCTTTTTTCGATTTCAGAAGCAATTAGTTCGGAGAGTTTTAACGCGTCGACTTCGTCTAGGTGGCTTCCATCATAACTAATCCAACCCTCGGGTTCAACGTTAATCCAGAATCCACCAGCAGATTCAAATTGCGAAATGAATTCGCTTTCCTGAAATCCAGAAGTATCATTTTCTAATTGTACCATCTTTGCGGTTGTGGGCGGCCTAAATCCATAAACATCGATTCCAAGTTGTATCCAGCGAGCGAGGGTTTTCAATAAATTCTGTACCAATTTTAGAGAGACTTTATTTTCTTTGAACAATCCACGATAATGATCCAGTTTTAGCTCTGGATTAATCGGTTTTAAGGACGAAGCGACCCATCCGTCTTCATAATAGTGGCGATAATATTTTTTAATGGTATATTGAGAAATATACGGAGCCAATTCTTCTTGGGTGATGGGTTTAATAAAATCCAAAATCGTTCCGAAATTGCCAATAAGCCATCGATCCCAGGAAGATTTTGCGCGAGCCTCCCGAAATCCACTGCTTATATTAACTCCAGAGGTAATCGATAAGGGAGAAATCCCAAGAACAATCACCGGATGAGGACTTTCAGAAATAAGTACTTTTTCAATTGCGTTTAGATATTCTGGAGTAAAACGAGCCACACTAAAACCAAAATTTTTAATGCAACGATTTTTAAGTGTTTTTTTCATCCGTTCTGGACTCAAGTTTCTATAGATACGAGAATCACCTCCTAAGACAATATCGGCATTGTTCCGCCACTGAATTTTTTGTATCCAGAACTGATCTTGAGGAACTCCTGTCTCAAAAGAGGGCCGAAAAAAGCCGACCACGAGAATCAGAAGCAAAGCGAGAAGAAGCGTCTGCGCAAACCGGTTGAACCATTTCATAGCGAATCTCTTAAAATTGAAAATAAATAAATGCTTTGCCGGGTCCTCGAAAATAAATACAGATCGTAATTAACAAGGCAAAATAGAAAGGTTCTATCTTCTGCCATCGACGCGAGCGCCAAATCTTTCTTTTTTCTCCTCCGAAAAAAACAAAAAAATGTCGAGCGGTCATTAAAAGGAAGAGGAAGAGTTCCAACGGATATTTCCTCGTAATTTCAGAAAGGGGTCGGAAATCAAAAGAAAACAATATTTTTAGAATCTCGAGGGCTTGGTGAACCGTTTGTGCTCGAAAAAAAATCCAGGCGATCAGCACTAAAATAAAAACAATGAAAAGCGATATAAAACGACCTCCGGGAATTTTCGCAAGTTTTTGTGGCCAGAGCGTAAGACGTTCTAAGGTGAGATACATCGCATGGAGTCCCCCCCAAATCAGAAAGGTCCAAGAGGCTCCGTGCCAAAATCCAGAAACAAGCATCGTGATCCACATCACAAGTGTTGCGTTTATAATACCCCTTCGAGATCCGCCCAACGGGATATAGACATAATCACGGAACCAGGTCGAAAGAGAAATATGCCATCTCTGCCAAAATTCTCGAATACTACAAGCAATATAAGGATGTTGGAAGTTTGGAGCAAAATCATAGCCCATCCACTTTCCCAATCCTCGCGCAATATCTGTATAGCCACTAAAATCGCAATAAATTTGTAAAGCGAATAATCCCATGATGAACCACCAATAAAAGGTATGTCCAACCGGAGTTATACACTGAAACGCTTCATCCACAAGGACCGCGATATTATCCGCGACCACCACTTTTTTAAAGTAACCGTAAATAATCAATCGAAAGCCGTTCCACTGTTGCATCGGAGACGGAGCCTTATATACTTCTAATTGCGGCAAAAGATCGGATGCTCTCACAATCGGCCCTGCAACTAATTGCGGAAACATTAATAAATAGGCAAAAAAATGCCATACATTTCGAGCCGGTTTGAGTTGCCCCCGATAAATATCAATCGTATAACTCATAGACTGAAATGTATAAAAACTGATTCCGACCGGAAGTGTTAAATGGATCGGAGATAGTTTTAGCGATATCCCTACTATCGAAAATACAACATTGATATTTTCAATAAAAAAATCAAGATATTTAAAAAAGAAGAGGCATCCCAGATTTCCGATCATTGAAATGAGGAGCAAAAGATGGCGTTTCTGGGGAAATCGCAAAATCGCAATGCCTACCCAATAATCTAACAAACCGTTTGCTAGCACCAAAAAAATATAGCGCCAGTCGCACCAGCCATAAAAATAAAGCGAGGTGATGGTAAGATAAATCCAGCAACGTTGCGAAGTCTGTCTAAACCAAGGCCAGCACGCAAAAAAGAACAGTAAAAATAAAAAAAATTCGATAGAATTAAATAGCATCGTATGAAATTTTTCTTTAAATCATTCACGAATTGCGAGAGGGTTTCGTTTTTGAGACAAAAAAAGTTTTTTGATCGCCCTCGCAGATTGAATTAATGGGTCCATATAAGCTTTCCAGAGAGTGGGATGTATTTGCGGTGTGTCGGCTTCAATTCCAAAAACGATCTCTTCTTTTTCGGATGGAACATAAAGCGTTCCAAAGATCCAATCCCAAATTGCAAATACTTCTCCCATATTTTTGTTCCGATGTTTTTTCGCGACGCTATGATGAATTTGATGTTGGGCCGGGCTAATAAATAGATAGCTTAAAAGGGGACCATACGAGAACCAAATATGAGAGTGACGTAGATGGACTCCAATTAAACTAAAAAAAACGTAAATACCGTTTACTCCCCAAATCGTCCAAAGGGTGGGCGTTCCGAAGAAGAAATAGTAAACGACTCCTTGGAAGATTCCTCGTAAAATGTCTTTAATTTGCATTCCTAAAACCATATAAATAGGATGCTGGCGATACAAAGTTATTGGGTTAAGAACTTCCGCCGAATGATGGACACTATGAAAGGGCCATAAAACCGATGAAAAATGGTGCATCGTATGGTTCAAAAATGCCGCAAAATCATTCACCAAAGCAATACAGATCGAAAAGATCATTAATGTCCAAGCGTTCCAAGAAACTTTAGGAGCGCGTCCGAAAACGTTTTGAAGGAACTGACTTCCTGCAATTGTGACGGTCGCTAATAATGACCAGGAGACCGCGAGCCAGAAGACCATAAAGAAACGATTCAGAACAAAAATTTTATAATCCATTCGAGAAGAAGGGTGCCCGTAAATTGCTTTAGGAAAACAAAAACGAATGAAAGAAATCCAACGAAATCGCCCCGATGGAGGTTGATAATACCCAATATAGGCAGGAATAGCCAACAGGACAAAGGTCAGCCAATAGAGCCAATACATACGAGATTCCGGATCAAAGGGAAGGTGCCAGATTGCGTTCATTTGATCAAAAATCCAGAGACAGTACTGTTTCAAAACGTAAAACAAAAGCGGCTCCCTCGTGGAATTGGAAATAAAAACAGGGTCTTCCCAAGAATTTGATAGACTTCCTGACGAGAAATTTTAATTTTTTGTGGAGGCAAAATCAAGTTCTCTTCCCGCCGAAGTTTTTGCAAAGTTTTCAAGCCAATCAATAACGGCCATGCACAGGCCAAACGAAGACGAATCTCCCCGTGAGGAATAGATTCCACATAAAGAATACCCTGTTTCAATTTTTTTTCCGCCTCTTGCATCATCTCATTTAAAAGCGGTTTTATTTTTTCGGGTGTTGCGTTTAAGTTTTGTACAAATACTTCTAGTTTTTTTAGTTCTGCTTCAGGAAGATAACAACGTCCAGAATCGAGATCGCGGGGAATGTCTTGTAAAATATTAATGAGTTGAAGCCCTTCGCCAAAAGCTTTTCCCCACTGTTGCATTTTTTCAAAGTTTCGAGAACGAAGTTTTGGAACCTTTTGGAATGAAATCGCAGTCCAAAATTCTCCTACACAACCGGCGGCATAATAGCAATATTCTTCTAAATGCTTGTTATTCTTTAAACTGAAAATTTCAGAGCGATTTTCTCCGGGAAAGTCGTTCAAATTTTGGATCATTCCTTGGATTAGAGTCCGTACAATTTTTTGGACTAATCCACAGTTTTTTTCTCCTAATTCGGGAAGTAGAGCGATTGCGGAGTCACTTTGTTGTAATAGTTGAACTTCGGATAAAGAGAATTTCTCTGGTGAAAAATCGTTTTGAAGCCATTTAAATCTGCCCGAATGTTGTACCGCTTGAGAAAAACGCTGTAATGTTTCTATTCGAAGCTCACGAGGAACCAAGGACGTGTCGGCTATCGTATCCGCCATTCTTGCGAGGAGATAAGCTAAACTAATAGGAAACCGTAAAGAAGAAGGCAAAATTTGCAAACTTAAATAAAAAGAACGAGAATGTTGTTTAAGAATTTTTTTTAAAGCAAGTGGCAACATCAAAACATTTTTCTCCAACAACGGCGACTGGATTCCCAGAGATCCCAAAAAACTCCTTTTTGGTTTAAATAATTATCATTGACAGAAATTTCGGTATTAATTATTTTTCCGTAATACCAAGAGCCAAAGAGGCGGTCCCAGAGAGGAGAAAGGTGTCCAAAATTCTTGTCCCAGTGTTCTGGTTGGGCCGAATGGTGAATCCGGTGAGCGATTGGAGAAATTAAAAGAGTACGCCCTACCCATCCCCAATCCCAAGGAACCATCGAATGACGTATTCCACTTAAAAAATTTTTGAAGGTGGAAAAGAAGAGATAGGTTTCTATGGGAGTTCCTAAAATCGCGAGTGGGATACAGACAAAAAGGTGATGAAAGGCCCAATCTAAAGGATGTACACGATAGCTCGTAATTAAGTTCATTTCAAGTGCCGCGTGATGAAATTTATGCACTTCCCACCAGAAGGGAATCTTGTGGGCGCAACGATGTCTCCAGTAGGTCAAAAAATCATAAGCGATTAAATGAACGATAAATTGTAACACCGGCGAAGAAATATGAATGACAATATTTATAGAGAGCGCGCGACGGATCAGAATCGGAATATAATAGCCAACTCCAAATGAAAATAAGAGAGTGGTAAGTCGAATGATTCCAGTCAGTGTAAAAATCAAAAAAAGCCAGTCTGAACGAGCGGAAGCAGAAGGCTTAATCAATCTTTTTAAAGCAGATTGGTGATAGCCTAAAACGATTAAATCGAGAAAAATCAAAACAAAAAAAGTTTGATAAAAAAGAAGATGTTCTGAAGAATTGAGATCGCGCAAACTATTTTCGGGAAATTGTCGCCAATCTCGAAGGGTAAAAAAATATAAAGTACAGATTCCAAAGCTTCCTAATGCAAGAAAAATTAAAAGAATACGACTCAGAATAAAGAATATCCCTTGAGCTAAAGATCTGGATCTAGTCTTATTCTCTGGAATATTCATCTTTTATCTTTTTTCCTTTTAAAGTTTTGAAGTTCTTTTTTGAAAAATTATATTTTTCAAGGTAAAATTTTGACTTTGACCACTGATTTTCGAACCAAAACAGGTTTATGAACCTGTAATCCGGGGGCGTGGCCATCTTCGGGAAAGAAAATGGCCACCATTCCGGGTTTTAAAAGTAAATCGCTTCCCTCGACGGTTTCAAAAAATTCAATATCTTTTTCGGTATCATAAGGAATAACACTACTGAGATGCCGTCTAGGTTCTATTTTGATCCGCTCTTCTCCTGCGATAATAAATTGTAAATCAATGTGTTGGTGGTGAGCCTCAAATTTGGCTTCAGAGAGAGGCTTGCTTTCATACACTTGGTTTAACGCGAATAAATCTTTGTGTTGAATTTCTACTTTTTCGAAAAAACCATTCACTTGTTGTTGCATAAAGGAAGCAGGAAGCTTTTGTAAATAGTGTAATCCATTTCGCATCCGTTCCGTTAATAAATTTCTTTCCAAAATATCAGAAAGATAGCCCACAATCGCCATAATTCCTTGCTCCTTACAATATAATCTAAATGGATTTTTTGTTATTTTAGCGAAGATTCACTCATAAATCCATATCTTCCTAAAGAATTCTCTTGAAAAATAGCTCCCTTTTCGTAAAAATAAAAAAACTCTTATTTGTGTTAAAACATAAGGTTTGATTTATGCCTCTCTTAAACAACGATTCTCTAAAAATCAGGCATTCGCTATTTGATGCTGTAAGTCTTGCTCAAACAGTGGCGCCGCTCTATTCTCTCAAAATCGATAACGCGTGTTTGCTTCATCGAGGATTTAATGATAGTTACCGAATAAGCACTCCAGAAGCGAACTATCTTTTGAGACTGTATCGTTGCGATTGGAGGAATAAAGAAGAAATCCTTGCTGAGATTCATTTGCTTCACTATTTAAAGCAACAAGGGCTTCCTGTCTCTGAAAGTTTAATGCAACAAAAAGGAGATTTTGTTTTCACGATAGAAGCTCCGGAAGGAACGCGTTATGGAGCCTTATTTACTTGGGCTCAAGGGAACATCCCTTTGCAATTAAATCCAGAACAACTACAAACATTAGGAACTTTACTCGCACGAATCCATTTGATTTCAGACAAATTTTCTCTCCCTTTAACTCGCCCGATATGGAATGAACAGGCTTTGATTTTTCGACCGTTTCAAATTTTGACGCAACATTTTCCACAGCAACAATCTTCTTTTGACGCTCTTTCCTCTAAATTTTTTGAGAAAGCGAAAGCTCTAGAAGAACTTCCTCGACCCCACCCTGATTATGGACTCATTCATGGAGATTTTCTTCGTGTGAATTTTTTTGAAAACGGCTCGTCTCAATTTACTCTTTTTGATTTTGATTTTTCTGGATACGCGTACCGAATTTTTGATTTGGCGACCTTTAAATGGAGCCTACAAGCTACAGAAAAAGATCCTGAAGGCGATTTTCATATTTTCTTAGAATCGTATCAAAATCTCATTACGCTTAGTACCCCCTCCCTTCACTGTCTTGGTCTTTTTATCGCAATCCGTCAACTCTGGGTTTGGAGCCTGAATGTTGAATATGGAGATGATTTTCGGCGACTCAATGATCATCAATTTCGTCATTACCATCAAACTCTTTTAGAATTGCTTGAAAACACTTAAATTTTTTAGGAAGAATTTATGCAACACTTATTTTATTTGCTTCTCTTTCTCCCCTTTTACCTCATTACAGGACTTTATGCTCAAGAAACGAAGCCCCTTTGCTATCGAGAGATTTTGGATGCAAGTACTCCAGCTCCGCAAGGATGGACATTAGATAAAAGAGTAGAAGTGCCTGCTGAACAACTAGGAGCCTTAAGTCACAAACTAGGAGCTAAAATAACTCGACTTACGAATACCTCTTTTCTCTATGAAAAACAAGCGATCCAAATTAATGTGGTGGATTGCGAAACGACTCCAGATGCGGAGGCTCTTTATCAACGCTTTCTTTCTTTACATAAAGGAAACAAAACATTTGTTCTTCTGGATCATCTAAGTGTGATTGAATTTACTCACACTTCTTTTAAAACAGCAGTTCGTGCACATTATGATCTCGGTTTTAAACCACGGCGCGTCACCTATCAACTTTCCTTTTCAGCGGCACCTTTACAAAAATGCAACTATATGCAATGGAACCCGCTCTTCAATTTGTTTCTTTTATGGGACCAAGGAAATACTCAGGAAACAATGCTTGCTCAGATTAAAGAGTTATCCGCCCAATTTCAATTCGGAAATACATTTTATTTTCGAACGATTGGACAGGGAACAGTCCCCTCAGAATATACATTTGACCCGTACCCAGAAAAAAAAGAAACGGATGCTTTCGGAGAGGTCTTCTCTTATACATTTAAAGAAGTGCCTTTAAAAGCAGGAATTCCCAACATTCAAGTTCATGCAACTGTTGTCTCTGAAGCTTTTACAATAACCCCAAGCTCTCGTCAGTCAGAAGAGGTCCTAGTGAAGGAAACTTCTTTTTGGCCCAGTACCGATCCTGTCTTTGTTGCATTAGCCCAAGAAATTACTAAAAATGCGACAACAACGCAACAAAAAATAGACGCCCTTTTACAATGGCTGGAGCCCGGTAAAAATATTCGTTATGCAGGCGAACAAAAAGGTTCGCGATATGGAGTAGAAAAAGTTCTAGAACAAAAATTTGGACATTGTTGGGATTTTTCGGATTGTTTTATTACTCTCTGTCGCGCCCTCAAAATTCCTTCGCGTCAAGTATTAGGCTGGTGTTATGGTTATAGTGGACATGTGTGGGCAGAAGTATTATTTGAAGGGCAAGGCTGGCTCGCTGTCGATCCAACCGCCAATATGGCCTGTAGCAGTGAATATGTTCCTTATTTGCATACAGAAGACGGAGAAATCTCTCTGATCTATACCTCTAGGGTCACCTTTCAACAGTAGATCTTTAGACGGGCGATTCATGAATCGCCCCTACAAGAGATTAAACTGTAGGATTAGCAGTATCCCACTGAATTCGTTTACTAACAAACAGTATCCAGAGAACACCAATCAAAAAACCTCCAAGATGAGCTAAATGATTAACACCACTACCCGGCGAACCAATACTCATCAGAAATTGGAGCATTGCCCACATCGGAATTAATAACATCACGGAAATTTTGATGGGATATAAAAAGAAAATCATCAAAAATTTTGCGTTGGGAAACAATACTAAATAGGCTCCAATCATTGCTGAAATAGCTCCTGAAGCGCCTACATTCGGAATGGCAGAATTTCTGGCGAATATATTATAAAACAAAATAGATAAAACCCCGCAGGTAAGATAAAAGAATAGAAAGCGGGAGGATCCCATTTTGTCTTCAAGATTATCTCCGGTGACCCAAAGAAAATACATGTTCCCAACGAGATGGAAAATATCGGCATGGATGAACATATAAGTAAATAAAGTATAGAACGTTGTTGACGAAAAAGTATTCGGAGTAAATCCAAAGTGATTGAAAAAAAAGATCGGATTCGTCCTAGAAAGGAGGTAAATCAGTGTATTGATAAGAATTAATGACATGGTTATTATCGGAAATCGGCTCGCTTTCTCATTATATTCGTAGGGGAATCCTAAAAAAGTTAGCAAATAATGGTGGGGTTCAATCTCGTCATCATAATCGATTGCGTTAGAACGATTTTTCCAGGAACTAGGGCGTAGCGGATTTTGGATTTGAATTTCTTTAGGGTTTTTTGAAACTAGAATTTTTTTCGCTTTGTTCATTTTTGGAACCCAAATTCCTTTACAGTTCGAGCAGAAAAAAATTCTCATTTTACCTCGTTTCCAACCCGCCATTTCCTTCGAACATTTTGGACAAGAAAGGGGTTCTGGAGGATTATCCGATTCCCAAGAATCCATAGAAATGGGTTGACCCAATCGTTTTTCGAGTTCGCCCTGATCATAATAAATTCCCCCACAAACCCAGCAATGCTCCACTTCAACTCCGGGAACTCGTACCGTCAAGCCCATATTTACTTTATCAATAGGACATTTATACTCTGTAGTTTGTATCATAAAATATTTTCCAAAAAATAAATTTAATATTATGCTTGTAGTAATTTCGATAATAGTTTAGTCAGTTGTTTTTTCTCTGTAGTGCTAAAAACTTCAAAAAATTTGGTTTCTTCGTGATACTGTTTGGGATCAATTTTGTTTACTATCTTTTTACCTTTACTTGTTAAGACGATTTCAATGCGGCGATTATCCACAGTATTTATTTTCTTTTTTACAAATTTTTTTTGCTCCAAACGATTGATAATTCCGGTCATTGTAGGTTGTCGAACGCCGATATAATTAACGAGTGAAGTAATACTCATTTTTTTATTTTCTGTGGCCATAATCATTAAAACACTATATTGTTGATAAGTTAAGTTATATTCAGAAAGATATTCTCCATCCCTACGGCTAATTTGATTACGAACCGCTAAAATCAGGGTCGTTAACAAAAAATTTTGATCCATTAAAACCTCCAAAAGTTCACTGATCGTATTATATCGAACAAGAGCTAAAAGAGAAGATTTTTTTTAGAGTTTATTCATAAAAAAACTCTCCAAAGAGAGGAGAGTTTAAAAAAAATTTTGAAAAGAAGGGCGCTACAAAAAAGTGCTTTATTTGTTTACACGAATTTCATAAACACGGATCCCATCGCCAGAACCTGCAGGAGCTTCAGGCTTTCCATCTGGCCCTACTGGATATTGCCCCTTCATTGTATCTGGAGTTATCGTGAGCTGAGGAACATCATAAACACCACGAATTTCAACAATTTTCCCATCATACTGACGAATATCATTATAGGTCAAATATTCTGAAGGGCGCAGATAAATGGCTCTAGAGACAGGATTTTCCTTATTATAAAAACCGGTTGTATCTAAAATACAGTAATCACTTCCACCCGCAAGCCAGGATTCCATCGATTTCGTCCAAAATTTTTGGACTATTTTTCCTTGCAATACATAAATTTTATCTTTTTTCGCTATCGGTTTCTCAATGAGGCTTAGTGTTTCTACAATAAGTGCCTTCATCTCTTTTGGATCGAGCATTCCTGTAATCTCCACATATTTATCTTTATGTTGCTTTAAAGCTCCATAAGGAATTGTTTTAGAGGGTAAAAGGTATGCCGAAGAAGAAAATTGCGCATGTCCTTCAGGATAAAATTCTTTGAGATCGATTTGAATATTATAGGGCCTTCCTTGTACTGGAGGCGAAACTAATAATCGTCCCTGTAATTTATAAATTGTTTTGAGTATAGGAACAGCGGGTTCAAGCGGGGTCGCCAATCCCAGAATCGATTTTATGGAAATCCCCATCCCCATTCCCGGGCCACCTTTTGCAGGTTTTCTGGTCATATTCCCATGTTCATCAAATTCCATTTCTACGGGATACTGTCCTTTTTCTTCTTCCGGTAAATTCTCCCAATTATTATTGGATTTAGGAGTATCCAGAATTCCAACAATTTCTACGGCCATATTCTGATAACCCTTGAGGACATCAAACGAAACCATATTGGATGGACGTAAATAGATGGGATGGAGAGGCGGATTTTCAGCATTTTCAAAACCCACTGTATCCAGAATACAATAATCACTGCCCCCCGCATTCCAGGATTCCATACTTTTGCTCCAAGGTTTATAGAGGACTTTTCCCTTGAGATGATATTCTTTTTCGGGAAGTGTCACTTCCTTAGGAGGTAAAGCCGTAATTCCATTTTCTACTCCTTCATAGGCGACAAGTTCCACCCAAAAAAGTCGAGCGAGTTGATTATACGAAGCCTGAGAATTCAAGCGAGCCATACAGGTCACTTGAGGCACAGTTAACTCTGGAGCTTGAACTAATCCTGAAGGAAAAAAATCACTGTAACCATCAATCGTTCGATCGAGTTCACTTTCTTTCTGAGGAAGCGTAAATGTGGATTGTGTGCTTTGGTTCGGGCCCATTCCTTGAGGAATAAACTTGATCTGAATATTGGCAGTAGGCCCACCGGAGGGTTGAGCGGAATAAACCGCATAAATTCGCCATTTCCGACCCATGATTTTTTTACACTCTGGCGCCGCTCCTTGAAAAGGTTCCGAGAGTTTACCTAATTCAATCCAGCCACCATCACGACTCAAGGTGACAGGCTGTTGTCCGGCAAATCCAAAGAGTATCCGTTGATGAACTACTTTTTCTGCAGTTTCTTGAGCAGAAAGAAGACAAGCGAAAAAAACAATTAGATTTAAAAACATCCGTTTCATGAAGATCTCCTTTTTAAATGAGGATGAATTAAGAAACGAGTATAATTCTGAAACAAAAAATGGCAAAACAAATAAAATAAATTTCTAGTTTTTTTCTGTGATTTTAGTCCTAAAAAAATTGGTTTTCGATAATAAAATAGGCAAAAAGAAGAGAGACACAAGGAGGCAATACAAAGTTCCCAAACTTGCTAAAAGACCCATCGAGACCAGTCCCGCATTTTTTGAAAAAGCAAGCGAACCAAAGCCCGCAATGGTTGTTGCCGAAGTCAAAAAAATAGCGATTCCCGTCTCCTGAAGCGTTTGTCTCAAATTGTTGCTCTCTAGATAATGGGTCATAAAATAAACCCCATCGTCAATGCCTAACCCCATCACCATCGGAATCACAATAATATTCATGAAATTCAAAGGGAACCCCAGAAATTTTATTGTGGCTAACATCCATAAACACCCCAAAAACATGGGTAACAAGGCAAGAATGGCGGCCCAGGATCGAAAATGCAACACGACAAAAAAAATAATAAAAAAAGCGGACCAATAAACCGCTTGATAAAAACTCCTAAAAATAAATTCTTCTAAATGCAACATGAGTACAGGTAAACCAGTAATTTTGCAGGATTCTGGCAAAATACGGTGGAGTTCTTCAAGATAACTTTGGCGAATTTTTCGATGGTCTAATTCCGGTATAGGAAAAAGATAAGAAATCGCGATCAGCGAGTCCCCCGATTTCTGTAAAAAAGCTTCCGTTGCAGGTTTTAACTCTGGAGGATTGAGATCGGATAATGAAAGCAATTCGGGTTGGAGCAGTTGTTTTTCTAGCCATTGCAAATACGGAGCATAGGTTGTTTTTTGCGGATCGAATGGCCCAAAAAATTCAGAAGTTGGGTCCGTTCGAAATCCATATTTTTCCAAAGATTCTTTCAAACTAGAAACGATTTGGTTCCCATCCACCTGTTCCCGAATTTGTTGCAAAATGCTTTGTTGCGTTTCTGTCTCCGGGACAAAATCCACGATACTCCGATAGTGAGAGATAAGACCGGATTTTTGAAGTTGTTGAAAGGTCTTTTTTGATTGGTGAAGTTGTTTCAACAATTCCTCTTGAGTTTTTGCCTTTTGTACCACATAAATGACATTCGTTTCGTGAAAATAGGATTTTAGCTTTTCTTGAAATCGGGTTTGACTGGAGGGCCTTAAGATCTGAATATCCGATTGAAACGGAACTCCCACTTCTTGATATCCCCACAATAAATAGAAAGCTCCGAAAGTCAAAATAAGGGTTCCCCAAAAGAACCATTCCGCGAAACGAAATAGTGCGAGAACCCCAGTTCCTGAACGTAGAGGAGGGAACCCTTTTTTTCTTCCGGAAATCAATAATAAACAAGGAAAACAAAGCAACATAAAAAACAAGCAAATCAGAATCCCGGTTCCACTCAATAATCCTAGTTCAGAAAAACCTCGAAAGTCTGTGCGATAGAACACCAGAAAACCACAACTCGTTGTTATTCCTGCAGTAAATAAGCTGTTAAATGTTAAGGTTAGGGTCCGTTCAATCGCCGTTTCCAAATCGTGTTGCATTAATTCAATCCGAAAACGATTATAAAAATGAATGGCGAAATCGACTCCTAATCCGGCAAGAATCGCGGCAAAAGAAAGCGCAATGGAGGTCAGCGATCCCAAGAAAAAACTTCCCAAAGCAAAGGTCCAGAGAATTGCTAAATGCAACGGAATACCAGCGAGATAGATTAATCGCCATTCTCGAAAGACGAAACAGATTAGGAAAATAACACAGATAATCGACGTGAACAGCGTCACCGTTAAATCTCGTCGAAATTCATAATAACTGGCTACGGCCGTACTATAACCTCCAGAGATCTCCACCTGTATCTCTGGATGTTCTCGTTTCGCGATATCAATCGCTTTTTCTACTTCCGCAACCAAGGCAATACTTTGATCTATTTGCGTCGCCGGAAATTTCCCTTTCATTTTAATGAGAAGCGCCTTTTGATTCGGAGAAAAAATATAACCGGACTCTAAATCAAAGGACGATTGTTGTGCCGGTAAATGTCGATAAAAATCTTCAATTAAGCCCAAAGGATCGATATTGATACGAGTCGCAAAAGCGGGATCCGCCGAATATAATTTTTTCATATTCTGAGCGATCTTCTGTTGAATCGCTTTCGGTTGAAGCTTTTTGATCAGTGCGGGAATCTCTTCTGGAGCGAACTGTACAAAAAAATGGGAAAGTACAATTTTATTAAAGAAGGGGAAAAAATATTGTTGCGCTTTATAGTCAATTCGATCCAGATAAGGAGAAGCTTTCAGTGGCGTTACTAGTTTTTCGGCGAAATCGATCAAGCCTTCTCGCTCTCCTTCCGCAAGGAGAAAAAGAGTGTCTTGATGTCCTAATAAAGACATGATTTGCGAAAATTCTTGTGCCGCTTCATTATGCTCAGGAAGCAGTGCCGCCACATTCGTCTGGATACGAAAGGTAAAGAACAACGAAATAAAGCAGAGCAGAGAACCCACAGCAAAGAAAATTAATAACGGATATGTTTTTTTTAAGACTAGAAAAATAAGGAGTCGGATCAGCGATTTCATTTTTTGATCTCAGTAGGTTCTTCAGTCGCATCTTCTGGAATCTCTTGAAGAAAAGCTTCTGGTTGTAAAGGGACGTTTAACTCAATTTCCTTGAAACGAATTCTTAAAATATTTTTAGGCTGGAACTGAATAATATCGACTTCATAGGGCCAATACAATGTTCCCACCTTTTGATATTGCCGATATTGAATATGTAAATGGACAGCGCCATCCGCTTGATAAAAGGTCTGCTCTTGCACCCAGAGGGATTGCTTTTGGACCTTCAAAGTTTGCTGAAATTTTCCTTCGGGGGTCAATAAAGCAAAAAAATAGAGTTCGGGTGTTTCCTCCAATAAAATAAAGGTTCTATCGGCAAAACCAAAGAAAGAAGTCATCATTTCTTTTCCACTAAAAAAACGGATATTCGTCCCATTTCCTCTTAATACCTTGTTTTCGGAAGGCAAATAAAGAGAAAATTTGGAGCCTTGTAACAAAATATCCAGAACCGCTGTTGAACCAATAAATGAGCGATAGCCTAGAAGGCGAAAGCGATCGGGGCGTTGGACTAACAATACTCCTGAAAAGTTTCCCCGTTTTTCGTCCGATTCCATGTTCAATTGGCAGACTCCTTGAATCGTTTCTAACAATTTTTCGCGTTGCTTTATTTCGCTGACGATTCCCGAAAGATTCAAAGAGGCATAAGTAGGAATTTCTATCGGTTTGGCAATGCTTTCACAAGCAACCATCAAGATCGTCCCTAAAAAAAAGAGTCTCAGCTTAAAAAATTTCAAGGGACCTCCTTCTTGGACTTCTTTTGTCGAAGAATACTATTCTCGCGTGCACTTTGTAACAAATAAGCATCCATTAAAACAAGAGCAATCATCGCTTCTACAATAGGAACCGCGCGAGGAAGAACACAAGGATCATGTCGTCCGGACGCTTTCAATAGGACTGATTTTAGATCGGAAGTGAGCGTTTCTTGAGTTTTTTGAATCGTGGCGGTAGGTTTAAAAGCAACACGTAACAAAATCCATTGACCATTAGAAATTCCTCCTTGAATTCCTCCGGAATAATTCGTCCGCGTGGATACTTGATGATCGTCTGTTAAATAGAAGGCGTCATTTTGTTCCGAGCCTTTTTTTAGGGTTCCCGCAAAACCACTTCCAAATTCAATTCCTTTACAGGCGGGAATCGAAAGCAAAGCTTTCCCCAATTCCGCTTCAAGCTTATCAAAGACGGGTTCTCCCCAACCTGCAGGAACTCCCCGAATTTGTGAACGGATCGTTCCGCCGACCGAATCTCCAGATTGTTTTATTTGCTCAATCAAGGAGATCATCTCTGGAGCCAACTCCGGATAAGGACAACGAATCGGATTTTGTTCGACTTCTTCTGGAGTGATCCATCGCGCCTCGTTCCATTCTGGACCTGATAAATGGTGGATCGAATGAACCCAAGCAACAATTTCTATCTGAAATTTTTCTTTTAGAAATTTCTTTGCAATCGCACCTGCGGCTACACGAGCGACTGTTTCTCGAGCACTGGCCCTGCCCCCGCCGCTTTTCGCGCGAATTCCATATTTTTTTTCATAAGAGAAATCCGCATGAGAAGGGCGAAAAATATTCTCAAACGACTGATAATCTTCTTTACGAATATCCTGATTCTCTATCAACAAAAGAATTGGCGTCCCTAAAGTCTTTCCGTCTTCTAGCCCCGACAGTATACGCACCTGATCCAATTCTTTACGAGAAGACGTCATTTGCGATTGTCCGGGTTTTCGGCGATCTAGTTCTTGCTGAATATCCTTTTCGGCTAAATCCATTTGAGGCGGAGCGCCATCGATCACCACTCCGCAAGCAGGGCTATGACTTTCTCCAAAAGTAGTAACGCGGAACACGCGTCCAAAGGTATTTCCCATTTAACTTCTTCTTTTTTGTTCGCAAATCAGGACTCGTTCAACTCCTGCGAGATCCTTTAAAATTCGTACTTCATCATAACCACATTGGCGAGCAAAAGGCAACAGCTCATTCCATTGGCCTTGTCCCATTTCTAACAATAAGGCCCCCGGAGACTCTAAAAACGAAATTGCAGAAATTAAAATTTTTTTAAGACAGGAAAATCCATGATCCGGCGAAAACAAGGCGGTATAGGGTTCAAATAGTCGTACTTCTGCTTGTAAGAAAGGGAGAACTTCCGGAGCAATATAGGGCGGATTACTCAAAATGAGTGAATAAGAACGAGACGGGAGCATTTCAAAAAGATCTCCATGAAAGAATTGCACACGAGAAGTTAACTCCAGCGTATCTGCGTTTTGTCGAGCAATCGCGATGGCTTTTTCAGAAATATCAAGCAAATCGCCGGTATATTCAGGCAAATACTTTAAAAGACTCAACGCAATGCATCCGCTTCCTGTGCCGAGATCCAGTAATCGGTTCGTGCTTCCCGAAAGTTGAGCTCCGAGGCGAATCGCTTCTTCCACAAGGATTTCGGTTTCCGGGCGAGGAATCAACACTTCTGGAGTGACGTGGAAGGACAATCCGTAAAACTCACGATATCCGAGTAAATACGCGAGTGGAACATGCTTTTTTCGTTCTTCCACAAAAAATCGAAATTGTTCTTGTTGTTCGCAAGAGAGCGGGTCTTCAGAGCGAGTATAAATTTGTATGCGGGTCCATTTCATTAGATGTGCTAAAATGAGTTCAGTTTCAAGGCGAACGTCTTCTTCAAATCCGGCTGATTTAAGCGTGTGGATGCCCCATTTAACCGCTTCTGAAACAGTCTCTTTCTTCATGGTTCACCCTTCACAATTCAGGATTATCATTTTCTAAACGCTTTCTCTTTTGGTTTTTGAGAGAATTTTTTATAATGATTATGCGCTAACAAATTATTTTCAGTCCAATCTCCCTCCAATCCTTTTATCCGTAGGGAACAAGGCTAAGGAAGGGACAAATAAGGCTCTTGGGAGTATTTTATGCAAAGCTATCAAAGTGGTCAAATGTTTGAAAATCATCGCCTGTTGGAAAAAGCAGGAAGTGGTGGGAGTGGAGAAGTCTGGAAGGCCGATTTTTTGGGTCAAACGGTGGCTTTGAAAATTTTTTCAGAAGTCGAATGTGATCGGCTAAAACCAGCGATTGAAGCGCAGTATCAATTGACCCATCTTCAACTCTCCCAAAACCGCTATTTTGTTCCATTTGAGCATATTCAACTGAGTGGACCCGCTCGGTATATTCGAATGAAATGGATTGAGGGTATCACGCTTGAGACTCATTTAAAATCAACGGGTAAGCTGGACGTAAACAAAGCCCTCCCGCTCGCAAAACAAATTCTTAAAGGGCTAGAGGTCCTTCATCAACAAAAAATGGTTCATGGCGATTTAAATCCGTCCAATATTTTTCTTCCCTATGGAGGAGCGCCTCTTTTGATGGATGTTGGACTTGGAAAACCGAGAGAACTGCAACATTCGTTAACGGAAGAAGAAGATGAGAAAGGTCGAGCCCAGTATGCCTATGCGGCTCCCGAACGGTTTCAAGAAGGGGTTGGATCCTCAGCCGACATTTTTTCTTTTGGAAAAATTCTCTATGTATTGCTAACCAATGCTTCTCCAACAACAGTAAAGCCATTGTCAGAATTTCGAGATCTTCAACTTCCCGAAAAATCTGAAATTGAACGGTTTATTTTCCGCTGTCTCGAACAAGATCCTCTGCTAAGATTCAAAAATGCAACAGACGCCTTAGTCGCGTTTAATAATCTGCATTACGAGGTTCGTCGAAAAGCGGATGCCAAGTGGGAGCCCGCACTAGTGGTTCCTATGACGTTGGCCCTTCTTTTTGTTTGTCTCTATATGGCTCCGGGGTTTTTAAATTTTAAAGCAGAGTCTCCAGAAAATTTATATTTGGAGGCTGAAAATGCTTTTCAAGTCGAACGAAATTATACGAAAGCCCTACAACTTTTTGAGCAAGTCATTCTTGCTTATCGTTCTGATTATCGAATTTATCGAGATATGGGACTCTGTCACTTTCATCTCAACAAATGGGAACCTGCGGAAAAAAACTTTCGGAAATCGTTAGAATTAAATCCTCAGCAAGGAGAAGTTTATTATTATATGGGAACGATCCTAGAAACACAGGATTCTGCCCTATCGTTGCGTTATTATGAAGACTCGTTAGCTTGTCAAAATCCTTATTTTCAAGGATTCCCTAAGGTAAGAGAGTTTTATATCCAACGGCTCCAAAAAAGTTTTCAGAACCCACTCCTTTCGGAGTCTGATTTCGCCTACCAAGAAGCATTAAAACTTTACCAGAAAAATATTAAAACGGCTAAACTGAACGATAGTTCTCTATTGTTGCATTTGGGAAAATGTTTTTATTGGTTGAAGGACAGCGAAACCGCAAGAAGAGTCTTAAAAAGCGCTTTTATTCAAGAGTCTGAAGAAGTTTCTAAAAGTGAAATTCTCTTTTATTTAGGACTCACTTGGCAAAATATCGATAAGGATCAAGAAATGGCTTATTATGAGCAAGCCGTTCGTACGAAACCGACCTATTGGTATGCTTATGTGAATATGGGAAATTACTACTTATATAAATTTGAAAAAATAGTAGAAGCGCAGGAAAATCAGAAGATTCTACGCGATCCGATCCAAGAAGCGGAATTTAATAAAACGAAAGATCTCTGGCTCTCTAAAGCAGAGAAAGTTTATCTTCGAGCGATTCAAGGAGACGCAACACTTCTGGAAGCTCAAATTGGGCTAGGAAATATCTATGCGAACTGGACACAATACGCGAAAGCGATCACCTGTTATAGCGAAGTTCCCGCCACTAATCCAACAATCTATTCTCAAGCTTTGTTTTCTATGGCGCTCTGTTATTATAAAATGAATCAACTTCAGAAAGGGTTAGAGTTGCTTCCTAAACTAAGAGAAATTGACCCTAGAAAAGCTGAAGAACTGGAAAAAATTTTAAAGTCTTAATTTGCTGGAGTCATCATCGTGTTCTCTAAATCGGTTTTAGTTTATTTACAAGATTCGTCACACTATCACCTCTGTTCTCCGGCGGTAGGTATTTTTAAACCTCTTTTAGAGGAAGGATATCCGGTTCATTCAGGAACCTCCGTAGGCACATTGGACATTTTGGGACAACCAATAAGTTTAGTTCTTCCCGCAGGATATGAAGGAAAAATAACTTCAAAAAAAAATACCCTTTCTCATCAAGCAATGGCCTATGGAGATCTCTTGTTTAGCGCAGAATTGACCACTCAGAAAAAACAAGTATCAAAAAATTACCAGGAAGGGCTATGGATCGTTCATTCTCCGATGGCCGGAATCTTCTATCGTCGTGGAGCTCCGAATCAGCCTTTTTTTGTGAACGAAGGGGATATTATTTCTCTTGGAACCACCTTGGGTCTTGTAGAGCAAATGAAGTCTTTTAATCGTATTTCTTTTCAAGGAGACGAGCAGTTCTCCAAGGGAAAAGTGATTCAGATCCTTGTAGACGATCAATCGGAAGTCGAACAAAACACGCCCTTATTTTTAATTGAACCGCAAACTGATAAAAAATCTTGAAACCGAAAATTCTTTTTCTTATTACCGAGTTACGTCCTGCGGGAGCTGAAAAAATTGTCTTTTCGCTGGCAACTCGCCTCAAAGAGACGTTTGAGGTTCATGTCGCTTGTATTTCACATCGACGCGGAGCGGTAGGCGATTGGCTAAAGGCTGCGGGTATTCCGGTTCTTTATCTCGATATGGCCAAAAAATACGAACTCTGGAAACTATTAAAACTCTATCACTATTTGCGAAAGAATCAGATCCAGATCCTCCATACCCATTTATTTCACGCCAATATTTTGGGACGAGTAACAGGATTTTTCGCTGGAGTTCGGCAAATCCTTTCGTCTGTGCATATTGTAGAACGACGTTTTCGTCCGTGGCACTTTTGGCTCGAAAGCTTAACACATCCTCTGATTCGCTACGAAGTAGGTGTTTCTCCGGCAGTCACTTCTTTTATGAAGGAAAAAACATGGATTCCAGAGAGGAAGTTCAGAACCATTCTCAATGGAATTGACCTCAAGCCTTTTCAAGAGGCCTCAAAACAAAAATATTCCAAAAAGGAAATTTTAGGAGTTTCTGAAGAACAAGCATGGATCCTTGGAAGTGTAGGCCGATTAACGCTTCAAAAAGGATACTTGTTTTTAATTGAGGTGTACGAACAGTTTCGTAAACAATGTCCGGAGCCTAATTATTTAGTAATTATTGGAGAAGGAGAAGAACGACATACTTTAGAAGAAAAGATTCGAGAGCTTCATTTGGAACCGTATGTCTTTCTTCTCGGATATCGTCAAGATATTCCTGCGTGTTTGCGCTGTTTTGATCTATTTGTAATGCCTTCCTTGTATGAAGGTTTTGGATTAGTAGCCGTAGAAGCAATGGCTTCTGGAGTTCCAGTTCTTGCCAACGCGGTAGATTCTTTAAAAGATTTGATTGAAGAAGGAAAAACAGGTTTTTTAGTCACGCCCCAAGATTCTCAAAAATGGACGGATAAGCTCATGACACTTTTTGTGCGGAGAGATCATTTAACCCAAATTATTGAAACCGCAAAAACAGGGGCCCAACAGTTTCGAGAGGATCGAATGGTTGAAGAATATAAACTTTTGTATTCCGATATGCTCGCCTCGAAAATTTAATTTTTTTTAATTAATAAAATATGAAACCATTTGAAGATATTACAGGAAATGAACTGGATCAGCGATTACAAATTTTAACGCAACATTTGGAATCAAATGAAGATGTTGCATTAAAAACTGCTTGGGATTTCTGTCAAGAGGCCACCTTTCTTGAAGAAGCCGCTCATCGATTGGAATCGGATCAACACGAATACCCTATTTTGCTAAGAGAACAAGTACGATCCCAATTTAGCCGTCTCGTTCAGGAAAAATATCAACAAAATTTGCAACTCGATCTGCTGATTCAAGATCGCCTTCGAGAGCTAAAAGAACAGATTACTATTTCCAACTCCAAACAAATAAAATCACAATTAAAATCTTTTTATAAATACCAAGATGAGTGTCATTGGTTTATTCGAGTGATTGAACGGTCTCAAGGGATTCTGCCAGAAGATCCGGTTAACCAAATTGAATCCGAAATATCCGAACTGGATCGACAGATCAAGAATTTAACAAAAGACGGTTGGGATACACTTCAACTCAACCGTGTCAAAACACTCACTCATGAGGCTCTTGTCGTAAGGCAAATAAACTCCTATATCCATCTTCTGGAACGCGAAAAAAATCACACTCAAACGGCTGAAGGACTATGGGCTATGTTTGAACGGGCCTATAAATTACTTCAGCAGGCTGAATTTGTTCTGAAAGACGAAAGTTTGCCCCCCGAAAAAAAAGAAGTTTTACAACAAAAAAGAGAAGCGTTGAGCCAAATAAAAAACAATTTGCTCGAACTCATGAAACAGCAATCTTCTGAAGATAAAGAATTTTGGGTCAATACGTTTTATGAATTTTGTTCTAGTTTACAAACACGGATCGAGCAAGAATCTCTTTCTCGCGCCATTCATATTTTTGAACATATCCCGGAAAAATTAAACGCAGTTAGCCAACTCGTGCCTGTGGAAAAAGAAACGTTTCATCGTCATAAGCTCAAACGCTGGCAAAAATATTTTCGTGTAGAAACCATGGAAAAAAAATTGCAGTGGCGACTCGAAACGATTTTTGGACATCGATTTGTTACTTTTTTTGATAATTTGATTTTGTTTTTAATTTTAGCCGTTATCGCGCTTCTCACGATTGAATGGAAATACGCGGCTTATTTCAAGGCAAATCCAAATCATCTCTTAGGGCTCGTTTATATCGACACGAGTATCTGTTTTATTTTCTTACTCGATTTTTTTACGAAACTCTTTCTCTCTTCCGATAAATGGCTTTATTTCCGTCGACACATGCTATTTGATTTTCTTCCTTCGATTCCCTTTGGACTGTTGCATTTATCGGAAGCGAATTTTATCCGGTTTGGACGACTCGCCCGCTTTGGCAGAATTTTTCGTCTGGCACAACCCGTCATCCGCCTTACACGTCTGTTCTTTCTTCTCATTCGAGTGACAGATCGAATTGTGAAACGCTATGGGACCTTGCTCAATCAAAATATTGTCTTGTTTGAACAGGAAAATTTGAATCTGGATGTAGAGAAGACGACCCTGAATCAAATTTATGAATGTCAGAATAAATTGGTTCGACGTATACGCAACAGTTATGAAGTTCTTTCTGGAGAAGAACAACGGGAGCTTTTACTTTGGAGGCTTCAATCGCTAGATATTTTGTTGGAAAAAACAAAGCTTGGCACGAATGAATATAAATCTCCACTGGATGAATTTAAAGAAGTTGGAAAAAGTCGAGATATTTCTCTGGATTATCTTGTCGCGGAACTGGTACGCTTAGACGAACATAAAATTGAAGATTTTTTAGATCGAGATATTATCCACTCTCTGGGCGGATATTTACGCTATTTAAATATCCCAATCCTTCGAAGGCTTCCCATCCTCCGATCCTTAACAAAAGAGATGAAAAAGAAAACGAACGCGGAAATTCTGGCGCGAGCCGGGCGCATTACGGGACAAATTCTCGAAAAGGGCCTGAATATGGTGTATTTTGTAACCGACTTTCGGGGAATCGTCACTCCTCAACAACTATTGGATCGGGTCGGAAGAACGATTGTCAATTCTACGAAACAACCCGCAGTACGTTTGATTTTTTTGGGATTTACCTTTGTAGCCATTCAAGCGCTTGTGGAGTATTTCGATCTCATTTTTTTAGGCAGAGTCACAGATTTTTTGGGCCGTACTTTAGGAACTCCTGTGATTATTCTTGGCTCTCTATGCGTCATTCCGCTGGTTATTGGAGTCTGGTTCACGTTCATAGCAGGACAAGCCAGTTTCTTTTACCATAAAGTTGCTGAGGCTCAATATATCAATCTTCTGAAAGAGATTAAACTGAAAAATTGGAAAAAAGATGTCGATTTCTTTTATCAGCGTGTTTTGTATGGAGAGGGTCGCCGAGGAAAAGATCCCGCCATGAAACCAGAATTTGAACGACATTTAAAATATAACTCCAATTTGGATTCCTCTGAATTAGGCACTCCTTTTTCAGTCTGGTCCGAAGGAGAAATGGCGCAACTCTTATTTTGTGACTATTTGGATGGAGCCGTTTTTTATCGTTCAGACACTAAAACTTCCGAACAATTGATTGGGAACCTTGTGATTGATGGAATTAAGCGGGATCGATTACATTATTCAAAAAAAGCTTTGAAACAGATCGATAAATTAGATATGAGCGGAAATGTTAAACGCTTTTTTGGCCCACAACTCTGTTTTAACTTTATTACAGAGTCGCTTGCTCAACGATCCGCACGATTACTTGTTGAATATAATACCAATTGTATTCCTCAAAAATGGCTCCCGGAGGTTAGTCTCACCGAACAAAATCTTCTCAAAACCTGGATTGAAAACAAAAAAAAATGGGATTCTGGTGAGGAAGCACTCCAAAATAAAGAGAAAGTTCCAGATGGAGTTTATCGCACAACGGACTTCAACGCAATGCATTTCCTCACGGTCGATTCCGCCAGAGATCACTATATCGGAGAACGCTTTGGAGGAGAAATTCTTGAACTGATGAAAACGGAGCGGAAATCAATATTTAGAAACGTTTTCGGGACCTATCCGCTTCATTTATTTTCTAAAGATATTCGAACTTTTAATCTGTATCAGTTTTATCAGGAATATCTGGCGCGCGGACAATTTTTCTTGACGCCCCTCTTTTTATTAAAAGGATTTTTTCAACTCCTGCGAATCCTTTTGAAAACGCTTTACAAATCCGCTCGTATTATCTTGAATCCAGAATTAGACGATCCTCAGATGCGTGAAAATCGTGCGGGATTTCAAGTCGCGATTCGTCATGTGAATCGTATGCGAAAACCCGTTTTTATGGAAGCCTTGAAAATGAGGTGTCTTTTCGATTACGAATTTTTAGGATTATCGACTCCGGGGTATCCAACAACGATGTATTCTCATTTTATTGATGATCTTGATTTTATTCATGCGACCGCCGCAGAGCGTCAATACTTTATTTCGCTCTTAAAAGATCGAGAATTCAGAATGAGCCATTTTATTCGGTTTTTACGGAGGGAACAATTAGAAGGAGATCTATTTATTGAGTTTTTGTCGCAATTTAATGATCCGGAAAAAAACTTGATTTCTGAACAAGATCGCGTGATGCGAGTGCTCTGCACCGCCTATTTAATCAATTATCGAAATATCGCAACTCATTATGAGGCTCATGCGGAAGTGCAACAATTTTTTGATTCCTATTTTTCAAAATTCAATTTAACGAAAACCAAAACTCACCGCAACAAACCACCGCGTTTCATTCCTCATAAGAAAAAGGAGCTTTTTGAAAAATGTTTGGCCGAAACCACTCCTAAAAATCTATCGGAGTCGGAACGTTATTCTTGTATGTCTGTATTTCTTGAAAATAAAAATTTAACGCAACAGGCTCAATTGATGATAAAATCAGGGGGGCGAAAACGTGTTTTAGAACAAGTCAAAGAGATTATTCAACACTGGGTTCTGTGGAAGCAACAACTGGTTTGTATTCGAGCCGTGCAATCGCTCGCAGTAATGGATGTTCGTAATTATCGAAACACTCTCTACGTTGTGGGAGATTATGAAAATGATCCCCTCCATAGCACCAGTCGCTCTAAAACCGCCGTAATTCTTAAAGATCTGAATCCCGAGCTTAACCCCGAACTGAGCCTTTGAGCATCCCTTCCAGAATCCAGCGTTGACAAAAGAGAAAGAGCAAAATGACCGGAAGCGAAGCAAAAGTAGCTCCGGCCATTAATTGCATAGTATCGACTTCATACAACCCACGATAATGAGCTAATCCAACAGGGAGTGTTCGCATTTCCTGAGTTCTCGTAAACAAGAACGGATACAAAAAACTGTTCCAGCTATTCATAAATGTATTGACGGATAGCACTGCAAGCATTGGCTTACTTAACGGGAGGAGAATAGAAAAAAAAATACGGAACGAGCTAGCACCATCCAATTGAGCCGCTAAGGCGATTTCTTTGGGGATTTTTTCAAAATATTGTTTCATCATAAAAATATTCATTGGCAGAATAATCTGAGGAACAATTAACGCCAGATAGGTATCCATTGCTCCTAAAAAGGTCATTAATTTATAGGTAGGAAACATCAGGGTTTGCGGAGGAAGCATCATAGAGCAAAAAATGAGAACCATTAAACTGTTCCGATAAGGAAATGTGTGCCAAGCTAATGCATAGGCGACCATTGAGGCAAAAAAAATATTTCCCAGTGTCACCAAAATAGCGACAATAAGAGAATTTAGAAAGTATCGAGAAAACGGACCACTGTTCCATAAGTCTTGATAATTGCCTAAAGTGAAGTGTTGCCAGAAAATTACCGGATTAAAAATTTCTTCGACCCCGCATCCTTTCAGAAAGCTCGAAGCCACCATAAAATATAAGGGAAACAAAGTGATTCCAGTGAGAAGGGTCAAACTAATCCAGAGTATTGATTTTCGAATCACTTGTGTTAGGTCCTCTCGCGAAAGCAGGTATGTTGAAGAATGGCGATCAATAAAATAGTTCCCACTAAAATAAAAGAAGCCGCGCACGCTTTTCCCATTTGGTAATTTTGGAAGCCAGTTTGATAAATGTAATAGACAAGGGTTGTCGTAGAATTTTCGGGCCCACCTTGGGTCATTGTAAAAATTTCTGGAAACACTTGTAAGGATCGGATCATATTCAATAAAACTGCAAACAAGATAAATGGCTTTAATTGAGGCAGTGTAATGAACCAAAAACAATACCAAGAAGTCGCGCCATCCAGATGTGCAGCTTCATATAACGAAGGAGAAATCGTTTTCATTCCACCAAGAAAAAAAATAGTATAGTATCCAAAACTGGACCAAACGGCCATTAACATAATAGCATAAAGTGCGTAGTCCGCTTCCATTAACCAATTTTTGCCTGTCCCCAAATTCAGAGTGCGAAGGAGAGTATTCAACAAACCGTTTTGTTCATATAGATAGCCAAAGATGAGGGCGGTTACAATAAGACCTGTAACCGTGGGCAAAAAGAAAACCATACGAAAAAAAGTTTTTAAACGACTACATTGATCCAGAAACGCGGCCGTCAAAAGTCCAAGAAAAATATTTAAGGGGACGGTGATTAAGGCAAATAGAAGTGTTTGATGAAAAGATTGACGAAATAAGGAATCTTTCATTAATTCTTTATAATTAGCAAGCCCAACAAAAGTGGCCCGATCCGACAAAAATTCGTAATTAGTAAGGCTCAGATAAAAAGTATGAAGAATGGGATAGACTTGAAAAGTTCCGAATACGACTAAAAAAGGAGAGAGCCAAAACCAAGGAATTCGTCCTTTTTCTTTCCCATAGCCTGCATAGAAGGCTATTCCAGTGAGGAGAAGAAAGGTTAAAAAAAAGGGCCAAGAAGAAATCGAATCGTTTGTTTGTGGAGGACCCTGTAAGCAAGATTCTATCTCTTGATGAAGTTGATACAGAGATTCTTCCGGCGTTTCTTTTTTTTGTAATAAACGTTCCAAATGAGTATTTAATGATCTGGAAACAGTGTTCCATTCAGGAATACAAGGCGGATGGCGAGCGTTCTGAATTTGTTGATATAAAATTCTGTGTTTGGGATCACTCTGAATAAATTCGGTATGCTCTAATCCGAGTAAGGCCGGAAATAAATTGGATTGGTCACGACAGACCCGTAGAAGATTTTCTTTTTTCATCAAAAAAAGGAGTAGTTGACGCGAGGCTTCCTCTTTTGCCGGATCTCGTTTTTGAAAGAGAACTAATACTTCTCCTCCAAGAAAACTAACTCCTTGTCCTGTATGATCATTTCCGGGAAAACAGGTAATTCCATAATCCAGATTCGGATTTTCGGAAGCGATTTTTTTGAATAGCCAGGGACCGCTTAAATGGTATCCGAGTTGACCCTGAACAAAATACTGATCCAAATTTTTGGATTTATCACAAAGGCTAAAAGTTTTTAATCTTTGATAAAAAGAAAAGGCTTGTAGCGCGGTATTACTGGATAAGGTGCTTCTATTTTCTAACAGTAAAGGGCCATGAATAGTGGAAAGATACGGGAAAAACCCTTTCCAGGTGGTTTCGGCTTCTCCTACAGGAATTCCGTAACCCCATTTTTGTTCAGCGGGTTTATAAAAATGTGTGAGATGTTGCAAAAATTCGCTCAATGTACTCGCAGGTGTTGAAAAACCTTGCTCACGAAGCCAATCTCGTCGATAAAATAAAATACGGGTGCCTATGAGCCAAGGCGCTCCAAAAAGTCGCCCGTTTTGATCTTCTACGGGCTCCCACATCTGATAGAGGGATTTTGTTTGATGAAAATCGTGGGTTACTTCTACCAATTTTTTTGAATTCAAAAATTGGGGAACCCACGTTGAGCCTAATTCACAAAGATCTGGGCCCGTATTGCTGGAAAGTGCAATCAAAATTTTATCTAACCCGTTACTCCAAGTTAAACGCTCTAGCTCGATTTGAATATTTGGGTGAAGGGCTTCAAATTCGTTTAATAACGGACGTAATATTTCTTCTTGCAAACAAAGTTCCCAAAAACGAATCGTGATTTTTTCCGCATAGAGAACCGCAGTAAAAAAGAAAATCAAGATTCCTTTTTGAAGCCATCTCATCCGTTTTCTCCCGAAATTGCTTTGCCAAATTATATTTCTTTATCGGCATAAACAAGAAAATGTTTTAACGAAAAAGGGTAGATCTAAAAAAAATAGCTTTTCAAAGGGCGGGGTAAGAATAAAATAGAATCGAAACAAAAAGAGCGTATTCAATACGCTCCTATAAAGCAGAGTAGCTTTTCTTTTTATCGTTTGCTCAACAGTGAGGATTTTTATGAGTAGTCATTATGTTCGAATGCTTAACGGCCGTTTTGGAGATCCGACGTTATTTATTAGTCTTGATTCCAAACGTTCTATTTTATTTGATTGTGGGGATTGTCAACGATTAACGCGAAAAGAATTGGCGAGTATTGAGCGCGTTTTTATTACGCATACGCATATGGATCATCTTTTTGGTTTCGACCGGCTTCTTCGCGTGTGTATTGACTCTCGAGAAACATTAGAAATTTATGGGCCTCCCGGCTTGAGAGAACGGTTGGAACACAAATTTCAGGGAATTACGCATAATCTTGTGGTCCAGCGTTCCTTGCGTATCCGCATCACTGAATTACATCCAAACTTTGCGATCTCGGCTTATTATCCGTATCAAACGCATTTTCAACGAGAGCAGGAATTTCAAGAGGAACTTCCCTTTCTTTCAGAAATTTTGCCGGAAGACACGATTCGCTTGAAACGAAGTGAAACTCTCACGAGAAAGCTCGATTTTAAAGACTATCAAATTACCTACACTTCGTTATTGCATGTGGTTCCTGTTCTTTCGTATAAATTAACTCTTTTACAAACTGAAAAATTCGATCAAACTAAAATGGCGGAGCTTGGAGTTCAACCGGGCCCCTGGATACAACGAGTCAAAGAATCGAAAGAAAAAGATATCCCGATTGAAATCGAGGGAAAAACGTACTCTTCGAAGTTTTTGTATGAAACCCTATTTCAAATTGCTCCTCAAGACGCGGTGGGTTATGTGACTGATACTCTGTGGCATCCGAAAGTCGAGCGACGAATTAAGGAGATGATGAAAGAGGTGAAATATTTTTTTTGTGATTCTTGTTATGTAGAAGCAGATATGGAGCGAGCTAAACTATATTATCACTTGACTACGAAACAAGCAGGCGAACTTGCCAAAAGTTGTAAAGTCGAAAAATTAATCAATTTTCATTTTAGTATGAAATACGGAAAAAACTATCATCAACTCGTTCAAGAGGCTCAAACTGTTTTTAGTAATGTCGCTCCGTTAGAGGGTATTGGCGAAAACGCTTTCCATTTTTAGAATAAGCGAAAATAAGGGAATCTGGATTTTTTAAGGATCGCCTGCATCGAATTTGATTTAGGGTGTGGGAGGTAACCGAGTGGCAAAACAATTAGATATTGGTTTAGGATAGAGGTTAAAGAGTATTTAAGATAAAATTCAAACGAAAGGAAGCATTTCACTTTATTAGAATTTAAATCCAAAAAATAAGGGATATCTTCAGGAAGTTTAAAAGAATCAAGGATTTCTTGCGGTTCTTCTTTTCCGATCCTTGTCTCTTTTAAATAAATTTTCTCTTCTTTAAAGAGGATATTATGTGAAGTTGTACTACTTTTCCCTGAACCCGAGACTGCTTCTTCTTGGCAAATTAAACTTGCGGTTATTTTTCTGATGTGAACCGGATAACGCCCCTCAAATGTCAAATTAAAAGGAATTGTTTCCCCGGGATGGAGCAATACAGAATGAACTTCCAGATGGATATTTTTAATTTTAAATAGAGCCCAAGGACAAAATCTTCTAAATCCCTTATAAAAAAACCAAAGGATTAAAAAGGATAACGAATAATGAAGAGAAGTAGTGACGTTTGGAAATAGGAAGTTAGTGAGCGATAATAAACCAAGTACAGAAAGATATACAATCCCTCCGATCATAAAAAGAACGATTCCCAATAAATAAAGAAGCAACGCAACAACAAAGAATTTAGCAATTTTAGAGATGGGAACTAAATTTCCCGGATTAAAAAATAAATTTGGGTTCCGGGACGGAAGAATTAAAAGAGGGATTTGATCTTTTAAATTTTTTCCGAAACTAATTTTAGCAAGCGCAGAAAGCGAATACTTGAGTTGAATAGATTGTCCTTGATAAGAAAAAGGTCCTTCTTCTGGAACTATTAATTGAAAAGGGAAAGAATAGATTTGATTCGGTAAAAATTCGCCTTTGTAAATTTCGACCGCAATGATTTCTTTATTTTTGTCGACATTTCCCTTTCCAGCACTTTCCCAGTTCAATGAAACAACTAATTCTTTGCAAGAGATCGCTTTTTCGACAGAAACAAGAACTTCGCCCTCAATAATAGCTCCTGCATTAAAACAAAATGGTGGGGCCTCTGAAGCCATATTGTGAATTTCTATTTTAAAATTTTCCATTTTCTTTTGCTTCCCTATCAAATAGTATTATCGAAAAAGGGTTTGAGGAAGTTCTCTTAATCGTTCGTTCAAAAGTTTCTCTTGGCGATCCTTTAACGTATCAATATAGAGATTTAATTTCTGATTAAATTCTGAAAAGAAACTTCTTGAAGTGTCCACTAATTCGAAAACTTCGGAAGATTGTTCCGCTTTTTTTTCTAGTTCTAGAATCTCTTCTAACAAACGGCTCATCGGTTTCGTTGTTTCAGGATATAAAGGAAATTTTTTAAGGAATTCCAAACTATCTTCTTGTAATAGAATATTTTTTTGTAAAACTTTTTTAAGTTGTTTCTCATCAAAATCTAACCCTTTTTGGATCAAATGGGCATATTCTTTTTTAAGTATTTCTTTTGAATGTTCGAAGGTCCATATCTCTAAAATAGTAGAAAGTTCTTTATTAGAAATTTGTTGTTGGAGAGAAGAGATCTTTTTACGAATATCTTGTTGTTGAATAGCCGTGTTAAAAAAATCCGTCTTGTATTTATTTTCAGAAGTGTCCTTTAAAATCAACGACATCTTTTTTACTTCTGTTTGCAAGAGAATGCTCTCAAACGCTTTCGAGAGTTGACGAAGTCTATTTAAGAGCTGGAATTCAAGCATTTGCCTTTTTAGCTTTTTTTCTTTTCCGTTAACGACCACTTCTTCTAAAAAATCGACGAATGTTCTTGCTTTATCCTTTGGGCCCAAGCCCCAAGTAGTTACAACGGAGCCGGGATTTTCGAAAGCGACAAAACTCCAAGGAACCGCCTCTTCAGGAGCACCGTCTTTCGGATTCAGATATTTTTCGATTTCTTCATAATTTTTTGTTTTGGCTAAAATCGCGTTCGCAAAACCGGCGGTATTCAAAGCTTGTAAGGGACGTAATACTGCTGGAGATTCTTTGTTATCTGGTTTTGCTCCTGAATCGACTTCGAGCATAATTAGTCCTCGCGAGGCTAACGCTTCCAAAATTTCCTTTGCCAGCGTGTGTGCCTCCTGAGCAAGTTTCTTAGCCTCTTCTGTTAGTATTAATTTATTTTCTTGTAAACACGATTCTGAATTTCTTTCTTCTAATATATCGATTTTAGCATAGAAACGGAGCCTTTTTAAAACCATCACTACGGAATCAATTCCTGTATTGTCTGTCACTCCTCCGTCGGTCAAAAAGATCTCCTGATTTTTTTGGGAATCAAAATAATCTAAAAAGCTCTGTTGTGTGCTCAATTGGGCCACTTCAAATCCCCACGGAAAATTTGCAGAAAGTCGTACTGCGTCTGCTAACTGAAGTTGATAAAAAGGCTTCCAGTCTGAAAGCGTGGTAATAACGTCGCCTGCGGTTTCTGAAAATATCCGTTTCGTTGGAAGTGGTGGAAATCCAATCGCAAAGCGGAGCCCTTTTTCGACATTCGCAGAATTTAAGACTAAAAGAGGGGCTTGAGATTCTAAAAAATTTTGTTGATTATGAATTTCCTTCCAGATAAATTCATTTTCCCAGACTTCTGAAACACTTTCTCCGCGTTCAACATCGAGTCGGAACAAAATCCCTCGGAGTAGCGGAGCAATAAAATCGGCGCTCATATCATCTACAAAGGTCGAGGATATCCATTGTTTAATTTCTTTTTCGCTAGGTCCGATATACTTTCCAGCAATTTTAAAACTTTCTCGCTTTTGAAGAAGGCGCTGAATATCTTGTAATAATTGATTTTCCAATGAATTCTGAACAAAAAGATGTTGATGTCTGGGATCGGTTTGGGCAAAGTAAGCACAGGCTAAACTTCCACCCGAAACACTACTCATCAAAACAATATTTTTTGCATAATTATCGTTTGCGTTCCAAACAGAAGCGTACGAATCTTTTGCGTCCTCTCCTGTTTCACAAGTATTCATTTGATTCGTATATTTGTAAGGATCGCGAAGACATTCTAACACTAGCGCTGTAAAAATAGCGGCCCGGCTTCCGCCACCCGCTGCGGCCATAAAAAGAACGGGTTGATCAGAAGGAGATTGCTCCATCCGATGTTTAAAGGATTTGAACCATTGAATAGAAAGTTTTAGTTGCTGTTCCGTGATCAATTTAGGATCAAGAGATGCGGATGCGCTCTCTTTTCCAATGAAGATCGGTTGTAATAGAAGCAGAAAAAAAATTGGAGCGGTTAGAAGAAAAATTCGAAGGTATTTGATTTCGTCTAGAACACGAGCGCACAGGATTAAAGTAAAGAAAAGATGAGCAATTCCCCAGAGGGTATAGTTACGATAAGAGAAAAGTTGTTGCATATGGATCGCGCCTTGAAAGAGAAGTTCCCCTAAAATAAGGCTAGAGAAAAAGAAAAACAAACTTCGTCCAGTCGTTTCATAGAATAAAGAAATTTCTAGTTCTATTTCTTTTCCGTTAAAGAATCGTTCTAAGAAAGTTTGTAATGAATGGGAGAGGAACCAAAATCCTAAGAGTCCAATAAAAACACCTTCAGAATAAAAGGCAGTCGAAATACAAGGAATCGCGAGTAAAATGCAGAAAATACCCAAAGGGATAAAGATCTGTTTTTTTCTGATTTTAAAATAAATTTTTTTTAATACGTGCTCATTAATGCCTAATCCTGCTCCCATCATAAAAATTAAAGGAAATACAATAAAGAAATCCGAAAGTTGTACCAAATTTTGGATTTTGAATACCCCGAATAAAGAAAGAGTAATCAGGAGCAAAATAATATAAACTGATGGAGTAAAATAAAGATCCAAAAAAGCCTGAAAAAAAGGCTCGGGACTCGACGCTTCGGAGTCTTTGTTTTGTGGAATAACCAGAAAACTTGCCTTCACATAAATCAGAATCAAAAGACTGAGGAAAAAAAAGAGCAAGATTGAAATGAAGAAATCTTTTGAGATCGCGAGTTGAGGAAGTTCAAAAATAAGATTAATTTGAGGAATAAAGAAAAAAATAAAAATGCAGAAAGCAATCATGATGGAAGTAAAGATATACTCATTGAGTTGTTGGAGAAAGGCTAAAATTATTTTTTTCACAAATAAAACTCCCAAAGATAATCCCGTTTTTTCTCTTGAATTTGTAACTTCATTATCTTAACATCATTCTTCCGTAGAGGGAACTCCCTAACAATTAGTTTTGATTATATGATTACTGAGCAAAAATCACATGAAAATAAAGATTTTGAAAATAGTTACAGTTCTTTTTTCTTTGAGTTTGATGATTTTTTTTGTAGTCAATTATGAACCCCATTTTAAGGCGGCATTCTTTTCCGGCTCAAAATCGACCTTCAAAGACGGAAGATCGTTTCAGGAAATGAGTGAATCTACTTCTTATGACGATACTGCTTCTGATACTATATTATCCTCTTCCAAATCGATGCAAGTCCTTTCTATTGAGTTCGAAGACGGAACACTCATTCTTTCCGATTTGAACGGGGATTATCAAAAATCTCTGGAAGAGTCAAAAATGCCTAAATTTTCAGAAGATAATCAGAAAACTTTTGAAAAAATACTAGGTGCCTCTATTCCCGAAACCTTAAAACTGGAAAAAGCGGAAGAAAATTCATGGACATTTACGTTTCAAGACAAATTTTTTTCTTTAACAAAAAAACAAAATAACATTGTTATTTCAGCGATACCTCTTCCCAACTCTATTCCAGAAACAAAAAAATAAAAGAGAATGTATGCATTTTTTTTGGTTGATTTTCTCAACAATCGCCAGCTTATTATTTCTTTTTGTGGTTTTTCGGCCTCTAGAAGCTGTCTTTCCAGCGAAACAGAATCAAGGAATTTTTCGACCCGATTGGGGAACGGATTTGTGTTTTTTTCTGGGCCAATATTTACTTTGGACAGGACTTGTTCTTGGGATCATTCTCTCCGCGAAATCTTTGATCACGAATACGATACCGCTTCATTGGCGATTGGCCGTATCTTTTCAACCCTTTTGGTTACAAATTGTAGAGGTCCTTGTTCTTAGTGATCTTTTTATCTATTGGGGGCATCGGATTCAGCATCGTGTTCCTTTTCTATGGCGCTTCCACTCCATTCACCACAGCGCGGAGCATTTAGACTGGCTTGCGGCTCATCGAGAACACCCTATAGATACCATTTATACCGTAGGAATTATTAATCTTCCTGCTTTGTTACTAGGATTTCCACTAGAAACAATTACTAAACTAATCGCATTTCGAGGAATTTGGGCCATTTTTATTCATTCCAACGTTCGACTCCCTATTGGTCCAATTCGAGTACTTATCGGCGCTCCTGAACTTCACCATTGGCACCATGATCGGGATCGGAATGCTGGAAATTACGCCAATCTTTCTCCATTGATGGATGTTCTTTTTGGCACCTATGTATGCCCGGATCATGAACCGGAGAGTGTTGGCATTAAAGAGCGCATTCCGTCTTCTTATCTGGGACAAATGCTTTATCCATTTCGAAGAAACAAAGAAACAAAAAAAATAATTGTTTAGTTTTCTTTTAAAAGTTTCTGAATTCCTTCTTTGATTTCTGCGTGTGTCGCAGGAGTTTTTAAACTCTCGTCCAGCCTTGCCTTTGCTTGTTGATAAACAGGTTGAAAATCTGGAATCGATGCTAAATATTTCAATCGGTTCGAATAGGCTTCGAGTACCGCTTTTTGGACAGATAACACTTCTTTAGGAGAGTTTAATATTTTCAGAAGCAAGTAGTCCCATAAAATATCACTTTGCTGAAGATGTCCAATTGCAAGAACGCTATAGCGTCGCATCCATTCATTTTCGTGAACTATATATTGTTGTAAATAACTGAGTCCTTGGAGATCGTTCAAATATCCAATCGCTTCTAGTATTCCTTCTTTTAGCCAGCTTCGTGTCCAATCTCCGGGACGATCCATTTCGGCCTTTAATAACGGAAATAATTCCGGATCTTTTAATTTAGCTAAAACAATCGCACTATCCCAAGCAATCTGCATTTCTGAATCTGAACTTAAGCGGGTATGTAATTCTTGAAGTACTGTTTTGGCTTCGATATTCAAATTTTGAAGCGATCCCATTTCTTGGAAAAACGCGAGTGCCGATTTAACGGCGAGCCTTCTGATATCTTTATCCTGAGAGGAGAGATAAGGGAGTAATCGACCGAAAATTTTGGAGTCTAGTGGAAGTCCTTTTTTTTGTCCATAAACCATACTATAGGCATCAAACGCCATTTTAATTTGATCTAGATCGCCCGTATTCCAGAGGGATAGCGCCATTTCAGGAATCGCTTCAGGGTTTTGCTGTGCGATTCCAGCGAGAGCGAGTTTGCGTGTTTTAGGGCGTGTTGAAGACGCATGATAGACGGCTTTCCATGCGGAAGTGTCCTGTTGCGTTTGAATTTCTGCTAAAATTGTATAATCGTTGTCAGAAAGAACACCTGCAATATTGCCCCATTCTGCAGGAAGACGATATTCTGTACAGTCTCCCGAAAAAGAGAATTCTTTTTTCTGAAAAGAGTCCAAATTTTTTTCGGATAAAAATTCTAAAGCAATCGTTCCACTCTTCCACTCTGGATTTTTCTTTTGGCGCAAACGCAACAGCGTTCCATCTACAATTTTCTCACATTCAATTTCTAATACAGGATGTCCCGGGCTATAAACCCAGGTTTGAAAGAAATTTTCTAAAGAATTTCCGTAGGCTTTTTCCATCACCTTTTGAAATTGAGCAGTTGTGGCATTTTTTAAATAATAGGTTTTTAAATAATCTCTCATTCCCGCTTGAAATAAGGGTTCTCCCATGATTTGTCTTAATAAATGTAAAACGAATCCTCCTTTTTTGTAGGTGGTGGCATGGAATTTATCTTCTGGCGCGGTTTGAGGATCAACAATAGCCGTTTTCATTTGTTCCCAATGCTTGAAATACTCGCTACGATAATGATCCAGTTTCTTTTCATAACTTGCTTTCCCATCAATATGTTCGGCCCAGAGAAGTTCCATAAACGTGGCAAACCCTTCGTTGAGCCAGAGATCGTTCCATGTGGCACAAGTGACCATATCTCCAAACCAATGATGTCCTAATTCATGCGCGGCAACTCGCTCATGAGTGAGATCACCAGTAATGAGATTATCACTATAAGTGGTGGCGGTTGTATGTTCCATAGCGCCTCCATAGTTTGGAACGACCACGGTCGCGTATTTTTCAAACGGATAAGGACAAAAATATTCTGAAAAAAGCTTCATCATCTCAGGGGTTCGACCCAAGTCTTTCTGCGCTTTTTCGACCAGAGGCTTTGGAACCCAATATTCAATGGGAAGATTTTGATAGCTTCGATCTAGAATAAGTACAAAGGGACCCGCGGTCATTGAAATGAGATAAGTCGCAATCTCGTAAGGATGTTTCCAATAAAAGGTGACCCGGTTGGGAGTGGGATAAGAACGCGAGATTAACGTTCCGTTGGAAATAACTTCTAATCCTTCGGGAACGGTAAAGGTTCCTTGATATAAAAGGAGATCTCCCGGACGATCTACGCAAGGATACCAAGATCGGGCTCGACGAGGCTCTACCGCGGTAAAAACAAAGCGACCGAGTTGAGCATGATCGACAAAAGTTAATCCGGGGCCAAATCCCGGGCCGCCGGAGATATCTCCTGAGGCATAGGCTCGATAACGAATTCGAACGATTAGCGGATTGCTCCCAAATCCGTCTTGGGGCGCATAAATTTCTAGCCAATCCCGAAAAACTCCATAAGAAATCGCTTGAAAATGAGTTCCTTGATCCTTCGAAATTTCGACCTGAATCATCAGAAGTGAAACCGCATCCAAACGAAAAGATTGAAGGTCTGGCGAAACAGGAGCAAAGGTCAACTCTGCGGTTCCATCAATATATTTTCGCTCGAACTGAACATCCAGATTTAATTTTAAATGGGTTGTATCTAAAAAAGGGCTTGCGAACGAGCCATCTTGTTGTCCATAAAGGAGACCAACTCCAAAGAAGTAAACGCCTAATATCCAAAAAAAATAGTATCGACGGAACATTCTTTTACCTCAAACGAAAGAGAGTTTTTTCTAGGTTTAATGGGCTTATTGTAAGTACTTTTTTTCTGGAAACAACTCAAGGAGGTGTAGTTAAAGGCAATGCTTCCGTTTCAGAATATTCACAATGGCTCCAACGGTTTCCATTGCGTTAATTTCTTCAGAAGTAAACTCCACAGAAAAAGAGGCCCTCATTGCGTCTAGTAACGCCAAATGTCCGATGGAGTCCCAATCAGCTAGGGTTGCGGGCGAATCATTGAGTGTAACGACGGGAACATTAAACGTTTGTTGGAAGACCCGTAACAGGGGTTCAGCGACTGTTAAATTTTCCATCAAAACCTCGTTGACTGGACAGAATATCCGTGAAAGAAACGAATTTTAGTTAATTTTTTTAGTCGTTTCAGTATAGGAAAAAATAGGAATAAACGCTAGCTGAGTCCACAAGAACTTTATAAAATGCTATCATTCTCAACAAAAGCAAAATTTTATTGGGAATGTTTGTCAGCGATTTGAAGTCAAAAAAAAGAATAAAAAGAGAATAGAGAAAAAAAAATGGAACCAGAAAAGATTTCAACAGAACTTACTCCGCTCTCTGATAAAGATAAAGAGGTTTTGAGCGAATTAGAAAAAATAGTTCAAAATAGTTCTCCTTATTTGAAAAAGAAAATTTTAGAAACGGTTCTCGTGGGGACAGCGGTTCTTATAGAAGACATTCTGACCCCACAAACTCCCCTCGAAAAAGAAATTGAATCGTTTCAAACGCCTGCCCGCTACGCCTCAAAAAATCCCTTTATAAAAATATCCAGTGAAACCCTTGATTCTGGAGAATCAGAACGATTAAAAACATCTCGGAGCGAAGCCGTGTTTGAGCGCTATGAAGTGCTAAAAACACTCGGAGAAGGGGGAATGGGAATGGTTCAACTGGTGCGCGATCATCTACTCGGGCGGGAAGTGGCTCTAAAACGTTTAAAACTAGCCACTAGCTCTCCTCTAAATAGCAAAAAGCAGAAACACTTACTCTGGAGATTAAAGCGGGAAGCTAGTATTACCGCAGTTCTGGAGCATCCGAATATCGTACCCCTCTACGAAATGCAACGGAGCGCATCGGGTGAAATCCAATTTACGATGCGTAAGATAGAAGGGGTCACTCTACGAGAAAAAATGCAGGGATCCCGAAATCAAGAAAAAAAAGAGAAGAAAAAAGAGTTTCTATCGATTTTTTTAAAAATCTGTGATGCTATTGGTTATGCGCATTCTAGAGAAATTGTCCACCGTGATTTGAAGCCAGAAAACATCATGCTTGGAGAATATGGAGAAGTCTATGTTATGGATTGGGGGATTGCAAAAGTATTGAAAGAAACTGAATTTGAAACAGAAGAAAATTTCTCCAATAAAATGCTTCATCAAACCCGGGGAGGCCTCGGTACGTATGGTTATATGTCTCCTGAACAGGCTACCAGCGGAGGTTCAATTACGATACAAGCGGATATTTATGCATTAGGCAAGATTTTGAAAGAATGTTTTACGTGCGTTTCACCGATTGAAGAATTCCAAGAAATGGTCGATAGCTATGAAACAACTCAAAATAGAGAGAACAAGAAAAACGAAGTCCCCCGAACCCTTCCGAAAGATATTCTTGCTATTGTAGAAAAAGCGACAAAAGAAAAAGCAGAAGAACGCTACGAAAGCGTCAATGACTTGGCAAAGGATTTGGAAAAGTATCTACAAAACGCTCCGGTTTCCGTAAGAGAATACGGGATCTGGGAACTCAGTAAAAAATGGATCTTACGAAACAAACAAAAAATCACTTTGATTCTTTTTGTTATAAGTGTTGCATTTATAGTGAAACTTCAGGCGCAGTGGAAAAAAGAGCAAGACGAGCAAAAAAAATATCAAGAAGCGATCCGTGAAAGTAATACGGCTCAAAAAAAAGCAGAGCTTCTTGTAGGAGCAAGTGAACTTGAACAACGGGAGCGAGTAAAAAATTACCTCTCCGCGTTATATTTCATAGATAAAGCGTTAGAAATTTACCGAACAGAAACTCTAGAACAATATAAATTACAAATTGGAAACGCGTTAAAACAATTATGTTTTGAAAGTAAAGATTACCAATTAGCACACTATATCGCTCAAAAAATGGGAGAACTCTCTATCCTCTCTCCTGAAAAAAAGAGCCGATGGAAAGCTGAGGTTCAAGAAGCGCAAGAAAGTCTATTAAAAGAGAATCAACACTCCTTAAAAAACTGGATCCAAAAATTCAAAGAAGGAAAATTACAAGAAGGTGAACGCATCGATGCTCTCTTTGCAATTAGTAAAATGCAAGAAAAACCGATTCTAGTAAAACTACTTCAGGAATTAAAAGAAGGAACCATTTATTATTTGAAAGGAGAAAAGCATAATACTGACCTGAATGCGTTCTATCCGTTTGTCGCTGAAGTCGTTGGAAGAATAGGCAACAAAGAAGCTTCTGCAGACATTTGGTTAGAATTAGAAACCCTCTGCGATCACTTAAGAAATCTTTCTACTGGCAAACAAACGGAAGAGGAACAATATGCGATTGCTCTCGCTCAAGCGATAGGAAACCTTGGCGAATTTACTTTTGGTCCTCAACTGGATGAAATTCGCTGGAAAATGGATGAATCTAGATTATTTTGGAGCAAAACGCAACACGCCTCCCAAAAATTAAATTTGGGAACGATTCAGTATTTGGAAGAAAGTATCCGAAAAAACCCTTTCAACTCAGAAGCGTATCGGAGTAGAGGAATTGTAAAATGTCAGTTAAGAGAGTGGAACTCGGCGATCGAAGATTTTAATAAAGTTATTCAACTCGATCCAAATTATTACAGAACTTATAATAGTCGAGGGATTGCAAAAACGAATCTAAAAGAATGGGATAGTGCTATTGAAGATTTTAGCAGAGCCATTCAACTTAATCCAAGGTTTTCTGAGGCATTCATGAATCGAGGAGTCGCCAACAGTGATAAGGGCGATTTAGACAGTGCTCTCAAAGATTTTAATTACATTATTTCTAATAATCCAAATCCTGGGAATGCTTATTTCAATCGAGGAATTATAAACTGCAAAAAAAAAGAATGGGATAGTGCCATTGAAGACTTTAGTCGTGCAATTTCCTTCAATCCAAATAATCTTAATGCCTATCTACGCAGAGGATCTGCAAAAATCGATAAAGGAGATTTTGACAGTGCACTCGAAGATTTCAATAAGATCATTCTTCTCGATCTCAATTATGCAGAGGCTTACTACAAGCGAGGATCCGTAAACTATAAAAAAGGTGAACTCAATAAAGCTCTAGAAGACTTTAATAAGACCATTCAATTAAATCCAAATCACATCCAATCCTATCATGAGAGAGGAATCCTAAAAAATGATAAAGGAGAGTGGGATTCTGCCATTGAAGATTTTAATAAGGTGATTTTTCTCAATCCCGCTTCTTCAGAAGTTTACTACCATCGAGGAATAGTGAAATCGAAAAAAAGAGACTGGCCCTCTGCACTCGAAGATTTCGATCAAGCCATTTTTTTGGATCCAAACCATGCTACAGCCTATAACGAAAGAGGCATTGCCTACGCAAATATAGGAAAATCAGAATTGGCCATAAGCGATTTCAACAATACGATTCGCCTCAATCCTCAAGTAGCACAAAGTTATAATAATAGAGGCATTGAAAAGATGAAACTTCAAGAATGGGAGAGTGCACTAGAAGACTTTAATCAGGCAATTTCCCTTGATCCGAATTATGCAAATGCCTATAACGGTCGAGGATCTGTAAAACTTGAAATAGGAAAACTAGAAGAAGCTCTAGAGGATTTTAATCGTTGTATTCAAATGAATCCAAATTCCGCAAAAGCTTATTATAATATTGGAAAAATTTATCAACAGCTTAAAGAAAATAAAAAAGCACTTCTCTTCTGGGAAGAAGGTTTACAGATTCGCTATGATTCCCAAGTTCATGAAGATTTTTTGAATTTATTATTTGAAGAAGCCATTCTCAAGTATCGACGAAAAGAATATGAATCCGCGCAAGAACTTTTAAAGAAATTTCAACAATACGC
>CAZHAR010000032.1:36948-56868 GCA_964530615.1 uncultured Planctomycetota bacterium | reverse complement strand
TCGGGGTCATACGATTCGCCACAGTTTGGAGAGCCGTCGTGGGGTTCGACGTGGGAGGAGAAGTCGTCATACGCGCTATCGACCACCACGATTTTTGAATCGAACTCGACCCGAGGGTTGGCTTTCCCCCTCGTTGATGAGTCGAGTGTTCAACCTGGCGACTTGGGCCAAACGCTTATTGGGTTTTCTCCCGATCTCTTCAATGGCGATAGAGACGGTACGATTTGATTTCCAAAAAATGCTTAATCCTGAAATCACGGGAGTGGAGTATCAGCAAGGGACGCTGGAAGGCTACGAAATTCGGGAATATCTCCTTGAAAAATTCAAGCGTACTTGTGTTTATTGCAAGAAAAAAGAGATTCCCTTACAAATCGAGCACATGGTTCCAAAATCGAGAGGTGGAACGAATCGTGTCTCAAATTTAACGCTGGCTTGTGAGAAGTGCAATTCAAAAAAGGGAACACAAACGGCTGAAGAGTTTGGGTATAGTGAAGTACAAAAACAAGCCAAAACGCCACTCAAGGATGCTTGTGCAGTAAACGCGACACGCTATAAAGTGGGGGAAGTACTAAAAGCGTTAGGTCTGCCTGTGAGCTTTTGGAGTGGGGGAAGAACGAAGTTCAATCGGTGCGCGCAAGGCTATAAAAAAGACCATTGGATAGACGCGGCTTGTGTCGGAAAAACTGGAGAAAAGGTGAGTATTCAAAACAAACTAACCGCATTAGAAATCACCGCTATGGGCAGAGGCTCTCGTCAAATGTGCCTGATGAATCGTTACGGTTTCCCAAGAACAAAGGCAAAGAAGCTTAAAAGCGTTCACGGATTCCAGACCGGAGATATAGTAAAAGCGGTTGTTCCTTCTGGAAAAAAGAAAGGGAGCTATTTTGGACGTGTGGCGATTCGGGAAAGTGGCTCATTCAACATCAAGACGAAGGGGGCTACGATTGAAGGGATCAGTTGGAAGTATTGTCGCAAATTACAGGCGGTCGATGGTTACGCTTATCGTTAAAAGAATTTAAAGGATTCTCTTGTTTCTTTTTTTCTCTATCGTAAGTTTAAAGAGGACGCGCCTCTTCCCCATTGATAAATCAAGGGGTTTCGGCGCGTGAGAATTGATGAGTGAATTTCAAGAACCCGTTTCACCCGAACAATTTATCACGACCCAAGTTCGCCAAATTACGGTACTATCCTTATCAGAGCGTTCCGGAGAAGCTTTAAAACTCGCTTTAGAACTAGTGGAGCAGTATCATAATTATCCGCTCGTTCATCGTTGTATCGCAAAAGTGTATCAACGGATGGAGCAAATAGAAGTTGCTACAAGACATCATGATATCGCGGATCGTTTGAGTGAAGAGTTCTTTAGGGATTCTAACCCTTTAATTGCGCCTCAAGAAGGGACTTCAACTCCGTTGAAAAATACGACTGCTTCTCAAGAAAAGCAACACTCGTTGCCTCCTAAACCAGAAAAACAAAAGGCTAAAAAAAATACTTCTGCGAAACCTAGTTTTAATGAGAAAGAACTTCTTGCGCTTCGCCAGCAATTAATTGAGAATACACAAGAAGACGTTTTCAAAGTCAGCAATTGCGAGATAGAGCCCATTCCAATCGTTAAATTAAACGTTCAATCGACAAGCGTCGCGGACCCCCAAAAACAAATTGAACTCACTTCAGTTTTGGAACCCTCCAGTAAAAAACAAGAAATTCCGCTTCCCGTAAAAGCAGTATCCAATTCACATCAAGAATCCGTAGATCCTTTACTGCTTAAGAGCATCACTATTTCCTTGCCGTCTCCGCTCCCTTTAAAATATGCGATGTCTGTTTTTCGAGAAATGTATGCCAGCCAGATCTATCAACTCTGTAATCAGAATATCGAACACGCTTCTCAACTGTTAGGAATATCGCCAGAAAACCTTACTTTTTTATTAGGACTTTAATGAATTAGTGAGATTCAGGGAAAAACGTCTTTAAATTCGTTCCATCATAATGTCCATAGACTAAATGGCGGGTTGTTTTCCCAACCTGAATATTTCCATGACTATCCAGCGCAATGAGTCCATAGGCATTATTGGCTAGACGACCGTCCGTAAGGGCTTTTTCGACCGCTTTATTTAAAGCGATTCCTTCCTCAACACGTGTCACAATCTTGGCCGCTAACGCGTAATCAACGATTTCTTCTCCAATTCCCGTACAAGAAACTCCTGCTTTTAAACTTGCATAAGTTCCCGCAACCGTGGCGCAATCACTCACACGTCCGGGAATTTCATTTCCGATTCCGCCAGTGGAGCAAGCCGCGACAATATTGCCTTCTTGATCAATCGCCACCGCACCTACCGTATCTTTTTGAGACGTATTTTCTTGTGTGGTGACTGGATTGCTGGTCTGGCGTGTTTCAAATTCCGCTTTTCGTTCTGGTGTTAGGGGATCATAGAAGGGAACCCCTTTTTTGTGGGCATATTGGGTTGCCAAATCACCCGCTAAGACTGTATTTTTTTCCTGTTGTAATAAGGCCGCCACTTGAATAGGGTTCTGGATATTTTGAATATTAATGACTCCCGAGAATCGGTGGGTTTTTCCATTCATGAGTGCGGCCGTCATTCGAATTTGTCCATCTAATTGCAGACAAGAGCCGGTTCCTGCGTTAAAGAGGGGATGATCTTCAAGCATTTTAATGGCGTGGAGGACTCCAGCAGAAGCTCCGTTAAGCGTCAGAATCGGGTAAGAAGCTTTCAAAATCAGAACAATCGCTTCATGGAGTTGTTGTTGACGCGCTGGGGTCATTTCCGCATTTCCGGCGCCTCCATGAATGACTAATTTTGGAACATTCATAAAATTTGTCCTTTTGGTTTTGTGTGCTACCCTTTTGAAAAAATTCGGGTTCCATCGGGGGAATCTTTGACTTCGTAGCCTAGCGTTTGGATTTCAAGGCGAAGCTTGTCAGAATGTTCCCATTTTTTTTGTTTTCGAGCTTCATCTCGTTGTTGAACCAAATTCATTACGGCTTCGGGGATATTTTTTTGGAAGAAAAACTCTTTCTTTAAATCGAGCCCTAGCACTTGATCAAATTCAAAAATCAGCTTTTTTTTCTGTCCGTCTTGAAGTTGTTTATCTTTAAAAACTTCGTGAAAAACAGCCATAGCGACCGGGGTATTGAGATCCTCAAAAAGCGCTTCCTGAAATTTTTGGCGGTAGTTTTTCACTAGAGCGGTTTCTTTTTCAGTCGTTTCTTCGTCAAGACTCCACTCTGAGAGGCGGTTTTTGAGGTTACGCATTCCGGCTTTAGCGCTTTCTAAGGCTTCCAAATGGAAGTCTAATTCTGTGCGATAGTGAGCTTGTAAAAGAAGGTAGCGATAGTCTAACGGCTGAAATCCTTGGTCTTCGATCACCTGAAGGGATAAGAACTTATTGCTTTTGGCCATTTTCGCTTTATTTTCTGTTAAAAACTCACCATGGAGCCAATAACGGACAAAGGGTTTTTGATCGCTATAGGCTTCGCTTTGGGCAATTTCATTGGTATGGTGAACAGGAATATGATCTTTCCCTCCGCAATGGATATCAAATGTGTTTCCTAAGTATTTGATCGACATGGCTGAGCATTCAATGTGCCAACCGGGAAACCCAATTCCCCAAGGGCTGGGCCATTCCATCTGACGGCGTCGATCCCCAGAAAATTTCCAGAGTGCAAAATCAGAATGAAGTTTTTTTTCTTTGACATCGACTCGCTTTCCAGCTTCTTGGTGTTCGATATCTAAAAGCGCCATTTTCCCGTAATCTGAAAATTTAGGGGTATCAAAATAAATTCCATCGTCCGTACGATACGTAAAGCCTTTTTTTTCTAAAATTTCGATCATTTGGATCATTTCCTGAATATGATCCGTCGCTTTGCACCATAAATGAGGCTCCAGAATATTCATTTTTTTGAGATCGTTTTTAAACGCTATCGTGTAAAATTCAGCCACTTCCCATGCGGTTCTTCCTTCACGTTTAGCGCCCTTTTCCATTTTATCTTCTCCGGTATCCGCATCGGATTCGAGGTGGCCAACATCGGTAATATTCATGATATGAAAGACTTCATAGCCCGCGTAGGTTAAGGTTCGTTTTAAAATATCTTCAAAAAAATAAGTGCGTAAATTGCCAATATGCGCATAATTATATACAGTAGGACCACAGGTGTAGAGTCCAACTTTAGGGGTATGCAGAGGGATAAATTTTTCTTGGGTTCGTGTTAAAGTATTAAACAAATAAATGTCCCTAGGCATAATAAGCAACTCCAAAAAAATAATAGGAAGAGACCATTCCTTGTAATTTTTACGTTGAATAAAGGTTCAAAAACGAAGCATCAAAACTCTTTAAATGTGGGAGCCTGGCTCATGCGAAATCAGTGTAGTTGTGGAAACGTTTTTGAGTTTTCCGAAAAAACGATAGGGTCCCTCATTGTTTGTCAGCATTGCAAACGTGAGGTAGTGCTAAAGGATGATAGCAAGCAGACGATTCCAAAGCTAGGGGGAAAACAGAGACGTATTCGTTTCTTTCGCTGGAGCTTTATTTATGTCCTTTTTTTGGCAGGAATTTTTATTTATTTGAGTTATTATGATCGTCAGCAGGAACGGAAATCGATTCTAAAAGCCACAAAAGAATTCCAATCGACGATGGGCGATAATTTAGGCGAGCAAGCAAAAAAAATACTCAATCAAGTACGTGGCCAATATCCAGAAAGTACAGCCTCTTGGGATATTTTTCCTTCAGAAGAAGAATGGGCCTATTATGTGACTTATACGGTTTTTAGCCCGAATGGATATATTTTACAAGAAGCGGTTTTTCAAGTGATTCCAAGTACGCCAATCGACGTTTTTCCTGTGAATGAACTTGCGGTTATTCTTCAGGGCGATAGTGAGGCTCAAAAACAATTTCTTAGCCAGTATGAGAAAAGATTAAAAATTCCTTCTGTCGATTTGCGAGAAGAAACGCGACAATGGGAACAGACAAAAGAGCGGATGGATAAAAATCCGTTTTTTAATAAATCGAAAAGACGAAAAGACGAAGAAGAAAAAGAACAGAAAAAAGAATAGGAGATTTAGTCGAATGGCCATTGTCGTTTATATCACTTGTCCAGAGAAAGATGCAGAACGATTAAGTCAGCAGATTCTTGAAGCCCGACTGGCGGCTTGTATTAATCAGGTGCCTCAAGTCATTAGTCGGTATTGGTGGGACGGACAAATTCAGAAAGATATCGAAAGTTTGCTTATTGTGAAAACTACCGTTGACGCGCTCTCGGAGCTAAAGGAATGTTTAAAGGAATGGCACCCCTATGACGTTCCAGAGATTATTTCCTTAGCCATTCAAGATGGATCGCCCGCCTACCTTCATTGGCTCCATTCAGAAGTAGGCAAAAAAACGTAGAGGAGACTTTGTATGAAAATCTGGATGCTTTTTTTCGCTTTCGCCTTGATCGCTAAAATTTCTCTGCTTTCAGCACAGGAAGATTTTAAAACATTATCTTTAGAGGAATTAATCAAGCATGTTTCCAGCACCGATAACGACGAAATTCTGGATGCTCTGACGGAAATCGAAGCGCGAGGAAAAAGCGCTTCTTCTGTGGCTCCACAGTTAATCATTCTCCTGAATCACGAGGACGAATGGGTTCGATTGGCCGCCGCCGATACGCTCGTAAAACTGGGATCCGATGTCCTTGAATTATTTCCAACCCTTTTTCAAACTAAATCAGCTCAGAAAAAAATTCTGGCTTGTCGTATCATTGGAGAATTAGGTGAAAACCCTGAAAAAGTGTTTCCTTTGTTAAAACAGGGACTTCAAGATTCTTCTGAAAAAGTTCAGATTGCCACTATCCATGCGATAGGACAGTTTCAAAAACGTGCGGAGGAATTGCTTCCTCTGATGCTCCCGTTTCTCCAGTCGTCTTCGAGAGAGATCCAAAAAGAAGCGATCGGGTGTGTCGGAGAAATCAATCCAAATGGGCTTGATGTTCTCAAGGGTCTTGTAGAGTGTGCTTCGTTAGAGGATGAAGAGGTGCATCTTATTCTGGGCGAAGCGCTCTCGAAAATTTCCAAGGAGGCTCAACCGCATTTAGGTTTGTTATTAAAGGCGCTCGCCGGTTGTGAAAATAAATATCTTAAATCCAAATTTCTCGAAGCGATTGGAAACATTGCCGACATTCAGGCACTAGAAGACGTATTGACACATCTTGAAGAGGAAAACTATTTAATCCGGTATCAAACTCTAAAAGCGATTCAAAAAATACACGCTTTGAATCCGGAGCAGTTTAAAAAACTTGTCCCCCTGTTTCAAGATCCGTATGAACTCATTCGCCTTTTATTACCGGAAGTGATGGCGGAACTGCAAATTCAGGAATCGGTTCCCTATTTAGTGACCCTACTAAACGATATTAATATTCGAGTTCGAATGAGTGTGGTGAGAGCATTGGGTCGTATTAAACCGGCCTCTTCGCTTCAAATTCGCGGGTTATTAAAAGCGCTACAAGATGTTCAAATGAATATTGTTCAAGAAGCGGTTATTTCTTTTGGAGAGCTTGGGCCCGAGGCTTTGCCCGCGTCAGACACCCTCATGCGTTTTGCCTCTGTGGCTAAAGGAGAGATGTTGATTTCTCTTTTGAAATCACTTGCCCGCATCAAACCCGCCCCAGAAAAATGGGGACCTGTGCTTGAAAAAATTCTCGGCAGCGCAAAAACGCTTCACCGAATTTGGGGGTATTATGCACTTTATGAAACCTGCCTAGACAAACAAAATGAAGCCACTTCAATTCTCATTCAATATCTGGAATCGGAACAAGGGGATCTTCGTCATCAAACGCTGGAAGCGATCACACAACTGAATCCACCGAACGCCGCAATGATTGAAGCAATGTTGCGTCAATATCCGTCTTTACAACCTCATGAACAAGAGATTATTGTTCAGTGTTTTTTTGCTTTGAAGATCGATTCGCGCCTTGAGCCTTATCGTCGTGAAGACTCTTCTGAAAAAAAATAATGGGACGTATGGCAAATTTCAACTTCTGGATGGTTCTTTTTTGTTGTTCTGTAATCGGTCTGCTCATTCATCGTTTTATTCCAGAAACAGTGACGCTTTCTTCACGCGTATTTCGCTGGATTTTCGGGATTTTATTATCATTTTTTATGGGTAGTTACGGAACCCTCAGTTGGGTTCGTTTTTATCAATTACGTTGTAGTCGAATTGATATCGGAGCCTTTACCGCCATTCAGGAATCCCTGTTTGTTGGAGATCCAGCGCCATTTGTTACTTTTGGAACTTCCCATTTTTCGATTCATGTCTCGCCTACCTTAGTACTTTTACATCCGTTTTATCGACTGTTTCCTTTTCCGGAAACTTTGTTATTGTTGCAGGTTCTTTTTCAGGGACTTGCCGTCTTTCCTTTATATTTTCTTGCGAAAAAACGGCTACCGGATTCTTCTTGGCCCTGGATCTTGAGTTTTCTTTATTTGCTTCATCCCCTGCACTCCAATATTTTATTATTTGATTTTCATGAAATTACTCTATTTCCTTTTTTCTTTTTTTCTTTTTTGTTCTTTGCGGAGAAGCGATGTGGAGTCAAAGCTTTTTTTTGCTTTATTCTGACGCTAGGAATTCAAGAAACGCTGAGCCTTTCTTTATTTTTTTTCTGCCTCTGGTGGTGGAGGGCGCAACTAAAATCGTCGGCTCCTTGGATTTTTATAGGACTTTCGTTGGTTTGGTTTCTGCTTGTTTTTCTAATCATTATGCCCTATTTTGGAGGAATAGCACTCATTGAGCGTTATTCGGGTCTTGGCGCGACTCCGATAGAAATTATTCAAAATTTAATTTTGCATCCTTCGTTAGGGATAGAAAGACTCTGGAGTTTCCAAAAATTACAAACGATTCTGATGCTTGTCTTTCCATTGGCGCTACTGCCTTGCTTGTCGATTCATCTCGTCATTGTAGGGGTTCCTTTATTGATCCATCTTTTATCGAGTCTGCCGGATCAGGCTTTATTACGATGGCACTATAGCGGATTTGTTCTTCCTTTTTTGATGATTGCTTCGCTAATGGGTCTAGAAACGCAACAGAGTAAAAAACTAACGCCACTAAAAAACAATAAGCGTCTATGGGCCAGTTTATCGATAGGGATTTTATGCAACATTTTTTTTACGATTCCTTTTTCCGAATCGTATTTCAAGGATCTTCCACAGGTCCGTTATCGTCTAAAGCATCATCTTCGTTGGTTTTCATTTTCTTTGAGTACAGAAGAATACGAAATTTCAGAAGATTGGAAAGTGTTACTTACTCTTAAAGCGAGTGTGCCACTTGAAGCCTCAATCGGAATTCAGAATAATGTGGGCGGTTGGTTCGGAGAATACCCCAAAGCGTATGCTTTAGGGACAGTCGATTGTGATTTTTACCTCATTCACCCGATGAGTGAAGATCACTACGATGGAACTAGTTATCCACAATTTATACAACAATTAAGCACTATTGAATTTCAAAAAAAATATCGTTGCGTTTTCTCCGATGAACGATTCTTTCTTTTTCAGAAACGTTAACATGAAACTTTTTATTTTATTGGGTTGTTTATTAAGCTCGATATTTGTTGCGTTAAGTTTTGTTTTGTCCTCAGAATATTTTTCGACTGCATTCCTTCCCATTTACGGAATGCTCTTTATTCCCTACGGAATTGCTTGTACGAGAGTCTCTAAAACGAACTTGTCTCAAAAACAACTCTTGAGTCTCATTGGAATTTTCGCCCTCTTTTTTAGACTCTGTCTGCTTGTGGCGCCCCCATCACTCTCGAATGACATTGATCGCTATCTCTGGGACGGACTTGTTTTTCAAGCGGGTTTTAACCCCTATCAATTTCCTCCGAATGCAACAGAACTGAGTTCTCTAGCGAAAAAATATCCCTATCATTCTCAGATCAGCCATCCTGATATTTCGACGATTTATCCGCCGATGATGCAAATTCTTTTTCGTCTGATCGTTTCTATTTCTCCAAGTATTTTAGGAATGAAACTGGTCTTTCTTCTTTTTGATTTGGGGGTAATTTTTTTACTCTATCAACTATTAAAGAAACATGGACTCCCGCAGGAGCGAATTTTAATCTATGCTTGGAACCCGTTACCTATTTTGGAATTTTCAGGAAATGGACATAACGATATTGTCGCTATTTTCTTTTTATTAGTGGCGCTTAACTATTTTATCGATCAAAAACACTGGAAGGGAATTTTTTTTCTCAGTGCTTCTTTTTCAAGTAAAATTCTGGGGATATTCGCACTCTTTTTTCTAAAGCTACATCGAAAACCAAGCCTTATTGTGGTCTTTTTTGGATTTGTGGTTCTGGCCTGTTATCCTTTTCTGGATGAACAATTAAGCCTATTCCGTGGCCTTCTTTATTATACTTCTGAACTTCGATTTAATGATAGTTTGTTTGATTGCGCTTTTCTTTGGGTTGAGCCTCTATTCACGGAATATTCGGACGCCATGACAGGGACAAAATTTATTTTTGCAGTTCTGATGCTTTCCTTAATGGTTGCCTGCTGGAAAGAAAATGTTTCGGTTCTTTCCGGTGTCTATATTTTGCTCTCGGGCCTCATGATGTTTACGACTCAACTGCATCCCTGGTATTTGGGATGGATTCTTCCCTTTGCCTGCTTTTACCGAAGAAACTCTTGGTTGCTTCTTTCGGCAACTGTTGCATTAAGCTATCTCCACATTTTTTCCTTTCATCAAACTGGAATATGGTATGAATCGCCCGGAATCAAATTTTTAGAATATCTTCCTTTTTATGGCTTCTGGTTATTAGAACAATTTCGGATTTGCTCAAATTCACGCGAAAAAAGTTGGATTCGAATTGGAGACTATTTTCTAAAAGTCTTTTTCTTAGTGAATTTTCTCGTTCTTAGCGGATTTCTGGTTTTTCAAGGACGTATCAATTTGGATGAAGGTTATTTATTAACTGCGGCCAAACGAACACAAGAAGGACGAATTTTATATCAGGAAACCGCCTTTACGCAGGGACCGATCCTTCCGAAAGTGTATGGTCTCTTATTAGAAAAATTTCAATATTCTTTTTTAACTGGACGGATTCTCACGTTTGCAATTTCACTGAGTACCGTTGCGCTCGCGCTCTGTTTTTCTTTTCATCAAGGAGGGCGCTATGCTCTTCTGATTACCAGTTTTCTGTTGTGCTGGAACATCGATTACGCTTATTTTTCTGTCCTTGTAAAAACCTATAGTCTCGCCACTTTTTTTTTAACGCTCGCTGTTTTTCTATTTTTGAAGGCTCCGAATCCCTATTTTTCTGCAACCGTACGCGTTTTTTCAGTGCTCGGATTTTCTTGGATGGCTTCCTGGACGCGCATTTCTTTGTTCCCCTTTTTTTTCTGTTTTCTGGGTTATTTTTTTTATCACGCGACGATCAAAAAAAAATATCTTGTTTTGGGATTCAGCTTTTTGATGAGCTTGAGTATTTATTGGTTTTATCCCGCACCGTTTGCTTCCATTTATTTTCATCTGATTCAATTTCATTTGGGCTTTACTCCTGTGGAACCTTGGGGATATCGAAAAACGCTACTTTTAAAATATACGTACGAAAATTTCTATTCCTTCTGTTGGATAGCTCTTATTTTAGCCTTTGGACGACTATTCTGGATTCAAAAATCCGTTTCATTTCCTCAAGAACGTTTTGTATTATGGATCACTGGCGGTGTTGCGTTATTTCATTTTGGGGTCAACACAGGACAACCTGAATATCAAACCGTGTTATATCCAATAGCGAGTTATTTCGTAGGAATTTGGGGCGGAAGACTCTTAAAAAAGAAACCCTGGCGCCAATCGATCTGGATTCTTTTACTGATAGGATATTTAGCGTTCTGCGGATTTGAACGAGGCTGGAGAACCTGTTATGGCATCCGCGAAGAACGATGGGCCCCTGTGGATATGATTCGTTATGTTGAAAAGTGTTTAGAAACGACTCAAAAACAGCATGCTTTGGGAACAAAGGTATTGACGATGGATCCACTGCCTGTTTTAAGACGACCTTTTGAAACTTTTTTTGGAATGGAAATGGGGCCGTTTTCGTTTTATCCTGACTTGAGTTCTGCTGAAATGAACCGTTTTGGAGTAGTGAATCGGCAGAAAATAGAGTACTGGATCGAACAAAAGGAACCGGATATTATTTTATATACATCCGATTTTTTTGCTCGTGAGAATCCGTCTTTGCAAGAAATGCCCGAATTCTGGAGAATTCAGTTGTTAACGAAAATTCAAAACCATTACGAACGGGTGCAAAGTATTGGCGGGTATGGTCAACTTCACCAGACCCTTGATATTTATATAAAAAAACCGTAACTCTTTATTTCTATTGTCATTGCAAACGCAGTGAAACGGTCGTTACGCATCTCCGTAACTGCATTGCTTTCAGGAGATTGCTTCTTCGGCTTGTGCCTCATCGCAACGACAAAAATTTCTTTTAAGCGAGGCTCATCAGCAATTCTCAGTTTGGCCTGAAATAAGGGTAAGAAGCTAACTCGAATCTGGATCTTCTAAGTCATAGTTGTGGAGCATAAAGAGAAATAAATCTTCCCAACTTTCAAAATAGTGATAACAGGTTAAAAATTTCAGATGGTCAAAAAAAACAGAATAGACTTTTTACTAAAAAAGTACTTCAGTTTGTAATTTTCTTGAAAAGATAAAATTCTAGTTCTTATTTTTTATATTAGTTCTATTAAAAAAAAATGGGTTTTCTTTCAGGCTCTATCTAAATATCTTACCGATGAGTGAACTTATTCTTTGGCGAGTTCTGGAAACATCTGGATCAGATTTTGTTTCACTTCTTTTAGATCCTCGTCCTGCGTCTCTTTTGTCAACTGAAAGAGTTTTTTCAAATCCTGTAAAGCGTTTTTAGAGTCATTGGTGGAAAGCCTCGATAATCCTCGACCAAAATAGGCACGCGCATTATTCGAATCTATCTGTAACACCAGAGTAAAATCTTGAATGGCACTCGCAAAATCCGTTTTGGACATTTTCGCGTTTCCGCGTTGTAAATAGGCAGAAATTTCTTCGGGATTGAGGCGAAGGGCTTCTGTAAAATCATCGATGCCTCCATCGACATCCTGCATTTTCTCTTTAACTTCTCCCCGATCCACATACGCCAAATAATTTTGAGGATCAAATTCGATGACGCGATTGAGATCTTTTAAGGCTTCAGGAAGGCGGTTTAGCTTTTGGTACACGCGTGCACGATTGAGATAGCCTAAAAGATAATGCGGATTCTTTTGAAGTGCCAAATTGTGGTCTTCTAAAGCGCCGAGTAAATCTCCTTTTCCTTGCTTTGCATTGGCTCGGTTATCATAAGAGCGTACATTTTCCGGATCGAATTCGATGGACTTCGTATAATCTTCGATGGCTCCATCAAAATCATTCAATGCATATTTAGCCCCACCTCGGTTGTTATACGCTTCATCATCTTTGGGGTTAAGCAAAAGGGTTTGATTAAAATCTTCAATCGCTTTTTGGTGTTCTCCCTTTGCATGATACACAGCGCCACGATTATTGTAATATTCTCCATTTTGAGGGTTTTTCTGGATAGCCTCATTGAAATCGGCAATGGCTCCGTCAAAGTCTTCCCGATCAAATCTAGCGGCGCCCCGATCATTATAATCTTCGGCTTTTTGAAGGGATTCAGAAGAAAAGTGCGCCATACTGGAGAGTTCTCGATATACACTCAAGGTTCGTTGCGAGAAGAGGCTATCGGGTCCCATTTTCTGGGTCAATTTATACAGATCTTCTGAAAATTCGTGAAGTTTGGTATCTCGGATCGCTTTGGCAAGCGTGACCATATATTGCGTATAGGCAATGGGTTGTTTCTCCAAAGAAAAATAGGACATTTTTTCTGCCATTTTCTGGAGAGAACTGATAAGCACAGGGCCCGCGTTTGGGTTTTCTAACCATCCGAGTGCGGTCACGAACGTGTGATAAAACTCTTCTTCACGACTGTTGCGTAAAGGACTTTGAAGAAAATACTGGGTTCCTTGTTCAACGAGTTTGAGGAGTTGTTGAAAAATTTCCTCTTCCGGCATTTTAGAAATTTCGCGTAAGGCACGCTCTCGGTTTCCCGGTTTTTGGATCGGTTTTTTTAGTTCGCGAATCCAGTAATTTAAAGTATCTTGGTGCTGTTTTAAAATTCTGGTTTGTTGTATTTGAACATAATTTTGTAATTCAGATTTTTCTTGTTCAGATAATACCGAGAGGTTTTGTAATTCGTTCGCAACATATTGAGCCAACTGATAATCTTGGGTTTCGCAACAAAGACGAATCAAAATTTCGCCGATTCTTTTTTTCTCTTGTTCCGTGGAAGTGTCTTGCGGATACACTCTCAAGGCGAGATTGAGCGCATTCAGAGCGCTAATGAAATGTTGAATTTTCTTTCCAAGTGCCACCGATCCCGAATAGGTAGCACTTAGTTTCGAGTCAATTTGAGAGGAGTTTTCTTCCTCTTTTGCTTTCTTGATCGCGAGCAAAAATTGGTTTTTCCGAAGTGTTTCGGTTTGCTGTTCCTGTCTTTGTTGATCTCGATAGCGTAACCAAGAGAAATAGATCGGAAAAAACGTACAAATCAACGTTAGCGACAAAATGAGAAGCGTCTTTTGTCGGTTACGTTTTCCCCATTTTACGACTTGTTCTGTTTTACTTGCAGGACGGGCCTCAATCGGATATCCCTCTAGAAATCGTCCGAGATCGTCTGCCAAAGCCTTTGCGGTCTGATAGCGTTTGAGACGATTTTTTTCTAGAGATTTTAAAACGATGGTCTCTAAATCGCGATGAATCGCGGGATTAAAACGTGAAGGAGGTACCGGGTCTACGTTTTGGATTTTGTAAAGCAGTACTTGAAGATTCGGAGATTCAAAAGGGCGTTTTTGGGTGAGAACTTGATAGAGGCAAGCTCCCATGGAATAAACATCTGAAAGGGCATCTAGTTTTTCGGTGTCCCCGTTGGCTTGCTCTGGAGACATATAGGCGGGTGTACCTATAATAGAGCCTTTATGAGTCAAAGTTTGTGTTTGTTCTTCATGGGAAAGATCTTTGGCGAGCCCGAAGTCTCCGATTTTGGGAATACCTTCTTGGGTCACAAAGATATTATCGGGTTTGAGATCGCGGTGGATAATCCCTTGTTCATGTGCGTAATGGAGGGCTTCGAGACATTTCTTCATCAAGAGAATTCCCTCGCGAATCGAGAGTCCGTCGGAAATCGTGTCAGTGAGCGTTTTTCCTTCAATATACTCCATCACAAAATAATGTTTTCCACCTTCCTGACCAGAGTCATTAATCTGAATAATTCCGGGATGTCTCAGTTTTGCGACGGATTGAATTTCACGGTGAAAACGCTTTAAGGAACGCTCAGAAGCATCTTCTCCGGCAATCAGCACTTTAAGGGCAAAGATTTGATTAAGGAGAGAGTGATGAACTTTATAGACAATACCGACTCCCCCACGAGCAATTTCTTGTACAATTTGGTATTTTCCAAAGGTTTTGACTTCGTGTTGCTCTAAGTAAAACTGAGGTTTTCCCTTCTGGATACGGAAGCGATAGAGGCTTTCCATTTCTTGAACTTCGGTCCAGTTTCCCTGTTCCAATTCAAAAAAATCTTCAATTTTAATTTTTCTCTTTTTGAGCAAGTGTTGCAATAAGCCACGAATGTTGCACTGACCCGTGGGGAGTTCTTGAATAAGAGCGTTGAGTTCGTCGACTTCCATTTTCTGATCGTGCAACAATTTGAGGCCAACGCGTCTGAGCGAATAGTCTTGAGCGACCTGTTTTTCGAGTTCAGGGTCCGCAAGTGTTTCCGGTACAGGGTTTTCGGGATTTTCAGGATCCATCCGCTTTCCCTTCAGGACATTTGATGAATGTGTTTGACAATTCCGGAAATGATTCCCAGATGACATCCTTCATGACAAACGGCAAAACGGACTGCATCGAGGGTACTATCAATATAAAGATGATCCCCGAGTGGAAACGCGAGAAATTTGACGAATTTGCCTTCCCGTTCCGCCGTTTCAATGGCATTAGGGTAAGTCAGAAAAAACTCTTTAATTTTGGCGATTGGCAGAGTTTCGGTCCAGATTGCAGGAGAAGTGTCCTTCATAAAGGATTTCATTTCTTTACGGGAAAAGAAAGTGGGTAATTCAGAGTAGCCGAAAATGACGCGATCCGCAAGAGTTGAGATATGACCGATATTCCAGAGAATATTATTTTTATACCCCGGCGGAATCACGAGCCAATCCGATTCAGGAAGATCAATAAATTTAGGAAGCATAAAACTACGAACCATCCGGCCATGATTCAGCATTTGAGTAATTTCAGAGAGTTTGGATTTATCGATCATTTTTTCATTCATAAGACTCACCCATTCCTGACTTAAAAGACACGACGAGCAATTTCGCGTGTTGGGCCAGATTGACTCATAATGTAATAATGAAGACAAGGAACACCTTTCTTCATCAATTCTTTACTTTGTTGAACGCACCATTCAATACCGATTTCTTTGACCGCATCGGAGTTTTTTGCTTTTTCGACTTCGTCGACTAATCCTGCGGGAATATTAATATGGAAGGTGCGTGGAAGTACTGAAATTTGAGACTTTGCGGTAAGTGGTTTTAATCCGGGAATAATGGGAACCTGGATTCCTTTTTCTCGGCATCGTCGTTCAAAATCAAAAAAATATTGATTGTCAAAAAACATTTGAGTCACAATATAGTCCGCGCCCAAATCCACTTTTTTCTTGAGAAAATTTAAATCGCGATCTAGATTCGGAGCTTCATAATGCTTCTCTGGATATCCGGCTACTCCCACACAAAATTTAGTGGGTACCGCATCTTTTAAATCCGGCTCCAAATAAACCCCAGCATTCAGTTGTTTTACTTGCTGAAGAAGTTCACTCGCGTAGCTGTTCCCATTTTTTTCCGGAATAAAGCGATCCAGTCCAATCGGAGGATCTCCACGAAGGAGCAACACGTTTTCGATTCCCAAAAAATCGAGATCGATCAAGGCGTTTTCACTTTCATCGCGCGTAAAACCTCCACAAATCAGATGAGGAACGACATCGATAGAATATTTGTATTTGATGGCCCCAACAATTCCAACCGTTCCGGGTCGTTTTCGGCGAATTTTTTTTGAAATGGTTCCATCTGGGGCCTCGTCATACGTAAATTCTTCTTGATGGTAAGTGACATCGATAAAGGCGGGGTTAAATTCCAGCAAATCATCAATAATATTAAAAATGGTTTGAACCGATTCCCCTTTACGAGGAGGAAGCAATTCAAAAGAAAACAAGGTATCTGTAGCTTTAGAGAGAATCTCGGTCACTTTCAAAGGTAATACCCTCACAAATGAGCACTAGAATCAAAATAAGCGAAGGTTGTTATTGTATATTTTTTTCCAAAATTTTAAAGATTGCGGGATCGTCGTACACAAAAAACGATTCTCACTCTTGACATTTGCTCTTGCTCCGTTTAAATATATTGTTTTTTCATATCATCAAAAAGATATTAAAGAAAATTCCCCCTGATTTTCCGCTAAAAAATTGGCTCTTCTTTCAAGAGGATTTTGTTTATTATGCTCGATGCATTAACCAATAAATTTACCTCCATTTTCAATAAGATGGGTACTCGCGGTACTTTAACAGAAGCCCATATTGATGAAGGGATGAGAGAAATTCGAGTTGCACTTCTGGAAGCAGATGTCCATTTAAAAGTGGTCAAAGATTTTATCCAGAAACTGAAAGAACGCGCTCTTGGGGAAGAGATCATTAAAAATGTCAAACCGGCTCATATGTTGGTCAAAATTGTCCAAGACGAACTAGAAGCTTTAATGGGACCGGTGAATTCTAAAATTCCATTTGAGAGCTCAGGATTAACCGTTTTAATGCTGGCAGGATTACAAGGAAGTGGAAAAACAACGACTTGCGGAAAATTAGCGTTTTTGATTCGGAAACGCTATGGAAAGCATCCTTTATTAGTTGCGGCGGACGTTCAGCGTCCAGCGGCGATTGAACAATTAAAAGTGCTTGGTGCCCAAATTGGCATCCCAGTCTACTCCGAAGACAAAAAAGACCCCATCAGCATTTGTAAAAACGCGCTAGACCAGGCTCGAAAACAGAATCTAGATGTCGTTATTTTAGATACTGCTGGACGACTCCATATCGATCAAGTACTGATGGATGAACTTAAAAAAATCGCTTCCGTTGTAAAGCCTCATCAAATTTATCTGGTTTGCGATTCGATGACGGGTCAAGATGCTGTCAACTCGGCAACTGCCTTTAACGAACAGTTGGAACTCGATGGAATTATTCTAACTAAATTAGATGGAGACGCACGAGGTGGAGCCGCATTGTCTGTCAAAGCGGTCACAAAAAAACCGATTAAATTTGTCGGGATTGGCGAAAAAATTGAAGATTTGGATGAATTTTATCCTGATCGTATGGCTGGACGTATTTTAGGAATGGGCGATATCGTAACCCTTGTCGAAAAAGCGAAAGAGCATTTTGACGAAAAACAACAAGAAGATGCTTTGCGGAAAATTGTTCAAAATGAATTTACTTTGATGGATTTTATGCAACAATTGAAGCAAATGGAACGATTGGGACCTATGCGTAACATCATGAAACTGATTCCTGGGTTCGGAAACCTCGGACTCGATGAAGAAACTATGGCGGAAGGAGAACAACATCTAAAGAAAGTCAAAACTATTATTAATTCAATGACTCCACAAGAACGGGTTTCTCCAGACCTCCTCAACGGAAATCGAAAGCAACGCATTGCTAAAGGAAGTTCCGTTGAAGTGACCGCGGTAAACGATCTGTTACGGGAATTCAAAGAAATGCGAAAAATGATGCAAAATATGTTTTCTGGAAAAAATATTCCGGGAATGCCTTCCGGATTAGGAAAATTAATGGAATCCAAGGGATTTACTTCAGGCAAAAAAGTCACGGAAGACAAACTTGCCGCGTATCGCAAAGTCGATGCTCAGAAGAAGAAGAAAAAGAAAAAATAATATCACTTTTTTTTAGGAGTTATATATGGTTAAAATCCGATTATCTCGTCGTGGACGAGTCAATCTTCCTTATTATCGTATTGGTGTTTTTGATGCTCGAATGAAACGAGATGGAAAATGTATCGAATTTGTCGGTTCTTATAATCCACTAGAAGCCGATGAAACCAAAAAATATAAAGTGGAAAAAGAACGTATTGAATATTGGCTATCGGTTGGCGCGCAGCCTTCTGATATGGTTTGGGACATTCTCCACAAACATGGAGTTCATAAAAAGAAAAAATAAAAAAACGATGTTCCTCGTTTGTCTTATTTGCGGGGAAATCCCGCTTTTTTTATGTCTTTTTTTGCTGTTCAGAGAAAAAATTAGCCCAATTTAGGCGGGGAAATGGAAAAATTGATAAAAGATTTTGCTTCTTTTTTTGAGAAACTGGAATCTCTCTATGGAAAACTTTCAAAAACATCCAAACAGGATTACTTCAAGCAAATGATCTTGGGTATTCTGATGGAAGGAGACAACACGGAAGCCAAGGCTTTAAGCTGTTTTGAACATCTCCAAAAAGTTTTTGTAGACTGGAACGAAGTTCGGGTCACTTCCGAAAAAGAAATTTATCAAGAAATGAACCCGTTCTTAAAAGGAGCCGAAATCAAGAGTTATCAACTCAAACGTTTTTTGGTAACTCTCTGTACCCATCATCGAAAACTCGATTTAACGTTTACGACTCCCCCTCACTACGAAACAGAAAAATTTTTCTTTAAGAAATTTACGGATACTGCACCCTTACATTTTGCGAATCTCTATTACCATCACTTCTTTTACGAAAACCCAATTCAGGCAGACGTAATTCGAGTTTTTAGCCGTCTGAAAGCCTGCGATTTGGAAAAAGCGGAAGAATATTTTCTACAATTAGTTAAGAACGTTTCTGAAGAAGAACGACAACGTCTCTTTCGGCTATTTTATGTTTTAGGGGATACGGTTTGTCAAAAAAATTCGCTTTGCAGTGAATGTGTTTTACAAAGTCTTTGTCCCTCCGTAGATCTAAAACAGATTAAAAAAGTTGAAAAAGAAAAAAAAGCGGGTCTCGATTCCTTGAAAAAGAACGAAACTCTTTCCCCTACGCCGTTAGCTCTTCCTCAAATTTCTGTGAAATCTCAAATTCCTGTGAAATCTCAAATTCCTGTGAAATCTCAAATTCCTGTAAAACCTCAAATTCCTGTAAAACCTCAAATTCCTGTAAAATCTCAAATTCCTGTAAAATCTCAAATTCCTGTAAAATTAGACCAAGATCCTAGAGCCTCTTCTTCTGGACATAAAGCAAGTACTGAATCCTCCTCGGTTTCTCCTTCTATAGCCAGCGAAGGAACTAAACAAACCAAAGACGATCGTTCAAAAAAAGTGAAATCCAAATCAAAAAAGAAAAAACCTGAAAAGAACGATTCTCCTTCTGAAAAAACAGGTGCGAAACTTGAAAAGAACGATCCTCCCTCTAAAAAAACAGGTGCGAAACCTGAAAAATCTGCGTCTCCTGTAAAATTAAAATCTCGAAAAAAAGAAATCTCTGCAGAACCTATCGAAAAAACAAAAGCGGAAATTCTCCCCCCAACAAAAACTCCCGATTCCGTTGTTTCAGTGGAAAAAAAACTATCGAAAAAATTATTAAAAAAAGCTTCTCCAAAAACTAAAAAAGAATCCACTAAATCTGATAAGTTGGCTAAGAAACGTACTTCCAAAAAAGCAAAGCCCTTCTCTACGCCTGACTCTCAAGTTGAAGAAAAAAATGTTTCTAAAAAAGTAGTTCGGGAAGAAAATAAATCAATAAAAATAAAGACTAAACCAACTCAGAAACCTTCAAAGTCTAAAAAAGCGTTGGA
>CAZHAR010000032.1:0-36848 GCA_964530615.1 uncultured Planctomycetota bacterium | reverse complement strand
CGAACCTAAAAAAGCGTTGGACGAACCTAAAAAAGCGTTGGACGAACCTAAAAAAGCGTTGGACGAACCTAAAAAAAAACCTAAAGAAATACAGATATCTGAAAAAAAGAAAAAAAAGGAAAAAAATATTTCTTCCTCTAATGTTGAAAAAGAAGTTTCTTCAAAAAAAATAACAAAAAAAACTTCAGAAGAATCAACCCAAACTGAAGTTTCCACGAAAAAGAAATCCTCTCCCCAAAAAAAATCCTCCTGATTTTTCCTTCCGTAGCGAATTTTGAGGAGAGTTTTTTCCAGAAAGGAAGACGATTTTGATAACCCCTTATTCTTTTCAACCTTATTTACAGTATCCTTCCGGAGAATCGTGGCTTTCTTCTATAGAATCCCGTATTTTTGAAAAAATCACACAAGGACAGTCGAATTCGGAATCCATTCGCGCTTTGTTAGAAAAAGTTTCCGGGACCTGGAGAATATTGGCCGATCAATCTGCCAAATTTGAACCCCGACTTGTCTCTTATAACGCTTATAATCAACGTGTCGATCTCGTAGAGATGCCCGCACAAACCTTGCAAATTCTTCAAGAAGTTTACGGATTGCACCCTTTTTCTAAATCTCATCCGTTCTGGTTTCGTTATTTATTAAACTATATTCTCAGCAAAAATGGAGAATCCGGTGTTTGTTGTTCTCTTGCTTGTACCGATGGAATGGTGCAGGTTCTAAATGAGTTTTCTCAAGGAGCGAACCAAAAAATTTTATCTTTCTTGGAAGAGGGGAAAGAGGGAGGGTATGTTCACGGAGCTCAATTTATTACTGAGATTCAAGGAGGATCGGATGTAGGACGAAATCAGCTCTTGGCTCGTCCTACTAAAGACGATAGTTTCCAGCTTTTTGGAGAAAAATGGTTCTGTTCTAATATTATCGCTGATTATTTTTTGGTCACCGCTCGTCCAGAAGGAAACCCTGAGGGACCGAAAGGGATCGCGTTATTTCTAGTGCCGGCGTATCGTGAAAAAGGAAACCGGAATGGCTATCAAATTCATCGCCTGAAAAATAAACTAGGGACCCGCAATCTTCCAACAGCGGAAGTCTGTTTTGAAGGAGCGATTGCTTATCCTGTAGGGCCGTTAGATAAAGGGTTATCCACTATTATTCGGGTCGTGGTTACCTGTTCTCGTATTCATTCCGCCTTAACTTCTGCCGGATTTCTCCAACGCGCGATTGCGGACGCGACCCGCTACTGCCAATTTCGTGAAGTTTTTGGGAAGCCAGTTTCCGCGTATCCATTGGCGGCGAAGGAGCTAAAAGAGATACAGCACATCGCGGATCGACAAATTGCAGGAACTTTAGATCTGATTGAACAGAAATATCTTCGGCTAAAAGAAACTTCGGCGCAAGAGCGTTTATCGTGGCGCATCTTCGTGATGCTCAACAAAATGGCAGTCACTCGCGAATCCGCGGACGGGATTCATCGGGCCATTCAACTTTATGCTGGAAACGGAATTGAACATGAATTTTCGCCTACCCCTCGTCTTTTTAATGATGCGGTCATTAATGAAGTTTGGGAAGGGCCCCATCATTTATTGATTTCTAATGCTTTTGAAGATTTAAAAACATCCAAAATATCGGCAAAGCAATTTTTAAGCTATCTCCAGATCACGAATACAGAATTGATTCATGATCTTCAAGAGTGTTTAAATCCTTCGGAAAACGGATTTCAGCTTGACCAATCTTTATGTGAATTTGAATTACTTGCATTTCGAATCATTCATACATTTCAAGAAAATGCGCTCTCTCGTTTGGGTTAAAACTTTATTTTGGGCGAATTAATTTTTTACGAATCTTTTGAAAAACGTCCAGAATTTCTTTCACTTCAGTAAGGTTTAATTTTTGGCAAAGAAAAAAATAACTCATTACGGAAGCGAGGATCGAAGAAAATAACCAAAAAGCGACCCAGAAGGTTCTTCCGCCAGAAATTCCGATCACACTTATCAAGCGTATTCCTCCCCAAAATACGATCAAAGTGACCACGGCCATACCCAAAGTCGCCAAGAAAGTTTTTCCAAAAAAAATTCCTAAATCACGCCAATTGAGAGCCCCAATTTTTTTTGCCAGAAAATAATTTAATAAGCCAATTTGGACAAAGGTTGCCAAAGAAATTCCGAAGGCAATCCCTATTGAGCCTAACCATTTATGGGTCCAGTAATTAAATAAAAAATTACTTAATACTGCGGTACAGGATGCGATTAAAGAGAGTTTAGAACTTTCTAGGGCAAAAAAGACAGGAACCAGAATCTTTGTTGAGGTGAATGGAACCAATCCAACGAGATACGCACAAAGTGCTAAACTGGTCTGTCGCGTATCTTGGGCTGTAAATTGGCCACGCTCAAATAAAATTTCCACGGTAGGAAAACTTAAAACGATCAAACCTAAAGTACAAGGTAAAGTGAGTAAGCAATTTAATTTTAAGGTATGGCTCAAATAATTTTGAAGCGCTTCATATTTTTTTTCGCTGAGTAATTCTGCAACTATCGTCGCGGCAACGGTTCCTAAGGCGACGCCAAACATTCCAATGGGAAGATAAAAAATACGAAAGGCATAATTCAAATGCGCCAACCCTCCTTGAATATTACTGGCAAAACGGGTATTAACAAAGACATTAATATTCACAATCGCGACTCCCAAGACAGCGGGTAACATAAGCCCAACCATTTTACGAAGATCGGTGTTTGAAAATAATCCAGCCAATTTAATTTGGGGTCGCCAACCCGTTTTCCACGCCGTTGGAACCTGACAAAAAAGTTGTGCAAAAGTTGAAACAACCGTAAAAATACACCAAATAAAAGCGAGTTGTGCCTCAGGATGCGACGAAAAACATAAATAGATTCCAGAAACGACACTAATCACATTAAAGAGTGCTGGCGCTAATGCAGGAACAAAAAAATGCTTTTGGGCATTAAGCATTCCCATAAAAACTGCGGATAAACTGATGAGCATAAAGGTAGGGATCAAGATACGCGTCATCCAAATTCCTACCTCATATTTCTCTGGGGTCTCCTCAAATCCGCTTGCCATCATTTGAACGATTTCGGAGGTATAAAAGAATCCAGCGATACTAATCAGTAAGGTCACAAGAAAAAGACCTGTCAAAACCAAATTTCCAAATCGAAACGCGGCGCTTTTTCCTTCCTGTTTTAAAATACGGGTGAATAGAGGAACGAATGCGCTGGAAAGTGCTCCTTCAGCAAAGAGATCTCTTAGGAGATTCGGAATTCGATAGGCAACTACATACGCTTCCGCATAAAAACCTGATCCGAACAGCTTGGCAAAAAGGCTCTCTCTAAAAACTCCAAAAACACGAGAAACAAATACTGCGAATGAAATTTTAGAAACAGACGTCATCGTTTTTTGATCAGAATCAGGCATAATTTAAACCCACTTTTTAAAAGATTCTGGCAGAATTTCTCAGTTTGTATCGGTTTAAATGAAGGCTCTCTTTAATTTTAAACCACTTCCTCTATGATGGGAAAAGACTTGAATTAGAAAACGAAAATTTTTCAGGAGGAAAAAAGATGTCAGGAACCTCAATCTCTCCGCTTTTAGGGATTACGGTATTAGATTTGACGCTAAATTTGCCGGGGCCCTATTGTTCGCGATTGTTGAGAGATTTAGGTGCGCGTGTCATTAAAGTGGAACCCCCTTCTGGAGATCCGTCACGGCAAAGTGAGGCCCTTTTTCATCATCTCAATTATCAAAAAGAAAGTATCTGCATCAATCTGAAAATGGAAGCTGGAAAACAAATTTTGTATCGTCTTCTTCCCAAGATCGATATTTTTCTGGAAAGTTTTCGACCGGAAGTTTGCGAGAATATGGGATTGAGTTATGAACAAGTGCGCCACTTTCGTAAAGATATTATTTATTGTCGTATTAGTGGTTATGGACAAAACGGCCCGTATAAAAATTATCCAGCGCATGATATTAATCTTCAAAGTCTTTCAGGATTTTGCCGATTTGAGCAAGAGTCTACTCTGGGACGAGAGAGTGCGGTTCCGCTCGCGGATTTTGTTGCGGGCCTATTTGCCCTGAATGCAATTACTGCGGCTCTTTATTATCGTCAACAGTCGGGAGAAGGGGATTATTTAGATATTGCGATGTCCGATGGGCTCTTTCATTTTACTTCCTTATGGCACAAAACGATTACTCCGAAAGCACAAATAGAAGAAATGGCGACACGTTTCTTAAAAAAGTGGGAATCGCGGTCAATACTTTCTCGCCTTGGCCATCTGGCTTGGAGAAAATTTCAGAAGACAAGAGGTATTCGTGCCCTTTATAGTAAGACTTTTTTACAACTTCTTCCTCATTATGGTTTATTTGTTACCGCGGATCAGAAAACATTGTGTTTAGGGATTGTTTTTGAGGATCATTTTTGGAAAAACTTATGCGAACAATTAGGACCCGCGTGGAGTCCATTTCAAAATTTACGATTTTTTGAACGAATTTTTCAACGAAAAAAATTACGGAAACGTCTGAAAAAAGTGTTTGCTCAAAAAACATTACAGGAGTGGTTGAAGCAACTCCCTCCAGAAAAAATTCCTGTCAACGAGGCAATTTCTGTTTCTGAAGCTTATGAACATCCCCAGTATCGGGCTAGAAATAAGATATTTCGGGTTCATGAAGAGTTAGGGGTCAAGAGTCCTTTACTGAGAGAGCAATTACCGGAGACGCTTTCAGGAGAGTTTTTAGGGGCACAAAGTGAGACTCTCCTAAAAGAGCTTCAATATTCTTTGGAATCCATTCTTCAATTGCGGGAAGAGAAAGTGATTGATTCGTTTGGTTTTGATTCAATCGTTAAGGGATCCTGAAGCAAATAAAGATAAATGGCGACAATAACAAAATCTTTGGTGAAGGCTCCCAAGGGATGATACAGATAATAAAAAACTTGGTAAAGATAAAAAAAATCAAAAGCAATCAAAAAAAGTAAATGTAAAAAAACAAGGACAGTCGCCATTCTTCTATAACGGGACGAATATAAGGGGCGCAGAATTATTCCTGAAAAAATTTGAAATCCGCCCAGAATAAAAAAAATCTTAATGAGGATTGAATTGGGGTCCAAAGGATTTTCTGGGTGTTGTGGATTTAGAAGAAATGGGGTTTGAAAAGAAAGATGGACAATTCCTTCATAAATCCAGAAAACGGAAAGCGTCCATAACAATGTTTTACGAGTTTGTGTTTCACGTTTATGGATATAAAGCTGTCGCCACCCTAGTAAAACCGCGAAAATGCAAAAAGTTTTGCTGAGGGCACCAAAAGGATGATACCAAAGCGAAGGATCAATAATAGCGTAGGAAACGATAGGAATTAGCAGAAAAATTTGTAATCCAATCAAAAGCCGGAACGGCGGATAAATCAAAACGTAAAAGCCTGCTAAAAGCTCCAAGAAGCAAAAAGAAAGGATAGTGATTTCCAAAAGACTGGCTTTGAAGACAATATAGTTTTGAAAAAATTGGAAAAGAGGAGGTCCTCCAATATGGGTAAGAAAGAATTTTAAGTAATAAAATTGCACATACAAATAAAACTCTTTGGCAATGAATAACCCTGTGGTTAGCCAGAAACAGGACAATCCTAGTTTTAGGGTCCAGGAACGACTTTGCATCTTTTCCTCGTTTTGAATCCCTCGTTTTGAATCGATCCAAAAAATAAAGCTAGAGAATAACGGATTTCTCTAGCTTCGCAAGTGGCAAAATAAGGAAAAAAATAAAAGTAGTTCATTCACTACGACGAGAAGCCATCGATTTTAATTTAGCAATGGTTTCGTGTTCGAGTTGACGAATTCGTTCTTTGGTTAAATTAATTTTTTCACCAATTTCTTTTAACGTCATTGGGGGATGCGTGCCTAAACCAAATCGCATACGAATAATCTCTGCTTGACGTTTATCAAGTTTATTCAAAAGGAGTTCAATTTCTTCTGTATCTTCTTGATTATCAACCGGATCAGGATAGTGTTTCCATCGATTATCCTGAATAATATCTCGCTGTGAAGTGTTTTGATGTAAACTTTGAAGTCGCTCTAGTCCGCGTTGAGATTGAATTGCACTCTTTACAATATCTTTATTTTTGGTGACGACGTTCATCCGTTGAACAATTTCTTGCGTCGTAGGATGGTATCCAAGTTCGTCTTGTAGTTTTAAATCGACTTGTTTCCAGTTTGAAATAATCTTTTTTAAATAGGAAGGAATTCGGACTGTATGACCTTGTTCGGTTAACGCACGACAAACTGAATGTTTAATCCAACAGGTAGCATAAGTAGAAAAACGAATGTTTAGCTCTGGATTGAAACGCTCGACTGCTTTAATCAGTCCTAAATTTCCTTCTTCGATCAAATCCAGAAACGTGAGTCCACAAGAAACATATTTTTTGGCAATATTAATCACTAACCGCAAATTGGAAGTAATCAAACGTTCATAAGCTTCTTGATCCCCATTTTTTAAATATCGGCGAGAGAGACTTTTTTCCTCGTCTGCGGTTAATAAATTGATTTCACTAATATCTTGAAGATAAAGCTCTAGCGAAAATTCTTCTTCTCTTGAGTAGGATTTCATAGTTGGACTCCACTGTTGAACTACGGGGATAATTTCTTTCATCATTATTCCTCTATACCTCAAAAGAGATGCCAATCAAAAAGAATAATACTTAATATATTTAAAAATATAGTGTTATCAAAAAAAAACATCAAAAATTGTAAAAACTTAGTGTCCTCTTTTTGAGACTTTGTCCTTCGAGAAGGACAATTAATGAATTCTTCATTAATGAATTCTTCATTAATGAATTCTTCATTAATGAATTCTTCGTTTGCGGTTACGAACATAATCGACTAATAAGGCTTCTCCTAAATTTTCGAGAGAAGTGTAGTACGCTTTTCCCCGATTGATTTGAGTGAGTTTATCGACAAATTGTACTAAGGTGGGATCGCGGGTGACCATAAATGTCGTGATTTGGATATGGCGTCTTTTGCATTTAGCGGCTTCATTGAGTGTTGGATTTAAAATTTGAGGATCAAGCTCAAAGGAATTTTTATAGAGCGTGCCATCTTTTAATTGAATACAAGTCGCTTTCCCATCCGTAATCATAAAGATTTGTTTATTCGGATGTTTAGAGCGATTCAAAATTTGTTGTGCTCTCTGTAATCCAGCGCAGGTATTGGTATGGAAGGGGCCAACCTGAACATAAGGAATATCTTTGACTTGAATATCAATGGCTTCGTTTCCAAACAAAACAACCTCCAGTTGATCTTTGGGGTATCGAGTCATAATCAATTCCGAGAGGGCCAGCGCAATTTTTTTCGCAGGAGTAATTCGATCTTCTCCATAGAGGATCATCGAATGGCTTATATCGAGCAGTAACACGGTTGCACAAGAAGTCGCATGTTCTTTTTCGTAGACTTCCAGATCTTCATATTGTAAGGAAAAATGTTCTAAATCAACCCGTTTGAGCGCGTTTTTAAGGCTAGAATTGTAATCAATTTCTTGAATATTATCGCCAAAATCATAAGGACGTGTTTCTGAAAGACGCTCTCCCGTAGCTTGAGGCTGTTGAATAAAATGATTTCCTTGTAAGCCTTTTTCTAAGCTATTAAAAATTTCTTCTAGCGAGGCGTTTCTCAATTGACGCTCCCCTTTTCGAGTAAGGGTCATTGGCCTATTTCGAATCTCTCCATCGACAACAAATCCCGCTTTTTTTAACTGTTGAAGAAATTCGGATAAATTGATTTTTTCGTCGAGATAACCTTTTTTTTGGAGTCGTTGGAGCAATCGAGTCGCCGCTTCAATATTTCCAGCCGTTATTAAAAGGAGATGATTAAAAATTTTTAATAATTCTTTAAAACTTGAAATTTTTTTTCTTATTTCCGCATCCCATTGAAAATATTCATACCGCATTGTTTATATCCCTTCCAACATTTTACGCACCATATCTTGATACAGGGTTTTCCCAAAGGAATGATCCCGATCGATGATCGATTTTTGATGGAGAGATTCCAGTAAAAATTCCATCCAGAAAAATTTTTCTTTTTCCGAAAGTTTCGGCCTCTGTTTGAGCACGATTTTTTCTAATCCTCGAACAGAATTAAGTGATTTACGATATTCTTCTGAAGTCGCTTCATCACGAATTTCCAATCGGTTCCCTTGAGAAAACCACTCCACAATTTCTTTAAACGTTTCTTCGAGTTTTTGTTGCTCTTGATCTAGCGGAAAATATTTTTGGAAAAGCTCCAGAATCGCGTGTCCCAAAATACGATGAGCGACTTCCATAATTCCATCTTGTTCCCCCTCATAGACAAGTTCAATTTTTCCAGTAATGGAAGGAAGGGTTGCGTACAGATCAATAATCCTCGGATATTCTTCAGCCATTTTTTGGCGATTGAGAAAACAACGGCGTTCGATGTTACTCAGAAGATTTTCCATAGCGCTGATCGTTAAACGTGCCGAAACTCCAGAATTTTGATCCACAAATTCCGAGGCTCTCGCCGAAAACGCAATTTGCTCAATGAGTTCTTCGAGTAAGAACGGTAAAGGGAGTAATTCCTTGTTTTCTTCTCGATCGATCCAGGCTTCTTGACGAGTAATTTCCAGACTGATTTCTCGAGATTTCGGATAATGAGTCAAAATTTGAGAGGCAATTCGATCTCTTAAGGGAGTAATAATATTCCCACGATTCGTATAATCTTCCGGGTTCGCGGAATAAACCATCAATATATCCATAGGAATCCTCAGCGGAAATCCGCGAATTTGAATCTCCCGTTCCTCCATAATATTCAAGAGCCCCACTTGAATTCTTGGCTGTAAATCAGGGAGTTCATTGATGGCGAAAATTCCCCTATTGGAACGGGGGATAATTCCATAATGAATGACTTCTTCGTTCGAATAATTCAGTTTTTGCGTTGCCGCTTTAATCGGATCGATATCTCCTAAAAGATCGCTAATGGTGACATCTGGGGTCGCTAATTTTTCTCGAAAACGATCCTCTTGAGGAATCCAATCTAGTAGCGTTTGATCTCCCTGTTCCAGAAGAATTCGCTCACAACGTCTACAACGACTCAAATTGCTTCCTGTTGGAGCGCACCGAAGCGAACACCCTTCGATGGCCGGAATTTCTGGATCAAGAAGTTGTGTCAGTTGTCGGAGCAAGCGAGATTTCGCTTGCCCTCGAAGTCCTAAGAGAATAAAATCGTGTTTGGATAAAAGCGCATTGATTATTTGAGGCACAACGGTTTCTTCATAGCCAATAATTCCAGAAAAGATATTTTTTCCCTCTTTCAATTTCTGTATTAGATTTTGCCGAATTTCTTCTTTTACCGGAAGGGATTGGTATCCTTTTTTTCGAAGATCTCCCAGTGTTTTCATTGCTTTCATGTGGTATCCTTCTGCGCACTTCAAAAAAAATAGGTCTCTGTTGCCAAAATTATTTCTCTGGAAAGCTCCCATTATAAGTTTAATTCTATTTCGCTCAATGACTTCCTAGAAAAGCATCTCTTTTCGGATTCCCTCTTTATAATTCCTTTTTTTTTGTTAAAAATAAGAATTCCTCCCAACGACTATTTTTCGATTTTTCTCTATACGGAGTAAATCTATGCGGTTTTTTTTTCTGTTTTTATCTGGAGGGATGCTCTTATCCTTCTTAGTAGCTTTCTCCGAATTCCAACAAATCTTGCCTGAAAAAAAGCGAGAAACAGAACCCTATATCGCTTATTCTTCTCTTTCCCTGATCACAAATACTACTCATGTTCTTGATTGCGCAGGAGGATGTGGCACCGTTCCTTCTTCTTTGCCGACCCTAAGAGATCCAGAAATTATTCTCTTGCTGGAGCAACTTGGACAAAAACCGCTTACCGAAGAAAATTCAGCTTTAGAAACAATCCTCTTTCATTGGAAGCAAGTACGTGAATATTTAATGCAACATGGATTCGGCTCTTTATCTGAAACACAAATTGATTTCCTCAAAAAGGAACTCTCGAAAGAATATGTATTTGTTTCTCTGCGGGGAATTGATGAAGAAGGAGTCGAACGTATCCATATGAAATCTTATAAGGCTCCACTCGGAATTAAACAACATATTTATATTGCGGATCCTCATCAATTACAACCGTTAGAAGCGAGTGGTACAGTTCAAAGAGTCGGCTTAAACCACCTCTGGACCCGAATCTGACTGGAAGGCGTTCATTTTTCATGCGGGCCGTGGTTCACGGTCCAACGAAGTGAAGAAGGCTGGAAAGTTCTAGATACCGCATGGATCAGCAATGGCCAAAAATCTGGCAAAATGCGCATCGAAATTCGTACCACGCTGGAGGAAAAGTATGTTATTGACTAACCTGAAACTCTTGATACTTAGTTTTTTTCTATTTTGCAGTTTTGCGGATGAATCCCAAGAGATTGAATCCCTGATCGAACAATTAGAAAACCCTCAAAAAACAAAAACCGCCATTGAGGCGCTAGTCAAAAAAGGGAAGATCGCGGTTCCTCATCTCTCAGGAGAAGTAATGGAGGGTACCCATCTAATCCGTCGTGGCTGGGCCATTGTTTGTCTTTCAGAAATAGGGGGAAGCGAAGCCTCCAAATGTCTTTATGAAATCTATAAAGATTCGAGTCAACTGATTCTCTTGCGAACTTGGGCGGCGGCGGCTTGTGTGAAAATGACAAAAAATCTGGAAGAATTGGTTGTCCTAATCAAATTAATACGAGATTTTCCGGCTCTAGATCGTCCAATTACTCTCAGTTTACTTGAAAAAACGACAACGGATATCTCGACAAAATCTTTAGAACAAGTTCTTCGTATTAGCCTCGAATTTTGGGAAATGCAAATACCCCTTGCAGCCGTCATTCTCGGCGCGGGAAAAGAAAAACTAATCCAACTGATGATTTCTTCCCGGGATCAAGAAATCCGAAGACAATCTGCAGCCTATCTTGCAACCTTATCTGTTCAAGGCGATACAAATGTTGCCTCTGCTCTCGCTCAAGTATTCCTTTTTTCGACAGAAGCGAAAAATGTTCCCTGGGAAGGCGGCCCTCTCTTTATCCCTTCTCTGAATTGGTATCAAGAAAAAAAACACGCCCATACATTGGCGAAGAATCTCTTTTGCTGGATGTTATGGAGTTATGCGCACAACGAGCAAGATCTGTACCGACAAATTAATAATAATCTTCGTAGTCTGGAACTTGCACGTGTTGTAGGCTATAAGAGTCCGGGATGGAACGAAAATGAAATTGACGGTTGGGTTCAAATTTGGGGCAAAACTTTTGGTAAAGAAGAGCTGAAGAATCTCCTCCAGGAACAAAACCTCCTGACGCTCCCCTTTCAAAAAATTCTAGATCAGTTGAATCACTAATTTTTCCCTAAATCAGGAGTTTCTTTTATGCAAAAATATAAAAGTGTTCTTTTCCTTCTTGCGATAGCTCTCTTTTTTTCGGAACAGATGGGAACGGATCCGTGTGGAATGGTACCCCCTATCTATCTTGGGGATGGAATCCCTATTCAGCGTATTGGAATTCAGAAAACCTACGCGTTTTATAAAGACGGGATGGAAAGCTTTGTAATTCGCCCCGGATTTCAAGGTAAAGTCGACGAATTCGGAATGCTCATTTCTTTTCCTTCTCCGCCTGCAATAATTAAAATTCAAGATGATATTTTTTCTCATCTTGCTTCTGCCATCGATCCGCCAGAAGTCGTTTATCGCATTTACGACGAGAAGTTACAGCGCCATCTAGAAAAAATGAGGAACTCAAGCGCGTGTGAAGGAGCAGTCGGTTCCGAAGAGACAGTAAAGGTTCTCAAAGAAGAAGCCGTTGGTATGTATGAAGCCGCTGTTCTAGAAGCCGGTAGCTCGAAAGCATTGAAACGCTGGATGGACGAGCATGGTTATAAATATCCCAATGGAATGGATGCTGTTTGTGAAGAATATGTACAACTTAAATGGTGCTTCGTCGCTGTAAAAGCCAGAGTTGGACAAAAAAAAGGGGTCGATCCTAAACCGGGAATGCGAGAAACCGAATCCAAACTTCCTCCCGGCTCTAACTTTGACGGTTATCTTCAGGCAATGGAATACCGTTTTTATACGAAAGAATTCGTTTTACCAATGCGTCTTTCCGCTTTTAATGAGGGCCCCTTACGAAATATTGTTTATATTCTTACCGATTCTCCTAAACGGATCGCCAATCTTCGTAAAGAAGCCGTTGTGCGACAAATCTCTGGAGAAGAACTCTATACGAATATTACAGAATTGCTTCCACTTCGTGTGCTTGGAGGCACTATCGAAGAAATTCCTTCCCAGACATTAGTATCACTAGAATTTAGCCGTAATCCTGTTCCTCGTAACGGATTAGCTCGTGAATTATTTGCAAGCGATCTTCTCTCGGCTCGAAACAAATGTCTTTCGCATCCTCATGAAGAAGAAGAAAAAATTCTACTACAAATTGGAGAAAGTCTTAATTTACGCGGTCCAAAAATAGATGCCCTACACCATGAGGAACTTAAGCAAGAAAAAGAGAAAATGGTAAAAGAGGTTTTGGAAGACTTGAAATCGATGACACTCACCCTGATCGATGATGATTTTCCCCGTGAAGTCGTAGGACGCGAAAACTTGATGTGTGAAGGCTTTGTGATGCCAAATGAACTGAATACAACCGAGAAATATAATGCTCGATTGAAGAGCGGCGAATCCGAGTCTCCTCTTTTTTTAGAAGAAGACGAATACCCATTAAGTTATTATCCACAGAATGCCAATTCTTCAACAGAGGGTATTGTTTATCGCTCAAAAAAGAATAAAGTAGATCCTGAATCCTACACGCAATATACCCTAGCACAATCGAAAAAAAATAGTCTTAACCTTAGAAATAATCTTGGGCTTCTTCTGATCCTTGTTGGCGCTGGAGTTGCTCTTTTTTATTTTTTGCGCCAACGAAAAAAATCTAAAAAATCTTGACACTTTAATGTAACGATAAAACTATTTACTAAAGAACTTGTTTTTCTACCTATGAATAATGCAACACCTCGAACCTTTCATTTTTTTTCGCTCTACTCTTTTTGTTTGCTAGGGATTCTTATTCTTGCGGGATGGCATATTTCTGAATATTATTTTTTAACGGATGATTCCTATATCACGTTTCGTTATTTGCAAAATTTCCTCGCTGGAAAAGGATTAGTCTTCAATCCTGACGAATATGTCGAAGGATACTCTAATTTTTTATGGCTCTTACTGTTGGCGCCTCCTGTAGCTCTTGGATATTCTCCTGAAATTATGGCTCCAATTTACAGTATTTTTTTTAGTTTTTTGCTGTTGGTTTTCTTATTTTATGCGACCTCGGATATGCTACAGATCCCTAAACATTCCGTCTTTCTCTTCCTAGGTCCGCTCCTCCTTTCTTTAAATCGTACCTTTGCGGCATTTGCGACCTCGGGATTAGAAACTCGAATGTTTACCTTTTTTATTTTTGCTGCTTTTTTCTTTTTCTTAAAAGATGCAAAGAAAGAGGAACCCGCCTCGTTTTGGAACTTGGCCGGAATCAGCCTCGCTTTAGCTAGTTTAACTCGACCCGAAGGCTTAGCCTTTGCCGTGGCATTGTTGCTGTTGCGTTTAATGCAACGCTATGTCCAGTTTCAATCTTGGTGGGAAAAAGATATTTCTTTTTATCTCTGGATCGTGATCCCCATTCTTTGTCACTTTAGCTTTCGAGGTTGGTATTATGAGGAATGGCTTCCTAATACTTATTATGCTAAAGTCTCCGAACAGAGCCGATTTGACTATGGTGCACTTTATCTGAAAAATTTTTTATTTGAAAATGGCTTTTATCTTTTTATCCCCTTTATTTTTCTTGGATTTTTACAAGATCTCCGGAGAAGCATTTTTTTCCCCTATTTGACTGCGATATTTCTCTTTATTCCCTATTTTTATTTTGTGGCTTATCAAGGTGGAGATCATTTTGAATATCGCCCTTTTGATGTCTGTATCCCATTTCTTTTATTTTTCACCCTTCGCGGACTTTATGTGTTATTTGAAAAAATGCACTTGATGTCGCGTCTTCAAGCCTATTCGATTTTTTCTTTAGTGATTTTTTGCTTGGGTTTGGCGACTTTCCTCCCGGGATTTTTGTTGCATTTACAAACTCGTGAAGGAAATTACCTTCATGCCCAAACTCCAAAATTGTCTTATGATATGAACTCCCTTCCTTTAAATTTTCTCTTAAAACCCTTCGTTCAAGCGTATGATGAACGACAAGAAAAACTGATTCAACATTTTATTGGAGTTCGCCAAGAAGAACATTGCAAGTTTTGGAAGAAACAAAGAAATCAAGCCCTTCAAATTTATCAGTACCTGAAAGAAGAAAAAATCAAAAAAAATCCTTCAATCGCTCTCCATTGCGTTGGAATTGTTCCTTATTTTACACATCTTCCAACACTCGATATTCTCGGACTCACGGATGCCGTTGTCGCACGCCAAATTTTTCCACAAAAATCCTCGTCCTTTCTGATGGCCCATGAAAAACGCGCTTCTGAAGACTATATTCAACGGCGCCAAATTATCTTTTCTCCGCTTCATCCAACCACCTTATTTTTTGAGAAATCAGTCGCTGTTCATCAGTATGGCGATAAAAAAGATTGTTACTATGCCACTTTTGAAAATCACTATTTCCTCTTCTCAACCGCACTGAAGACAATAGAAAAAATTCGTCCCTATTTCGCCCCTGAAGTTGAAATCGGAACCCTCGAACAACTCAGTACACCAGAAGTACTGCATTTTGAAAAACCGAAATCTCCGGATCAAAAAGAATATTTTGGAATTCGAAATGGAAGCTTTGAAGACGGCGATCTCTCTGGATGGGTTGCTTCCGGGACTGCGATGAAGTTCCAACCCACCTATGGAAACAACATCGTTGCACGCGTAATCGATCATTCCCCTCAACAGCAAGGAATGTTTTGGATCGGAACCTATGAGGCCACCACCTCTGGAAACCAAATCACTCCCTATCAAATGCAAGGGGAGGAACCTGTTGGAAATTTACTTTCCGAACCCTTTACTCTCTCTAAAAATACCCTTTATTTCCGCATGAGTGGCGGTGTTTCAGAACAAATTTATGTTGCGCTTCTTATTCAGGAAACTCCTGTTTATCGTATTTTCAATACTTATCCCACCGACGAAATGCGCGAAGTCTTTCTCAATGTCAAAGAATTTCAGGGACAAGTCGCCCAAATCTTAATTATGGATGGAAGTTCGGAATTTTGGGGACATATTAATGCAGACGATTTTCGATTACTCGATCGATAACAAAAAAGTGGATCGCCCCAAAATCGCTTAGAATCAGAGTCTCGTTATGGCTAAAGAATATGAAATTCGCGCAGATTATAATCGTGAAACACTAATCGTCTATCAAGCCTACTCTCCTGAAATCGCTAATGCAACACTTCAGGCAGGACGATTTGTTCCTCCGTTTTCTCTCCAGCGAATGACTTGGATAAAACCTTCTTTTCTCTGGCTTATGCATCGAAGTCATTGGGGCCAAAAAAGTGGACAAGAACGTATTCTCGCGATCCGAATCACCCGCTCCGGTTGGGAAAAAGCACTTTCGCTAGCGGTACTCACGTCATTTCATCCGTCTGTTTTTTTTAGCAAAAAAGAATGGGAAGAACAAATGAAAACCGCTCAGGTTCATGTTCAATGGGATCCAGAGCGCTCATTACAAAATAAAGCATTCCCCTATCGAAGTATTCAAATCGGGCTCAGTCGCCATATTATTCAAGAATACGTTGAAAAATGGATCGTCGAAATTCAAGATTATACGCCACTCACACAAAAAATATCTCACTTGTTGCATTGTGGAGAATCCGATAACGCCAAAAAACTTTTACCTCCAGAAAAACCCTACCCAATTCCTCAAGAAATTAGCGCTCGCCTTGTTCCGCGTTAATCTCCAAAAAAATCAAGGTTTATTTTTTCAGTTCTGGGAATTTTTGAAAAATGCGTTCACGCAGTTTTAAAACGCTTTCTGAAAGATTCGTTTCTGTTTTTTCCAAAAGTTGCTGGGCGTATTTTTTGGCTCCGTCCCTATCCTTTAAATTCAGTTTACAATCCATAAGATTACAATAAGCTTCTGCTTTGTCCGGATTCAAGCGGGTGACTTCGGTATAATCTTGAATCGCTAGTAAATATTGTTGCGTTTTTGAATAGGCGAATCCTCGACGGTTCCATGCATCTAGATATTGAGGATTAAGGCGCATAACCTCAGTAAAATCGTGAATCGCTTCGTCCCATTTTCGTTGTTGAGAATAGAGGAGTCCACGAAAATAATACACCTCAAAATCATCTGAATTTTTTTGAAGGTAAACCGCATAATCCAGAAGCGCCAAATCGAATTGTTGCTTGACATAGTAGGCGTTTGCACGGTTTTTATAAGCGACTTCTAAATCCGGCTTTAAGCGAATGGCTTCTTTAAAGTCAGCAAGGGCCTGATCAAAAAGCATTTGTCGATAATAACAGATCCCACGATAATTATAAGTCTCTGCTGATTTTGAGTTCAAATGAAGTGTGTCATTGAAAATTTTTAATGCGTCCATATAATTTTTTTGTTCCATTACACAGGAGCCTTTTCGAAGATAGGCGTCAATATCTTTAGGGTTCAGCTTAATCACTTCATTATAGTCTTGAATCGCTTGCTCCAGACGTTGAGCACGTTCCCAAATACCCGCCCGGCTATAATAGGCATCCACAAGAGTAGGATCGAGTTGAATCGCGTGATTTAAATCTTCTAAAGCGGCCTTGTAATTTTCTTTTCTTAAATACAGGACTCCTCGGTTACAGAATGCCGGAGCAAACTGAGGATCGAAGCGAATCGTTTCTTGAAAATCAGTAAACGCCCCTTCAAAATCGTGTTGAGATTCTTTCAGTACCCCACGATTATAATAAGTTTGCTCCAAATTCGGATTATACTGGAGTGCTAAATTATAGTCTTCCAGCGCTTCTTTGAACTTTCCTTGAATTTTTAGGATATTGCCCCGATTGGCATAAACTTCTGCAAACAACGGCTCCTGTTTCAAAGCCAGAGTATAGTATTCTACGGCCAAATCCCAATGTTGTTGTCGCGCATAGAGTCGCCCTTGATAATAATAGGTATTAGCTCGTTTCGAGTTGATTTGTAATGCTTTCAAAAAGTCTTTAAGAGCCAATTCGTCATTTCCTTGTTCATAATAAAGATATCCTCGAAAGTGATAGGCGTTGTCCATTTGAGGATCGAGACGAATCGCTTCAGAAAGGCTATCGATCGCTCCAGAGATATCCTTTTGTCCATGTTTCGCGTTTCCAAGGGTATAATAAAGTATGGGATTTTGTGGCTCAATGGAAAGAGCACGAATAAAATCTTGAATGGCCTCCTCATAGTGGGCCTGCTTTAGATAAAGACTTCCCCGATTCACATACGCGATACATTCCTGATCATTGAGAATAAGGGCCTGCGTATAATCATTTAGAGCCTCGGTTGTTTCTTTTTTCTGATCTCGTGATAATCCGCGGTTAATATAGGCTTCGACAGATTTAGGATTCAGTTGAATGGCTTTAGTTAAGTCTTGAATAGAGAGATCCCATTTTTCTTGAGCGTTCCAGAGCAAGCCACGAGCCACATAAATTTCATCATTTTGAGGATCAAGAAGAAGTCCTTGATTAAAATCTTCAAGCGCGCCTGTGTAGTCTTGGATCTGTGTTTTGCTGTGTCCTCGATTTAAATAGACTTTGACTAATTGAGGCGAAAGAATTTGCGCTTTTGAATAGTCAGCAATCGCGCCTGTGTAATCTTGAAGCCTATCTTTTACAATTCCACGAGCATTATAAATATCTGGATTTTCGGGTTCTAAAGTCAGTGCTTTCGAATAATCGGCAATCGCGCTCACATAATCTTTTGAGAGATATTTACGAATTCCTCGTTCTTGATAATCCTGCGCGGTGACGAGTTTTTGTAAATCAAGATGATCTCGTGAAGCCAATTCTTGGTAAACAACATGGGTAGCTTTCCAAAATGGATGATTTTGGCCAATTTTCCAGCGAAGTTTTTGAAATTCCTTTGCGACTCCTTCCGCCTTACAATAGCCAAGAGAGCGGGCCAGTTCTGCCAAATATAAATTTGCAGAAATAGAGGAAGTTTCTTTTGAAGTGATCTTGGTTCTCTCGCCTAATTGCTGGAGTGCGTCCATTAAAAAAGCGCCGGCTTGGGGTTGTTCGATCCAACCTAAAGCCGAGACAATAAAAAAATAAAACGCTTCTTCTTTAGGACTTCGGGAGATGTTTTGCAAAAAATACTGAGTGCCTTCTTGCATTTTTTCGACGAGAATTTGTAAAATTTCCGGTTCGCGCATTTTATTGATTTCGAGAAGGGCCAAATCCCGTTGTATCCCGTCTAAAGGATCGCGCATGATTTTTAGCCAATAAGCCAATCGATCTTGATGTTGCATTAATAAATGACGACGGTTCCGATATTGACTATAAAAAAACAGAAGGCTACAGAGAAGGAACGAAGTCAACACAAGCAGAAGGCTTTTTTTGTTTCGAATCGCCCATTTTCCAAGGATTTCCACAAGATGATATTGTTTGACAGAGAGGGTACGCTGTTGCATATAACGTTCAATATCATTCGCTACTGCTTTCACAGATTCATAACGATCTTCTGGTTCTTTTTGTGTTGCCTTTTCCACGATGGCTTGAATATCTTTTGGAATTTGAGCTTCAAAAATTTCTAAGTTTTGATTGAGATGTTGCTTATTTTTTTCGACAATCTCTTTAAATTCTTCGACCGGAGATTTCAAGGTAAAACATTCTCTTAAAATTTTTCCCAAAGCATAAATATCGGCTGAAGGGGTAACTTGAGAAGCTCTCACTCTCTGTTCTGGAGCCATATAGCCTTCAGTACCAATACCCCCAATGGTTTGAAACATCTCTGGCAATTCCGAAGAAAAAAGTGTTTTTTTGTCATTTTGGAGTTCTTCTTCTAGAACCGTTGGAGAGGTTTCATCGAGTACAGGATCTAGAGATGTCTCTTGCTCAGAGGCAAGTTGTTTCGCGATTCCCCAATCCATGACATAGACTTCTCCAAAGGGTCCGATCATTATGTTTTCTGGTTTTAAATCGCGGTGAACAATTTTTTTTGCGTGGGCATAACTAACGGCATCACAAATTTTTGAGAAAATAGATAACAGTTGAACTTCAGAGATTTCTTGGGTCCCCTCTCGCTTTTGACGCAAAATACCCCGAAACGTTTCTCCTTGTATTTTACGCATCGTAAAATATAGTTCCCCTTTATCATTTCCTTGCATATCATATAAAGGAACAATGTTTGGATGTTCTAGTGTTGCCATTAAAGAGGCCTCGCGTCTCAAGCGCCATAAAAGAAATTTTTGTTTTTTGGAAAGTGTTGTCGTGGAGTATGGCAAATTTTTAATTTTTTTCAGAGCGACTTCTCGATTAAGAAGCGTATCTTGAACTCGCTGAACTACGCCCATTCCACCTTCTCCCAAATCTCCTAACAAAAGATAACGACTGAGGGAATCTTTCTGAAGCGAAGCGGCGGATTCTTTAGGGGAAAAAAAATCTCCCGCGTTCACCGTTTCTTGAATCTTAGAAATTTTTGTTGTAAAGTCTTGTTTGTCCATCGGTTCCCCAATCCTCTATTCTTGTGGAATGAGTTCTTCAAAGGAGAGGCTGACTTCAAATTCGTTTTCCGAGGTGGATTGTTTATTACGTTCTTGAATAAGAGATATCAGTTCTTCCAGATCTTCATCATACTGCAGAGCTTCTTGATTTTTTAAAGAGATCATCGTCGTAAAAATCTTTTCAAACTTGGAGACTTCTTCTTCTTTTAGCGTTAGTGTTTGTAGTAAAGAAAAAGGTGCTATCGAAGAATAAATTTCGAGAACGGGGCCCAAAGAATTTTTTTGTAATTTAAAGTGATGACTCAACCCAACCCATTTTTTTGTGTCCTCTGTTCTAGAAGAGATCGTTTGGCAAGAGATTAGAAAAAATGACAATACCGTGAAAGATAACGCAACAAATTTTTTTTTCATAAAAAAACCGTTTTATTCAAGTGTTTCCTGAAGATGATGATAAATTTTAGTTTTCAAAGTCATTGTTTGGCTCGCTTCTGTTGGAATAGTAAGCGTGATCGTAAATTGAAAGTCTCGAGAAAGTTTCGTGATTAATCCTTTCGCGCAATCAAATTCAAAAACGATCTTTCCAGAGTCTTCCGATAGCGTCGTTTGGGTTTCATAGCGAGCGCGTCCGAAAGTATCGTCCAAAGTGAATTCAAAATAACCGTCAACACGGGCAGTTTGAGACTCTGCGAGCCATTCTTTAAAAAGATAATTAATTTGAATATTCAAAGTTCCAAGGCCACTTAATTTTTCCTGAAAAGATTGACTCCAGCGTGCGCCTAATGCAACAGGTTCTGAAGGAAGTAAAATCCAGGAATTTTTTATATTTTCTAGCTGTTCTTCCGTGTGTTGTAGCCATTCTAGCTTCAAAAGTTCTCCTGAAGTAGACGACTGCATTTTGAGAGGCTGACTCAAGAGTTCTGGAAGCCAAACAATCTGTTTTTGAAAAGGTTTGGGCACTTCTTTGATTTCTTTATTTCCCCATTCGCTCGTGGAAACAAATTCAGGCTGAGAAGAGTTCCAAGCAATGGAGTGTCTTTGTGGGGTCTGTTCTGGAGTGAATAGATCATATTCATAAAAGAAACGGGCTTCTTGAAAACGAATACAAATCAGCCCACAATTCGTTTGAGGTTGAAAAGTTCGGCTCTGAAGAGAGTCTAAGGTGGTTTTTTCGTTTCGAGAAATTTCATTGCGAATCGTTTGAACTTCCATCACAGAGCGAATACGATAATGCGCGACGGTATTCTCAAGAGCTTTAAAGTTGTATTGTAGGAAGAGCGGTTCGCCTTGGATCGTATTCTGAGCAAATAGGAACTCGCCACTAAAGACGAGAACACAAAAAAAGAAATAGCGCATAACAATTCCTTAACCTACAGTGTTTGAGAAGGAAGCACCCATTTAGTTTCTCCGGGAGCTTTACGAGTCGTAATGAGAATTTGATCGAAATGGGGGTGTAACGATTCGAGGGAACGAAGGAGTTTCTGAGCCGTTTCTGTATCGAGGGGTGAATCGGGAGCATCCAGAACTAAAAACGGTTTGTTTTCTGAGGAAGAAGAGCCCGAGAACAAGATCAGCATACTACAATATAAGGCGATCTGAGCTAATTGTTGGAGTCCACTTCCGAGTTGATCCAAAGGAACAAAGTCATTTTTCTCTTGACAGAAGATTAGAATCGTTCCTGAATCTGTTTGTTGAAGCCTTCCCAATACTCCGTGGGTCCAGAGCGGAAGATAGAGAGAAGCCGTTTTTTCTAAACTTGGGACTAGTTTAGATTCCATCTGTTCGAGTGTTTCTTTCCAGAGTTCGGCTAAGGTTTCCTGAACTTTGAGTTGATGAGCGAGTTGGGGAATTTGCTGTACAAGTTGTTCTTTTTTCTCTTCCCATTTTTTGGATTCGTGGAGCAACCGTTGAGCGACTTGGTTCCGTTCTTCATGAAGGGTTCGTTTCGCTTGTATTTGCAGAAGTTGTCGAGTCGTTTCCTGAATTTGTTTTTCGATCTGTTCTACTTGTTCTTCTAAGGCTTCCCTTGAGGAGGGAATCTGTGCGAATAATTGTTCCTTTTGTTGCTTTAACCAAAATTCGAGTTCTTCCCACTGATCGGAGTGGGGTTGTTCTTGAAAAAGAGGAAGATGATTTTTACAGAGAGCGGCGATGATTTCCCGAATTTTTGAAAGAGGAGCAGGAGAGGGCGGTGGAAATTGCTCCAAATAGCGTATTTGGGAATAAAGATTTTGAATTTCTTGGAAAGGCTCTAAGATATTTTCTAGGGAATAGGAGCGAGAGGGGAATTGATCAGGATAATCAAAAGAAATCTCTTGAAGCAATTTTTCTAGGGTTCGTAAGGTGAAGAGTCTGCTTTCTGTTTCTTGAGTTTTTTCTCGGAGTTGATCCATTTCTTCTTCTACCAATTTAATTCGTGAAAAATCGAAACGATCCCATAGTGCGGGTAAATGTGTTGCGTTTAGTTCTGGAATCGGCAATCGATTTTGAATTGTTTCTAAAAAACGAATACGTCCTTCTTGAGCAAGAAACAAGAGTTGTTGAAAAATCTGTTTTAATTCGGGAGTAACGCACGAAGCCAATTCTATTTGCGAAATAGGTCCATATAAAAACTTCTGCAAGCAATTTGCTTCTTGTTCAACTTCTTTGAGTTCTTCCTGTAAGCGGATCTTAAATTTATTGTAATTACGCAAAACTTCGTTGTTTTTTAATTTTTGGCTGAAGTACCACATCAAGATTAAAATAAGGAACACGATAAATCCGCCAAAGGTTTGAACTTTCAATTGATCGCGATAATAAGTACTTTGAAGACTTTTAAGATAGAAAAAAACGGGGACTGTGAGCATTAAAATGAGGGATATCGAGTAGAACATAAAATTGCGAATTTTGTTATCTCGCAACACATCTTCCACTTCATTTTGTATATAAGTTAATTGCGCAACACGAGAGAGCGAGAGACACAATTCTTCGCGAGGAGTTTTAGAATTTCGGACTAATCGGTCGTCCAGATATTTTTGGACTTCTTGAAGTCTGCACTGAACTGCATTTCGGAACTCTTGAATTTTGGTCATTTCAAAGAGAGTTTCTTTCCATTCTTCTTTTTTGATCTCGTACTGTTTTTGCTGTTGTAGGAGGCGCTCTTTAAAAGCGATCCGTTGATTTTCGAGAAAATCTTCGAACGAGGCGGCCAGAAGTGAGATTTTTTGTGTTAATTGGATTTTCAAAAGCTGTCGAAAATGCTCGTCATATTCTCCGAGATACGTCTTCAGATACTCCCATTGCTCAAGTTGCTCGACCCCCTGTAAACGCTCCATTTTTTGTTGCGTTAAATTTTCGTATAACTTTCGCTCTTCTTGTTCCAGAGATAAGACAGAATCGTCTACTTGAGGAATCACGAGATTCTTCAGGATGGATTGGGCAAGGGATAATTCTTCCTGACTTTCTTGAAATTTTAGGGATAATTTTTGAATCTGTTGCATTAAATGATCCCGTTTGAGGCGAAGATCATCCATTTGAGAAATGCTTCGAAAAAGAGTGAACGGATTCTGAAAAAAATCAGCAGAGTTTAAGGGCGAAAAAAAGAAATGAAAGGTAAAGGATTGAGGATCGAGCGCGAATTCGGCTTGAAAAGATTTTTGTTTTTCGGCATTCGGTTGATGGCTAAAGAGTTCTTGTGTCTCGGTTTCGTTCCACAATCGAAACTGCGCATTTCCTTCACGAGTTAAGAGTCTCGATATTCGATAGACTTTAGATTGATAGTGGAAGCGAAGCTGAACCATGGCTTCTGAAGCGCTCCAGTGAATGAGTTGAAGCGTCGATTCTATAGAAGGAACTGTTCCTAAAAAAGCAAACAGAATAGCCTGACACAAGGACGATTTCCCTGTGTTTGTTGCGCCTTCGAGACAAATAAATGGAGCCCCATCCCATTGAAAATAAAGATGAGAAATACAACGAAAATGATGAATTTCAATAGAAACCAGTTTCATTTCGGCTCATTTACCCTAAGAGAACAGGAGGATTTTAGAGCAGAATCGTCTTTGTTATTGAAAGTAGGATCTCGCTGAACACTCAGTTGTTGAGCAAGATCCCAGACTTCTAAAAGGAGGCTTATCTCGTCGAGCGTTTCAAATTTTTCAGCGATTCGTAATCGACGTTGAAACAAGAGCTCAAATTCTTTAAAAGCCGATTGAATCGCACGTTGCATAGCTATTTTCCAAGTTTTTCTCGGGTGTTTTTAATTCTTTTGGTAAGATCGATTTGATCCCGTACGAGAATCTGAGATTCTAACTTTGTAGCTTCTAGCCAGTCTTGGAGCGAAAGCTCATCGTCTCCGATTCGTTCAAAAGCATTTCCTCGATTAATATATAAGAAATAGAGATCTTTTAAAGACAAAATCGTTCCCGCAAATCCGTCTTTTTGAGTCTTTAATGCTTCTTGATTGGTTTCACTAAGACTTTCTTTATGCGTTTTTAGCGCTTCCGAAAATTCATAAATCGCTTTTCGATAGTCTGATTTACGAAGATAACATTCTCCACGAAGATATAAACTGAGAGCGATAGGAGTTAGTTGTTGAACTTGTTTATCCAAAAATTCCAAAGCCTTGGTATAGTGTCCCATATTCAAATAGCAATAGCCCATTCCAACAAGATATTCTGAGTTTTCGCCTTCAAGCTCTTTAATAAAGTTTAAACATTTAATCGCTTCTCCATAGAGCGGTTTTTCTAAATCCACATAGTTTTTCATTCGTACTCGAAGTTGTGGAAGATCTTGGAGCGTATATTTGGGAGCGATGTTGTTGGATAACGGAAGTGGAATTGGAGTTTGATAAAACGTCGGAAGTTGATACGCCATAAAAAGAAAAAAAAGGATAAAGGAGAGGGTGAGAATCGAGATCGGAATCTTATGGCGAAGAATCCATCGAAAAAAGGGCGATATCGGAGGTTTGGCAAGTAATGGTTTTCCTTGGTGAAGATTTTTCAGATCGCGGTTCATAACTTCGGCATCTTGATATCGTTTAGATTTCTCTTTTTCTAGAGCTTTCATAATGATGCTTTCGACACCTCGACTCAAACGAGTGTTTATTTTTCGAGGGAAGATCGGATCCGTACTAATAATTTTTTTCATAACCGCAACCGGAGAACTCCCTGAAAAAGGGGGTTTCCCGACGAGCATATTGTAAAGAATCGTTCCCAATGCGAAAACATCGGAGTTTTTATCCACGTTCTCCAGTTCTCCTAAGGCTTGCTCCGGAGACATAAATGCTGGCGTTCCTACCGCGAGTCCGGATTGGGTCAGTCGGGATTCTTCAAGATTCTGGATTTTCGCAAGTCCGAAATCCATTAAATAGGGCTCTCCACTAGAATCGACCAAAATGTTTTCTGGTTTTAAATCTCGATGAACGATGTCTTTTTTATGGGCATAGTCGACGGCTTCGGTAATCTTGATCATCATTTCAATGGCAATCGGTTCTGGAATCTTTTTCTTTTTTTCAATCCATTGGTCCACCGATTCGCCTTCAATCAAATCCATCGTAAAATAACATTGTCCTTCAAAATTTCCAAATTCGTAAACCCGGACAATATGAGGATGATTTAACTGAGACATTGCGCGGGCTTCTCGTTTGAAACGAATTAAACGTTCTTGGTTGACCTGATCGTCGTTATTGAGCACTTTTAGGGCATAGGTTTCCCCATCCTTCGTATTCAGGACTTGATAGACAATCCCCATTCCACCACGTCCCACTTCCTTGACGATTTCATAATGCGCGAAAAGTGGACGCGACGAAGAAAATTGTTTTTTTTTCCGACGAAGCCTTATTTTTTCAGAACAATGGGGACACTGTGGATTTTTTTTCAAAGGCGCTAAAAGGATTTTCTTTTTGCAATGAGGACAGCGTACCAGTTTTTTTTTGGATTTCTTTTTGAGAAAGGTCGTATCCTGAACCCGTAGCGCATCGGGTAAAACGGTTTCATCACTGGAAAAAGACGAACGGGAATCGGTTTTGTTGATCTCTTGTTCGATCATCGTATCCAAAAATTCTCGGGAAAGCCTTGTAGTCACCTCATCGGTTTCCTTTAGCCCCTCCATTTTGAGTTCTGAAGCAAGCCCTTGAATTTCTTCAGAAATTCGTTTTTTCAGACGATCTGTTTTTTTTGAAGTGGATTTTTCGAGAGATTCTCGTGTGATTCGAGTAGTCACGAGGTCTTGAGTATTTTTTTCTTTTGTCGTTGGAGGAAAAACTTCCGAAGCCACTCGTTTTTTTTGGGCCTCCGATTTTTTTCGTCGTCTTTCTTTTCGAATGTTTTCAGAGGTTTTTGAAGACTGAATTTCAGATTTTTTTTTAGAGTCGGCTGATTTTTTTTTAGAAACGAGTTTTGTGGTTGATTTTCGTTGAGGAGGATTGTGAATCGGGACAATAAGTTGGGTCCCTTCCAGAGCAGAGTCTTTTTCTTCAAAAAGATCTGTGGTATGTGGTTTCATTTGTATTCCCCCTGTATGGTTGAGCTGGATGAACGCACTTTCTTGATCGGGTTTTAAATATCCTAAAGAAAACAAGATTGAAACAAGACTTGCTTCCGGATTTGTTTGTTTCTCTTTTAAAGCGTCCTGAATTTTTTCTTCTTGAACCCATTGGTTTTTACGAATGATTTTTAAAACAAGTTCGTCTTCAAGATCAAGAAAAAAATTCGGTTGAGATTCCATTTCACAAAACGATCTGTCCCCTAGCCTCTTTTTTGAAACATAAAACTTTAACTCTCGCCTTTTTTTTTCTATGATGAAAACACTTATTATATAAAAATTAAGCTTTAAAATCAACGGCTTACAGAAGGATTGAAGCTTTTGAGGTCTTTCCTATTTTTCGCAAGGATGAGGTTTGGTAGCATGAACGATTATACACTCTATTTCGTTGAAGAAAAAATGACACATCCTCGAGAGATCGCTTTTATGCTTACCCAAACCGTTGGATTACATCGAATTGATGCCATTCGTCAAGTCCGCTATGGGTATGGCTGTGTTTATTCTCACCTTAATTCTTCCCAATTAGAGAGTTTACAACAACAACTCAAACAACTCAATATTGACTCTTTTGCAGTTGAAAATAACCCAGACTGGCTAAAATTACGCCCAAAACTCGTAAAACAACTAGAGATTACTCCACAAGGCTTTTGTGTCCAGAAAAACTGTATTCCTTGGGACCAATTAGGGGTTCTCCATTTAGGTTTTATCCGTACTCAAAATATGGCGGAAGATATCCTTCAACTTCCTTCTTTTCAAAATGTTAAAAATTTTTCAGATCCAATTGCTAGAAAAGCACTGACTACAAAAATAGTCGAAGAAGTTTTTCGAGCGGAAAGATTGCCTCCAGAAGAAGAAAAAATGCAATGTTTTTTGGATTTATTGTTTGTAGATCCGCTCCAACATTTTCGGATCTCGCGTGAAGATTTTCATTTTCATTGGATGGATTCGTTCCGAAGTCCTTCCAGTTTGCTTAATTTTAAAACCTTGCTATTGCTAATTTTAGAACATTCGAAAACAAATCGATTAACACCGCCTACCTGGAATTTTCTAGAAAATCCGCATCAACCAAAACAATGTCTTGATTCGGAAGAACACCTCACGCTTTATACGCGTTGGTATTTTCAAAAATTTAAACATTTTTCTCCAACACAATCCCTTTCCTTACCAGAAATTGAAGAAAAAAAACTCCTTCATCAACATTTCATCCAACAGCAATTCTCTACTTTAAAAAAAGAATTGCCGCTTTCCCCAAAATCGACTTTTGAAAACACGATCCATTTTCCTCCCATTCAAAAGGATTCGATCCTCACTTTAAAATTAGAGTCTGTAGGCGTTATTGAAGAAGACTCCCAAAATCCTTTTTTTTATTTTTTAATCACCCTTGGGACTCATCTGACTTGCGTTTTTATCCTCGCTGGGCTTATGATGGTAGGAGAAATCTATCTTGCTCAGTTAGGAAAGGCGCTTCCTTCCGGACTTCCACGCGTGTTACGAGATGCCATTGAACGTTATTATTATCCTTTTTTCAGTCCGTTGCTGTTCTATGTTTGCAGTGAAGCCTTCTTTCTCCTTCATCTTTTTCCAGAGCGTTTTCGTAAACCCTATTATCTGACTCTGATTTTTTTATTAATGGGAAGTACTTTCACTGTAGGTGCTTACGCCCTTTTTCAAGTTTTTCAATCCTAGCAAAAAAAGTGAAGTTCCGGAGACTTCATTTTTGAAAAAAAGAAAGGTTCTGTTCCATGTCTTTAGTAAGGATGCAAGAACTCGTCTTGCAGTTTGGCGATGTTACTATTTTAGATAAATTGAATTTGGCCATTAATGAAAACGCGAAAATCGGACTCATTGGCGATAACGGTACTGGAAAAAGCACTCTTCTGAAAGTGTTATCCCAAAAAATACCGCACACGACTGGAAACCTGATCATTCAACCTCGAATACGGGTCGCTTACCTCGCGCAAGAATTGGAAACAACCGAAACAAGAACTGTTTATGAAGAAATCCTTTCTGCTTTTGATGGAATCAAAGCGCTTGAACCCCAATTGCGAAAGATTGAAGAGCAACTCTCTCAAGAACAGCTTTCCTCTGAAGAACGTCAAAAACTGGCACATCACTACGATGAAATCCAAGAAACCTTTCGGATTCAAGGCGGTTATGAAATTGAAGAACGAGTTAAAGAGGTTCTTTCTCGTCTCAAACTGCCGGCCAGTAGTTGGGATCAACCCTTGAGAACTTTTTCCGGGGGAGAAAAAAATCTGATCGGAATTGCTAAAATTTTGGTGCTAAAACCTCATATTTTTTTGTTCGATGAACCCACCAACCACTTGGATGCTCAAGGAATTGATTGGTTTACAGAGTTTTTACAAAATGAGGTTCCCACCTTCATTCTTGTCAGCCATAATCGCTATCTGCTCGATCAATGTGTTCAGGAAATTTGGGAACTCAAAAAAGGAAAAATTAAAACCTATACCGGCAACTATTCTGCCTATCGTCAGAAAAAAGCAGAAGATTTGGCCCTTCAGGAACGACTCTATAAAACACAACAAGCGACGATTGAACGACTTGAATTTCAAGCAAGACGACTCAAAGATATGGCAAGCGCTTACAATGACCCCGGGCAGGCCAAACGTGCGAAAGCTCTGGAAAGACGAGCGGAACGTATGGATGTTGTGGAAAAACCGGAAACCGATCAAAAACGCATTGGTCTTCGATTAAATTCTCAAGATCGCCACGGAGTCATTGCGCTCGATGTTAAGGATTATTCGATTCATATTGGAGATCGAACTTTGCTGGATAGGGTTCATTTCCAAATTCAGTATCAAGAACGCGTTTGTTTGGCTGGTCCGAATGGAAGTGGCAAAACTTCTCTGTTTCACGCCATTATCAACGAAGGATCATGGGAACATCCTTCCCTTAGAATCGGAAAAAGCGCTCACGTCGGTTATTACTCTCAAATGCATGATACCCTCAATCCCGAATTGTCGCTCGTCGAAAACGTTCGCAACCTAGGCGGAGTGATGCTCAATGAGGCTAAAAATCTTCTTTTCCGTTTTTTGTTCCATATCGATGATTTAGATCGTAAGGTGAGTACTCTCTCCGGAGGGGAAAAAAGTCGGGTCCAGTTGGCAACCATTATGGGACAAGGGGTTAATTTATTACTCTTGGATGAACCGACCAACCATCTCGATATTCAGTCCTGCGAAATTATTGAGAAAGTTTTAGAAGAGTTTGAAGGGACCCTTTTTATTATTTCTCACGATCGTTATTTCTTAAACAAAATTGTTCAGCGCGTCTTATCGATTGAACCCAACGGCAAAATTAAAGATTATCTGCTTCCGTTTCAGGAATATTGGGATCTCCAGCAAAAATCAAAACGCTCTAGCTTATTATTGCCTCGATCAGAAGGACAAGAAAAAACAAAAAAAAGTTCAACTCCAGTCATTTCGCCCTTAAAAGAATTACAAAAAGAATGGAGAAAATGGAACAATAAAAGTCAGCAATTAGAAAAAGAAATTGAACGATTAGAGTCCGAAATTCAAAAAACGAACCAAATGATAGAAGAGGCCTATAATCGACAAAACTTTCAAGAAGGAACCCAATTTTCTATACAGCTCAAAAACTTCCAAGATCAATTAAGTACCTGTTATAGCGAGTGGGAAAAGGTTCTAAAACAAGTGGAGGAGTTAGACTCTCAAATTGCGACCAAGAAATCAAATCCGAATTAGAAAACTTTTTCGGGTCCTTCTTCCCAACTCCGTTTTACAAAAAGTGATTTTCGTTCTTCTGGCGTAAAGGTACTGGTGAGATGAATATCATTATTAATACAATGTCCATCGAGCGCTATCACCCAAGTTTGGCATTCTGGACAATATTCTCGATAGGGCTCACGATATAAATCACATTCGTGAGATATCGTTTTTCTTGTGAAAATTTGTCGGATTTCCACCTCTTTAACACCATATATTTTCTGTATTTTCTTCATTTTCCCCCTGGTCAATAAGAATGGGTTCGATAGAGGGAGGATGGGGTAACCCCCGGTTTCCCCTGCTATATCATATCCTTTCAAAAATTTTGCTTTCTGTCAAGATTTGTCCCGCAAATCCTCCTCTTGCATCTTGAAAAAAAAAGAGAACAATAAACCCGCTTTTTCAACAATAACCGCTTTCAGGAGAAATCATCCATGAGTTTTTTTATGGGGTCCCCAACATTTCGTCGATTTCATGTTTCACAAATTCCAAAACAAGTGGATTCTCCAGAATTTCTTCAAAATATTAAACAAAACGTTTTTTCACCCCTGAAAGAATCTGAAGAAATGTCCCTAGGGTGGGTTTCGATCTCCAACTTGCTAGACACTACACTTTCGTATGAAAAAATTTTCAAGGATCGTTTTTTGGTTCTGGGCTTTCGGATTGATAAACGACGTGCGCCATCCCTTATCTTTAAGGCTTATCTTGACTTAGAGCAGAAAGAATTGCTCAAAGTTAAAGGAACCACTCGTCTCACTCCAGAAGAACAAAAACAGTTGAAAGATCGTGTCAAAAATCGTTGTTCCAAGGAGTTTCCGCCCGGAAGTCAACTCTATGAAATTGTTTGGGACTTCAAAAAGAAAAACCTTTATTTTAGCGGGAGTGGAAACAGCATTTGTACAGAAATGAGCAAATTGTTTTACTCCACCTTCAGTATGGAACTCATCCCACTCGACCCCATTGGGCTCATTGCGCTCGATATTGAACAACAAAAAGCCATCAAAAAAATTACTCCTAGCTATTTTGTCGAACATTCCTCTGGCATTCCTCGAAGCGATAAAGATTATCTGGGGAGTGAATTTTTGACCTGGTTATGGTGTTTTAGCGATCAAAATAGCACCCTAACCCTTCCTTCGGATCAGCATCTTCATTTAGAAATGTATGACAACCTTCAACTGATTTCCCATTCGGAAGAAGAAAAGGTCACGATCCACGGAGTTACTGGAAGCGCACAAGAAGCCTCTGCCGCTCTCAAACAAGGGAAAAAATTATCTTCGGTTCAAATTTTGATTCAAAAAGGAGAACAAGAATGGCTCTTTACCTTCAAAGGAAAAACTTTTGACTTCAAAACGGTCAAAACACCCGCCGTTGACGACGTAGAAGAAACGGATCGTTTTGTCTCTCGGATGCAATACCTAGAAGAGGTCACCGAAATGATCGATCAACTGTATCAACTTTTCTTAAAAGCTCGTTTAGGTTCCGCGTGGGAAAAAGAAGAAATTCCTCAAATCCGTCGCTGGATTCTAAAAAATAAGTAACTATTCATATTCTAATGTCCCCCGCTGTCCCCCTTTGGAGGGGGTAAGGGGAGGTCATTGGGGTTTGGGTGTGGAAGAGCAATTTTCTTCCTTTAAGGCTTCTAAAAGGGCCAACCTCAACATGGGCACCAGAAGTTCATGATGTCCGGTAATATGAAGTCCTTGAGACGCCGGACGGGTAATGACGTTTTGCGTGGCGCGATAGTGTCTTAACATGTCTAGGTTAGCGGTTTTTAGACCCTCAAAGCGTCGCCCCAAATTGCGGGCGACCGCGACGGATTTCAAAAACACTTCGGGAAGAATAACCGCCGATCCGAGATTGATCCAGACCCCAAATTCAAAGTCCATGAGTGCCTGACACAAAATACGAAAATCCATTAAACTGGATTCTCCTAAGATGGCTCCATCTGTTTCTGGGTGCATATGAACAATATCAGTTCCTAACGCAACATGCACTGTTAGCGGAAATCCAATCTTCGCGGCAGTCGCCATAATACTCAGAGAAGCAAACGGTTGTTGGAGCGCGATTTTACCTAACGCTTGGCCCAATCCGATTTTTTCCTTTTTAGCCATTTGTAACGCTTCGCCAAAGAGTATTCCTGTTTCTTCCGCCATTCCGAACTGGGCCAGATCCAATTCTCGTTTCACATCTTCCGAACTCTCGCCAATCATCGCAAATTCCAAATCATGGATCGCGCAAGCGCCGTGAAACGCTAGAATCGATAAAATTCCTTGCTCCATCCATTCTTGGATCACGGGCGACAATCCGCATTTGATCACATGCGCACCCATCCCCAATCCTACCGGATGTCCTTGTTTTACAGCCTCCGATATCCAGGACACCAATTTAGGAAATTCGAGACCGGCTAAAATGGGAGGCAAAGAATCCAGAAATTCCTTGAAACTCGCTCCAGCTTGAGGTAAACGAGCGAATTGTTCCTTTTGGACCAGATTTTTTCGGGTACGAATCGGAATCCGCTTAATTTGGGTTAAATCAATCGGCTTATATTGTTTGGGATGTTTTTTTTGCATAAATTACTCTGGAATATTCTTTTCCAGAAAGTTAATCTTCTCGTCCCGAAAATGCAAATAAACAAAAAAGTCCAATGGCTCCAAGAACCATAATCAGCAGCATCAAAGACATTTTTTTCCTGTTTCTAGTTCCGCTCTTGAGTGGGGATGACACTCAAAAACGGCAAAATCAAACCCCTTTTTGTTGTTGTTCTGGTTTATGGACTTCCATTTTTTCCGTTCTTGTCGGAACGTCAATTGCCGTTGCTTTTCGGCCTTCGTCCATCGCGTGCAAAATCATGATTTTTTGCCAAATTTTTCTGGCCAAACCCGTGGAGAGATCTTCAATTTCATTCACGGCTCCCAAAATGATATTATCATTAAATTCTTGGGCATAGAGCGCGGCTATTTTTCCGACAATCGAGAGCATTTCGCTACAATAGTCCAAATAACGCGTCAACGCAAAACTGTCCGAAACATGGTTGTGCTGTGGAGACGAGGCCGTTGTCGAACCCCGTTTGATGATTCGATCGGGATCTTTTGAAAGTTGATGCATATCAATCACATGAGACATCGATCGAAGGTGGTTCAAAATCTTTAGGGTTCGACTTCGTTTAATACGAATTTCCGCCGTGATTAAGAATAGAATGAGACCTCCAACATAGAGAACACTCTGGAGTCCCGCTTGAAGGCTCTGAATAAATTCTCCAAAGGTAAATTTATTTTGAACCGTATTGTCTAGAGAAAATACCGTATAAACTAAGGTAATAAGAATAAGGATAATGATCGAAATAATCCCCAAACGAAGCGGAACATTAGGTTTTCGGATCTCTTCGCAACGTTTTTTCGAATCTCTAACGATTTGGCAGAGTTCTTCACAAACTTTGCCAAGCCCTGCGGTTGGGAAACGCTCTCGAATTCGATTTAAGAGCTTTTGCGATGTTCTTTCGATTTCAGCAGAATCTAAAACTTGGTAAGACACCAAACCTCCTTAATATTAATCTGTTTTATTAGGGGCGAATGCAACCGGCCTGCCCCTAATAAAAATGGGAGTTTTATTAAATTTCTTAATTCGCGTTGTAACAGTTTTTACAACGAACTTCGAGATTATCGGCGGTGCTTTTTCCCCCTTTATCGGGATGAGTTTTATGAGCAAATCCGTTTCCCGTGGTTCCGCCACAAGCGACACATTTCCCACCATCTCGCGCCCAGACTTCTTTTTTAACTTCGTCCGATACTGACACGCCAGCAAAAACTGGGTTTTCTAAAGCAGTCGCATTGGACGTTTGATTGTTTTTGGTAGAAGTGGAGTTACAGCCAAGAATGAAGGTTGCGGAAAGGATTAATAAAAGGGAGAGCACTAAAATACGATTCATGTTTTATTCCTCCAGAAAGGGAGCCAATGATTAAATTCAAAATAAAAAAAAGACGTAGGAAACTTTAATCTTTTCCCACAAAGTTTAAGATGCTTGCGTATGACTTTAGCGAAGAGTTTTTCAAGAATCAATATTATTTTTGGAAACTAAACTATTTACGATAAAAGAAGTCTCGCTCCTTTCTAAAAAAAATCGATAGTGGGAGTAAAAAAAATTTTTTTTCGTATGTAGAAAGCGGTTTCTACAAAAACGCTTCAAAAAACCGTTGTCCTTAACAAGAGAGTTCTACAACGTATGATTCAAACTGATAAGTTAACGAAATATTACGGGAAAAAAGTGGCCGTCAATCAGGTCAGTTTCCAGTTAAAAAAAGGGGAAATTTTAGGATTTTTAGGGCCGAATGGGGCTGGAAAATCAACCACCATGAAAATGTTGACCACTTTTTTATACCCTACTTCAGGAACCGCTATTTTAAACGGATATGATATTTGTAAAGATCCCTTAAAAGTGCGGGAACAAATCGGATATCTTCCGGAAAACGCCCCTTTATACGATGAAATGCTTGTCAAAAATTTTCTTCGATTTGCCGCAGAAGCACGTCGTGTCTCTCAGGTAACTCAAGCGGTAGAACGTGTAATCGAGCAATGTTTTCTTCGAGAAGTCAAAAATCAGCCGATTTTTACTCTTTCCAAAGGATACCGACAACGCGTTTGTTTTGCTCAAGCTATTCTTCACAATCCAGAAATTTTGATTCTGGACGAACCCACAGATGGTCTGGATCCAAACCAGAAAGCAGAAGTGCGAAAAATGATTTCTGCGATGGGGGCCGGAAAAGCGATTTTACTCTCCACACATATTTTAGAAGAAGCAAGGGCGACTTGTACCCGCGCGATTATTATTTCCGAAGGAACCATTAAAGTAGATGATACGCCACAAAATCTGTTAAAACTCTCGCCTCAGCATGGAGTGATGCAACTCCGATTAATGGCGGAAATCGAGGATGAATTCTTTTTGAGAAAAACTTTGAAAGAACTCCCGCAAATCGAATCGGTGGAAACCAAAAAAGAAGAAAATAAGTGTTATTTTGTTTCCATTCGTCCCGAAAAAGGAAAAGAAGTGAGTGGAGAGGTCTTACACTTTTTACAAAAAAAACAATGGAAAATTCTCTCTTGCAGTATTAGCGAAGGGCGCCTTGAGGATGTTTTTCAAGCAGTGACCCAATCTAGTCAGGAGCAAAAATAATGCATGCCTTAATTGTTGTAGCCAAACGGGAACTTCAGTCTTATTTTGGCTCTCCGCTCGCCTACGTTTTTGTCTTTATTTTTAGCTTGCTTGCTTGTGGCGGAGCGTTATTACCTCAATTTGAACTCTTTGGAGAATCATTTGGCGGATTATTGGAACAAGGAGAATGTAGTCTAGAAGTTTTTTTCCGAAATATCCCCTTTTTGATGGCCTTTTTTGCCCCCGCAATCGCCATGAAATTATGGGCGGATGAGCGAAAAAAAGGAACCATTGAACTTTTATTTACCTATCCGCTTTCTTCCGTACAAATTGTTCTAGGAAAATTTGTAGGGGCTTGGTGTGTGCTTCTCTTCGCTCTGATGATGACGCTACCGCTTGTTTTTTTTGTAAACTCGATTGGAACCCTAGATTATAAGCTAGTCTTGATGGGATATTTTAGTTCGGCCCTTTTGGCCGGAGCCTTCACTGCGATTGCCTGTGCGTCCTCGGCTTTAACAAGTAATAATGTCATTTCGTTGATTATAGGAGTCTTTTTCTGTAGTGCTTTGGTGGGATTCAACTTAATCCCTTTTGAAACGGGTTTTCTCGACCGCTTTTTTCAAACGGCTGGAGTCCTTGAACATTATTCGGCCCTAGTCAATGGAAAAGTCAGTTTTCAAAATATGTCCTATTTTTTTAGTATGATGCTGGGCTGTTTTTTCCTCAACTTGTATTTCCTAGAAACCAAATAACCACAGAGAATCAAAAGTACGACTATGGCTAGAATTTTTAATCCAAATCAGAAACTCACTGGCTCCGCAGGAGCGGTTTTGGTTGTGACGATTTTACTCGTTTTTAATGCGTTAATGAATGTTTCACCTTTACCTTATCTGGATGTGCATCCTCAAAAAATACACACTCTTTCTTCAGTGACATTAAATACGCTACAAAAAATTGATCCGCTGGAACCTCCGATCCGTATTGATTTTTATTATACCCCTGATGTTGTGGGTCTTCCAAAAGAGATCCGAGATGCCGGAAAAGAAGTATTACGCTTGCTTTCACTCTATCGAAATGTGGCGGGATCTCGCGTAGAGCTTCGTTATTTCCATCCGAATCCTCTCTCGGAAGAAGAAGACGAACTGGCGGTTGTTCGAGAGGCCCACAATAAAGGGGTTCGACGATTTGAGCGCTACTGGAACCAGAAAACGCTCATTGTCTATTGCGGACTCGTCTTTAGTCGGGGTAAAAAATCGGCTGTTTTTGATCAAATTTCTGCGGAACTTCTCCCGCAACTAGAATTTAAAATGACTTCCGCAATTGCTGAATGTATTGAAAACGAACAAAAAACGCTGGGAATTGTTTCCGGATTAGATTTTCAAGCGAAATCGATCGGGCAAGATGAGCAAGGAAAGCCTAAAACTCTTCCCGAATGGCAAATTTTAAGTCGTTTAAAGAGAGAATTTCGGGTCCAGTTTTTGACGCATCCGTCGCAAGAAATTCCTTCCTGTGATGTGCTTTTGGTCATTCAGCCTCGTGGCCTTAAAATGGAAGATTATCAAGCCATCGAACAACATGTACTGAAAGGAAAGGGCGCTCTTTTTTTCGAAGCTCCATTTTCTTTTCAGGAGCTGATTTTATTAAGCCGCGATCATCAGATTCTTAATTACCAATTGAGTGAATTGTTCCAAGAAGAAGCTCGCGAATCGGCTGAAAAAGCGGAACAAGAATTTGGGGAAGCCTTAAATGCTTTTCCCGAAGCGAAAGCCGCC
>CAZHAR010000031.1:0-58566 GCA_964530615.1 uncultured Planctomycetota bacterium | reverse complement strand
CACATAGGCCCGATGAGCCATTTTTAAAGCGGCTTTCGCGTTTTGTTCGATCAATAAAATCGTCATTTTTGTTTCTTCGTTGAGATGCTTAATTTTCTTAAAGATTTGTTGGATAATAATCGGAGCCAATCCCAAAGAAGGTTCGTCCAGCATTAATAATTTAGGGCGAGACATTAATGCGCGTGAAATGGCGAGCATTTGTTGCTCTCCACCCGATAAGGTTCCTCCGAGTTGTTTAAATCGTTCTTTCAAAATCGGAAACAGAGAGAAAATAATATCCAAATCGCTCTTTATTCCGCTTTTATCTTTTCGAAGATAGGCCCCCATTTCGAGATTTTCTTTGATCGTTAGTGTTGAAAAGATGCGTCGTCCTTCGGGAACTTGACACAACCCTTTTTCGACAAGGCGATGCACTGGAAGTCGATCCACCCGCTCTCCCTGATAAAAAATGCTTCCCTGTCGTAGCGGAATACAATTAGAAATCGTTAATAAAGTCGTTGTTTTCCCGACTCCGTTCCCGCCAATCAGGGTCACAATTTCGCCTGCGTGAACTTCAATATCAATTCCTCGCAAGACTTCGATATTTCCATATCCAGAATGGACACCTTGCAGTTGGAGGATCAGATCAGACATTCGATAATCTCCTTGTGATGAGAACCTCTCAAGTACTTGAGGGTGAAGACTCTTCCTCGCAATCTCCGAGATAAGCGCGGATGACCAGTGGATCGCATTTAATTTCCTTGGGTGAACCCGAGCTGATCTTGGTTCCTCCATCTAAGACAAAAATATAATCAGAAATTTCCATCACTAACGACATATCATGTTCGATTAAGAAAATGGTGATTCCACAATTTCTGATTTTTTGGATGAGCGTGGTCAATTCTTTTGTTTCTTGGGGATTCATTCCTGCGGCGGGTTCATCTAACAGCAAAAATTCCGGATTTGCGGCCAGCGCACGCGCGATCTCCAATTTCCGTTGATATCCATAGCTTAGACTACTGGCGGTATAATGAGCGTAATCGAGAAGTCCAACAAAGTCTAAATATTTGACTGCGGCTCGATGAACTTCCATTTCTTCGCGGATTCCAAGCCAGGGACATAAGGCTTGAAGGAGCCAGTTTTTAGATTGAGAAAACAGTCCCACTTTGACGTTATCCAAAACGCTAAGATCTTGGAAGAGTCGAATATTCTGGAAGGTTCGAGTAATTCCTAAATAAGCGATTTCTTCTGTGGGAACTCCAGTAATTTCACGGGTTCCTTTTTTGGAATGAAAGATCAGTTGTCCACGGGAGGGAGGAACGAAATTAGTCACCATATTAAAGAGAGTCGTTTTTCCAGCGCCATTAGGGCCGATCAGGCTAGTAATTTTTCCACGAGCAATTTTTTCAGAAACCTCTTTGACCGCTTGTACCCCGCCAAAATTTTTGCTTAATTGACGAATTTCTAAAATATAAGGCTCTTCGATCCATTGTTCTTGTTTAGCTCCTGTAGGATAAGACGTGAGATGGGTTAAATGAAACTTGGAGCAAGGTTGCGTTAAAATTTCTGTTTTTTCTAGCTCGGATAAGCGTCGGCCTTCGCCCTTTCTTGGGAGCAGTCCTTTAGGTCGAAAAATCATCACCAGCACCATAACGACTCCGAAGACCAAAAAACGGGCCTGTGCTGGAATTTTGATTTCGATTCCATTTGCGGTTACGAAAAGGATTTTATTTTGAAATATTTTCCAGAAGCCCTCTTGAAATTGCCTTAGCGCGTCTGCAGACATTCGAATCGGAATTCCGTCTTTTAGAATTTCTTGAACTGCAATCAAAACAATGGTTCCTAAGAGAACGCCCCGGATATGCCCCATTCCTCCAAAAACAATACAAGAGAGAAAAATAACGCTCACCCAAAAATCAAAATTGTTTGGAGAAACAATTCCAATTTTAGCGGCCATCAAGGCTCCACCGACACCTCCAACAAATCCAGAAAAGGCAAATATGGTAAGTCGTGCGGATGGAATGTGAATCCCGCACGCTTTAGCGGAAAGAGAATCTGCTTTAAGTGCGAACAAACATCGGCCAATACGAGAATTCTGAATAAAATAAGTCGCCAAAAGCGTGAGTCCAAGGAAAAAAAGTATACAGAAATACAGGATCTGATCATTTTTGAAGTAGGGAACATTTTCTTGATAATGGAGATATTGAAGTCCGGGTAGAAAATTATTGATTCCTTTGGGGCCTTCGGTGAGCCAGACTTCATTTTTAATGATCAGCAAAACGATCTCGTAAAAGGAAAACGTGACAATAGCGAAATAGTCGTCATTCAGTTTTAAGACAGGCACTCCGCGAAGAACACCCCAAATGGCGGCATGGATGCCACAAAAAAATAAGACGAGCCAAAATAAAATGAAACAAGATATTTTTCCGGGAACCTCTTTTTGATAGAGCAAGGTTTGTGCGTCTGGAGATTGGAGCCAGCGATCTAGAACGATCCCAAGGAGCGTAAATACGAGCGCGACCACAATCAGAGTTCCTATTTTAAATTGACGACGACTGCGATAGAGGAAAATAAATAGGCCCATTAGGACCACAAAGGCGAGAAAGTACAGATGTTTCAATTGAAACACAAAGAGTGCCGGATAGATCAAGGCGAAGGTATAAGCTCCAACGGAGATGAAGAGGACATAGCCCAATTCTAGGAGTCCGGTCATTCCAGTGACCAGATTTAAGCCGAGTGCCAGAACACACGCACAAATCACTTCCAGAGTGATTGTCAGGATTCGTTCTGAAAAATAGCGCTTGGAAGGTTCAAGATTCGAAGGAAATTGATCCGGTAGAAAAGGGATTAAAATGAAGAAGAGTGCCAAAAGAAGGCTCAAAAGCAAATAAAGGATTTCTTTTTTATTGGTGGGTTTAAGTGCTTTCCAGTAGAGTGTTTTCCAAGGGTTCATAAATAATTACGCCCGTTCTGCAGAAATGCTTCCTAAAATACCTGTTGGACGGATTAAGATACAAAGAATAAGGGTTCCAAACGAAAAGGCGAAATCGTAGGCAGAAGAAATATTCAGCCATTTTGTAAAATAAGTATTGGCAAAAACTTGGACAAATCCCAAAATAAATCCTCCAAGAATAGCGCCCCTTATGTTTCCAATTCCGCCTAAAACAGCCGAAGCAAACGCAATGACTCCGGCATAGTATCCCATACGGTATCCAATACCAGAGCCAAGATAGAGTCCATAGAGAACTCCGGCCACTGCGGCAAGCGCGGAACCAATCATAAACGTAGAGGAAATAATACGATCCACGTGAACACCCATGAGTGCGGCAGTCGTTTTATCTAAGGCGCAAGCTCGCATGGCTGTCCCAAGCTTCGTGCGGTGAATAATCAGTTCTAGGCAAAACATTAAACAAAGGGTGGTCAGGAGAATAAAAACGCTTTTATAAGTGAGTCCTGGAAAAATGACTTTATTAAAAAAATGAGGAACCAGATCAATTTTGTCGAGGATTGAGTGAGTTGGATATTGAGATCGGAGTTGCTCGACGACTTCTGATTTCGCGCTAGAAAAGATTTTGATCGCGGCATTATCTTCAGTTCCGAGTCGGAAGATTAACTTAAGCGCGGAAATTTTTGGTTTTTCTCGTTTTTGAAGGGGAATTAGGTTCAGGCTGGATAAAATTTCAATGTGAGATATCTGGGGCATTTCTTGCTCTTGTTTGGCAAGTTGTTCTTTGCGTTTTTCGTAATCGCGCAGGAGTTTAGCCCTCTCTTTTTCATTGTCTTTTGCGTCTTCCAGTTTTTTTTCGGACCGCATCAAGGCTTTTTTTGTTTCTTGATATACTTTGAGAAAGGAACATTCTTCAAATTTTCCGGCTTGATACGCTTTTAATTTTTTTTCCAGTTGAGCAGTAAATTCTTGAAGGATTTTGGGAGATTCTGGAGTGTCGTCAATTTCCAGCCAAACCAAAAATTCGGAGTTTAGGGTTGGAAAAGCGCGTGGCTCCGCGCCAAGAATTAACATCACAATATTCTGAAGAATCAAACTGATACCGATTGCGGTAATTAATGCCGCCAGACGAGGGCTTTTTCGTAGCGGTTTATAAGCGAGCCAATCAATCAGGGCTCCTAAAACGGCACAAAACAACATCGCCAGTGGGAGCGAAAGCCAAAAGGGAATTCCATAACCTAGTAAAATAACTCCGGTAAACGCTCCGATCATATAGATTTCGCCGTGGGCAAAATTGACGAGTTTAATAATCCCATAAACCATCGTATATCCCACCGCAATCAGGGCATAAATTCCACCCAAGGTTAGGGCATTAAAACTTTGCTCCAGAAATTGTTCCAAGGGTTTTTCCCTTTCCTGAAGAATAAATTTTCAAAAAGTTGGAAGCAGCAATTATTATAAAGAATTTTTTCTTGATGTGAACTTAAAAAAAAGCCGGTTGAAAAACCGGCTCAATGGAAAAAAATGGGAAGGAAGAACGTGCTAATTTGTCATTTGTTTTGGCGCGGCTTGAAATTGTCCATCTTTGACAATCGCGACAATCGCGGGTTTTAAACAATCCCCGTTTTCATCGAAATAAGTGACTCCAGTAATTCCTTCATAACCGTTTTCAGGAGAGAGACAGGTCGCAAAATGATCACGAATTTTTTTCCGATCGGCACCGACTTTAGAGATGGTCCAGAGGGCCATATTGACGGCATCATAGGTCAGAGCGGCCCAAGCGTCGGGTTCTCTTTCAAATCGAAGTGTAAATTCATCGCGAAATTCTTGAGCTTTGTCGCCTCCGACTTCAAATAGAAATGGAGTGGTAATATAGGTTCCTTCTGTCGCTAACCCGCCGATTTGCATATATCCCGGAGAAAAAACTCCATCTCCACCTAGGAAGGGGACTGTAATTCCTTTTTCGCGTGCTTGTTTACAAATAGAGGCGGTTTCATTATAGAGTCCGGCAACAAAAATGGCATCGGGAGCCAAGATTCGAATTTTAGTTAAAGCAGAGGCATAATCTGTGGTTTGTTCACGAATATAACTTTCGACGTGAACAATTTCGAGTCCTTGAGCTTCCGCTTCTTTGACAAAGGCATCTTTAAGGCCAATGCCATAATCGTCATTATCGAAAAAGCAGGCTACTTTTTTGAGTCCCAGAATTTTTTTGCAATAGCGTGCCAAAAAAGTTCCTTGATAGTCATCGCGATAGAGATTTCGGAAGGTCCACTCACTGCCCTTACATACATTGACATTGGTGCTTCCCGGAGAAAATTCAACCACTCCATACTGTTTGTAAATAGGTTTTCCAGCAAGCGAGCACGTTGAATTAAAATGTCCAATCACGATACTAATATTTGGATTACTGGCGAGTTTTTTCGCAACACTATTGGCTTGATCATTTTTTCCTTGATCATCTCCAAATTCAGCCAGTACTTTATTTCCATTGATTCCCCCTGCCTCATTAATTTGTTCGAGAGCTAATTCCGTCGCGGCTTTAATCATTTCTCCATAAACGGCTCCAGAACCTGTAAATGGGCCAGCGACACCAATAGTGATAACATTATTTTCCTGCGCTTGAACAGAACAGAGCATCCACATTAAAAAACAGAGCCCGAAAAAGCACTTTTTCATACGAGTCCCTTTCAGAAAAACAAGCTAAGTAATTGAATAGGCAAATTATTTAGCTTTATCGTAAAGAAATCCAGAAGAAAATGAAATCAAGTTTTAAACTTCTTTCGGCTCAAAGCAAGAATTTTTCATATAAAGAGTTCCTAACGAAACACCGATATTCTTAAGTTTATGAATATCGGCTCTTTTTGTTTTGATTTTTTTTGGAGAATCGATATCATTAGACACATCAATGATTTTAAAATGGATTGGCTCAAGGATGTAATTCAATGCATCCTGTTATAGAATCTGCTCTTGAATTGAAAAAGATCAGATTTAAACAACAATCTGGAGTTTTTTTTTTAGACTATATTGTATTGGGAGAATTGGTTGTATGGTATATCCCAAATTTGCTTTTTTTCTGGTTATTTTAGCGGTGCTCTTACTTGCCTCAGGCTGTAGTTCGTCAGACGGGGGAAGTAGTCAAGGACTTTTTGGTCAAGTGGTCGACTGTGGTATAGGAGGAACGAGCGAAGATCCTCCAGATGGAATCCAATTTCAAACCTACTCGTTTACAATTTCTGGAATCGCGAGTGGTGTAACTGATCCTGTCACTGGCGAAGCCGGTCCAAGGCCAGATAATTTTTTGGTTTTTCTAGAAGATATAATGCCCTCGGGTCTTCGATTAGATCCGGCTGGAAATGCCGATACTTCGAGCGATATTGAAGTTATTGGTTCTCCTTTTGCCTCCGGAGTTCAAACTCTTCGCGTTCTTGTTGCAGATGCGGATAACGAGGATTGCTATACCACTTTTGAATTTTCGATTTTGGTGGAAGAATGCGATTTAGCTCTAGTTCCTGTGGCAGATCCGGGCGACCTTTTACCCTTTGAGCTTGGGCCAGCGCCGGTAGGCGAAGTTCTTTCGGTGCTGACGATTGATCGGACAATAACGATTGGAACTTCGAGCGAAATCACTGTGTTTTTGACCACGGAATTCTTGGATGCTGCTGGAGATATTTTTGACCCGCTCACCGATTTTCCTGTTCCCGGACTTACGGTTGATATTCCTACGGTCTCAACAGGGTTTGCTCCCATTGAAATTTCTGGAACTCCGACTTCGACAGGAACCTTTATTTTTACGGTTCGAGTTTCTGCTTCTGCTGTAGAATCGGATCCCGATCTGGACCCCGGCGTTTGTGTGGTTGAACAAACCTATCAATTTACTATTGAACCCCCCTCAACTCCTTAATTGAATTTGAAAACAAACGATACATTTTCTCAACGAGCGGATTCTTCCGCTCTTTTTTATTGGAAAATTTAGTTTTCGTCGTTGTCTTCGAGGGAAGAGGATTTCAAAAGACGCTCTAACCGACTTTTTTCGATTTCAATTAAGAGCGATTGATGTTGTTGAAGCAAAACCGCTCCCGGTTTTGCTTTTTTTGGTTTTCGTACATATTTTTGTTGGCAATAACTGATCGTCGATTTTTGGTGTTCTCTTGCCTTAGAATAATACTTGGCGAGGGTCGCTCCATCGAGAAGCGTTTCTAAGGGAACCGGTTTTTCTCGCGGAGTGACAATGATCACATGAGAACCGGGAAACCCGTGAACATGCATAAAAATATCATTTCCATGGGCGATTCTCAAGGTTAATTCGTCATTTTTCGTACTGGATCTTCCCACCAAAATTCGTAATCGATCTTTCGACAAAAAGGCTCTTGGCTTGGACGCTGACGATTGACCGGATTTCTTTTCTTTTAGAGTTGATTTTTCAGGCCCATTACTGCTACTACTCGGTGTGAGCAATTCGGGATGGTTTTTGAGTTGTAGCTGTTGAATTTGCTGAGCGACTTGTTTTGCCTCTTCTTGAATTTGAATCAAGCGCCCCCCTAAAATTTCTTTCCCTCGTTTCATTTTGCCATGTTTCTTAAAATAAACCGCCATATTATCTTCTGAAGTTTTAAAGGGGTCTAGCACAATCGTGATTTCTTTCATTTCTGGATCGTAATAATTGATAGTTCGAAATTCACTAGCCCCTCTCTGAATTTGAGAAAAACTCCCTTTGAGAAGTTCTCCCCATTGAGCATAGTGTTCATATTCCTGAAATTGGGTAAGCTGTTTGGTCAAAACGGTTTCTAGTTTTTGTAATCGAGCAAATTCCTTGTTCAATTGTTTTTCTAGTTGCAAATACCGTTGTTGGTAAACCGCTTCTTCTTCCGCTAGGGTATATTTCGCTTCAATTTCCTGAAGGGTGATCGGTTGGGTTGGAGGCACTAGCGCTTGACGCGGAGGAGGCGGAAAAACATAGTGTTCTCCGGGAGCTAATACTCGTTTTTCTCCACGAACGACCTGGAAACATTCTAAAATTTGTTCTTTTTCGCGGGTCAGAATCAGGTTTGGAATTTTCGAAAATAATTCAATATAGAGATGGAATATTCCTTCCTTAGTCCGAAAATAAATACAAAGATGTCGATCGGCATGGATTTGTTCCACCTTTTCGATGACGGCACCCATCAAATATTTTCTCAGCGTCAGGCACGAATTGCTTGGCGTCAGCGGATGTTCTAATTTTCGGCTAAGAGAATGAATGCGCGCGAATTGAGGAACCATCGAAATGTAGAGGGAAACCGTTTGTCCTTTCCCACGCAAAGTCATTTCATAACTTTTGGGTGAGGGTTGATAGAATTGTTGAATCCGTTTTCCCTGAAGCAATTTTTGCAGTTCCGGAAGCACTCCGGCAATTTCGGTCGCATTCATAAATTTTATGGGTTAGAAATGGGTGGGTTCCAACTCCTAACTATTCCTTATCGATTTAAGCTTTTTTTTGGAGATCTTCGGCTTCGTAGATCCAGTTTTGATTGCCCAAACTATACTCTAACAACTCTTCCGCTTTAAAGAACAATTTCAATTCTTTTTCTGCGGATGAGGGGCTATCAGATCCATGAATCAAATTAAACCCTCCAGAAATTGCGAAATCCCCACGGATCGTTCCGGGTTCCGCCTTATGCCCGAAGGTCGCTCCCATGAGTTTACGAGTGACTTCGATGGCTCTGACTCCTCGTAAAGCAAGGACCAAAACAGGAGAAGAAGTCATATAGGCAATGAGTCCCGGATAAAAAGGTTTTCCTTTGTGCTCCGAATAATGAGTTTCTGACAAAGTTTTCGGAATTTTCATCATTTTCATTCCGACCAACTGCAATCCTTTTTCTTCAAACCGAGTAAGAATACGTCCAACAAGCTGACGCTGAACTCCGTCTGGTTTTATAATCACTAAAGTGGTTTCCATAAAAACTCCTTTACTATAATTTAAAAAAGGGATCGACCCCTTCTTGAAAAAAATCAACGACTCGTTCACTTCATTTAGAAATATTTCCTTTTAAGTGAAGTAGAGTCAACTGTTGCGAAGAAAAATATTTTTGAGAGAGCTGAAGAATCTGTTGCGCGGTCACTCGCTCCAAACACTCCTGCAATTCTGGAGGTGGGTTTGTCGATAAGAGCGACAAGGTTCCCAATCCCTGAACTAAGTTACGACCTATCCGATAATAAATCTGCTGTGAAACCAGAAGTTGCTTTTTCACTTGCTGGAGTTCTGAAAGAGAAACTTCGTCCTGTTTTAAGCTGGTTATAATATCGTGAAGTTGAATTTTCGCAAGAGTTTCATGTTTGGGTGAAATCAATACAGTCATTCCGAGAAATCCACCTGCCGCATAAAAATCTCCTAGTGCTGTGGTTTGATACGCAACAGATTTCTTGTAGACCAACTGTTGAAAAAGGCGATGATTCAAAATTCCTTGCAAAATCAGCAAGGGAATATGATCGGGTTCACCAAAGCCACAAACACGTGAGCCAAGAAAAAGAAACGATTGTGCAAAGGCTGTTTCTTGAGTTTCGACAAGTGAACTGTTTTGTGAATCTTCTATCAAAGGAAGCGATGGGATCGTACTTGATTTCTGGGCCCAATCGGCAAAACATTTCTGAATTTGCTGTAGAATTGCCTCTTCTTCAAAATCTCCGACCACCACAAGGCTCCCGCGATCCGCAGTAAAATAATCTTTATAAAATTGTTGAAGCGATTCGAAAGGGATTGCCACTAGTTGCGGTTCCGTGAGAAGAATTTTTTTTCCGTACGGATGTTGCAGAAATAAAAGCGGTAAAATCGTATATTTTCCTAATTGAGAAAGAGACTCCGCTTCCATTTTCCATTTTACACCTTGTTCTTGTTGAATTCGCTCCCACGGAACTGCTTCTTTTTTTTCTGGGGCTTGAAAAGCGTTCCGTAAAAATTGAATCGCTTCTAACGTTTGACGCGGTAAAACGGTCCCTTCCGCCCAGAGTAAATCAGGAGTGATCTTCCATTGAAAATCTCCGCCTAATTGAGTCAGTTTCCGATGAAGTTCTTCTGTAAACGTGTGATAAATTCGCCCCTCTAAATAGGTTTCTAACAAAGAAGCCGTTCCCTCAGGGAGAGCGCCTTCAACGATTTCCGTTGAATAAGCGGTTCCTGCCTTAAAAAAGAGGCCTACAGAATTTACAGCCGAATGCGGACGTTTGCGGAGAACGACTTTTAATCCGTTCGGTAATACAAAAGTATGCTGACTTTCTAACAACTGTGTTTGATTGGAATGGATTGGATATATGGTTCCACGAATCTTTTTTTTTCGTACCGGAGGAAAGAGTTTTTGTTTGGGATCGGGACGAATACTCATGTCTTCAAAAAGCGGTAATTTTATGGAAGAGGCGTTCGGTTCCCAGAGAATACAATGGATATTGTCTTGGGAAAGATAATTTTGAAGAACGCGATGAACCTCTTGAGCACTGACTTGGCTTAATTGTTGAGGAAATTCTGTAAAATAACGGTAATTTCCAAGGATTTCTGCTTCTCCTAAGGCAAAAGCGGTTTGGTGGAAATCTTCTGTTTTTTTATAGTGTTGCAAGAGTAAAAAATGTTTGATCGTTTCGACGAGTTGTGGGGAAGGCGGGTGCTTGCGAACTTCTGTTAATCCACGAAAAAATTCTTGAGTGACCCACGAGGATTCTCCTCCTGCCAGCCGAATCGCCAAAACTCCCGCGGATCGTAAATAAAAAGACGAAATATCCACGGAGGTTTTGAATTGAAAATCCTTCATCAGATATTCTCGCAAAAACCATTCTAGATAACGCTCCGCGACCAAAAGGGCTGGACGATCAGGATGGGAAAAGGCTGGAAGCAAGACCCCAGCGCCCAAGCGGAACGTGGCTGATTTTTCTTGTTTCCATTTCCAATCGGGACGCTGTTTGGGGATGGGCGGGGCCGAAATTCTTTTCTTCGAAGACGACTTTGTTACTAATTTTTGGGCCAGAAGGAACACTTCTTCAGTCTGAACATTTCCGGCGACGGACAAAACCCAATTCGCTGAAGGGTAACATTTCTGAAAAAACGCTTGAAGCGATTGCGGGGTAAGAGAATCCATCGATGCTGGAGTTCCCGCAGGGGAAGAATAATCAGGAGCGGAGCGATTTAAAATAGATTCTAAAATTTGATCGGTAAGCATTAAATCCGGATGATCCTGCCTAGATTGGATCTCACTCAATAAAACGGGTTTTTCTTCTCTCAACAGTTCTGAAGTACTTTGAAACTCAGACAAATGTTTTAAAAGAGTCTCGAAGGCGACTGGAAAAGATTCTTTTGGAACCAGTTGAGTATAGTGGGTATAGTCGTACCCGGTTTGAGCGGAAGTACTTCCGCCGAAATGATGAATTTGCTGAGAATAGTTGCTGGCAGATTCGTGCCCTTTGCGGAAGAGAAGATGTTCCAGCAGATGAGCGGTTCCTTGAATCTTTTCCTGTGCCGAACCTCCACGAACAAACAGACTGACACTCACGAGGGGAGTGAATGGATTTTCTTCGACCAAGAGCACGGTTCCCTGCGAAAGCAAGAATCGGCTTGGAGTCGGTTGAGGTGAAAACGTGGCGCACGAAGCAAGAAGGGTAGTCATCACTAAGCCAAGGATTAAAGTTTTTGAATAAACTGTTTCCATTCGGCTTCAAAAGTTTCCAGATTCAAAAAAATGGGGCGTAGATCGTAAATCGTTATCGGTGTTGGAGAAAGTTCGGCCTGATACCATTTCAAAAGCGCTTTCCGATTGGTTTGCCAAAGATAATAAACTAAAAGTTCACTTTGATAATAATAAAAAAAGTTGGTTTGGCCCGTAAAATGGCTATCCGTAGAGGCGATCAGGTCTTCGAGCGGAATCCAGAGATTCGTATGGATTGCCTGTTGGAGAAGATCCACTTTAAAAGAGTCCGGTTTCTTTTCAAAATCGAAAAATTGATACCCATCGTCTTGAGTTTCTGAGATCGCATTTTCAAAAAAACAGGCTAATCCTTCGCCTAAGCAACGACTAAAATTGGGATCAAAAGAGAGATTGAGCGAAAAATCAAAAATGGCATGGATATGTTCATGAATTAACGCCTGAAAAACATCTTGGCCCTCGATGTATAAAACGATAGAACGTTTGTTGGGACTATAGTATCCGGCAGAATAAGGAAGTTCTATCCGTTGATCACCTTGAACATAATCGTCAAATTCTTGACGCGTTTTAAGAAGATGGATCGAAATTTTTTGGGGATAAGGCGAGAGCGAAAAATCTTTTTGAAATTGTTTTAAAAATTCAAGATAGTAGGATTGCAAAAATTGGCCGTACTTTTTGCCAAGGGCTTCATCGCTTTTTTTTACATAAATATCATAGAAGGGTTCTTCCAATAAATCATACTCTTTTCCTAAAGAAGATAAGGTATATTGATGATGGATTGAGCGAGAGGAAAGATGGAGTCCTCCAAGAACCAGCACAATCGGGGCAAGTAAAAAGAAAATTTTTAAAAGAAGGAGTTTATGAGCGGGTTTCACAAAAGTCCGTTGTTTTTGAATTGTTTGCTTGCTTTTTTTAAGAAATTTTTTTCCTTGCGGGTCAATTTTCCGATCCCTTCGTTTGAAATTTTTTCCAACAAATCATCCACTTTTTGTCGAATTTGGTTTTCATTGATGGTTTCTACTTCATACTGTTTTTCTTCAAATCGTTCAAAAAAGCCTTGGAGCTTAGGTTCATAACGATAATAGAGATAACCAAAAAGCCCGCCACCCAACAAACAAACCACGGCAAGATGATGAGTCCAAAAAAAAGAATACGCGTAAATCAGGAGAAGCAACAGGATTAAATTCTTCGCTTTGATCGGAAATACAAACATGAATAAAATGACGCGATACGGATAAAGAAAGGCATAGAGACAGAGAACCCCATATAAAACTGGCGCTGGAGTTGAAAATGCTTTGAATTGAGGATAAAACGGATAAACGAGCAAGCCTAATAAAGCGCTAAAGATTCCGCAGAGGAGGTAAAAATAAAGAAATCGTTTTCGTCCTAAATACGATTCCAATTCGGTCCCGCAAAAATAAAGCGTAATATAGGTACTTAAAAGAGAAAAAATGCCTCCGGGGTCTATATTTTCGTGCAAAAACATGTAGGTAAAAATTTGCCAGAAGTGCAGTTTTTCAATGACTTGAAAGGGATCGAGTCCTAAATATTTTCTTAAATCCAAATGTAATGGACTCAGGAAAAAAAACGCTTGTACACAGAAGACAACTCCGTAAACAATCATCAACCCTTTCACCACGGGTGTGATTTTGTAAAAGTCATTGTCTTGAGAAAAATAGTCCCGATATTCCGTCATAAGTAAGGGCATTTTCACTAAAAGAATTGTTTAAATAAAGGCACAACATCAGGGGAGCCATTATATAAGAGATATCTCAGGATTCCAAGATTTTTAAAACGAGAAAAATGGAGCCTTTTGGGAGAGGTTCCTTAAGAATCTTTCAAATACAGATCCGCAAAAAGTCGAAATCCATAATTATTATCCGCATCCGAAGGAATAAAGGAATCATTTGCCGCGCCACGGTAGGAAGTACTATAGCTATCATTAAACGCTCCACCCGGAAAATTATATTCCTTACTTTCTGGATCTTCAGGAGGTGGATCGCCACCCCATTCATAGACACTTCCGGGCAAATCTCGTATTCCCCAAGGAGATTCATCATAGGGATACCATCCTTGAGGATCGAGGATTCGCTCCCCTTCGTGTGTTTTTCCGCCAGCGGTATATTTCCAGTTCATGACGTTTCCCCAAGGAAAATAGCGCCCATCGATGCCTCGAACACATTTTTCCCATTCGGCACTTCGAGCAAGACGATAAATGACAGGCGCGGGAACAAACGTATTTTCTTGAGTCTGAAAAATGAGATGAGGATACGTTTTTCTCCAATCCGAGGGAAGTTTTCCCGATTTTTTTATTTCGTTCTTTAATTTCTCCGCTTCCGCTCTGGCTTTATTATTGAGCCACTTAATATAAGTATCGGTATCATGCCAAGAAATGCCACGGATAGCCTCTAGTAAGGGATTCAATTCTTCAACACCCGCAACGTCTTTTTTGAGCTCCAAATTAGAAGGGGTAAAACCGTAAAGAAACTTGGATGAAGAACGTGGGATCAAATGGATTTCTTCTCGGGAGTTGTTTTCTTGTTGTTTTAAAATTTTTCGTGTTTCCGTATCCGTTAAAAATTCGTAATATTCTGAAAAAGCGGTCTCATAGCGAGCGGCAAAGAAATCGGAAAGGCGCTTTCTTTCATTCAATCGCGGAGAGCGATGCGCGTCTTTGTCCCCACCACTAATAAAAGGGATATCTGGAACAAACAGCATTCCCAATGGAATTTGGCAAGTCAATAATAGCGGAACGGATTGAAGATAGACTTTGCCTTCTCGCGCCATATAAAGTGGGACACGAGTATCTTGATAAGAAAACGTTTGATTTGCAATAGAAACCGTTTGCTCTGGAAGTTGAAAGATCAAGAGGTAGGAGCCTTGAGGGAAGGATTCTATTTTTAGGGGAGCCGTTCCTAAAAAATTGAATTGATCCTTTTCAAAAAACAGAGGATAAACACTTCCGTTTCGTCTCGTCTCATATTCTTGACGAGTCAGCGCGCCACCGGAGGTCGTAATGAGTTCGGGATCAAAAGTGTTTTGAGGGGAATCTTTGTCTTTTTCCCAAAATCGATCCACCATTTCGTAGTAAGCAATCGGGATACGCGCAGTTCGTTTTTGAAAATTGAAGGGAAGCGGGATCATTCGAGTTCCTCCGCGTGTCCGAAACACATCGATAACGCCTTGCGGAGTTTCCGAATCTAGAGGAATATCCGAAACTTTATTTTCTTCGATATAGCGAAAAATCCAGACCTTCGCGCCTTTGGGGCTGCTTTCTTCAATTTGTAAGCTTCCATCCCCTAAAAATTTGCGTTGATAATAATTTTTCATATGAGGAAGCGCTTCGATTAAATTTTCGTATTTGGCCAAATGTAAAGCGGCTTTGATTTGATCTCCGGCTTGAGAAGCCTCTTCCCATTCATTGAATTGAATGGAAGCATCTAGTTCTATGAGTTGTCGATAAATATCTTTTGCTCGATCTCCAGCGTCTTTAGCCGATTTTAAGCCTTTTTCGATTTGACTCTCACAAAGAATATACGATTTGATGCGTTGTTTTAAGGCATTCTGGGAATCTTTTTGTTTGTTATAGCTAATGGATTGTTGCGCCCAAGTTTCCCATCCCTTAATTTGAGCCATTGACAAGCGAGCATCTTCCATTTCTTGACGAGCTTCGCTCTGCTTATCTCTATATTGCGATAAGAGATCTTGCGCTTTTTCTAAAGCCTGAATCGATTCCTGATAATATTGTTCTCGTTTCAATTCGATTTCAGTCTCCGCTTTGATTTTTCGGATGCGTTCATTCATCAAAAGTGCTGTAGGATTTTGTTCATCTAGGCTCAGAATACGTCCCACTTCCTGAATGGCGACCTCAAAATTTTTACTGTTTAAAGCGAGTTGGGCCGAAAGGACCCACTGTAAAATTCGTCGTTTTTCTTGAATTTTAGAAGTGGTGAAAAACACCAAAAAACCCACCACCAGAACCAAGATCGAAAAGATTAAAACGGACATTACCTTGTTCCGGCGTATCCAGCGACCATAAATCTCCCAACGTGTGGAAGGTCTTGCTTTGATGGGAAGTCCGTTGAGAAAGTTGGATAAATCTTCTTCCAAGAGTTTGGCGGTCTTGTAGCGCTGATTTTTATCTTTTGCGAGACACTTCAAAATAATCGTATTGATATCGCGATGAAGCCCCGGGACAAGATCTTGTGGCGATTCAGGATCTTCATTCAAAATTTTAAAAAAAAGATCATGATAGGAATTGCACTTAAACGCGGGCCGTCCAGTCACAATTTCATAAAAACACGCGCCTAAGGAATAAATATCACTGGAAGGTTCGATTTCTTGAAGTTTTCCTAACACCTGCTCTGGTGGCATATAGGCCGGTGTTCCCATCGTGGCACCTTCTTGCGTGATTCGCTGATCGGCGGAGTCATTCATTTCGACCGCAAGTCCGAAATCTAAAATTTTCGGGTTCCCGTCTTTGTCGATCATGATATTTTCTGGCTTTAAATCTCGATGAAGGACATTCTGTGAGTGAGCATATTCGAGGATTTTGGCCGTGTCCCGAATAAGGGTGGTCATTTCACGGATAGACGGTTTTTTGAGTGCCGCATATTTATTGAGAGAAATCCCTTCCACAAAATCCATCGAGAAATAATGAATCCCGTTTTCCTCTCCGAATTCGTGAATTTGGACGATTCCGGGATGGCGCAGTTTCGCAATAGCGCGTGCCTCTTGGAAGAAACGAGCAATCGAGGCTTCTGAGGCTCGATCTCCGGAAATCATGACTTTCAAAGCGTAAATATGATCGAGTTTGATATGACGGACTTTAAAAACAATTCCCATCCCCCCTCGCGCGATTTCTTCAATCACTTCGTAGGGCCCAAATTGCTTGGGAAGATCAGGCGTCTCTTTCGCTCTTTTCGCGGTTGCCGTTTCTCCGTTCCAGGTCTTAAGTTCTGATTCTTCTAAAATAAGATGTTGTTGAAGGAGTTGAATCGGATCTTTATCTAACAACAAATCGATTTGTTTTTGAATTTCGTTTCGAATCGTTAAAAGCTGATCCGTATTAATCACTCGGTTGCGTAACATCGCCTGCAAGAGATGGTAGCTTTTCCCCATCAATTCGGGTTCGGATTCTTTGGCCATCCGCGTCAATTCTTTATTGGTGGTGAATCGTTTTTGAATGAGTAGTGTGGCTGAAGTGACGCCTTCCAAGAGTTTTCTTGGATCGGGAGTGCTTAAGATATTTCGAAGTTCAGCTCGATTGAGCACATTTGTTTCCAATAACGAGGTACAATAATCAGCAAACAGATTTCTTGATTTCTCTTCCAGAAGGAAGTTCCAACTCAAGATCCAGTTTTCAGATTGACTGGACTTGAGTCTCGCCATTAAATAATCTTCGAGATTGGAAATTTTTCCGAATTTTTTAGACATTAATCCCTTGACAAGTGCTGTTAAATCAAGCTCTTTTCGGGAATAAATTTCAAAACAGCGGACAATATCGTCACCCGTTAAATTCATAATTTTTCCAAAATTCGTAAGAAGAGCGGTTCATTTTTCAACAGAGATCGAAGAAGACTAAAAGGACATTATGCCCTTTTTTTTAAATTTTTCACTAGATTCATATCCACTATCTTATTTTTAGTTTCCTGCTAAAATTTCGACCATCTTTTTTTAGGAGTTATTACTATGAAAAACTTTTCTCTGTTGTTCGTTGCACTACTGTTAGTGGCACACCCCCTTTTTAGTCAAAATCAGTCAATTACCCTCAAATCCCCTGCGGATAAAGCTACCGGAGTCTCGGTTCTCCCTACCTTTGAATTCGATTTCTCCAAAGATCCATCGCCCCCCATTATGTTTCAGATCGCCAGCCAAGGAGCGCCCGTTTATATGGCTGTGATTATGACCCCCGCCAAATCGTTTAAATTCAAATTATTTGATCCTTCTGTTCAAGGCGGTGGAACGATTTCCATGACCGGAAGACTGGAACCCGAAACCGCGTATACATGGGAAGTTTCTTCTGGTGGAACGATAAAAAAATCCGCTTCGTTTATGACCGGAAAACTCGATGTCCAAGCCGAAAATCCGATGTTGAAAATGATGATCGCCTCGATGAAATCCCCCTATAAATTAGGACCCCTAGGCGAAGAACTCACGGACGGCGAGTGGGCCGAATATTCTGTCGGAAGTGGTGTGACTTATCGTATGGCCGTTGTCGGTCAAGACGGAGAAAATTGCTGGATTGAAATGACCTATAAAATGTCTGCTCAAAATTTAGAATATGTGATGAAATTTTTAGTGGACGATTCCGACGATCATAAAGTACTAAAAGCGTACGCCGGCGCAATCGGTGGAAAAGGCACAGAAATTGGAATCTCTGATGCCTCAACGGATCCAGAAAAATCTGAAGAATATGATTATAAATCGGCCGATCTTGCCGCTGAAACCATTACCATTGACGCTGGAGTCTTTAGCTGTTCTGTGAAACAAACAACCGTGAGCAAAAAAGATGGTTCGTTTACGTCCGTCTCCAAAAGCTATATTTCCACTAATGTTCCGTTAAGCGGAATGGTAAAAACCACCTCTGATGTCACAATGAAAGGTGGAATGAAAAGCACCTCTGAAATTGTTCTTGTTGGCAAAGGATCGGATGCGAAGTCCGAACTTCAAACGGAATAAAAAAACCTAATGTCATTCCGAGAGAAGCGAATCCTTATTGCATGAACATTATTGTCATCGCAAGCCTCAAGGCGATTGTCATTGTGAGGAGCCTCAAGGCGTTTGCAATGACAATAGGGAGCCATGACAATAATGTTCGCCATAACATCAGTTTATCCATGAGGAGCGGAGCCATTAAATCAGGACTTCATCGAAAACCTCGCTTTGATCCCAATAGAGAATTGAAACGGTTGATGATGGCAAACGAAAATCAAAATTGGCGATTACCCTTTGCTCATTACATTTATAGTAATTCCCAACGCCTGATTAACCTCGCGGATACTAAAGCTGGAGCCTGTTTTGCAGTCTCTGGACTCATTCTCCCGTTTGTCCTTGAAAAAATGGGAGAAGTGAAAAACGTTCTCAATGAAAGCGGTCCCTTTCAGAAGTTTTTGATTTTGTTGCTGTTAAGTAGTTGCCTCTTGAGTTTAAGTTTGTGCTTACTGACCGCTTTTTCTGCCTTTTCTCCACGAGTTCTGCTTAAGAAAAAACAGGGAAAAGGGCATATTTTTTTTTCAGATATTAATCTCTATCAAGGAAACAACGCTTTATTTTACGAGAATTTTAAAAAACTCTCCGAACAAGAGCTTTTAGAAGATTACTCGACTCAAATCTTCATCCTCTCCAACATTCTCCAACGAAAATACCTCATGGTACGGCGCGCTATTCTTTTAACCGGAATCTCGCTGGTTTGCTGCTTTTTACTTTTTTCTTTTTTGAGCTTCATAGTTCAGGAACCTTGAGTTATGAATGAATGATGCTTAAATCACCCCCCCCTTTCTAAAAAAAAAATTGAATTAAGTAAAAGAATAGATAACATTTTAAAAAATTTCTTTTTTTATGTTTGTTCGATTTTGGGATACACCTATTTTGAAAGTAAAAAAAGAACAGAGAAACCCTGTATCCTCAAATTATTTTTTTATTTATTTCCATTTTTTATTAGTAAGGGGAAAAAATAATGCGTGGCTTTTTGATCCTATTTTTAATGATTATTTCTTTGATGATCACTAGTTGTGATAATGGTGGAGATGGTGATTCTTTTGTTGTTGCCAATCGATCTACAGTCACAGGAATAACTACCCCTAGTGGAGTTACCGCAACGACCAGTGCGGCGCTAACTTTTGTGGTTCGCGTCGATGGCGTCTTTGGGGATGGAGCCTTTACTGGCGCTTTTGAGTCTACTACTGGAAACGTAAATTTTACGGGACTCTCCATCAGTTTCGGTTCACTTTCTAATGTAGGCGTACACGCGTATCAAGCCATTGGAACCATAAGTGGTCCTTTAGCGGGCGAAGGGACAGTGACTATTCTGGTCAATTACGACGAACCCGTTAATTCTTATAGTTCCCGATTTATCGTTACGGTCATTTCTGGAGCGACCGTCGGTGCCTTTATTACTACTCCTATCGGAGCGAGTGCAAATACTTCTGCGGCTTACACCTTTCCCGTTCGTGTCGATGGGGTTTTTGGTGCCGGAAGTTTTAGTGCCGTGTTTGCAGGCTCAACAGGAACTGCCAGTTTCGCCGGACTTACCATTGGTTTTACTCCGATTACGGCTCTAGGAACAAGCTCGTTTCAATCGGTTGGAACCATCAGCGGACCGTTTTCAGGAGATGGAACCGTTACCGTTGCCGTGAGCTATACTGAAGGAGCGGATACCTTTACCTCAAGTTTCATCATTAATGTGAATGAAATCGCCGGAGTAGGGACCGGAATCTTTACCCCTGTCGGAGCGACTGCAAATAATTCATCCACTTATGTATTTCCTGTACAAGTCGATGGAGTTGTTGGAAGCGGAGCCTTTTCTGCCGTTTTTTCTGGTTCCACAGGTACAGCAGATACCACAGGATTATCTATCAGTTTTACCCCAATTGTCCTTGTTGGAGCGAACTCCTTTCAATCCATCGGAAGTGTCAGCGGACCTTTTGTGGGCGAAGGGAATGTTGCGATTACTGTAACCTATACTGAAGGCTTCGTGACCTTTGATTCAAGCTTCATTGTTGCTGTACACTCCGGAATTGGAATTACGACCCCCATTGGAGCGACCGCCAATACAACCGCCGCTTACACTTTTCCATTAAGAGTGGATGGCGTTGTGGGAACCGGAGCTTTTACAGGTTCTTTTGCTGGCTTTACAGGAACTGCCAGTACTACGGGTATTCTGAGTTTTTCCGGACTTTCTGCCATTAGCACTCAAGCGTATGAATCTGTCGGTTCGGTCAGCTTGCCCTTTAGCGGAGATGGAACTGCCACGATTCTAGTGACTTACACAGAGGGACTTACTGTATTTACTTCCAGCTTTGTGGTAAATGTCGGAAATTCAGGATTTACCGGACTCACCTTACCTTCTGGAAGTGAAGCGATTGCATTGACCAGTATTCCTTATAGCTTCCCCGTCCGTATTGACGAAGTTTTAGGAACTGGCATTCTGACAGCAAGTTTTGTTTCTGCCACCGGAACCGCCAGTTTTGGCGCATTGACCATCGGTTTTTCTGCGCTAACACCTCTCGGCGTGACTTCTTTTGAAAGTATTGGAACTGTTACTGGCTTATTTACTGGAGAAGGAACCGTTACCATTTCGGTCACTTATACCGAAGGGGCGACGATTTTTACCTCCAGCTTTATTGCCGCAGTCAACTCCACGACCAATATTATTCCTCCAAGCGGAATTGAAGCGGTTGCCTCTTCAGCAACAGCGGCTTATAATTTCGTTGTTGGCGTGAATGGTGTGACTGGAGCCGGAGTTTTTACCGGGGTCTTTGGCCCAGCAACCGGAACCGTTACTGCCGGAGCTCGTACTCTGAGTTTTACTGCGCCGACCTCAGCCGGAGGTTCTTTATTTGAATCCATCGGAACGGTCAGTGCTCCTTTTACTGGACAAGGAACGATTGCGATTACCTTGACTTATACCCAAGCACCAATCGTTTTAACCGCCAGCTTTATTGTCACAGTGAATCCTTCGGGACCCTCTGGACTCACCCTCCCTTCCGGTATCGAAGCTACTATCAATTCAGGGACCACTTATATCTTCACCGCTCGTGTGGATGGAGTGATTGGAACCGGAATTTTTACTGGAACTGTTGCCAGTACGACCGGAACTGTTACTTTTTTACCTGCTGGTCCTATCGCATTTACTGCCCCCACTCTGATCGGAACGAACGCGTTTCAGTCTATCACAACAGTGGGTAAGGTTTTCTCAGGAAGTGGAACCGCTACGATTAGCGTAACCTATACCGAAGGTGCTGTTGTTTTCACCTCTAGTTTTGTGGTGACCGTAAATTCTCCTGCAACACTTATTGGAATTACAACTCCACTGAACGCTATTGCAAACACTACTTCCCCTTATGCCTTTACGGTACGGGTGGATGGAGTCTCTGGAGTCGCTGGTGTATTCACAGGCGCTTTTTTAAGTTCTACTGGAACCGCTAGTTTTGCCGCGGCCACTCCCATCACGTTTACTCCGATCATTCCTGTCACGCCGAGCGCGTTTCAATCGATTGGAACTTGTGCGGGTCCTTTTAGTGGTCAAGGTTCCGTGACAATTAGCATTACCTACAGTCAAGGTGCCGCATTATTTACCTCCAATTTTGTCGTGATTGTAGCTCCGGATGGAGATTCTGGCTTAACACTGCCCTCAGGTGCTGAAGCTACCGCCAATACCTCGACTGCTTATACGTTTACGGCTCGTGTGGATGGGGTCGTCGGAACTGGAGTCTTTTCCGCCGTTTTTGCTGGAACTACAGGAAGTACTATTGCGCCTGCAAGTATCGCCATTGTGCCGCCCAGCACTTTAATCGGATCCAACGCGTTCCAAGATATTGGAATTGCCAGTGGACCCTTCACCGGAGGAAGTGGAAGTGCAACTATTACGGTGACTTATACCGAAGGACTTACTGTTTTCGTAGGAAGTTTCGTAGTGACGGTGACGGCTACTCCTGTTCCCGTGACTGCGCTCACTTTTTCGCCGTTGAGTCCTTTATTACTGACCACATTGAGTGGGCCTGCAACGATTACTGCTACAGGAACTCCAGCAGGCGGTACCATCGCGGTTACTTCCTTTACGACTGGAAGTACGGGTGGAACCTTCACTCTTGTTAGTCCCATTGCAGGAACCTTCTCGTTCACTGGTTTTACGGCTCCCGGAACTGCAACTGCTTTAATCACGTACACCGAACCCTTCGGAGGAACATTGTCAGCCACCTATGTGGTGACCGTAACGTTTCCTTCTCTTACTCCGCACCTGGAGTATAATCATGCAATAGATCCAATTCCACAGGGAGTGGGATTCATCGCCATTCCTATCTTTGTTACAGGTGGCCCTTCTTTAGCTACTGGGGGTATTTCGGATCTCAATGTGCTTTTAGATATAACTCATCCGAACCCCTCCGATCTCGATATTTTGCTACTCTCTCCATCTGGAACATTAATAACGTTGACCAGTGATAATGGAAGTGGCGTTGGAGGCGCTTTTGCTACAGTGACTTTTGACGATTCCGCGCCCACTTCTATCACTACTATTTCGGCCGACGATGGAACTTTTAGACCGGAAGGCTTTTTAAGTGATTTTGATGGAGAAGACGCGAATGGAACCTGGACGCTTTTTATTTCTGACGATTTCGCAAATGGCTCTCTTGGAACCCTAAGAACTGTCGCTCTTTTATTTGATGGAACAACCGATGTTCCTATTCCTATCAATGATATACCTTTTTCAACATTCAGCCCTATACCCGTTGCTATCCCTGATTTTCCTGGAGCCATTGGTTTTGGTTTCTTTGTTGTTGGGGGGCCAACCACCACTTCAAAGGTAACTTTTACAGTGGATTTCTCTCATCCGGTTCCTTCTCAGTTGAATATGACGTTAGTATCTCCAACAGGAATAGCAGTCTCTTTGACTCCACTAGGCGGGTTTTCTGTTCTCGTCCCAGCGGGTTTTTATTCGATCACTTTTGACGATGACGCGATTACTCCTATTTCCTCGTTTGTTGGAGTGGGTAGCTTTTTTACTCCATCCTCACCTCTTACTCCATATCTTGGGGGGCCGCCTTCTTCATTCAGGGGAATCGATTCCGAAGGTACTTGGGTATTAGTAGTTTCGGATGATACCGCAGGTAGTACGGGTGCTATTTTCGCCACACTTCTAGAGTTCGATGGTGCATAATCCCTAACCTATTGTCATTGCGAGCCCCTAACCGCCTAAGGGCGGACGATGTCAAAAGAAACGTTTTGTCATTGCGATGAGGCGCAAGCCGAAGAAGCAATCTCCGAAAAATTCAAGTCTACCGGAGATTGCTTCAGTTCCTTCGCAATGACAATAGGGGGTTTTTTGCTTTAAAATCGAGAGTTTTTTCTGCCTCCAAAAGCGCTTTCTAACAAGAGTTTCTTAGAAGCGGAGCGAAGCAATCTCCTGTATGTTGAGCCTTTCGGAGATTGCTTCGTCGCCTTGAGGCTCCTCGCAATGACAAATGCTTGTACGCGTAATCTTTCGGAGATTGCTTCGTCGCCTTGAGGCTCCTCGCAATGACAATCGCCCCTTGAGCCTCGCGATGACAATAAGGAACATTTAGAAAATTTGAATTATGAATGAATCCGAAACCGTATTGCCATCCGTACCCGACACGGTCGAGGTTTCGGAATCTCATTTATCTTTTTTAATGGATCTCTATACCGATCAACAAGAGTTGGTGGTATTTGCGGATACCAAAGTCGCCGGATTATTACTATTAAATGGGGCCGTGTTGGCGTTTCTTTTAGCCAAAATTCCGGCGTTGCGCCCCGTACTTTCACAAGCGACTTCTTTTTATACTTTTTCGTTATTGGCGTTAATCACGTTTATTACGCTTTTAGTCACTTTGTCGATTTTTTTCGGAATAGTGGCGCTAGTTCCACGAATGGCTCGTTTTGAAAATCGAATCCAAGCGCCGTTGATGATCTTTTTTTCTACGATTACTCAACACTATCCGAGTATCGAACTCTATGCGGAACGCCTCAAAAACTTAGCCAAAGAAGATATCGCCAAAGATGTTTCGCATCAAGTCGTTGAAGTGGCTCATATTCTGAGCGTTAAATATCGATTTATTCGATTGTCGACTTTGATGGTTGGCGTTTCTTTTCCTTTGTTAGCGTTATTTTACGGTCTCGTCATTGAAGTGACCGCTTAGATCAATTCGAGAAATTCATTCAAGGTTAATCCCGCTTTGAAAATCAAAGATCGGAGTGTTCCTCTCGCTACAGTATCATGGTTTGGGATTGAAAGGGTCATTATAGAGCCTTCTTTAGTCATTATTATATGGCTTCCTCGCTGTCGTTTCACTTCCCAACCAACTTTCCCAAAAGCTTTAACAACTTCCGAAGGCCTCAGAATAGGGATGCCCGCCATTAAATTGCTACTTCAACTTGGCGAGTCTCTAAAGTTAACGGCAATCCCATTTCTGTGCGGACTTCTAAGCAGTCTTTAATGGCTTCTTTTATATTTTTTAAGGCTTCACTTTCATTTTTTCCCTGACTCACACAACCCGGAATTGAAGGACATTCAACAATAAACATCCCATCTTCGTCCTTAGTCAAAGTCACTAATAACGTCATAGATTCACCTTTTTTTATCTTGAAACTTCGTATTTGTAGGCTCTTTTATTTTATCAGGAAAACAATTTAGAGGTATCGGCCAGAGCAAAAACAGGGAACATCTTCATTATGCGACATCGACACCATGACATTTTTTGTATTTTTTTCCGCTTCCACACGAGCAAGGATCATTACGTCCGATTTTCTTTTCGTCTCTGCGGATCGGTTTAACGGGTTCTTGCGGTGCGTTTGTGGTGATTTGTTGACGCGGTTGGGATTCTACCATTGGCCCTGAAGTGGTAAATTCGGTATGACTGGCATTTGTATGGGAGCCCATTCCTTTAAGATTTTCCGCCATTTTTGCTTCAAATTGGATTTTGAAAATGAACTGAGAGACTTCGTCCGTAATATCGGATTTCATCTGCTCAAACATCGTAAATCCTTGGCGTTTGTATTCGAGTTTAGGATCTTTCCCACCCATTCCTTCTAGCCCGACACCACTTCGTAAAACATCCATCGCGTATAAATGATCTTTCCATTTGGTGTCAATCGATTGAAGCAAAAGGAAACACATCAATTCATCCATCGCTTCTTTGCCGATAATGTTAATTTTTTGCTGAAGCGATTCTTCGGCTTTCTGAAGCAGATATTGGATCACTTCTTCCGAAGATTTATTGGCTAGCTCTTCTTTGGAGATTTTTAAAGCGATCCGTTTGTCTACGAATTGAATGACTTCGTCGAGGTTGCGGTCCTCTTTATGAATTTCTTCGGAATAATAGAGATCTACGACGTTTGCAATCGCGGCTTCAATCATCCCAATAACGGTTTCTTTGATGTCTCTTTTCTGGAGGATTGATTCTCTTTGTTCGTAAATAAGTTTTCGCTGTTTATCCATGACTTCATCATATTCAAGAAGGTTTTTTCGAATATCAAAGTGATGGGATTCTACACGTTTTTGGGCGCGTTCAATGGCATTTGAAATCATTTTATGTTCAACTTCCTGGCCATCACGTAATCCAGCGCGTTGCATCATCTTAGCGACCCATTCATTCGCGAAAATACGCATCAAATCATCTTCTAGAGACAAGAAAAATCGGGAAGATCCTGGATCTCCTTGGCGGCCACAACGTCCACGGAGTTGGTTATCGATTCGTCGCGATTCATGTCGTTCCGTTCCTACAATATGCAAGCCACCCAATTCGCTGACCGAGGTCGCAAGCAATAATGGAGGATGTCCTAAAGTTTCCCATTGTGTTTTTAAGAGGGCGTAAATTTCTGTGGGAGTTTTTCCTTCGATTTCAGCCTGACCCAAAAAGAGCGAGCCCCAGAATGGAAATAATTTTTTTTCTAAATCTTCACGAGACTCTTTACCTGAGGCGTTTTTAGGCGCGGCTCCAAGTTTTTTCCAATGTTCGACCAAATCCGAAAGCTCAAAGCTTCCTAGCACAATATCGGTTCCACGTCCGGCCATATTAGTCGCAATGGTGACATTCGCAAGTTGTCCGGCTTTAGCGACAATTTGAGCTTCGCGTTCATGGTGTTTCGCATTGAGAACTTCATGCTGGATACCCGACTGAGTGAGCATTCGTGAAAGAGCCTCTGAATTTTCAATCGAGATCGTTCCCACAAGAATGGGGCGGCCCGTTCGATGATAGCGGGTGATTTCTTCCGAAATCGCTTTAAATTTATCCTTTTTATCATAGTAGATACGATCATTATTGTTTGTACGATGAAGCGTTTTATTGGTAGGCATCGCAACCACGCCCAAATTATAAATCTTGTCGAATTCCATCGCTTCCGTCATGGCGGTTCCAGTCATTCCAGAAATCTTTTTGTAAAGGCGGAAAAAGTTTTGAAACGTAATGGTGGCAAGCGTCTGATTTTCTTCTCGGATTCGCAATTTTTCTTTAGCTTCAATCGCCTGATGGAGTCCATCGCTCCAACGACGTCCGGGTTGCTTGCGTCCTGTAAATTCATCCACAATAATAATTTCGCTATCTTCTACAACGTAGGCAACGTCGTTATTGTAGAGATTATGTGCTTTCAAGGATTGTTCCAATAAATGGGGCCAATCCATATTTTTTCCGGTATAAAAACTATCGACTCCGACGAGTTTTTCCGCTTTTTCAATTCCTTCTTCCGTCAAAATAACGGAGTGTTCTTTTTCCTTGACTTCGTAATCCACTGCTTTAATGAGTTTTCGGGCGACTTTATCGGCTTGATAATATTTTTGGGTCGATTCTTCAGCCGGCCCTGAAATAATGAGCGGAGTTCTCGCTTCATCCACTAGAATGGAGTCCACTTCATCAATAATGGCATAATCTAGTTTTTGTTGAAGATCGTCTTCATGACGAAGGCGCATATTATTACGTAAATAATCAAATCCAAATTCGTTATTGGTTCCATAGGTAATATCACAGCCATATTGGAGACGACGTTCGCTATTACGCATTTCAGATTGAATCGTGCCTACCGTGAGTCCCAAAAATTCGAAAACAGGAGCCATCCAATCTCGATCTCGATGCGCAAGATAATCGTTTACGGTGACGATATGAACACGTCCAGCAAGCGCATTTAGGTAAGCGGGTAGTGTAGCAACAAGGGTTTTTCCTTCTCCGGTAATCATTTCTGCAATTCCACCACGATGTAAAACAACCCCCCCCATCAATTGAACATCATAATGTCTCATATTAAGGCGACGACGAGAGGCTTCACGGACAACAGCAAAAGCTTCCGTGAGAATTTTATCTACGGTTTCTCCGGCGGCGATTCGTTTCCGAAACACTTCGGTTTTTCCTCGGAGTGCCTCATCCGAAAGAGCTTGAATTTCCGGCTCTCGTTGGTTAATTTCAACGACGACTTCTTTGAGGAGTTTGATGGTGCGTTCATTGGCAGAACCGAATACGCGAACGAGAATTTTTCCAAATCGATCAAAAAATGCCATAACTATATATTCCTTATTTACAGATTTTTATTTTACGGATTCTTTTACTTGCGGTTTCGCACAAAAGAGATTGAGAAGCACCAAGATAATAATGCCTGTAACAATATAAGAATCCGCTACATTGAATGTTGGATAGTGATATCGTTCTTGGTTATACACTAAATAAACCGAAATAAAGTCGCGTACTCCCACATAAAAGAAACGATCAGTCATATTGCCCAGAGCGCCTGAAGCGACCAGTAATAAGGCAATTCGAAAAGGAAAAATGGCTTTTGTCAGCACGAGTCTGGGTTCCTTTTCGAGATAAAGTTTTACAAGTACCCCAAACGCTACTAAACAAAACAGGATAAAAAAATATTTTAAATTATACTCTCCAAACATTCCAAAGGTCACCCCTTTATTGTAACTTGCAAAAAATTGAAGTCCCGGATTGGTGGTTAAAATGGGATAGTAGGGGCCACGATAAGGCGGGTTTTTGTAGAGATCATAAGGCCCAGAACGCGGACTAGGTTGCTTTGAAACAAGTTCAAAAACTACAGACTTAGACCAAAGATCACCGATCATTAAAAAAATTAAAGCGATTCCAAAACAGAGGTGTCTTTTTGTTGCGGACATGAATGGCCTGCTTTCTTTAAATATCCTTGAGTTTCAATAAATTGAAGGTTTCGCTGGGAGGCACCCATTTGAGTCTTCCAAACTTCAGACGCCCGAACTCCTTTTTGATTTCTGAGCGGATCTTTTAGTAACTGTTGAAACGTTGTGAATAACTCTTCTGGGGTTTGAACTTCTTCCACGAGTTTATGTTCTTTCAAGAAACGCATTTCTTCTTTAAAATTCTCGGTATAAGGTCCCACCACCACCCTTTTCCCTAAAAGAACGGGCTCTACCATATTTTGCCCCCCGTGCGCCATCAACGTTTTGCCTACAAAAACTAAATCGGCAATTTGATAAATCTGGGTTAAAACACCCATTTGATCGACCAATAACACCGGTTCCGAAGTTTTTAGCCAAGTTTCTTCCAATTGCTCTTTCTTCCAACGAAAAAAAGAAATTTCTTTTTTCCGGAGATGTTCCGCGACTTCATTTACTTTTTCGGGATGCCTTGGAACCAGAATTAACTTTAATGACGGAAATTCTGATTTAAGTGTTTGATAGTGTTCGATCAAAATTTCATTTTCTCCGGGATGGGTCGAACCACAAACCAAGATTAAATCGTTTAGAGAAAACTGAAGACGTTCACGAAGATCTGGAGACGCAGACGGAATTTTTTGATCCATTTTCATATTTCCAGTGACTTCAATGTTTTTGCGAGTGATCCCTAAAAAGGCAAAACGATCCGCATATTCTTGATTTTGTACTAGATAAAATTGCACCAAATGCAACATCCATGAGCTAAACCAGCGGAAACGGCGATAATTTCGAAATGATTTTTCCGAGAGCCGTCCATTCAATACTCCGACAGGGACCTGATGAATAGCCGCCATCAACAAAAAATTGGGCCAGAGTTCGAGTTCCATTAATACAATTAATTGAGGTTTGAGACGAGAAAAAGCTCGCTCCAGTAAGAACGATAAGTCAAGCGGAAAGCGAAAAACTAATAATTGGGGGAAAAGACGCTGAGCTTCCTCAAAGCCCGTGTTTGTCGTCGTCGACAAAACAACCTCCCACTCTGGGTGCTGTTGTTGAAAAGCCTCAAGAAAGGTTTTCGTGGCCTTGACCTCTCCCACAGAAACACCATGGATCCAGAGACAAGGTTTGTCCGTATGTCGAGGGGGTGGAGTTACGAATCGAGGGGGAAGTGAGCGTCGATATTTTTCCTGTTTGAGATAGAGAAAAGGAAGCACTAAAAAAAGTACGGGTAGGTAAAGAATATCGAGAAAAAAAGCCCAAATTCGTTTCACGGCAACGCCTCTTCCGCAAATTATTTGAGATCTTTAATTTCTTGAAGTTGTAGCTCGGCTTCACGTTTACGACGCTCTCTCTCTTCTTCGGGCACAGGCGTTTTATTTTCTTCAGACGATTCCGAAGATTCGGGCGCTTTTTTCGCTTTAGGGCGAAACCAAGACCAGCTTTCTATGGGCAGAAATTGTTCTCCAAAAAGAATATATCCTAAAAAAACGAAAGGCGTTCCCAACACTTTCACTGGGATCAGGGCCCCAGAAAGCCCCGGAGAGTCTTTGCCCAAATCCCAGAATCGGGAAACCGCATCTGGCGCACCGATGGCTCCGTAAACCGGATTCACTATCGCGACATCAATCACGGGAAGCACTAATCCCACCGGAAACGTGAGCGGAAGAAGTGCGTAATCGCCGGGATCTTCCGGAGGGAAAACAGAGGCGTTAAAAGCATCTGTGAGTGGAGTTTGGCATCCCAGAATCGCGTAACAAAAAAAAATCACAATCAAATATTTCATAACAGGCTTTCTTAGGAGAGATCCACTAATCCAGAAACTTTTGAAAAAGAATCGTAGAATTAAGCCCTCCAAAACCGAAAGAATTTGACAGAACACGGACGAGTTTGGCTTCTCGTGGCGTATGAGGGACATAATCCAGATCACAACGAGGATCGGGGTTATCCAAATTAAGGGTAGGCGCAATGGTTTGATGTTGAATCATCAATAGAGAAGCCACGGCTTGGGTGGCACCAGAGGCTCCGACTTGGTGGCCAATCATCGATTTGATAGACGATATCGGAATTCGTTTTGCAAGATCTCCAAAAGCCAATTTGATGGCGTGTGTTTCAGAAACATCATTAAAATCGGTCGAGGTTCCATGAGCGTTAATATAATCGATATCCTCGAGCGAACATTTTGCGATTTGAATGGCTTGAAGCATTGCGCGTGCCGCCATGATTCCAGAGGGTTCTGGAATCGCGATATGGTGGGCATCGGAACTTACCCCATAACCGATAATCTCTCCGAGAATAACCGCTTTGCGCTTTTGTGCGTGAGCTAAGGTTTCAAGAACGAGGACACTACCGCCTTCACTCATCACAAAACCATCTCGATCTTTATCAAAGGGGCGACTTGCTTTTTCAGGTTCCTGATTTCGTCGGGATAAGGCTCTCATCGAACAATATCCGGCCATTCCCGCAGGAGTGACTGCGGCCTCGGTGCCACCGACCAGAACCACATCGGCTTCCTCCAGTTGAAGACAACGAATGCCTTCAATAATTGCGAAGTTTCCTGAAGCGCAAGCGGCTTGAATAGCAAACACGGGCCCACGAAACCCATGTTTGATCGAAACCATCGAAGCGGGAGAAGAGGCATTGGTTTTAGGGACCGCAAACGCAGACACTTTTCGCTGGCCACGTGTGTGTAGCTCTCGAATTTCATTTTCAATAGTTTCCATTCCTCCCATCCCGGATCCAATAATGACCCCGGTACGATCCCGCTTTTCTTCGTTAAATTCGATTCCGGCTTGCTCGAGTGCGATTTGGCTAGCCGCAATCGCAAAATGGGTACAACGATCCATTGTTTTTAATTCTTTGGGTTCCAAAAAATCTTGAAATTGTACTTCCGGAACCTGTCCCGCAATCGTAGTCGAAAATCCTTCCGTATTAAAACGAGTGATCGTTGAAATGGCGCTACAGCTATGAACCATTCCTTCCCAAAACATTTCATTTCCAATGCCAAATGGAGTCATAGAGCCCATTCCAGTCACAACGATGCGTTCACGAAAAGCTTTCATTCGTTATCCGTCCTGAGAAAAGGATCAAATAGTTAAAACTTTGTGCAATCTTCTTGAGTTCTTTCTTGAAAAGTTGGTACTATAACGGGATATGAGCTTCAATTCAAGCTAAGAAGTTAACCTTTTTTGCGGAGGAGATTTTTATGTCCACCCTTCAAGTTTTAACGGGGTTCGGATTGCTCTTTTTTCTAGCGATTTATGCCCAAACTGAAGATACTCTTTCTTTGTCACCACAGTATATTGATGGAGAAACACTTCTTCAACAATTTATTCCCGCACTTTCTCCTTCTGCACAAATTAAATATTTGGCCTCAGAAAATCTGTTGATTGTTCAGGATCAACCCTCACAACTGGCCCGAATTCGTACTATTTTTGATATTCTGAATCAACCCCCTGCAGAAATTGAGGTTCACCTCTATCTCGTTGAAACCAAAACGCCTCTAGTTCCCACTCCTAAAACTTGGGAAGAATTGGAAGCACTCTTAAAAACCAATGTTCCGCTCGCGCAATCGGAAATTTACTTGAACACGACTTCTGGAGAATCGCTCACAATAGAGGCTACACAACCTCAAGGGCGAAATTTTTTTTATACCTTTCTCCCTAAACTTCAGGGGAAAATAATTCGCCTTAAAAGTGAATTGAAATTAGAGAAAATCGAGAGCCAATCGCTTCCGACGTTTCATTATCAAAACACCTTAAATTTCCAAGAGGGAGAAATTCGCATTTTGGCCTCTATTCCTAAAGAATTTCATCACTCTACGGCATGGGAAAGTCATATTACGGTTTTGGTTCAGTGTCAGCGAGTTCCCCGATTTTTACCTTCTGCGATTCCATCAAAAGCGACTACAACAGCGAATAATGCATCCAATCAAGATCCTGTTCCGCCCACTGAAGAAGTAATGCCAGAAATCAAGCTAGAAGGGATTGTCTATCAGGAAAATAATCCGAAAAATTCGTTTGCGTTCTTAAAAATAAATAACTATACACACCAAGCAAAAGCAGGCTTGAAATATAACGGATTTAAGGTACTCAAGATTGAAAATAGTCAGGTGTTTTTGGAATATAAAGGAAAACAAATAACCTTAACCATGGGAAAATAAAACGTCTGAACACGATTAAAAGGATTAAAGGATAGACAAGATTTTAAGAGAGCAAATACGCGAGTCTTCCTATTTTATTCTTAATCCTGTATTTCTTAAATCCTGTATTCCTTAAATCCTAAAAATCTTGTTCAGACAATTAGAGTGCGAACAATCAAGTAAATCTTTTAATCAAGTAAATCAAGGTCCAGACAATTGGCAACATCCAAACAGCGACAAAAAAACTTCCTAACGACAACGAATACCAGGTTTGCGCGCTACAAGAAAAGCCCCAGGCATCGTGCATTAAAAAGGTGATAAGCGAACTAAAAAAAAGGAGAATCAACCCAAACAAGCCAGATCGGGTAGACGATTGAATTCCAAAAAAAAGGAGAGGGATCAGCAAGACAACCGCATAGTAAAAGGTGGGCGCGAATAAAAAATAACAAGGAACAAAACCCATCGCTTGAACTGCCTCGGGTTCAAATCGTTTGATTGCTAAAAAAAAGCTGACAAGGATTCCGATTTGGAGGCCCCACCACAGCCATTGAGAGCGTTCAAATTTCTCAATATAGTTACTATTGCCCTGCTCGACTTTTTGATACGTTCCAAGAAAAACCATTTTGAATCCCACTCGATAGAGTGAGAGTTGTTGATCATGAATTTGAATTTTTTCCAGAAATTCTAAACAATAGTCTGCTCCTAATACAAATAATGTGAGGCTTCCAAGACAAATGAGGGTTAAAAAAAAGGATAACAAGTATCGAGAGTATTCAGGATGAAATTTTCGCTGTTGAACCCAATACTTCAGCCATAATCCTGCAATCCCGAAACTAAAAACGACTGGAAAAATTCGCGTCATCGCCGCATACGCCGTTAAAAAACCCGCAAGTCCATAATATCGCTTTTTCAGGGCACAGACAGAAAACAAGAGACAAACCAACCAATCCATTCGAAGGTAGGCCCACTTCATATGAGAGTGATTCATCGCCGGATGTGTTCCTAAGAAAATCAGTAACAAACATACGGGAACCCGCCCAAATACTCGAAAAATCGCTAAAAATGCGAAAGTAAGTAAAATCAGATCCAGAGACGCGAGAATCTGAAGAGAATTCAAATGAGAAATCGAGATCTGCTGACTGAGCAGTCCGACCACGAGCGACCACGGAGGCGTTGCATTATAGCCCTTGTCTTGTAAAATTCGATCCCATTTACCAGAAAAAAATAAGCTTGTTTTAAAATAAAGTACGTCTGAAACAAAGGCATCCCATTGCTCTGGAGCAAAGCGACTTTTATAGTTTTGGGCTCTTGAGAGAATATCCGGGGTGATTGGAACGATTTTGCCTGTCTTTAATTCACGAATAAACGAACTTTTATAGCCTTGCCAGGTTTCCTGATCCGCGAGTAGCGCCGCTTCATAAAGGCCATAATATCCTAATTCTGGAGCATATTTAGAGCCCAAATAGTAATGAAAAAATTCCCATTCGTTTAGGGTATCGTTGAAAGCGTCGTTTTCGCTGTTTCCGGATTGAAAATAGAATCCTAAAGCAAGTAGGGCATGAGCGACGAGGAATATCTTTCCGAAGCGCGTGAATTTTGAATCCTGAGGGGGTTGCTTCCAAAACCAGATCCCGAGAACCATTAAAGTTCCGAGCAATGTTTCCAACTGAAGAGTAAACCACATATTTTTTTCAATTCTTCGGAAAAAGACGTACCGTATCTTTCCTAAATTCCACTTTAATTTTTTTAAATTCCGCTTTCTGAGTCAAGGTCGCTAGCATATGAAGAAAAGGAATCACCAGCGCGTAAAGGTTTCCCAAGAGCGGATCGTCGCAAACTCTCTGCTCGATATTTTCCAGTGCATGCAGGACTTGTTCTTCAAAACGGATCGCTTGATGAACTTCTTCCATCGTCTTGGCTTCTATTTTAATTTGTAGAATGCCTCTCGTCTTCAAAACAACCGTCATAAAATTAGAAAGTAAATTATAGGTATCAAACAATTTTTCGTTGTCTGTAATATCCGATTGGAGCGGTTGTTTTGTCTTTAGCGCCAATAAATAATAGTGGAGTAAATCTTTTTTGTAGGAGGCCTCAAGCGCTTTGTGAGGATGACGATTCAAAAAATCTAACATATCCACGGGTGTATGGCCTAAACGAGCCAGTTCCCAGTCTACAAAAACAGGTTCTCCAGAAGCATTCATCAAAATATTGTTGGGATTTAAATCGCCATGAATAAACCCGAGACGCATTCGAGCTAAGAGAGGAATCGTTTCCTTGATTAAGTGTTCTAAATCTTGAAGTTCACTCGTACTGTAGAGTGCCCGGCCATAAGGATCTTCTTGGATCGTTTTTGAAATAAAGGAGAGTTGATACCAATCTGTGGCTTTGCTAGAATGAAAATTAAGAAAATTTAATCGTTTGTTCCCTTCTTGGTGAATACGCGCAAGCGCTTTCAGAATTTTTTGATAAAATTTTAACTGATTTTTAAGGGATTCTTGCGCTAAACTCTCTGCAGAAGTCGACGAACTAATATCTTCCATCACGGCTAAATGTCGCTTGTAGTCCAGTAAATATAATTTAGGGACCATTGGCAAGTGGACTCGATTAAAAATTTCTAAAATTTTTCCTTCCAAAGCAATCGAATTGACGGGTTGATTATGACGATCGATGACCTGGCTCTGGTACACTTTTAAAATTAAAGTATCGGAGCCTTTTTGTTCTTTTCCCTGATAGCGAACTTTACAACGATAGAGTTGATTTCTCGCGCCTACACTTACGGGAGAAAGATGGGTATGAACAATCGAAAGCGAAGGATCTCGATATTTTTGTGAAAGAATTTGGCCTAGTTCCTGCCGGGTCAGCAACAATAAAGACTCCTACTAAAAGGAATAAACACAAAAGAAAAAGTTTCCTCTGTTTTCCGGATGATTTTCAGTAAAACTTCTCCTATGATATTGGCCAGTTTTTTAAAAGCTAGTTTTTTATTGAAGAAAAGGGATTTAATCGTATGCCAAAATTGGATCCGATTCTAAAAGAATATTGGGATTTTTTCTTAGAGTCTTCCCCGACAACTGCTACTTTTCTGGGATATCATCAATATGACGATAAACTTCCCGACTACTCGGAAGCGGCCCATGAGAACGAATTGATTCGCGCACGCGATATTCTAGAGCGTTTACAACAAGTGACTCCGAAAAATGAGTTTGAGCAAGTGAATCAGCAGATTTTAGCCTTGATTTTACAGCAAAAATTGGAACTCGGGAATTTTTATGCTCATTTGCTCCCGATTAGTCCACAGTTGGGCTTTCATATTGGCATTCCGCAAATTATTGATGTTCATCCTTTTAAAACAGAAAAAGATATCCAAAACTATTTTTCACGACTCAAAGCCTTTCCAAAACTTGTCCAACAAGCGATTGAATTGATGGAAAAAGGAATTTCCTTAAAGGTCGTTTTACCCCAAATTTTAACCCAGCGTTGTATCCCGCAAGTCAAAATGTTTTTGGTGGATTCCGCTGAAAAATCCATCTTTTTTCAGCCACTGACTTCCTTGAAAAAGTTTTCCTCGGAACAGGTTCTGCAGTTTCAAAAAGAAGGAAAAAAGCTGATCCATTCCTGTATTTTAGCCGGATATCAAAAACTTCTAGATTTTCTGGAAAAAAAATATCTTCCCGCCAGCAAAGAAGAGGTCGGCTTATGGAGCCTTCCGAAGGGACGCGAAGAATATGAATTTTGGATTCGGTACCATACGACCACCGATTTAACGGCAGAAGAAATTCATGAGATTGGACTGAAAGAATTGAAGAGAGTCCATCAAGAAATGAAACAAATTCAGAAAAAACTTGGGTTTAAAGGCAATTTGATTGAGTTTATGCAATCGCTTCGAAGTAATCCCGATTTTTATTATAAGAGTGAAGACGATCTGATGGAGGGTTTTGCGGCCATTCTCAAGGTCATGGACACGAAAATGCCGGAACTCTTTTCGAGATTACCTAAAACGCCTTACGGGCTCAAGAAAATTGAGGAATATCGAGCGCATTCCGCTCCGATGGCTTACTATTATCCGCCTCCTATTAAAGGCTCTCGAAAGGGCTATTTTTATGTCAATACCTCTCAATTAAACACACGTCCTAAATATCAAATGGAAGTATTGGCTTATCACGAAGCCGTTCCGGGACATCATTTGCAAATTGCTTTGGCGAAAGAGATGAAACTTCCAGAATTCCGTCGAATCGCGACATTTACAGGCTATGTCGAAGGATGGGGTCTTTATTCGGAAGTTTTACCCAAAGAAGTGGGTTTGTACAGCGATCCCTATTCAGAATTTGGTCGTCTGATTTTTGATGCCTGGCGATCGGCAAGATTAGTCGTTGATACGGGAATTCATGCGTTTCAATGGAGCCGCGAAAAAGCGATTCAGTTTTTCCTGGAAGAGACGGGTCTCACAGAAAACGAAGTGGAAGCGGAAGTCGACCGCTATATCGGATATCCAGGACAAGCGCTCGCTTATAAAATTGGACAAAGAAAAATTCTGGAGCTTCGAAAAAAAGCAGAAAAGAAACTTGGGAAAAAGTTCGATCTCAAAGAGTTTCACCACAAAATGCTGGAAAATGGAGCGCTTCCGCTCGTGGTTCTCGAGAAATTCTTTGAGGAATGGCTCACCACAAAAACGGCTTAGCTTAGTAGGGGCGCGGCGCGCCGTGCCCCTACTCGCTCAGAAGTCCAAAATAGTGTTTCCTAATTCCAAGTTACTGTAGACATGGGCACAATCTTCACATTCTTCAAATGTTTCTATTAATTTAAAGATCGCTTTCATTTTTTCTTCAGAAAGCGCAATTTGGAGATCGGGGATCATCGAAAGTTCAGAGACTTCCAGCGAAAAAATTTCGGTTAAAAATTCCGTGACCTTCTGAAATTCTTCTATGGGACAGAGCACTTCAAATTTTTCTTTACCTAAGGCTTCGAGGGTCACATCAAATTCTTTTTCCAAGATCAAGAGTTCTTCGAGCTCCTCTTTGGATTTTCCTAGTCCGTCAAAAACAAAAAGTCCCTTGCGTTTAAACATATAAGCGACAGAACCGGGTGTCCCAATCGATCCACCCGCTTTATCAAAAATGGATCGAATTAAGGGAATGGTGCGGTTGAGGTTATCGGTAAGACATTCCACAATAATGGCGATCCCTCCGGGAGCATAGCCTTCATACATCACCATTTGCATTTTGCTGTTATCGAGTAAGCCGGCTCCTTTTTTAATGGCATTATCGATTCTATCTTTCGGGAGCGAAATTGCTTTCGCTTTTTGAATCGCGTGTCTTAACTGAAAATTGGAATTGGGGTCTGCACCGGCACGAGCCGCAATCATGATATCTTTGGACGCTTTGGAACACTCTACGGCTTTTTTAGCATCCTGTTTTCCTTTGCGAACGGCAACGTTATGAGCGTGTGAATGACCAGCCATAAGTGACTCCAAACGAAAAGAATAAGGAAAAAATAAGAATAAGGCTCAAGGAAAAAATGAAAAATGAGAGGAGTATTAGAGGCGCTTAATTGCCACTAAAGTGATGTCGTCCCATTGTTCAGTAGTACCACGATGTTTGTTCAAATAACTTAGAAGTCGATCGACAATCGTCTTAGGCGATTCATGCCCGCTTTGAGCGACAGCCGCCGCAATATTTTTGAGTCCAAACTGAACGCCTTGCGGGTTCATTGCTTCAGTGGCTCCGTCGGTATAGAGCAAAATCATATCACCGGATTCCATGGGGATGGTTTTTTCTTCAAACAACTCGTTTCGGTTATTTGTGAGGCCCAAGGCCATTCCTCCGGTGCGAACAGCGGACGCTTTTCGTCGAGAATTCGAATAAAAAACGATATGTTCGTGTCCAGCGCCGGAATACGTCATTCGACCTTCTTGGGGTTCCCAGCATAAGAGAAGGAAGGACATAAACATATTTTGTTTTTTGATATTGGAGTGTGAGCAGAGCATCTGGTTCGTTTCGATCAAGATTTGTCTTGGACTACGCCATTTGGAAACAATGGGCAACAAAAAGCTTTTGGCCATCACCATAATCAGTCCTGCGGGAACTCCTTTTCCAGAAACATCGCCAACACAGATATAACAAGGATTATCTGGTTTCTCCTCAAATCGAATAAAATCGTAGTAGTCGCCTCCGACTTCTTTGGCAGGAAGCATAATCCCATAAACATCAAGTCCGGGCCAAGAAGGGGGATTCGCGGGAAGGAGTTCTCTTTGAATGTTAGACGCAAGACGTACTTCATGCGCCAAACGTTCAGATTCGCCTACAGCCGCGTACAGACGTGCGTTTTCAATGGCCATTGTGGATTGCATTCCAATGGATGTGAGCAAATTCAGATCGTCTCGTGTAAAAGCAGAACCCGGTTTGGTCGAATCGCAATGAATCATTCCGATAATATTTTTATTTTGGGAAAGTAAGGGGACGCACATCACCGAGTGCATATTATTATCAATAATGGATTGATTGAGATTGAAGCGATCATCTTCCATGGCGTTTTGGGTCAGAATCGATTCTTTATTTTTCAGCACGGTCCGAAAGATAGTTTTAGAGATTTCAACCGTTCCAGCGACTTTAGTAATTTTGCCTTTCCCGCGAATTTTAGCGGTGGTGGGTTGGAGCTTTTTATCATTCATTAACCAAATAGAAGCTCGATCTGCGGGAAAGTGATCAAAAATAATATCGAGAAGTTTATCGAGAAGTTGATTTAAATTGAGAATGTTCATAATCGCGGCCGACACTTCAAAGAGGGTCGCTAGACGTTGTTCAGGGCGAGCCGAACCTTCAAACGATTTTAGGACATCTTTCGCGTCATAAACACTAGTCGTAAACACATGGCTCGGAGAGATTTCTTCGCCCATCGAGCCTCCGACTTGGAGGGCGGGATCTTCTTGGCGATTTTCAGGTTCTTTAAGGTCCTCATTATACAAAATCGTGATATTGGCAATATTAATCATATCTCCGTGTTGAAGATCGGCTTGTTGAAGCTCTTTCCCATTAATAATCAATTTGCATTTTTGATGCAGGTTATTGATGGAGTATTTTCCATTCTTTTTTTTAATGGAGAGTTGTTTCGGGGCAATTGCCGAATTTGTGATTACGATTGTAGAAGAAGGATCTTGACCAATAACCGTGGAGTCGGAGAGCATAAAAGAGGTTTCTCCGGAAACTCCTTCGAGAAAGATAAGTTGTGCCATTACTTTTGTCTCAAAATTGAATTTAAAAATCCTGCTACAGAGTTATTTCTTATATTATTGCGGGATGTTTTCTTATCAAGTAATGTGAAAAGAATTTCTATTATAATAATTCATAACGTAATTTGAACTTAGATTCAACTCCCTCTTTGTTTCCATTCAGGATTGTAATCAAATTTCCATATCCAAAATAATCGGCCATATCCCAACGCATGATTTCATTTTTAATGGAGCACTCATCATTGATTTTGGTGCCATTAGTGCTTCCTTGCTTGAGTGTGCCGATATCGTGATAACAGACTTCCCCTTTTTCATTTAAAAAAACCAAACCATGTTCCCTTGAAACATACATATCCATTTCTAAGGATTTCGTGGCGACGTTGGGGCGAAAATGATTATGTTCATAACGTCCAATCGCCAGACACATTGCTTTTCCCAACAAGCTCAAATCATGCAAAAACTCTTCCGCGATAATGAGTTCCGCATATTCCATAGACGAAGCGACCGTTTTTTTCATGTCTTTGTCATAGACTTTTTGTTTAGGCTCTAACCGCGTAAAAAAAACACGCGCTATTGCTTTCGATTTTTGGACCAGTTCAGCAACGTCGGGTTCATTGAAATGAAGAATATCTAAATAAGTTTTTCGGTTTTTTTCTTTAAGCTTGCTTAAATCTTGGTAAAAAACTGATGAATACTCATGCGCCATAGAAATTTTATCTTCTAGCCGATCTTGTTTTGCCTGTTTATTAGCATTAAAGCAAGGAAGTCCTTGCTTTATTCCCGAAAAAATAAAATCGATGCCATTATAACAAAAATATTTAGTTCATCAATATTAAAGCCTTCATCCATTCCTGCCGACAAAAACAGGAGTCCCTAATTGCTGAGGAGAAAATAATGATGTATGATACCATTCAACAACTCGATCAAAAACTGGATTTAGGACCTTTCGAAATTTTTCGTTGTGCCCATTGTAGTGGCTTAAATATTGGAAGAATGGAAGAGACATTCTTTTGCGCTTGGTGCCATACGGAAGGAACTCATAACTCCCACTTGGCTTTGCCTCTACCGGTTTAAAGAAATTAAAAAAAATTGTATGGCAGAAGACGTTCAAGAACACCATTTTAAAGAATTTTTGGTGATCTGTATTTTAAGTACTCTAATAGTTATTTTAGGGTACTATGCCCTTTCTCAAAAAAATATTCCTAAAAAAGAACAGCAAGCTTCTCCGGAAGATTTGATGTCTACGATGCTACAGACGAAGGGAGCCATTGAATCCAGCAGTTTTTGCTTGGTGATTAAAGAAAATGGGGACATCCTTACCGAGGCGAATCAAAAATGTGCTTCCGAAGAAACCTTACGGGCCCTCTTGTCTAAAGCCATTGAAAAAACAGATCGTCTTCGGGTAGAAGGGTCTGAAAAACTGGAGGTCCTAAAATTGGTTCGTCTCTTTGAAATTGCACGAGAAGTTGGATTTCAAGAGATGAAATATCAAATTATTCTCTTCGTTAAAGAAGAAAACAAAGCACTCGTTCCCTCAAAAAGTTCCGAAGAATCTGGCGGTGAAAATGGCGAAGAATCGCATTAATTTTCTTCTTCTGAACGTTTGGCGCGAGACATTAAATCAATTAACGCTTTTTTTACGAGCTTTCCCTCATATAAAATTTTATAGATTTCTGAGGTAATGGGCATATCTACCTCATGAATACGGGCCAAAGAGTAAACCGATTTTGTAGTCCAGACTCCTTCCGCCACCATATCCATGGATTTTAAAATATTCTCCAACGTTTGTCCCTGAGCAATTTTTTCTCCAACGGCACGGTTTCGGCCATACGGGCTAAAACAAGTCGTGATCAAATCGCCAATTCCAGCCAAGCCTCCAAAGGTGGGTTGTTTTCCTCCAAGAGCCAGTCCAAAACGGGTCATCTCGACTAATCCACGCGTGAGCAGAGCCGATTTGCTATTGGTTCCAAATTTGAGCCCATCACACATTCCTGCGGCTAATGCAATCACATTCTTTAAGGCGCCAGCGACTTCGACGCCGATAATATCGAGATTGGTATAAACACGAAACGTCGGGGTCATAAAAATATCTTGCATCTGATTGGCAAAATCAGCATCGCGACTCGCAAAAACAACAGAGCTTGGCATTCCTAAACACACTTCTTCTGCATGAGAAGGTCCAGACAGAACACCAATACATTGCGATCCCAAAACTTCTTTAAAGATTTGCGATCCCCGAAGCATCGTTTCGTTTTCAATTCCCTTTGAAAGCGAAACAATCGGAATTTTAGCGTCTACTTTTTTCTCCATAAACTCACGAAGCGCTGGGCGGATATATTGTGTAGGAATCGCATTTACAAACAAATTGGCACCATCGACAGCTTCCTGAACATTGGAAGTGAGGGTAATATCTTCTGGAAGTTTGACCATCGGAAGAAAAATACGATTGATTCGTGAGTGTTTGATTTCTTCAATATATTCTTTATTTCTTCCCCACATTCGAACGTGGTGCCCATTTTGAGAAAGAATAATACTAATTGCGGTTCCCCAGCTACCACTGCCTGCGACCATAATGGTTTGTTTAGGCGTTTGAGTCATAATTTTTTTGCTTTCCTTAGGAATCAGGAAGGTTTCCAGGTTTCTTTGAGGGATTCGCCTTCAAATTCACGAATGATTTTACGGAAAGATTCTGGAATTTCGATGGGTTTCCAAGATTTTCCATCCAAAGCGACCAACACATTTTTTCCATTCCCCAAGAGCCTATTTTGCTTTTTATTGACCAAAAGAAACTCAAAAGTCATCGAACTTTTTCCCAACTCAGCAATTCGAATATGAATCGTGACAATGTCTTCAAATCGAGCAGGAGAAACAAAATCAGAGCTTGCATGAACTACAGCACTATCGAATCCTTTGATCGGTCGATGAGGTTCCATCAAATCCAGATTACGTAAATAATCAATGCGTCCGACATCCATATAGGTGAAAAAATGTCCATGAAAAACAATTCCCATCGTATCTGTTTCATTGAGACGGACACGAACTTCGGACACAAAATGAAAATTTTGACTATTCTGAATGGGCTTCATGAACCACTTTATTTCGTTAACGAGACTGCGACCTGAACTCCAGAATCGGGAATCCAGTCTTGCAGTAACCCCTGAATCTCTTTCAAATGCTGTTGGCTTTCTATTTCAGGCGGGAGATAGGAAGCGTTGACAATTTTTTGGCAGTCGCTAGGGCCAACAAAACTCACTTTAAATTGTGCGAGCCCTTTCCCAAACTGATCCGCAGGAACAATTCCATCGACTAGATCACTGGCATTGACTTGAATGGTTTGGACTTTCTTGTTTTTTAGTTTTTCCAACAATTGTTTTTTGCGTTCCTCTGAAAGTTCGTGTAGCGGAATTGCGATGATCATTTCGAGTCCGGGCGAAACCTGCAAATAATTAATAATAGTAGTCGACGCAGGAAGCGAATCTGAGGAAGATTGCGCGAGAAAGAGCGTTTCTTCAGAGCTTAAATCTTTTTCCACAAAAAAGAGAAGATAAGGAAGTAAGCGGGGAATATTTTCTACGCCTAAACTAAAAACATCTCCCAAAACTCCAAAAATGGCACCGAAAAATCCTCCGAGCATAGAACATCCAACCAATGAAAACATTAAAAGAACGATAATGAAAATTCGGGCAAAAGAGTTTTGCATGAGTACTCCTGATTTAAGAGTTGTTTTGGACCTTATTGGGAATTGTATGCCTATTTTCCAAGTTTGAAAGAACATTTTTGACCATTAAAATCATTTGTGGATACCCGACCTGCTGTTTAGCTAGATATAAATTAAGTTCGTCTTGAGCTTTGGCGAATAATCCATCTACTAAATCGGAGCGTGTTTGCAAAGTGGCCGGATCAATTCCTCCCTTTTGCTGGATATCCTGAATTCGTTCTTGCTCCTGCTCTGCCTTGCGAATCAAAGCCAGACCCGTATTTAAATGAACCGTAGGATTATTGGGATCAAATTGAGGAATGCGTTGAAGGGTTGCTAGAGCCTCATCAAATTGTTGCAAGCGAAATTGCAACATCCCGATGGTACTGACGGCTTTTGTGCGGGCTTCAATCAGTTTTTCGCGGCGATCCTGAATTTTTTGTTGGCCCTCGTGTTTTTGTTCGTACGAAAAGGTAGTATTTTTAGCAGTGGTGGCTAACTCTTGATCGAGAGTCGTCACTTGAGCGGCCAAGAATTGTTCATGGGTTTCTAGGTAACGCACTGCGAGCGAGAATTGTGTTTTTCCCTTAATGAAGTGTTTCTGAGCAAGGCTCTCAAAAGCGAGTTCTAAAGTCTTCCCTTCGTCTTTAGCCGTTTCCAAAACCATTTTTAACAAACGATCCTCGGCTTCTTTTTGGGCGGGGTCCTGTGGCGCTGTTTTTGGAGTTTCGCTTGGCGTATCGGATTGATTTTTCATGGTCTTCTGGAGTTCTAGGAGCCGTTGATAGTATGAAAAATGGTCGAGTCCAAGTTGAATATAAACCAGCGAAATCTGATAGTTAAAAACAGGGTTCCAATCCACAGAATCTGCGGATTCACTTGCTTTAAGGAAGTGTTTTAAGGATTGGGTAAAATCGGTTTCTGGTTCACCTTCATATTCATTTCCGATTTTTCGTTTCTGATTTCCTTGCTGAAAATAGTTAATCGCCATTCCATGCTGAGCTTTCACATGGCTTGGATTATTCTCAAGAATTTCAGAAAATTTGGTTTCCGCATGACGATATTTACCGCTGAAATGATAAATAAAGGCAAGAAGTAAATCCGCTTTCAGATTTTCCGGATCGATCTCTTTGGCTTTTATTGCCATCTCTTCCGCTTGCGGGTATCGTTGACCGTCATAATAATAAGCCGCATAATTCAAATACCAATCTCTCTTCTTAATGTCCGTTTCGCTCATCGCGCAGGAGGCGAGAAGCATTACACTGCAAAAAAGGTAAACCCACTTCATATTTTTTCTCTTTCACGTCCAAAAGATTTCGGATTTTTCTTTAGTTTAATAAGGGGTTGTAATTTTTTTGTCATCGGATAGGGGCTGAAGGGATTCTTTCTGAAATTTTTCCCAATATTTTTTCCATTGATGGGCAATATGATTACGATGTTCGGCTCCTTCTCCCGGGTGAAAGTCTTGTCGCACTTCTAAAATTCGTTCCAACGCTTCGTGCGATTCTTCCCATAAATGATAATGACGACAAGTTGGATTTGTACACAATATATCGTCTTGAAAGAAAACTTCAATCAAATCAGGCACTGCTTGATGAACCCTTAAATAGCCAAGTGCCCGAATCGAGTGCCATTTTATTTTGGTATCCGTTTGCGGATCTTTTAAATAGCGTAATAAGAAAGGAATGGCTTTTGAGACGTCTGGATGTTTCCAGAGTTGGTGCATCGCAAAGGAGGCTTGCCGACGCACCTGTAAATTTTTATGAGTTAATCCTCGAAATAACAACGAAAATTGATTTTTGACGACTAAAAAATTTCTCGCCTGATCTCCCACCTCTGCTTTTTGGCTCTCTAACAAAAAAAAGTTCCAGTAGATTTGGATCTCTTCTCCAAAAGCGATCCCCCCGATGAGAAGTAAAACGAGGAAAAAAAAGCTAACCCGAAGAGTTTTCCTTAAAGGTGATTTTGGGGAAGGAACTTCTGAAAGGATTGCTGAATTTGGTTTAGCAGGAGTCTCTTCTGGCATAGCGATTCTCGATTCTAAAAATTTAGGATTTACAAAAACGCTTAAGTACTTCCTCTACACCAATGACTTCCATTTTTCCGGTTTTTCGACAAGTCAGTTCCACTTTCTGGTTCTTGGCTTCTCGTCCACAGGTGATTCTCCAAGGAAATCCGATTAACTCGGCATCATTAAATTTGACTCCGGCCCGAAGATCTCGATCATCTAAGATGACTTCAACTCCGTTGTCTTTTAACTGTTGATATAGTTGTTGAGCCAATTGGCGTTGGGACTCCTCGGTAATATTAATGGGAACAATAAGGACTTGATACGGAGCCACACATTCTGGCCAGATCAAGCCTTTTTCGTCGTGGTTTTGTTCGGCAATGGTTTGCAAGAGCCGAGAGGTCCCGATTCCATAACATCCCATTTGAATGAGAATTTGTTTTCCTTCTTGAGATTGGTAATACGCTTTCATGAGTCGTGAGTACCGATCTTGTAATTGAAAAATATGACCAATTTCAATTCCTGTTTTTTTCTGTAAAGTTCCGTTCCGACATTCGAAGCAAGTAAATCCGGGCTGAGCGGCGACCAGATCGTAATATTCTTTAGGTTCAGGCAAATCGGTCCCAAAATTCACATTCACAAAATGATATTCTTTTTCATTTCCGCCACACACAAAATTACACATTCCTTGAACCGATTCATCGAAATAGATCGGAATCTTCTCTTTGAGTCCAATAGGCCCTGCGAAACCAACAGGAGCGCCGGTAACGCGTTCAATGACTTCCGGAGAAGCTTCTTCGAGAATCGTCGCACGTACTTTGTTTTGAAGCTTGATTTTATTAATTTCCAAGTCTCCACGAATACAAACGGCTAACGGTTTTTCGTCCGCGATCCAGAAAATCGTTTTTACCATTTGAGGGGCTTCTTTTTTTAGACAATCCTCGAGTTCCTTCACGGTGCGCGCATGAGGGGTGTGTTCCTTTTTCATTTGTTCTTTTTTTGAATCGGGTTCAAAATGAGGAATGAGACAAAGACATCGCTCTTGATTCGCCCCATAATCACAGGTATCGCAAGTTAAAAGAGTATCTTCCCCTCCCTCAGAGAGTGCCATAAATTCGGAAGATCCTTTTCCTCCGATAGAGCCACTATCCGCCTGAACCGCAATAAAATTCAGATGGAGTTGGTTAAAAATTTCGTGATAAATTTTACGCATTAATTCAAAGGAAGCACGCATCCCGTCTTCATCTACATCAAAGGAATACGCGTCCGACATCGAGAATTCGCGTCCGCGAAGTAAGCCGTTCCGAGGACGAAGTTCATCTCGAAATTTAGGACCGATTTGATGTAAAATAATAGGCATTTCCTTGTAACTTCGAGTTCGAGTCGCTACTAAAGAAGTGACCATTTCTTCTGCGGTAGGAGCAAGGCCATAGAAGGCTCCGGAATGTTGTTCTGTCGTCACAAACATCGTTTTGGTACGACAATATCCCTCCCAGCGCTCCGTTTTTTCCCAGTCTTCTTTGGGTTGTAAAATGGGGAGCGACATATTTAAGACCCCATATTTTTCCATCGTTTTATAAATAAGGTTACAAATTTTCTGGTGGACCTTAAATCCAAAAGGGAGCAAATGCCAAATTCCTGCCGCTTGAGGATAAATAAAACCGCTTTTTAATAAAAGTTCATGCGAGCGACTTAATCCTTTTTCGACTTCTCGAAAAGTTCCTGGAAAATGTTTGGACATCAACATAAATAAACTCTTTTTCTAAAAATCTTTGTGTCTTGGACGTTATTAATTATTGATTTAACAAAGTTTGTGCGAGAAAAGACGGAAAATCTGTCAAAGTAGAAAACTGAGCGGCTTTTTGGAGCCATTCTTTTTTTTGGAGTTCATCGGGGGCTTTCATCGCGCGAAAAAAATGGTAATCATTCTCCTGAAAAAAACTTCGTGGTGTTTGGCTATAGACTTCATCCGTGATGGTTTCCGCCAGATATTGGATCGAAGCCTTCGTAAAAGCATCCATGGGAACTTGTTTGGAATCTACCCATTTTTGGGCTTCTAAAAAAAGAGCCCTCTCTTTTGTCAGAATTCCTTCAAAAAGAGTACTAAGTAAAATTCCTGAACTTTCTTGAGGATACTCGTGGCGAACTCTCCTGAAGCAAACGCAGGCTTGATCTGTTTTTTGGAAAACCCAATACGTAAAAGCCGTTTCCAACAGAAAGGAGGAGGCAAAAATGGGGGATAAATTCGGGATTTTTTGAAGTGTTTCAAGTTGAGAAAGGGCTTCGTTCCATTTTCCTTGGTAGCGATCCAGCAAAACACGTTCGTGAGCGATTTTCCATAAATTTTCCTGAGTAAATAAAGAGCCTTGAGCCACTTTAGATTTTAAAGCGGTTTCCGTTTCATCTAAAATATTTTTCGCTTTATCCCACTGTTTCAGGTCTATATAAGTTTGAACTTGGGACAAGAAGACAGGCATTTTTTTTTCGACGGGAAGATCTTTAGTATAGATAAACCAACTCTCATAAGTACTGAGTGCTTTTTGAGGTTCTTTTTGAAAACGATAGACATCGCCTAAAAGCTTCAGAAGCGTTGGGTGGAACGGATAATAATCGAGTCCCTGATTTAAATGTTGTTCCGCAGACGTAAAATCTCCATCCATAAGTTCTTTGCGAGCGAGCACTAAAGCGGCATCGAGGGCGAGTTCTTGAAAGGAGAGTATCTGGTTTAAATGGGTCTTGCCTTCGGATTCGGTGTCCCGTTTCTGGAGCAAAGTCTGGCCTAGATAGAGTTGGTACCAAGGTTTATTTTCCGCGTTAGGCGGATTTTGATAGAGTTGTTGAAGACGAAGGGTCGCCTCTTTTTCACGTTCAAGATCTTGGGCCATCGAGAGATAACTTCGCACGAGAGAAACTTCTTTGGGGTGTTTTTCAAGCGCTTGTTGATAGAGTTGAAATCGTTTTCCTTCTTGCTGAAGTTGATGATAGCAATCCGCGAGACGGTAGTAGGCGAGGTTATTTTTGGGATCCACCAGACTTTTTTCAAGAAATTCGGAGGCTTCTTGAAATTTTCCACGCATATGAAGGAGGTACCCCTGATATTGCCAAGTTTTCGGGTCTTCTGGAGCGAATAGGATCATCTGTTTCAAATAGAGTTCGGCTTGATCTGGGAGTTCCTGAAGAATGGAAGTGGAAACCAAGCCTTCTAACGTATTGATATTAGAAGGCTTGAGTTCATAGGCTTTTTGAAACGACTGAATCGCTTGGGCATATTTTCCTAAACTTTTTAGGGTAATTCCATAAAAGCGATACGCTTCATCCCAAGACGGAGCGTTTGCGATGGCTCGATAAAAAGCCTCTTCTGCTTTAGGGAAATTTCCAGCCTGAAGATATCCTAAACCTTCGTCAAAAGCCATTTGACTTTCTGCGGAAGGTCCTGATTGTACTTCTGGAGCGAACCGATGTAAAAGAAGAACAACACTAAGGATAATCGCAATCAAAATCACTTTGCGTTTCATAAAAAGGGTGGCTTTCTAGCAATTTTTAGGGAGAATTTTTTGTCGGGGGAGCGGGAGAGAATCGCCAGAGGATAATAATGTGTTCCACGTTTTTTTTCACATTAAATCGTGGAAGGTAGTTAAATCCGTAATGATCTTGGGTTTCAGGGTGAGTGCGTTCTAAAATCACTTCTTTTTTAGTTTCAATAATTTGCTGAACTGGACAAGATTTGCAAGGTTTTGTTTTTCCATAAAGTACTTCATAGCAACGTTTGCCCAACACCTGATTAAATTTTTTAAAGTCAAAATGTTTCATCAGGGTTTTATTGACTCGCACTAGTCGATAATCGGCATCAATAATGGTGACCAGATGAGAAAAATGATCTAGGCTCGACTCTAATAATTTTTTGGATTCCCACACCTGAGTAAAGAGTTTTGCGTTTCGATAACCAATACCGGCAAGACTGGTTAAGTCGAATAAGAGTTTTTCTTCTTCTTGGGTATAAATATCTCCATTCATTTTTTTTCCCAGAAAAAACAAGCCTTCGACTTTTCCTCCAACCAACATGGGGAATAAAGTATCCCAATCAAATCCCAAATGATATTTTTGATGATTACGAATGGGGAACTTAATTTCAGAAATCATTTGGATCCAGGGGGCCGTTTCTGAAAATTCAGGGTGGGGTTGGCTGGTGACCCCGATTTTTTGGGAGAGAAGAAATCGTTCGGGTTCCTGCAAATCGCGCAAATAAATCAAACCATATTGTGCATTTGTTTTTGTAAGAATGTTCAATAAAAAGCTTTGGAGCAGTACAGGAATATCGAGATTATTGGTCAAAATTTTCACAATAATATTGACGGCCATCTCTCGATAATTTTCGTTATTGAGAGCGTCCACGACAGAAATAATTTGTTGGTGGAGTTCTTCGAGAGAATGAATATCTTCAATATTGAGTGCTTTTTGTTTCCAGAGATCGGTATCGATTTTACGGTTTTTTTGAGGTTCAATAAATTTAACGCAGTATAAAAGGTTTCCGTTATGAGAATGGGTATATTGAATCTGATCCATCACCCGTTCGATCAAAAATTTTCCCCAACCTCCTTTTTTTTCTTCTTTGACATATTTTTTAACATCGGGTTTAGCAATGACGTTGGGATCAAAACCTTTTCCCTGATCATATAAAAAGAACTGGGCACGCTTGGGTTCGAAAACACATTTAAAAAGAATTAAATAATTGGGATTTTCGCCATAAGCATGACGAATAATATTGGAGATCGCTTCATCCAGTGCGAGAATTAAATCATCCATTACTTCTTGAGCATAGTGGTACTGAATGGAACAAACTTCGAGAAGACCACGAATAGAAGTCAGCCGTTCTGGATCACTAGAAAACGTCATTTCAAACTTAGTATGGGGCCCTAATATCTGTTCATCCATCCGGGGTTTCTTTCTTGGGAAGAATCGGTTTTCCAAATTAATTCAGGCACTATTTTTTTCGATAAGCCCTAGATTATCCTTCTAAAATAATTAATTTCGTTTCTTTTGGAAATAGAGAATCTTTCAAAAAAATTCGGCTATTCTATTTATTAGACGAAATTTTAATCTTTTTTTCGGACAAAAAGGAGATTTTCTTTCCAAAATTCTTGTTTTATACTTCAATAAGGAACTTTTAAGCTTGGTTCTCGTGTAATCAGACGAACTTCCCTAGAGATGGTTGACAAGTGAATTTTAATGATATAAAAAATGCAACGGATCACGAATTAATGGCGCTATTGAGGCAAGGGGACTCGAAAGCATTTGAAGAAATTATTCAACGATATCAAACCGCTATTACCCAATTTATTTTTCGAATTATTAAGGATAGCAATCGGTCTCTTGATTTGAGCCAAGAAACTTTTTTAAAAGTATTTCAACATGTTCATCGTTATACCCCTAAAGCAAGTTTTTCGACTTGGATTTATACCATTGCCTCTAATTTGGCCAAAGATGAACTGAGACAAAAGAGAAACAAATGGATGGTCTCTCTTTCGGTTTCTGCAGAGGCCGGAACTTCGAACTTGGCCGACATTTTTCCGGATCCGAAGGCCTTGCCAGAAAAAGAATTAGAGCAAAAAGAGCGGCAGAAAATAGTGTGGGAAATTTTAGAAACTATTTCGGAACCTTATCGAACGACGTTAATTTTAAGAGATTTCCAAGATTTGTCTTATGAAGAAATTGCTCAGATTGAAGCGTGTTCTCTGGGCACCGTAAAATCTCGAGTGAATCGTGCGCGACTCCAATTTAAAGAAAAATATACAGTCAGGTATTTAAACAAATGAACTGTGCAGATCTTTCTACTTATTATTCTGAGGCTTATGAAAAGCTACTGTCATTTGAAGAGCAACAAGCTTTTGAGGGTCATCTTCAGCAATGTTCGCTGTGTCAGCAAGAGTACCACCAGTTTATTCAGGCACTCACCTTTCTCCAGGAAAACAAGCCCCTCTTTTCGTTGCCAGAAAACTTTGATCGTCAAGTGATCGAAGCGTCTTATCGTCTGCTTCGTCCTTTTCGAGATATCCGAAAAATTTGGCTTTCTGGATTTCTTTTGGGGGCCGCCCTCATTCTCGTGGTAGGAGGTTTTTTTTGGGCCTCAACCCGTTCTAAATCTAATGATTTAGCTCCTCCTGGATTTGTTTATGATGGGAAGCAATGGATATCGTGGGAAACCTTTATTGCAAAAAATGTAACGAACTCCCAATTTTTAGAAACCGTGAAACAGCATCCTCAACTCCAGCAATTAGTCAGTGAAATGGTTTCAGGCTCTCAGCGTTGTTTAGAACAAGAAATTCTTCAATTAAAGCAAGACGGGGGACTCCCTCAAGAGATTGAAGCTTTTTCTCGCTTACAACCCGAATTGTTGGAAACTTTAAAATCTCATGATATGGCTTCGTTTCTATATCATTCTTCCATTGGAAATGGTTTTTTTCTTCAAGGATTTTTCTTTTATCCGATCTTTTTAGAGAAAGATCAACAAAAATCATTTCTGGATCTCACTTCGGCTTTAAATCAAGGCGTTTTAAGCATTTCACCCGGAGATCAACTCGGTTTTCTTCGGTTGCAATCTTTTGATTCTCGCCCTCTATTCGTTCGAGCCGGAGAAGTTCTGTCCACTTCGCAAGGAGACTATATTTTCAAAAAAACGACTATCCTTGCGCCCCAAAACTCAGAAATGGTTCCAGTGATAGCCTTTAGTGGCAGTCGCGCCGAAGTAGGTTCTTTTTTACCGGCAAAAGTGAGAATGCTTCCGCCCTCTTTACTTGCGTCCTTATTTTCAAGCGAAGAAGAATTTCATAAAAAAATTCAAAAATTGGGCTCTCTTTTTTACCCGAACTCGCAACCGCTTCCGGCCACTATTTTATCTCAAATTTATGAACAAAGTGAGTTTCAAGAACATTGTAAAAAACTCCTTAGACTTCTTCCTTACCCAAAGAATACGGCTCCTTCAGGATGGTTTGTTCTACGACAAAATCAGATTCTCTATGGCGAAATATTCTCAGCACCCGATCAAATGGAAAGTTTATTTCCAGCGCGAATCGAATCTCTTTTGATGGAATGTGCGGTCCGGTTCGGATGTTTAGAGCATGAAGAACAACGCCAAAACTGGCCCCTACTGCAAAATATTTTTCTTCATAAACAGCGAATCCAAAACGCGCTTCAAAAGACTCTTTCTCTTGATTTTCAAACCAGCGCTCTTTCTTCTCAAATGAATATCACCTTACTGTATCCTGAAAAACCGCTTGGGATTGGAATTTCTTGGGAACATCAATGGATTCAATTTCAACTCTTTCAAGATCCAAACCAAATAGAACCAGACAATCTGCTCCCGCTTTCGCATCAAACCCTCTGGAAAAAACTGATTCAAACCGAAAAAATTGAAGTCCAAGAACAACTCTTACAAAAACTAATGGTACGGCTTTCTGAAGAAGAATTTCAAGGCTTGTGGAACACCGTTTCTCAAAGCTCAGATTCTAAAGAGCAACAAATTTTCTTAAGATTTTTGCTCAAAAAAAGACCTGCAGATAGCGAAAAAAAATTGGCGCAATGGCTCACGATTTTATGGACTAAAAAAACGTCTTTCGATTTGGCATTGCAGTTAATTGATGCGTTGAGCCTGACGAAATATACTCCGGCGGTCCCCTTGCTACTCGAATTATTACAAAGCTCTCAAAATCCACTCAAAAATCGATTACATTGTCTGGAGGCCATTAAAAATCTTTATCCCCAAACGCCAGAAGATCTTCAGAAGCGCATTCATATCGAATTTTTGCAATGGGGAAAAATTCTTCTTCAATCTTCCTCTTCTGAACATTCAATCTTAACCCAAGAATTATTAGCGGTTTGTGCGCATATTTCCGGTCATATCTACAAAGATTTAGATGCGTATTGGGAACTATGGGAAGACTAAAGACGCAACAGTCGTAGGTCTTTAGCGCCTCCGGTCACGGGATCTTGTAATAAAATATTTCCGGCATAGTCGGGTTCCAAATTCGTAAATATCCAGAGGAAACACCTTCTGGATATTTAGGCGAAAATCTAGAAGCGATCTTTTCTTGCTTAAAGGCCCCCATTTCCCCAATTTTATTTAAATTAAAATTCTTACAAATCGATTGAATTTTTTGCCAGGGAAGCGCTATAAACTGTCGAGTGCCTCGGTATTTAGGAATGATATCAACAATGATATAGTTTTTAAAAATCGTTTCCCCAATCGTCACCGGAGTCGCTAGAAGAATTCCATATAAAACTAAATCAGGATATTGTTTGAAGAAAAGTTCCAAGGCTTCTTCTTCGAGCAAATTTTCTGGAAGCGGGAACAATTCATCCGAGTCTTTCAACAAATACACAGCGGAAAATTCTTCCACAAAGACCCAGCGAACATATTCTCCAGAAAGGTTCCAGAAAAGCCCGTATAACTCGTCTGGCGGCAATTCATTCAAAGTAAGAAATTTCGGATAAGGAAGCACTTTTACTGAAATTTTTAAATCGGATAAGAAGAAACGAGTTTTTTTGGAAGGAACAACCTGAAACAGGGCGTCAAAAACATCCATCTTTTCATATAAACGCTTAAGTGGAGGTTCAATATAGCGAGAAAGCGGAAGGCTGAGGAAGAGATGGAAAAAACCATAAAGGAAAAAATTCATTTCGTTAAGTCGAGTATAATGAAGCCCTAAAGGGATCGCCAGAAACAAAGCGAGATTACTGATGGCAAAAAGGCTTTTTCGACCCAATCTTAATCCAAAAAGCAATTTCCCATAAAAAGCAAGGATTCCTGCAAAGAAAAAAGGAACCGGATAAATGAGATAAACAAGAAGGAAGGGAAAAAGCCAAAAGAATCCGATTCCGAGTCCAAGAATCAGAAAAATGACTAAAAAAGAAAACAATCGAAGCATAACACCTTTTTATATTTAGAAAGGAAGATATTTTGAATGGATCTTAGTATATTCTGAGAGAGAACAAAGCGAGATTTCCGAAAAACAGATTTGAACTTTGGAGAAAACTAAGCTTAAATCTAGAGAACAAATCGAAGAACGCAAACGAAGGATTTTTCTGATGACTCCCTATCCCAAACTTCTTACCGCTGTCATTCACGAACTCGGAAAACTGCCCGGAGTAGGTCCGAAAACGGCAGAACGATTGGCTTTTTACCTTTTAAAACTTGAAGACGAGGAAGCCTATCAACTGTCGGAAGCCATTCGGAAATTAAAAGCGGAAGCTCTTTTTTGCTCCATTTGCCAAAATTTAACGGAATTAAATCCTTGCGAAATCTGTGCCGATCCGGAAAGAGATCTAAAAACCGTTTTAGTCGTGGAACAACCTAAAGATTTAATTGCATTTGAGAAGGCGGGTATCTATCATGGACGATATCATGTATTATTAGGACATATCGCTCCCTTAGAGGGAGAAGACTTGCCTCCACTTGCGCTTCGAAATTTGCGAGATCGAGTTAAACGGGAGAAGCTTCTCGAAATCATTATCGCGACGAATCCGACACTCGAAGGAGATGGAACAGCTCTTTATATCGCAAAATCATTGGAAGGCGCTCCACCAGTAAAGATCACACGTATCGCAAAAGGAATCGCTTCAGGCACGACGATTGACTATGCCAACAAGGCCATTTTATTTGATGCCTTTACGGGACGCCAGGTTATAACCATAGAGAAGAGGGAAACCTCATGAGACTCGAACTTGTTCCAAAATTACAGCAAACTCAAAAACTTGCTCCCCAAATTATTCAATCTATCGAAATTCTTCAATTACCAACGCTGGCTTTGCAGGAACTCATTCAACAAGAAATGGAAGAAAATCCGGTCCTTGAAATGATAGAACCCGTTTTGCCAGTGGAAGATAAACGCTCAGAGTTGTTAGAAGAAAAAAAAGAATCTGCAGAAAAAGAATCGTTTGAACACCTGGATGAATTTGAAAATTACGAACCCGAAGAAGTTGAGAATTTATACGATATTGAGAGTTCTTCTTATCGAACTACACATACAATTGATTCCGAAAAAGATAAAAAACTAGAAGCCATGCAAAATACGGCGGCGAAGCCGATATCGCTTCAGGATCATCTCTATAGTCAAGTCTGTTTAATGGAGCTCACTGAAGATAAACTCGAGCTTTGTTTGAATATCATTTACAACATCAATAACAGTGGCTATCTACCCGAGGGATGTAGCCTTCAGGAAATTTTAACCTCCATCAACAATCCTAAATTCACTTTAGAGATGGCTGAGGACGCTTTAGAAATTATTCATAATCTCGAACCTTCAGGGGTTGGGGGTCGCAATTTGCGCGAATGTCTTTTGTTACAACTCGACTCCGATCATCCCGATTTTCATTTTCTAAAATATTTAATCGAAAATCATCTAGACGATATCACCCATAATCGACTTCCGAAAATCGTCAAAGATACCGGCAAAAATTTAGATATTGTTAAATACTATCTGGACAGCCTTTCTCGATTAAATCCTTCGCCCGGAGATATTTTTTCTCAAAATTCCACGCATTATGTCACTCCAGATGTTCGCGTAGATTATATTGAAGGGGAATATGTCGTTCGGTTGGAAGATGGTTTTATCCCGGATTTAACGATATCTACGACCTACCAGAATATGCTGAAAAAACTTAAAGATAAACCACAAGCGCGAAGTTTTTTGAAGAAAAAAATTGATTCCGCACGTTGGTTAATTGATTCGATTACCCAAAGACAAAATACCCTGTTCCGCGTGGCGAGTAAAATTGTCGAATATCAAAAAGAATTTTTGGATCACGGCATCAGTCGGTTGAAACCGCTGAAAATGCAAACTATTGCAAACGAACTGGGGATCCATGTTTCAACGGTGAGTCGAACGATTAACAATAAGTATATCCAGACCCCCCGAGGCATTTATCCCATGAAATTCTTCTTTTCTGGCGCCACCCCTTCTACCTCCGGAGAAGACGAATCTCGGAGTAGTGTCAGACAACGTGTCAAAGAAATCATTGAGCAGGAAAATAAAGCAAATCCCTTAAGCGACGAAGAAGTGGCCGAAAAATTGCAGTTGAATGGTCTGGATGTGGCCCGTCGTACCGTTACCAAATATCGTAAAGCCTTAAAAATTCCTTCGTCCCGTCAACGAAAAACGTACTAAAAAAAGAGATTTTCATCAACTTCTAAAAGATTTGTTTGACAATCGTTTTCCCTTTTTTATAATCAACAAAAAGATGGGATTCCTAGAAGATTTTGAGATTCTTGAGATTCTTGAGAATTTGTGACGATTTGATGACTTATCCTTTTTATCGTTTAAATTGGTTCTGTCTGAATTGTGGGAGAGGATCCTGTGATTCTTCTTAATAGAAAGGGGCGGCTTCCTTAAATCCTAAGTGGAAAGCCGTGAGTGTTCGTTATGATGAAAAAATTCACTTTGTTTTTCCTTGTCGTAGCCATTTTCTTTGCAACCCTTCAAACCGTAGAAGCAAGAGATAATCGCGTTCGTGAAAAAGCTCGAAAAGCCGGCCATACTCAATGGTATTATCTCTATGTTGCTATTCTTAAATATCCTGTTACCGCTGTAGGTTATGTTATTTCTAACCTTCCTACATTAGTGATTGCTATCGGAACATTTGGGTTCGATGCGTTAAGCCTCTTCCGCGCTGGAGCGACTGGCCACGAACACTATGCAATTGTTGGACGTTGGTATATTCCTTGGTCCACCGTTTATGACAATATGTTACCCTGGTAAACACGATTCTCTTCATTTTTTTTAAAGCGATTTCCTTTGTTTCGGAAATCGCTTTTTTTTTGCTTTTACGCTATTTATGAACACAGCGATCTATCGTATTATCGATGTTAATCTTAACCGCTTACGCGAAGCCCTTCGTGTCGTGGAAGAATATTGTCGCTTCCACCAAAACCATCCCCTCTGGACCACACAACTCAAGGAAATTCGACATAAACTCGTCGATTTTGAAAGCCATCTTTCGCTTCAAACCCTGCTCAGTGCTAGAGATGTTTTAAACGATGTGGGCACTTCCATTTCGGGGACTCATGAGTTTCGCCGAGACACCGTACTCGAGGTTCTACGCGCAAATTTCAATCGAATGAAAGAAGCCTGTCGTGTCTTGGAAGAATACACTAAGTTGGTCTCCATTCCCGCTTCAAAAACTCTGGAAGAACAACGTTATCGGATTTATCAGCTTGAGAGCGAACTTCTGTCGGTGCTTCTCCGAAAATCGTTGGATCAAAAATATCTTTATGCTTTATTTACCCCCTCTCACTGCAAAGAACCTTATCTAGATGTCGCTAAAAAGTTGATTGAGGGTGGAGTACAAGTCCTCCAACTACGAGAAAAAAATAAAGAAGATCACGAACTCTTTCAAATTGCCGAAACGTTAAAACTTCTGCTCCACAATTCTGAGGTTCTTTATTTGATTAATGACCGTCCTGATATTGCGTATTTAGTCGAAGCGGATGGTGTTCATCTCGGACAAACCGATCTCCCTTTTAAAACAGTGCGCCAAAAATTTCCTCAGTTTTTAATTGGAGTCTCTACCCATTGTCGAGAAGAAGCGCTCAAAGCGTCTCAAGAGCAAGCCGATTATATTGGCGTTGGCCCCCTCTTTCCCTCGAAAACAAAATCGTTTGAAGTGTTTGCAGGCTTGCCGTACCTTGCGGAAGCTCGCAGATGTTTTTCGGGTCCGCAGTTCGCACTCGGGGGAATTAATCCTCAAAATATTGAACAAGTGATCGAAGCCGGAGCGCAATGTATCGCGCTCAGTTCTGCTCTGCTTGACGCAGATAACATTGTCGCAACAACTCGATTTTTTCGAAATCGCTTAGATCAATCTGCAAAGAATCAATCAACGTTACTTTAGCGGACTTGAGATCAAGACTTTGAGTCGCTTTTCTTCAAATTTCCAGAGAATCACCAACGTGATTCCTTTAAACAGAGTCGATAGCGAAATAGCCCACCAGATTCCAGAGACATTGGCTGGATCGAAGTGGAGAAAGAGAAACATGAATGGGATGCGGAGCAAGGTTCCGAAT
>CAZHAR010000030.1:0-63036 GCA_964530615.1 uncultured Planctomycetota bacterium | reverse complement strand
TAGATTTCCTCGCCCAGAAAAGCCTACCCTTCATCTAGAGCCTTCTTCGGAAGGAAGCGGTGTCTGGTGAATCTTTAAGAATCCCCCTCCTCAATAAATCCGTAGGGTTTTTAGGTGGGGGAGGTTCAAAGCAAGCAAAATTAGGATTAACTATGCGTTGGATATGGGTATTTTTTTTCGGTATGGCGGGCTTAGTCGCTTGGGGAATCGCCTCCCTAGAGCCCTTTATTTTGATTCGAAAAGGGGACTCGCTTTCTTCTTTTCTGTCTCAATCTCCGGTTTTAGGCATTTTTTTACGGACTCTTTTGCTTTTTCTTCAAGGAATGATTTTGTTTCGAGTCCTCCAACAAAGTCAGCCTTCGATCAACAAAAATTGGGATCTACTCTGTTTGCTCTTATTTTTAGTACATCCCTTAGCCGGAGAATCGGTCGCATTCGCATTTCAGAGTCGCGAACTGATCGGAAACACTTTATTTTTAACCGCTCTCTTATTAGTCATTCAAGGAAACCCTTGGTGGCTTTCCTTTTTTTGTTATACCCTCTCGTTCTTTTTTAGCCCCGGAGGTTGGTTCTTTCCCTTTCTTGTTTTTTTTCTGCCGAACCGTCCTCGATTTTGGTGGATTTCTCTAGGAACTCTAGGAATCTGGATCTTAGGACTCTTTTCTCAAAATGGAGGGGTTTCGATTTATTGGAAACCCCTTGCTTTTCCTCATTTTTTTTATCTCCTTTATCCAAGGGGGCCTTCCTTTCCTGCTACAAAAATAGCGAACTCTTGGGTTATATTTTTTTTCGGACTCCTTCTTCTCGGATTTGCTGGATGGCGCCATCGAAAAAACCCTTCTTCTTTTTTTCCTGTCACTCTTATTTTCTTAGGCTTCCTCTGTTGTGGCCCAGTAATCCTTTCATTTCCCTCATTTAGCGAAGAATCGTGGGCACTTGGATTTCCAGGCGGCCTTCTATTTTTATGGAGCCTTCTTTGGGTTTTAGGATATTTTGCTTCTCAACGAAAATGGGTTTGGGGACTAGGCGCGAGTCTTGTTCTTTTCTGGATGACTCTTCAAGCACTGTTGTTTCCCACGATACAACGTCCAGATCAATGGATGAAAGCAAGAGCTCTTTATACTCAAAAAAGGGAAGATTGGCTTCGGATCGCCCAATTTTATGAAAGTCATGCCTATTACCAACAAGGTTTAGAGGTATTACAAGAAGCCTCCCAATTCGGACACGAGGTTCGTCTCGAACAACTAAAGTATTTAGGGTTTCTCCAAAAAGAAGGAGAACAAATGCGACTTGCTCAAGACTTGATTCATTCCGCCCCCCCTCATCCCTACCCCCATCAGATTTTAGGAGAGTTAGCTTTGAAAGAAGGACAATGGGATGAAGCTCTGAAACACTTCGATCAAGCAGAACATCTCACTTCAGAAGATTTTTCCTTTTCTGCTGATTTTTTTCTATCGTATGGACAAATTTTATTGGAACTCGGACAAACAGCCAAAGCCAAAAATAAGCTAGAAAAAGCCTATTTTTTAAATCCGGAATCGCGCACACTTTGGCTAAATTTAGCTCGTCTTTATTTACAAGAAGAAAAACTTGCAGATGCTTTATTTTTTTTAAGAAAAGGAATTTTTGGAAATGCGAGACAAGAAATTTCTTTTTTTCAGAAAGAACTCTTCTCGGGTAACGGAAAAACACTCCTTCTGAAATATATTGATCTCTTAATTTATCATGGACATCGCAAAACAGCATTACAAGTCTTACGAGAGGCCCAAGAAAAAGCACCTGACGAAAAAATGTTTCTTTTTTATGAAGCCTTGCTTTTACAAACGCCGCCTTTGTCCGTTTTACGTCAATCTCAAGAATTATATCGCGCGGTTTTAGAAACAGATCCTACGCATTCCGAGAGTCGTCGTCGGCTCTCCGAAATTCTCTTTCGAGAAGGTTTTCAATATTTGCAAGACAATCTGCTCAACATTGCGTGTCGAACCCTCGAAGAATCCTTGAAATGGGACCCTTTGAATTCGGCAAGCAAAAAACTTCTCTCAAAATCCTATACCCAACAGTATGAAATGGCTGTCAAGCAGAAAAATTCTTTTAAAATGATTGTTTTTCTTGAAAAAAGTCTGAAAATCGATCCGTCACAAATCGATAAACGAATGATCCTTGGCGAAATTTATCGGCGAAAACAAGGGTACGGAAAAGCAGAAAAGCAATACGAAGCGATTTTGGAAATCGATCTCGAGAATCAAGAGGCTAAAGAAAATTTGGGGTTGATTCTCTGGAAAACAGGCGTTGATTTGCAGAATTCTGCTCCAGAAGAGGCCCAAAAGGCATTAAAGCGTTTTTTAAATCTAAAATTTACAGAATCGCTGAAAGAAAAAAAGAATCAGGTCTATTTGCTATTTCTTAAATTGAGTTTGCAGTTAGGCGATGAGGCTTTTCATCAAGGAAAAGACGAGATTGCTCGTCAGTTTTTTATGGAAATCCTAGAGATGGATGAATCCAACGGAACCGCTTTTTGTCGCCTAGCCGATATTTACCTCACCTTGGGTAAAAAAGCAGAAGCGATTTCGTTTTTGGAAAAAGGAATTCCTTTATTAACAGATCCCTTAGATATCAGTAATTATCAAGGTATTTTGGATTCTTTTCGGTCTCAAAAATGAAAACAAAACCTCCGTCCGTGTTAATTCTCTCTGCCGGTTTTTCATCGCGAATGGGTCGCCTTAAAGCAAATGTTCGACTTCACGGAACAACGTTCTTGGATCATATTCTCAACTTACTTCCACCAGAATTTCCGGTGTTTGTGGTCCTCGGGTTTCAAGCTGAAACCGTTCGCCTTCATCATCCTCAGTTTCAAGGGAAATGGGTTGAAAACCCGAAGTTTTCTGAAGGGATGGTTTCTTCCTTAAAAGCGGGATTAAAAGCCCTCTCTTCTTCTTGTCCGGGCGTTTGGATTTGGCCCGTAGATTTTCCTTGTCTTCAGGTAGAGACGGCAAAACTTTTATTTCAAGCGTCTTTAAAGGCTCCGAACCAGATCGTTGTGCCCAGTTATCACTATCGACGTGGCCATCCGGTCTATCTTCCTAAACAAATTTTTTTTGAAGTGGAGCGATTGCCAAACGAAGCCATTTTACGTACGATTTTATTCCGGGAACCGAACGACGTTCTTTATATTAACGTCGAAGATTCGGGCGTTCTCGAAAATTTCAATACCCTCGCGGATATTCAACATTTTCAGCAAAAAACGTCTCCCCAAAATTTTCCTCAACCCCGGCTCCAAGAGGAGGGTTAATCGGCATGAACAAGAATCAATTTCACCTCGCAAGCATAAAACCATTTTTAAAAAAACAGTGGAAACGGACCCAAGAATTCTTCAAAAAAGAATGGAGCCGTCTCGAAAAATTCTTCAGGAAAGAATGGAACCGTCTCGAAAAATCGTCCAAACGAGCGATGGGAATTCTTGCCCTCGTTTGTGTGATTTTTTTATTCACCTTCTGGACTGGAAGACCTGCAGAACCTCCGATTCGCATTTGGCGCTATTTTCCGCATCAAAAAAAATTGATTTTGTGTGTTGGAGAAATGTATCAACCCGTCCGTTTTTGGGATACCTTTGCGAGAGAAATCCGAAAAAATAATTATTTGGCAACGTATAACTTGATGAGCCTTGGTTTTCCGGAGATTCCAGAGAGCGCTGAATTTTCAGCGCTTACGGTAGGGGCCGATCAATTAATGAAAGCGTTATTAGAAAAAGCGCCAACAGAAACGCGCTCTCTTTTGGAATCACAGGAAGAAATCTGGTTTTGCGGTTATGGATTAGGATCTCTGGTGATAAAAAAACTCCTCTTAGGATGGAACGAGCGTCAAAATTCAGCACTTGGAAAAGTTCGTGGTGTTTTGTTATTAGAGCCTCCTCAATCTAAAGAAGATTTAGTCTCTTGGGGCGAATCTCTTGGGATTAACCTGTCTCTTCCAGAATGTGACTCTCTATTACAGGCCTATTCACAACTACCTCTTGATCAAAAAACCATTTCACTTCATAGGCCCCATAAGTCCCAAGAAAATTCTACAGAAAATAAAATGCGTTTAAGCCCTGAATCGTATCTTGAACTCGTAGAATTTCATGTTCAAGAGATGCCCAAAAAAGATCTTCAGCAACTGAAAGAAAGCTTCGTCCATCAACTTTCTCAAGTTCAGAACGAAAGCGAATCTTTAAAAATAGCGCGCCAACAAGAAGAAGAAAAACAGCTACAACAAAAACGACAACAAGAAAAACAGATTCAACAGCAAGAAGAGCGAATTCGACAACTAGAAGAGCAAATTCAACAGCAAGAGGAATTCGCGCAACAGAGCAAGTCACAAGAAATCTCTCAAAAGAAACAATGGGAGGATACTTCTTTAGAGTTGCAACAGCAGAAACAAACTTTGCAACAAGAAATTCAACAGCTAACGAAACAAATTATGAGACAAATTCAACAATCACAACAACAAAACGAAACGGATCAAGAGACCATTAAAAATTTCAAAAAAATGCAAGAAGAGTGGGAACAAAAAAATCAAGTAAGAGAAGCTCTGTCCCGAGAAAATGAACAGCTAAAACAAGAAAAAACTCAACTTCAGCAAGAAACCGATCGAATGATTCAAGAAGAAAAAGCGAATCAAATAAAAATTTCGAATGAAACCGGATCTAAAAAGGACCAAGAGTTGAGGGTTGCCCAACAAGAAATCAATCGGCTACGACTGGAGATAGAACGATTAGAAAAGTTGAAAGATACGGGAACAGACACACCGATTTCAGACGAAATAAAATGGCCCGCGAACGAAGTGATGAATTCGGTACCGCCCAAAGATATCCCGGAAGCGAATCAATTATTTTTGGAAGCCAAAAGCGCTTTAAACGCAACACAAACGCCCTTTGGGGTTTTTGTTGGCACGGGCCAAGTTTCTGAAGCTAAAGAAAAATTTCATCGAATTTTAGATCAGTATCCGAATTCGACAAAAGCAGAAACGACCGCCTATGATTTGGCCACTCTTTATACTCAGGGTAATCCAAAATCTGATGGAGCTTTGGGGCTTTACAAAAAATGTTTAAGTCTTAATCTCAACACTTCTTTTGATGTTCGAGTTCGAATTGCGATGATTTATGAAGCGCAAGAAAAAACACAAGAAGCCCGATTTTGGTATCAAGAGGCTATTTTAAAAAGTCAAAATAATGAAGAACGTCTGATTGCACAACAACGAATCCAACAATTAAAATAGAGACGCAAGGCTTGCGTCTCTATTTTAATTGGATATTCACTCAAATATATTGATACGGGATCAATTTTCTGAGAGCTTAACGTTAATACGGCGACGGGTTGAAAATTCGATATGCCCGTCTTTTAGAGCAAACAGGGTATAATCTCTGCCCATTCCAACATTTTGTCCGGGATGGAAACGGGTGCCACATTGGCGAACAATGATATTTCCGGCGGTGACAAACTCTCCGGAATAGCGTTTAATTCCACGATATTGGGGATTGGAATCGCGTCCGTTTCGAGTAGAGCCTTGTCCTTTTTTATGGGCCATTATTTTTTCTCCGAGGTGGTTTGTGAAGTATTAATTTTAGTAATATGGACTTCGGTGTATTTTTGGCGATGACCGTTTTTGACATGAGACGATTTACGTCGTCGGAATTTAAAAACAATCACTTTAGGTCCGGGGGTTAGGCATTTGACTTTTCCGGTAACGCTGATTTCTTTAAGGTAAGGAGTGCCTGTTTGAGATTTTTCTCCATCAAAGAGGGAAAGGACCTGATCAAATTGAACCACTTCACCGGGAAGGAGATTTTTTTTCTCAAGGAGGAGGGTATCCCCTTCCTGAATTCGATATTGTTTTCCTCCATCACAAATTACTGCATGCATAGTCAATTAGCTCCGTATTATATGTTGGTGACGATAAAAGACAGGACGTTCGACATCGGAAACATTAATGATTTCGAGGAATTCCATTTCATGGCTAGGATCTCCCAAAACCATAATTTCTTTTTTAAATTCATTTTCGAGGTTTAAAAGTTCTCGACGTTTTTCATTCAAGAGAATATTGGAGATGCGGGGATTGACTCGGACTTCAATTTTATTCGCCTTTGGATCTTGCATGGCTACACGTAGTTTTCGGATGGCCATTAGCGTCATCGTTTCGATATTTTTAATAATCCCCACGCCATTGCAGGTAGGGCAATCTTGATAGTGATATTTTTGGATACTAGGACCGACACGTTGACGCGTGAGTTCAATCATTCCAAAAGGAGACATTCTAGCAATTTTTGTACGAGAACGATCCTGTTTAAGGAGATTTTTAATGATCCTCTCGATCTCCTTTCGATGGGCTTCTTCTTTCATATCGATAAAATCGATAATAATGACCCCTCCAACATCGCGTAATTTTAGCTGACGAACCACTTCGTAAGCGGCTTCCATATTCGTTTTAAAAGCAGTTTCTTCCAGATCGGATTCTTCTGTAAATTTAGCGGAATTGACATCAATGGCGACGAGAGCTTCGGTCGCTTCGATGACAATATTTCCTCCATTAGACATCTGAATTTTGCGCTGAAAGGTTTTTTCAATTTCCTGTTCAATTTTATAGCGTTCAAAAATAGGAACAGGGTCATTAAATAATCGAATGCGATTGACAAAACGGGGGGCAATAATTCCCATAAAGTCACGCGCTTTTTTATAATTTTCTTCTGTATCCACGATAATTTCTTCGATTTCTGGGGTAAAAATATCGCGAATCGTTCGAATAATCAAGTCTGATTCTTGATAAATTGGGCAAGGAGCGATGACTTCTTTCGTGCGTTTTACAACCGCTTGCCATAACTTTAAAAGGTATTGGAGATCATTCGCCAATTCTTTTTTAGTACGGTCTGCGCCCGCGGTACGAATAATATAGCCCATTCCTTCTGGGGGGGAAAGTTCTTTTAAGATACTTCGAAGTTTTTTGCGTTCGGATTCATCTTGAATTTTATGAGAGACTCCAGACCGTCGAACACTTGGCATCAGTACCACAAAACGACCGGGTAAACTGATATAGGTGGTTAAAGAAGGGCCTTTGTTTCCAATTCCATTTTTTGTCACTTGGACCAAGACTTCTTGCCCTTTACGTACCATATTTTCGATACGTCGATCTCCTCGTCGATCTCGGTCATTCGCAAGTGCCGCATTATGGCGTCCATAAATTGGCATGATATCAGAGACATGAAGAAATCCATTTTTACCGACACCAAAATCAATAAAAGCGGCCTGAATACTGGGCTCAATATTGGTGATAATTCCTTTATAAACATTATTGAGGTAGCCTTCACTACTGGTACGATGGACATAAAATTCTTCAAGAGCGCTCTCTTTAAGAATAGCAATACGACTTTCTTCTTTTTGAGAAGTATTAATCAACATGATTTTGGACATAAATCGTCCACGACCTTAATTTAAATAAAAATATCTTGTTTTAGCGCAGGTACTTCTGCTGAAATTATTGCAGGAGAAAACGCTTTTCCTACGAAAATAGAGCTTGAATTTTGCTCTGAATATACAATTGTCTCATGGATGGGGAGGGATCAATAGCCCTCAATAAATTCGTTTTTTTTGCTGAATCTTTAAATAAAAAAAGAAAACCCTGATATTCAGCGATTTTAAGTAGACGAGGTCAGTTTGGAAAAATTTTTTTCTTCCAAACTAATCTCAATTATCTCAATTATCTCATAAGGGTAGCGGTATTATAATCTATTTTTAGGGAAATCAACAGCGGATTTAATAAAAGATTCCGCTTTTTTTCGTTGGAGTTGATTTGGAAGGTTCTACCCGATAATCTTCCAAATATTCTTCTTCATTATCCACTTTCCCACCATTTCCTTGAGATTCTTTTGTGGGCGCATCGGTTTTAATCGGTTCTTCGCCCGAAATCGAATAAAATTCTTTTTCGAGGTCAGAACGATCTTGAGTGAGACGATCCGTAAGTTCTTTGCTAATGGCGCCAGAAGAACTAACGATTCGTGGGCTAATAAAAATTAACAAATCATCAATACTTTTTTGATTAATAGAGGTTTTGAAAAAATAGCCAATGAGCGGAATATCTCCTAAAAAGGGGATTTTTCGGAGGGTGCGTGACATATTTTCACTATATAAGCCACCAATAATAATCGTTTCACCACTTTCAATTTTGACATTTGTGATCATAGATTGAGAACGAACTTGTGGCAAATCGAGGGTATTTTGGCCCGAAGTGAATCGGTTAAACCCTGCAAGAATTCCAGTTCCACCAGAACCTGTTAAGGTATCATTTTCGGGAACCACTGTGAGGAAAATTTTATCAGTTCCAGGAATGATATGAGGATGAATAAAGAGACGAAATCCAAAATTGACTGGAGAGTTTCCAGATTCAACCAAACTCACTTGGGTGGTTCCGTTATCGTTGAGAATAACGTTTGTTTCAGCGTAACGAATACTATCTCCCACAAAAATGGTTGCCGCCTGATTATCAAGGGTAATTAATTTGGGGGCTTGTAAAACACGAGACGCTGTATCTGTTTTTAGAAATTGGAGTAAGATGGAGGTTTGATCAAAATTTAAGGATCCAAAGGTGGTAATCGGATCGACATCACTCAGATCCGATTGTGTAGGAATTTCTGGAACTTTTGCAGGGGCGATTTTATCTTCAAATCCGCCAGGCCCTAGGGTGAATGGGAATCGAGTGGCAGTGTTTCCAAACGATTGGCTAATGTTGATTCCATTGGTCCAGTCAAAACCAAAGGTAAAATCATCTAGGTTCCGAGTATTAATAAATTTCACATCAATAAAAATTTGTTGAGGTTCTACATCAACGGTACTAATAATAGTCGCCATTCGATCAAGGGCTGGTTTGGTATCAGTAACCACAAGGGAGTTGGTTCCTTCATCGTAATAAAGATCGCCCACATCTCTGGTCAGTACTTTTTTCAGGGCCTCGATTAATTCGAATTTTGTAGCGGCGGCAGCTCCGGTTTCTGAGGCTGTCGTCGAAGTGAATTTTATTTTGTAAGCAGATGGGGGTCGAACGTATTTGAGTTCAAACACTTTGGTTTCGGTTTGAGCTTTTAATTTTTTAGGATCGACAACCCGCAAAATATTACGACTTTGATTGACAATTTCATATCCAGGACCCGTCGTTTTAACGATTGCTTCCAGAGCCTCACGCCAAGGAACATCTTTTAAACGAAGATTCACTTTTCCGCTAATATCGTCTGCATAAACAATATTCACATTCGCAACGGTCGCAATCGTATTAATAACTTTGCGAACATCGGCTTCCTGAAATTCAATACTCACGACAGGAGGTTGGCTCACTTTCCAGATAATATCGGATACTTTAGTGACTTCACATTTTGCTTGTTCCGCAATCACATGAAGCGCTTCCAACCAAGGAACATCGGTTAAAGTCACTGTGACTTTTGTGGAAATATCGGGATCAACGACAATATTCGCACCCGTTTGTTCACGAATATAAGCGACAATTTCATGGAGATCTTTATCGCGAACATCGAGTGTAATATAAACACTATTTCCAACATTCCGTTGGAATTCATCTTGAGCAGTTATCCAAGAACTTAAACCCAGTATCAACACCATTACGACTAGGAGATATTTATTCGCCATTTGTCCTCCCCGATTTAAGAGGATGCCTCTTAAATGCCTCTTTTAACGAACCTTTTAACAATAAACAATTAATTCTTCTTATCCCATCTGATGCGGAACGAGCATTTCCAATAAAAAATCTCCGATAGTTTCTATACGTAGATGGAATATAGAAAATATCGGAGAAATGTTATGCTTTCTTTACGAAAAGTCAATAGGATTTTTAAAGCATCAACATTTAATATTCATTCGTTTTCAATTTTCGTGCAATATTTTCGCCTTTATAGGAAAAAATAACTTCTCCTTTTCGGATTTCTACAATACGAGCTCCATGATTAACATAATCATCGACTCCTTTTGTAATTCCATCGATAATAGCGACAGATTCTTCCGGGTGTTTTTGGATCCAGATGATTCCGACGATTTCCAAGGGGAGTTCCGAAAATTCGATATGTGTTTTTGCTTTTTCCCGAATATTTCGAGCTTCGCTCAGAATGGTCTGAAGCTCCGGATTGGGTTGGCCTGAAGAAGCGTCTGCAACCAGAAGAGATTGTAACTTATTAAATTCGGTGATGCATTCCACATATTTTCCTTCAAGGAACAGATTAAGCATTACTGTCTTCATCGTCAAAGCACGTTTGAGAAGATCTTGAAAATTTCTTCGTCGGTTCTCGTCTTTAATTTTGTTATAACGTTGCTTAATATCTTCGATTTCAATTTTAATCCAGTCGACATCAAATTTTTGGCGCAAGAGAATTTCGTCCATATCCACATATAATTTACTAAGCGCCTGTTGATCGTTTTTACGGAAACTTTCTTCAATTTTTTCGATCAGTTCTTTTGTTTTCCGTAATGTTTTTTCCTGACGGACACCGACTTCGATTTGACTAAAGTGCTTATCACAAAACTCAGAGTATTTATTTCTGGGTGCTGTGCATCGATTATCAAGATCGTAATGGCGGCAGATGGTATCTTCTGTTGTCTCGTCCGCTACCTTTCCCTTTTCTTCTAGGGGTGTATCCGTCACTTTTTCTTTGACTTGTAAAAACCAGATAAACGGATCTCTAGATGCATCCGGGGTCCATTCATTTCCACGTTTTATACTATTGGAAGACGTCCCTAAAGAAGCAGAAGTCGAAGTTTTAACGCCAGCGTTATAGATGTAAGTTTGAAGTTTCAATCGAACCGTCAACTCATTCACTTCTGGTTTTTTGAGTTCGGTTCCTTTTTCAGCAACCGACAAAGGAGGTCCCGCATTTCTAGAAGAAATCGACAAATCTTTCACAGAAATCAATCGTTGATACGCTTCGATTTTATTAATAAATTGACCAATTTGTTCATAGGTAGCGTCGAACTGTACTGGAACCTCGACTTCCGTTAATTCAGCTCCTGTTCCGTAGGCTGCACCCCCTAACGCTTTTACCGCAGCAGAAGTTCTGGGTTTAAATCCAAAGGGTGGAATTTGGAGTTCATCCGAAATTTGTCGGACTGCGCTAAAGAATTCTTCCAGTTTTTTGTTATCGGGAAGAACATCTGCAAATTGTTGATATTCTCGTGTTAACTGGAAAATTTCACTCGTAAATTTATCAATTTCTTTTTGTTTCTTTTCCTCCTTTCGAATATTTTCTTCAATTCCTGCGTTAGATAAACGAATGATTTCAATCTCTTCCCACTGGGTATAGCTCATATAAAGCAAAATGAGCAGGATGGTTCCCAGTGTTCCCGAAAAGCCAATCACCATTTGTTTTTCATTGATTTTAGCCATAGTATTTCCTCTCTTGAAAATAAATAAGAACTCGCAGAAGTTTTATTTCGTAATTATTTCGGTTTCTCTGGGGTGTTCGGCGGTGTCACAGGTTTTTGTTCTGCTTTTTTGTCTCCTGCGGATTTCATATCAAGTTCCAAGGTGAATGTGTGATAAAATTCTTCTTTATAAAGTTCTGAGGGAAGCGCTTTAATTTCATAAGCGGGATCGTTGATCCCATTTTCTTGAAAATGCTCTTTCCACCAATCTGTTAAAACAATATCTTTGCGGAAGTCATTTGGAATATTTAAATCTCGGCTTGCGGAGTAACAGTTAATGATCACTTGCATAAAATTTTCAGGGGGGGCAGTCGTCCTTGAACGAGAAACGCCCATGGCTTCATTAATTTTAAAATCTCCGAGCCAAACACGTCGATCATTAATAAAAATGGATAAATCTTGGATCCGATTGGACCAGAGAATCCTATCTTCCACTAGTTTACGGACCAAAGTGGTTTTCTTTTCTAGGGCTGCTTTTTCCGCTTTTAAAGCTTCATAATCTTTGGTTTTCTTTTTGGCTGTTTGTAAGCGGAAATTTAATTGTTGCTCCGTATTTCTTAAATCATTCATCGTAAAGTGGAGCCAACCGTAAAGACCCATCGCAACAACCACGATCAGTACTTCCACAAAGATCAAGACAAAAACCCAAACAGAACTTGGCCCTGACGTTTCTTTCAGATTTTCGGGTAGAAGGTTAATTTGAATCATCGGTTTATACCTTTCTGAGACGAGAAGCTAGCCCTAAAGCAATCGCTAGTTGTGAAAAATTTTCTTTCAAGAGATCGACATCAATGCGATCTGCACGAATTTCTAAGTTTTCTGTGGGATCCCACTTCCTTGTTTTGCGATCAAAAATTCGTTCAAAGGCTTCTTCAAGCATCACTAGGCGAGAACCTCCACCTGAAAGATAAACTTCGTTTACTTCTTCGTCAAACTGATTTTCAAAATAATCAAATGATAGATGAATTTCATTGGCTAAATCGTCGATAGAGGGATTCACAGACTCGCTCACTTCATCCGTTCGATTTTCCGGATTCTTTTTTAAAGCTTCTGCTTCTTCAAAACTAATCCCTAGTCGCTTTGAAATCGCATCCGTGAAATCATTACCCGCAAGATAAATTTCCCGAGTAAAATAAGAAACATTTCCCTTAATAATGTTAATATTGGTTTTATTCGCTCCAATATCAATCAACGCAATCACTTTATCTTTGTCTTCTACGCGAGGACTTAAAAGATTATTGAGTTCAAAAGCATTTCCTAAGGCAAATGAATCCACATCGATAATTGCCGGGGTTAATCCTGCTCGATCAATTAAGCTGATATGTTCATCAATTAACGATCGCTTGACGGCAACGAGTAAGACTTTCATTTCCTGGCTAGATTCTTGGGTTCCAACGTGCTCTAATCGTTGACAATCCAGAACCACTTCATCAATCTCAAAAGGAATATACTTGTCGGCTTCAAAACGAATTGCATTTTTTAAATTCTCGTCCGACATCGGTAGCATCGAGACATAACGGACAATAACCGAACGTCCTGAAACTGCCGTAACCACTCTTTTGGTTTTAAATCCACCTCGATGAATAATTTCTCGGATGATGTCTTTTTTTGAATCTTCCGAAGCGACATCCATCTGCCCATAGCCTGTGATACAAAAACCTTCCCCTGCGGTGGTCATTTCTACCGCTTTAATGCTATGTGTTCCTATATCCAGACCCAGTAAAGTTTTATTCCGTTTAAACATTCTACGGCTCCCTAACACCAAAATTAAAAAAGCAATCCAATAGCACGCTGCTTCCGGTTTTTTTAGCGATTTCTTATTCTACTTTATACGTTTAGTCTCTTTTTTTTTTCGCTAAATTTCCCCAAAAATAAGAATTTTTTCACTTGGAACTATGAAAAATTTTATCGAGGGATCTCCAAAAATACAAGAAAAACTTCAATTCGTCTGTATTCTTGAGAAAGACGTTTAAGACCGCATTTGCGCAAAGAATATATTGGCATTTTGAAGAAGAGGTTTAAAAAGAAATTTAAATCGAGGATTCTAAATGAATTTTTTGGTAGTTTTCTTTCAAAAATTCTTGGATCTGTTGGCTTCGTTCAAAGCGTAACACGGTATTCGAAATTTCCATTAACTCGCGTAATCGCACTTGACGAATCGCCTTGACAATTTTCGGAATACTAGCACTACTAATACTGATATTCTGAAGCCCCATTCCTAACAACAATAAGGCGTAAGAAGTGTCGCTTGGCATCTCCCCACACATCGAGACTTCTATGTGATGTTGGTGAGCACTTCGAATCACATTTTTGATTAACCGGAGAATCGCGGGATGTACCGGATTATAAAGATGGGCCACCCGTTCGTTATTGCGATCCACCGCCAAGGTATACTGAATCAAATCGTTCGTTCCAATACTAAAAAAATCAACCATTTTCGCTAAATTATCCGCCATAATCGCCGCAGAAGGAATCTCAACCATAATTCCCACTTTTAAATGCTCATTAAAAGGAACCTGTCGTTCCCGAAATTCTTCCTTGATACTCTCTAAATGAGCCAAAACTTCATCCAGTTCAGAAATCGAAGAAATCATTGGAAACATGAGCCGAACCTGCGCGCTTTCCGCTGAAATTCGAAGAACTGCGCGTAGTTGATCCAAGAATAAATTGGGGCGTTCTCTCAAACATAAACGAATCGATCGACATCCCAAAAAAGGATTGGCTTCCCGATGCGCGCCAGATTCGTTGATAAATTTATCTCCACCCATATCTAGCGTGCGAATCGTTAGGGGTTTGTCTTTTAGGTATTTTAAAGCTTTCCAATAGGCATCGAAATGAGTTTGTTCTGTAGGAATTCCTTCATTAAACAGAAATTCGGTGCGGTATAAACCAATTCCGCATCCTCCGCGCTCTAGGGCCAGAGGAATTTCTTCTGGAGATTCAATGTTGGCGAATAAAGAAATTTTTTGCCCATCGAGTGTCTCTACCGGAAGATGTGAAAAAAGAAGAAGATCTTCTTCTTCTCTTTGCTCCTCACTTTGCTTCCGAATATAACGGTTCCTCGTTTTTTTACCGGGATGGATAATGACGTTTCCTTCTTTTCCATCTAAAACGACAATATCTCCAGTATGGGCTTCCTGGGTAATCACCTTCAATCCAATCACGGCTGGAATTTTATGCGTTTTGGCGACAATAGCGGTATGGGAGGTGGGCCCTCCAAAATCGGTGGCAATCGCCTTCACTTTAGAAAGATCCAGAGAGAGCGTTTGCTCCGGAGTCAAATCTTCTGCGATTAAGATGACTTCTTCTTCCATTTCCTTGACAAAGGGAGATTTTTTTCCTTGTAAATGCATTAAAAGTCGGCGCTCTAGATCTTGAAAATCTCCAGTATAGCGAAAGTCTTCTTTGGGTTTCGATTGCTTTGTGAGTTGTTCCTTGGCCGCTCGAATTTCAGAAATAACTGCATATTCCGCGCTACAACGATCCTCTCGAATTTTTTTTTCAATGGCTCCATAAAATTCTTGAAGCATCATTTGGTGTGCCGTCAAGATCATCGTGGATTCTTTGGTATAGGTGGAAGAAAGTTGTTTTTCAAGTTGCGAGAGATCTTGATCGGATTTTTGAAAAGCGTCGGTGAGTCGCTTTATTTCTTCTTCCACTTCGGCGTCTGAAATTTCTCGTTTAAGATTTAAGAATTCTTCATCGTCTATGCCTTTTAAAACAAACGCTTTTTGAATCACGATCCCTTCTGAGACAGGAATGCCTTTGAGGGTAATAGAATGTTTTAATTCCGTCATAGTGCCCCGATCTATTTCTATCCCTCTCTTTTTAGGCGCCCTTATTTGTCCATTTCTTCTATCAACTCAAGCACTTCTTTCTTGGATCGAACATTTCCCAGAAATTTTACAAAATCGCTATTGCGTCCCAAAGTGGCAATTCGCTTGAGAAACTCTAAATGAAGCGTATCGTTGCCTTTGGGGGAAATTAACATAAAAATAATTTTTACGGGTGCATTATCAATCGCGTTAAAATCCAATCCCGCTATCGAGCGTCCAATGGTCAAATAAAAATCTTCGATCCCTTCGATCTTGGTATGCGGAATTGCAAAACCATTTCCAATGCCTGTAGATCCTAGCGATTCTCGTTTTAACAAACTATTCAGAATTTCTTCTTGAAGCTGTGCAGAAAATTTCTTTTCTTGACAAATCACCTTCAAAATTTCTGCTAAGACATCATTTTTTTGTGTCTTTGTTATATCAACTAATGCGAATTTTTCCTCAAGTTTTTCAATCAGCCTCATAAATCATTAACTTTCGCGAAGGAGTGAGAAATGGTATTCAGAAAAGCAGAGTCGCCTAAACTCACAAACTTAAAAACTTAAGTTCCTGTTTCCAAACGTTCTGCATTACGATTATCAAGTTGTGGAATCGCCAGAATTTTTTTCATTACGGCGCGATAATTATATTCCAATCGATGCCATCGAATCTCCCGATCATTAAAGGTGACATAACAAGCACGCGAATCTTTATCACGGGGTTGTCCAACCGATCCAATATTGACAATGTATTTTTTACGAGAATCATACGGAAAAACATAATTCATTTCTTGGGGTAACAGAAATTTCGCTTCTTCCGTAATAATCCCGGGATTATGGGTATGCCCTACAAAACACAAACCATCAATCATTGAAAAAATTTCTCGAATCTTTTCAGGGATCTCTCCGAATAGATCTTCGCAATCCGATTTCAAAATATATTCCATCGTAGGATCACGTGGAGAGCCATGAACATAAAGAATGTTCTTTTCTCGCATTGTCAGCGGAAGATTTTGTAGTACTTTCCAACGATCTTTCTTCGTTCGTGGACTCAGTAAGCCCGGTTCCAATTGTTGCCTTGTCCATTCCACCGCTTCTTTCGCCGAAGGATTAAAGCCGAATGCTCCAAAAAGAACGGCTTCTTCGTGGTTTCCCATCAAAATAAATTCGCAATCTTTGACCAAATCCATACATTGATCTGGATTTGGACCATATCCGACTACATCTCCAAGACAAAGAATTTTTGTGATTCCTTGGGAACGAATATGATCCATCACGACTTTTAAGGCTTCAATGTTGCCGTGAATGTCTGAAATCAGGGCTCGTGTTTCCATAAAAAAACCCTTAAAAGAAGAAAAGGATAAGCCTGACTCATTCTACTGCTCATCCCTGAAAAAGGAAATATCTCGTTTGGGAAAATTCAGTTTTTTTAGAGATCTTCAAAACCTTCATAATGAACTGAAACCAAACATAATCCTTCAGGAGGTGCCGTTGTTCCCGCTTCAGAACGAGAACACGAATCTAAAATTTCCTTAAATTTTTGGGGTGTTTTTTTTTCAAACCCAACATCGACTAACGTTCCAATAATCACTCGAACCATATTATAGAGAAATCCCGAGCCTTCAATATCAAAGATCAGCCGTTCACCAACTTTAGACCAATCGGCACGATAAAGCGTTCGAACTCCTGATTTTTCTGGATCTTTCTTCGAGGCAAATGCTGAAAAATCATGGGTTCCAACCAAAAAAGAAGACGCTTCTTGTATTCGCTCTAGGTTTAATTTTGAACGAATCCAGGTCGTATGTTGACACGATAAAGGAGAATAAATGGGATGGTTCCAAATCTGATAGCGATAGAGTTTTCGCTTCGCCTGAAACCGCGCATGAAAATCTTCAGAAACACGCATTAGCTTTTGAATCGCAATCTCGGAAGGGAGATAATGATTAATCGCCGGAAGCAATTTTTCTGGAGAAAGGGTCGTGTCACTTTGAAAATGAGCCACTTGTCCCAAAGCATGAACCCCTGTATCAGTCCGGCCAGAACCAATCACGGATACTTTTTTCCCGGTTACCTTCTGAATAGCGGTTTGGAGGGCTTCCTGAATCGTTTTTTGTCTATTTTTTTGAATTTGCCAACCAAAATAATTTGTTCCGTCATATTCAACAACAAGACAGTAGGTTTGAATTGGAGTCGTCATGAAAATCTTGAATTCTCATCTCCTGAAAAAGATCTCGTATTTTTTTGTAAAATTGGAAATATCCTTGAATTAAAAAATCTTCCCCCAATTCGGTTACGGCCCATTTTTCAAGTTTCCAGGCCAAAGCCACCTCTTCAATCCCACGTCCTTCCACCGGAGATCGTGCCGAGTCTCCCCCAAACACTTTTGGACTTAAAATCAGGTGGATTTCATCTAAGAGTTGTTCCTGAAACGCAGATTCTAAAATCGTTCCACCCCCTTCGATCAAAATCGATTGGATTCCTAAAGAAAACGCTTGTTCACAAACCGCAGAAAACGAAACCGCTTCAAGGGGATGAATCTGAATCCCTGTCCGTTCTAAAATAGCCATTTGAGAGGAATTGACGGTATTTAAACAAAAAAGATGTGTGGAGACTTCTTTCGCTGTTTGACAAATTTGTGAGGTTACGGGTGTTCGTAATTGTCGATCCAGAAGCAGTCGAATCGGGTTTTTTCCTTCGGTACGACACGTTAAAAGCGGATCATCCGCAAGAATAGTTCCAATTCCTACCAGAATGGCCTGATATTCTGCCCGAAGTTGATGGGCGTAAAAACGAGATTGTTCTCCAGATATCCAACGGGATTTCCCTGTACGAGTCGCAATTTTCCCATCAGCGGTCATCGCCCATTTTGCTAGAAGATAGGGTCTTTGTTTCAATGTGGACGTGAAAAATTTTTTATTTAAAAGGAAGGCGGATTCCTTTCCGATTCCATACGAAAGAGGAATTCCTCGAGATTCAAAATACTGTTTATAGTGTGAATGAACCCCTAAATCTGGATAAGGAAGGGCCGTAAAGACGTGTTGAATGGGAAGCCTTGAAAGCTGTTGAAATAAAGAATGATCGGGTTCGATTTCTAAGGTCGTATAGAAATGAATTGGGAAGAGACAAGAAAAGGTTTCGATTTGTTCGCCATAGGCTAAAATTTTGTCCCCAGAACTCAATAAGAGGCCTCTTCGTGGACTTGAGTTTACTAAATGTTGTTGTTGCGCTTGAGTAATCGCATAAGACATGAACGTTTCTGGGTTCATAAATTTTGTGGTGGGGATCGCCCCCACAAGCTCTCATATTGGATCGGATAGAATTTGTCCATAAAGGGAAAGTGGAGTTGTTTCGGTAATTTTAACCTGAACAAATTCTCCAAGTAGTGGACGAGGATCTTCTACAATCACGATTTGATTGGCTCTTGTTCGTCCCATCCATTTTTGTTTAGAGAGTTTTGAGGGACCTTCCACTAGAATTTCAACGGTTTGGCCTTCAAGAGTGCGGTTTCGCTCTCGGTTATGTTTCTTCTGAATTGCCAGCAAATATTGATTTCTAGCTTCTTTAATCTCTTGAGGAACATCTTCTTCAAAACGAACTGCCGCCGTTCCTTCGCGAATGGAATATTTAAAAATGAAACTGGAGACAAAACGCACTTCTTCCATCAGTTGTACCGTTTTTTCAAAGTCTTCCTCTGTTTCTGTAGGAAATCCTACAATAAAATCACTGGAGTAGGCAATTCCCGGACACAAGGTACGTCCGGAGCGAATAAGTTCCAGATAATTTTCTTGCGTATAAAAACGTTTCATCATCCGCAAAATTCGATTGGAGCCTGACTGAGCGGGAATGTGAAGATATTCACAAACTTTAGGAAGTTGAGCCATCACGCGAAACAAATCGGAATCCATATGTCTCGGATGGGAGGTGATAAAGCGAATTCGGCGCAATCCTTCAACCTCATGAATGCCTTCCAGAACGCGAGCTAGGCTTGTTCCGTCGTTTAGATCGTGTCCATAACTATTAATATTTTGTCCAAGGAGCGTAATTTCTTTACAGCCGTCTTGACATAAGGCATGGACTTCTTCTCGAATACTGGCAATGGAGCGTGAAGCGACCGGGCCACGGGTCGTGGGAACAATACAAAACGTACATTTATCGTTGCAACCCCGCATCACGGATACATAAGCCTGAAAGGGATTTGAGCGTGTTTTCGGATCGCGGTTGTATTCAAATTCGTCTTCAATTTCAAGTGCAATGACGGGCCGAGACTGGGCGTCCAGCTCTTCGAGAAGTGCTTTGATATGAAAAATTTGTCCCGTTCCGCAAATCAAATCGACATGAGGCATTCGTTTAAGAATTTCTTCTCCGTCTTTTTGTGCCATACAACCTAGTACGCCGATACGGACATGGGGTTTTTGGTGTTTATAATGTTTTAGGGACCCTAGACGAGAATAGACTTTTTGTTCCGCGTGTTCTCGGACGCTACAAGTGTTGTATAGAATTAAATCTGCTTCTTTAGGGGTGGACACCGGCTCAAAAGAACATTGTTGAAGTTGTTGTAGAACCAATTCGGAATCAAGCAAATTCATTTGGCATCCGAAGGTTTCTAGGAAGACTTTTTTTTTGGAGGGGGGCACTGTTTGTAACATAAGCGTCTCCTTCCTAGGAAGATTTAAGAGGAAGAGGAGTTGGAGTTGGAGGGGGGGTCCGGAGGGGATTCTTCCTCCTCCAGATCGGCCAGTTTAGAGATAAAAAAAAGGGCAAGGAAGAAGAGTCCCAACTGGAGTGCCAGTCCGATCCAATTTTTGGCGGTCCAGTCTAGTGGACCGACCGGGGCTGGGGGGACGAGTAAATAGAAATAAATTTCCCAAAAGAGAAAGAGCGAGTTCACGACGCTCCACCGGGTGTGGGTACAACGGCTTTCGGGGTTTCGGCTGTTTTTCGTTCAACGAGTTCAAGAATGGCTTGACTGGCGTCATCGCCAATACGTCGTTTCGCTAATTTAACGATACGAGTATATCCGCCTTGACGATTTTTGTACCGAGGAGCAACATCTTCAAAGAGTTTGCGAACGACTGCTTTGTTGTGTAATTTCGCAAGGGCTCGCCGAAAGTTGTGAATTTTATTGTCCTCTTTTTTGGCCAAGGTAATCATTTTTTCCGCAAACGGAGCGTATTCCTTCGCTTTAGGAAGTGTGGTGATAATCCGTTCATTTTCAAATAAAGCACAGACCACTGCTCGAGCGGTTGCGGCTCGATGGGCGGAAGTGCGCGATAAATAGCGTCCTTTTACATTATGTCTCATATGCTGTGTCCTTTCATCATTCCTAAAGAAAATCCTTTATTTTTTAAACAGCTTTGAATTTCTTCCAAAGAGCTTCTTCCAAAATTTCGGATTTGAAGGAGATCTTCTTCAGTGCGTTGTACCAAATCGTAGAGGGTTCTAATTTTTTCGGCTTCTAAGCAATTAAAAGCGCGATTCGATAAATCCAACTCTCGGATAGAAATATTGAGGGTTTCTTGAAGTGCATTTGGGATTTCTGAAGGGGGAGGAATTTCTTTAACAGGTTCTTTTTTCTTGTGTTCAATTTCTCCACCGATTTCGTAATACTGGACAAACGGATTCAAATGTTTGCGTAGAATTTTTGAGGCTTCTACTAAGGCCATTTCAGGTCGAATGGTTCCATTTGTTTCGATGGTGAGAATCAATTTATCGTAATTGGTAATTTTACCCACACGGGTATTTTGAATGGAGTAATTGACTTTAAGGATAGGAGAAAAAATGGAATCGACCCAAATCAAGCCCACTTCGTTTGAATCTCCGCGTTCGTGTTCTTCTGCTGTAAAGTAACCACGTCCTTTACGAACTTCCATATCCATCGTGAAATTCATTTTATCGGCTAGGGTGCAAATATAGTAATTGGAATCAATAATACGCACCCCGGGAGGAAACTGAATCTGATTCGCGTGAATCTCTCCTTTTTGATCGGTTTTAATAGAGAGTTTCGCAGAAGGGAGAACATCGAGTTCGATCAAGAGGCGTTTTAAATTGAGAATGATATCGGGAATATCTTCTAAAACACCCGGAATTGTGGAGTATTCATGGAGTACCAATTGATCATTAGAAGTCATTTTGAGATTACAAACGGCGGTTCCTTCCAGAGCGGCCAAGAGAACGCGACGTATACTATTCCCTACGGTAATTCCGAATCCTCGCTCAAAAGGTTCAATCACAAATTTACCGTAAGTGTCTGTAGACTCTTCACAAATGACTTGAGTTGGCAACTCAAGATTGCGCCAACGAATTCTTTGCATAAATTCTCCAAAAGAATTAAAGAGGACTGTCTTGGAAAGAAGGGATAGGAAGGATTTTCCTAGACTCTTCTTTTTTTTCGTGGACGGCAACCATTGTGGGGCAAAGGAGTGGTATCCTCGATGGATTTTATTTCTAATCCAGCGGCCTGAAGGGCTCGAATTGCCGATTCTCGACCGGAACCGGGGCCCTTTACACGGACTTCGACTTCTTTCATTCCAGATTTAAAGGCTTTGGTGCCGACGGCTTCTGCCGCTTTTTGGGCAGCAAAGGGAGTACTTTTTCGGGCTCCTTTATAGCCAATGGTTCCTGCGGTATCCCAACAGATTGTTTCTCCGTTCAAATCTGTAATAGTGATACTTGTGTTGTTAAAGGTGGCTTTAATATGAGCGATTCCCTTCACAACGGTACGTTTAATCTTCTTTTTTTTTGTTTTTGTTGGAGCCGTGGTTGTTGTAGCAGCGGGAGGCGCGGCTTTATTCGGACTTGGAGTTGTTGTCATTCACATTTCCTCTGAGTTTACAGAAAAAGAGAGGTTTGAAGAATACTAAAAAATGAATTGGATGAAAAAAAATTATCCTTTTCCGGGCGCTTTTTTCTTGGTGGCCACAGTACGTCGAGGTCCTTTTCGAGTTCGTGCATTGGTCTTAGTTCTTTGTCCACGACAAGGAAGTCCTTTTCGGTGACGCAGTCCGCGATAACAATTAATTTGTTTTAATCGTTGGATATTGTTCCCGACTTGTCTTTTTAAAGGACCTTCAACGGTATAATTTTTTTCAATTTCGTTGACAATTCGGCCCACTTCTTCATCGGTAAGATTTTTGACACGGACATTTTCGTCGACACCCACATCGCTCAAGATTTTTTGGGCTAACGCTTTTCCAATGCCATATAAATAAGTGAGCGAAATGACAACACGTTTTTCTTTTGGGATATCAACACCCGCAATTCTCGCCATCGAATTTATCCTTTTTCTATCAGGCTCACCAAGCTGGTTAAGTTTGTCTTTGGTTATGTTTACGGTTAACACAATAAACTCGCAAAACTCGGTTTCTGCGAATTATTTTGCAATTTTCACAAATACGACGTATAGAACTTCTTACTTTCATAACACTAAACCCTTTCGATTCTTTTCTACGCAAAAAATCCGTTAATCTTCTTCTTTTTAAAGGAACCTACCGAATGGAAGGGATATCTTCAAGAAGGAGAGTTTTTTCAATAGGTTATTCCCGATAAGTGATTCGCCCCTTTGTCAAATCGTAAGGAGACATTTCAAGTTTAACTTTATCGCCGGGAAGGATACGAATAAAATTCATTCGCATTTTTCCAGAAACATGCGCTAAAACTTTATGACCATTTGGAAGCTCTACCCGAAATCGTGCATTGGGTAACGCTTCTTTTACAACTGCCTCCACAACGATGGGTTCCTCTTTTGCCATGTGAATTTTGTTCTCCAAAAAATAAATAGGGTTCTCATTCTAGTCTGATTGGATCCTCTGTGGAGACTTGTTTCTTTTTTGCCATCCTCGCTTTACGAAAAATAAGCGAAGAAACAAAAACAACGAACAGATGAAAACAGGCGAATCCCTCGTTTAGGAACCGCCTGGAAACAAGAAAAATCAAAGGGGGAAGAGGGATTCGATTTTCCTATTTAATAAGATTTTTCTCCCTAGGTTGAGATAAAGGGTAAAATTATAAATAATTTTACAAAAAAATACAAGAGAAAATTTCCAAAACCAAAAGAAAATTTTCCTATAAATCTAGGAAAATTTTCAGACGAGTCTCTTCAGACGAGTCTCTTATCGCCTTCCTCGAATTCGTCCTCTTCGCACAAACCCGTGATAATTTCTCATCAAAAGATGGGATTCTACTTTTTGGACCACGTCCAAAGCAACGCCCACCACAATGAGAAGCCCAGTTCCACCTAAAAAGCGAACGGCCATATTTCCGTACCCTTTTAATCCAAGTCCCCAAGAGACTAATTGAGGCATTAAGGCGATCATAGCGAGGAAAATTGCCCCAACAAAGGTGATGCGGGTGACAATTCCTTCCAGATAAACGGAGGTATTTTTTCCGGGACGAATTCCCGGAATAAAACTTCCATGTTCTTTCATCTGGTTTGCCATTTCAAGCGGAGCGAACATCAAATTAGTCCAGAAGAAACTGAAGAAGAAAATCATCACACAATACATGAGGATATAAAAGAAGGAATCATAGCCAACGAGGCTTTCTAAGACGTTGCTACCAAAAGCTTTTGCGATAAAAGTCGGCACAATTAAAAGAGACGAAGCAAAAATGACGGGCATCACCCCTGCTTGGTTAACCCGAAGTGGCATATAATGTTTTTGTCCGCCGTAGACTTTTCGTCCGCGGGTATGTTTTGCTTGCTGTACAGGGATACGTCTCTGACCTTGAGTAATCAGCACCACCGCAGAAACAATCAAAATAAAAATCCCAAACAGGATTACCATTTTAAAAATATCCCGTTGATCATCCGCAAACATGAGTTGGATCGTTGTCGGTAAATCGGCAAGAATTCCAGCCATAATAAGCATGGAGGCTCCGTTTCCCAAGCCGTGGTCTGTGATCAACTCACTCAACCACATGAGAAATAAAGTTCCACCGGTGAGCGCTATCATCGAAAACAGGATAAATCCAAAAGTAAAATCAGCGGGTTGAATGAGATATCGTCCCCCGGATTGTGGGCCCGCGAGCATTTTGATAATAAAGTAGGATTGAATAATACAAATAGGAACGGCGGCCAAGCGTGTATATTCATTGATTTTTCGTTGTCCAGATTGTCCTTCTTTGGAGAGTGCTTCTAATTTTGGAACAACTTTTGTTAATAAGGAAAAAATAATAGAAGCGGAGATATAAGGCATAATTCCCAAAGAAAAGAGGGCGCAGTTCCCAATGGCTCCTCCGGAAATGGTGGAGAACACGGTGAGCGCTCCTCCCCAAATCTGGCTAATGTTTCGTTGATATTCTTTCAAAACGGCCGTATCAATTCCGGGAATAGGAATATGGGACCCCAACCGGTAAAGTAAGAGCAGTCCCAGCGTCCAGAACAACTTGGTCCGGAGTTCCGGGATATGAAAAATATTAGAAATAGTGGTTTTAAAGGTATTAAACATACGCTTAGATCTCCTTCGCTTTGCCGCCAGCCTTTTCAATTTTTTCGCGAGCACTCTTTGAGAATGCTTTTGCTTCTATCGTTAAAGCTACGGTTAACTCTCCAGTCCCCAAGATTTTTAATCCATTTTTTGGATCTTTAATAGATCCGATTTCTTGAAGTTTTTCGAGATTGATCACCGTATTTTGAGGAAATTCGTTTAAATCGCCCACGTTCAATATACTATAGTCTCGTTTAAACAAAGCATTTGAGAATCCACGTTTAGGAAGTCGCCGAAAGAGTGGCATTTGGCCACCTTCATAAAAGATTTTGCTTCGATGACCGCTACGTGAGCCATCGCCTTTTTGCCCTCGTCCGCTGGTATTCCCGCGTTTCGAACCATCCCCGCGACCCTTCACACGACGCTTTTTGCGATCCGTGGGGAAACTTTTGACATCATTCAAGTTCATCACTATTTTCGGCTAAAGTTTCCTCAAGAAACTGCCGCCTCCAAGAATAAGTAAAACTTCAAAAAAAAGTGGTCATCATCAAAAAAGGACAAAGGGGTTCTCGATTAAACAGAAACACCTCGTAGTTGAGAAACCTCTTCTTTTGTTCTCAAGTTCATCAATCCATCCAAAGCGGCTTTAATGAGATTGCTTGGATTCGTTGATCCGTAAGCTTTGGTAAGAATATCTTTATAGCCGGCCATTTCCATTAAAGCACGAACGGTTCCTCCGGCAATAATTCCTGTTCCGGGGAAAGCTGGAATCAATTTGACCCTCGATGCGCCAAAATGTCCAAGAATCTCATGGGGAACGCTATCATTTAGAATCGGAAAATGGAAAAGATTTTTTTGCGCATTTTTGACGGCTTTTTCAACGGCGGGCGGAACTTCGTTGGCTTTCCCGAATCCGATTCCAGCCACTCCGTTTTTATTTCCAATCACAACAATGGCTGAAAAAGAAAATCGTCGACCTCCTTTTACCACCGTCGCGCAACGATTCACTTTAACGACCACTTCTTCAAATTTGTCTTTAGCAAATTCTCTATACGAGACACGACGACTAATTTTCGCCATTTTTTACCTCAAATGAAATATAATGTTCAGACGTCTAAAAGATTAAAATTTTAATCCCGCTTCTCGAGCGGCATCCGCTAATATTTTAATACAACCATGATAACGAAACCCTCCTCGATCAAAGGTCACTTTTTCAATTCCTTTGGCTTTGGCGCGTTCCGCAATCGTTTTTCCGACTAGTGCCGCAGTGTTTCTGTTTCCGCGTTTTCCATCCACAGCAAGTTTTTCTTCTAACGAAGAGCAAGAAGCAAGGGTGTTGCCCTTAGTATCATCAATCAATTGAGAATAAATATAGCGATTACTTCGAAAAACGGCAAGACGCGGTTTTTCAGGAGTACCAATACATTTTTTACGAATATGATATTGTCGCCTTTGATGTTTCTTGGCAAAATATTTATGTTTATCCATACATAATCCTTTTATCCGGGCAATGTGTCCTATGAATTAAAAATTATTTTTTACCAAAAGCTTTTCCAATTTTACGAATGACATGTTCGCCTTCATAACGAATTCCTTTCCCTTTATAAGGTTCCGGAGGACGAAGTCTACGAATGTCAGCGGCAAGTTGGCCCACTTTTTGTTTATTGGTGCCTTTGACTAAAATTTGGGTTGGAACTGGAACTTCGCAAGTAACATCAGGCGGAATCTCTACTTTAATCGGATTCGCATAGCCCACGGTTAAAAATAGTTTTTTTCCTTCCATTTTGGCCGTATACCCAACGCCTTGAAGTTCTAATCGTCTTTCAAATCCTTGAGAAACACCTTTAACCATATTTTCAATCAAGGCGCGTGTAAGACCGTGTAAAGAACGATGAAGGCGATTTTCGGAGGGTCGCTCGACCACAACCGTTTTTGTGTCGACTTTGATGATCATCGCCTCGTGAAAAATATTTTCCATTTTTCCGCGAGGGCCTTCTACTAAAAGCGTATTTTTATTTTTTTGTGTCACTTTGACTTTGTCTGGAATGAGCACAGGTTTTTTTCCGATACGAGACATCTTTTCACCTTTCTACATCGAATTTCAATGGGGAGAAACAAAGATTTACCAGACTTCGCAAATGACTTCTCCACCGACTTTTAGGGTTCTCGCTTTACGACTGCTGAGAACTCCTTTGGGTGTGGAGATCACTTGAATCCCTAATCCGTTCAGGATGGGCTTCATTTCTTTAATGTTCTGATAAACCCGTCGCCCTGGGGTGCTGACGCGCTTGATATGGTTAATTACATAGACATTATCTTCCCCATATTTAAGAGTGACGCGTAAGGTTTTTTGTACAGAATCGTCAAGAATTTGATAGTTTTGAATATATCCTTCTTCTTGAAGTACTTTTAATATATTTTCTTTTAATTTGGAACAAGGGATATCCACCGTTTTACGATAAATTGCGTTGGCATTACGAATACGGGTGAGTAGATCCGCAATAGGGTCAGTCATCATAGAAGAACTCCTTTTACCAGCTTGCTTTCTTTACACCAGGAATTTCGCCTTTTAAGGCTAAGTTGCGGAAACAAATCCGGCAAATGCGGAATTTACGATAGTAGGCTCTTGAACGACCACAGAGTTGGCAACGGTTTCGTGCACGAGTTGAAAATTTTGCCTTTCGTGCGGCGCGCACTCGCTGGGAAGTTTTTGCCATAGAGAATAAGCTCCTTTATGGAAGGGAGAAAAATTAAATTTTAAATGGAAATCCAAACTGACGTAACAGATCCAGACTCATTTCATCGGTAGAATTTCGTATCACGATGGCGACGTTTAGGCCCTGAATATAGTTCAAACGATCCATATTCACTTCCGGAAACACGATTTGTTCATTGAGTCCTAAAGAATAGCTTCCTCTTCCGTCGAACGCTTTATTAGAGAGTCCACGAAAGTCTCGAATACGCGGAATCGCGACCGAAATCAAACGATCCAAAAGTTCAAACATTCGTTCACGGCGCAAAGTGACTTTACATCCAATTAAATCGCCTTCTCTTAACTTAAAATTTGCGACGCTCTGTTTTGCGCGTGTGAAGACGGCTTTTTGTCCAGCGATCAGCGTTAAATCGGCTGTAACCGCTTCCAGTTTTTTATTTCCATCCGGATGTTTTCCCACTCCCATATTGAGGACGATTTTATCAATCTTGGGAACTTCCATAATATTTTTTAAATCAAATTTTTTCATTAAAGCGGGAATAATTTCTTTTTGATATTTTTTCCCGAGGCGAGTGCTTTCATTACCCATAGGAATTCCTCAAAATAAACAAGTGCTTGGACCCGATCCAGAAAAGCTCTTTCACGTTGCAAGACACACCACAAAAAACAAAAAAAATTCAGGGTCTCAAAAAATTTCGAGGCCAACTCAGTTACACAATTACATTTCCGTAAGCTCCAACCGTTTCTTGACATTTTCGGCACGCACGGACGCGTTTTCCATCTTTAAGTGTCTTGTTTTGAATGCGAGTGTGTTTGTTGCATTTTTCGCAGACCAACATCACATTCGACACGTGCAGGGTTCCTTCTTTTTGAATTCGGCCCCCTTGAGGGTTTTGTTGGGAACGACGAATATGTTTGTAAATCAATCGTACCCCTTGAACGACCACTCTCTGGGCTTCTAAATTGACCGAAAGGATTTTCCCTCGTTTCCCGCGATCGGCCCCACACATTACTTCAACGAGATCTCCGGTTCTCACATGCATTTGAGCCTCTCCTTATACAACTTCCAATGCCAAAGAAATGATTTTCATAAAGCCTAAATTACGTAATTCACGGGCCACCGCTCCAAAGATACGGGTTCCACGAGGATCTTTATCCATTTCTTTCGTTTCGCCTTTTCTTCCATTAATAACCACAACAGCATTGTGGTCAAAGCGCACCGTGGAACCATCTTCGCGGTGAATCCGTTGTTTGGTTCTCACGATCACACAGGTGACCACTTCTCCCTTTTTAACAGTAGCCGTAGGTAAGGATTTTTTAACAGTACAGACAACCACATCTCCAATATGAGCAATGCGTCGTTTCCCGCCACCGAGAACGCGAATCGCCATGACTTCTTTGGCTCCAGTATTGTCTGCAACATCCATTCGAGTTTGCATCTGAATCATGAGTTGTTCCTCTTTTTATTGTAACCCATTGAAATTGGACAAAGATTTAAGTAGGTGGTGTTCCGGGTGAACTCTCTTGAGACTGCGGTTCTGCTGTTTCTTGAGCCATCGATTTTGCTTTTGTGAGAATTTCAACCAAACGCCAACTTTTTTGTTTGCTAATGGGACGACATTCCATCAATAGCACGATATCTCCGATTTTCGCTTCGTCTTTTTCATCATGAGCCAAAAATTTACTGACTCGTCGAATATATTTTTTATAACGGGGATGTTGAACCCGTCTTTCATGGGACACATTAATTGTCTTCATTGACCGGGAGACAACGGTTCCTTTTGCCGTGCGACGTTTGGTCTCACGTACTTCGGGTGTAGTTTTCTCTATTTTTTCACTCATCAGAGCCTCTTATCCTCATAGAAACAAAAAGAAATCCGTTCTCGGCTTGAGAAAGCGGATTAAGAAGTAAACATTCACCATTTAAGATTTGGAAAGTTGTTGAATTGCCGTTAAAACTTGGGCAAGTTCTTTTCGAGTGGCACGGATTTGATGAACATTTTCCAGATCATCCACTCCTTTTTTGACCCGAAGTTTCCAAATGGCTTCACGCAATTGTTTTTCTTCTTTATGTAATTCTTCGACTGGTTTTTTTTTCAATTCTTTAAATTTAAATTTCATATTTTTGCTCGCCTAACAACAAAACGACATTTAACCGGTAATTTTCGTGCGGTACGAAGACACGCAAGTTTGGCAGCACTTTCAGGAACTCCACCAATTTCATAAATCACCGTTCCGGGTTTTACGGCGGCGGCATAAAAATTGGGTTCTCCTTTTCCAGTCCCTTGGCGGGTTTCTGCGGCTGTTGCAGTAAAGGATTTGTGGGGGAAAACTCGAATCCAAATACGGCCTTGTCCACCCACAACACGGTTTGCCGCGACACGGCCCGCTTCCAGAACTTTTCCTTCCAGATAGCCAAGCTCCAGAGATTGAAGTCCATATTCTCCAAAAACAACCCGATTTCCTCTTTGGGCATTCCCGCGTAATTTTCCTCGTTGGCTCTTACGATATTTTACCCGTTTGGGCATGAGTGCCATGGCTCTATCCTTCTAATTTATTTTCCTTGATTTTTCTTCGGAATCTTATTGTGATCGAGTTCGTTCTCAAACTCTAAATTACGAAGCCCCGTATAAATCCAAATTTTAACGCCAATCAGTCCGTAGATCGTATGCGCTTCAACAAGTCCATAATCCACCTTCGCTCGAAGCGTATGCAATGGAATCGATCCCTCATGGGAATGTTCTGTACGCGCCATTTCCGCGCCGCCTAATCGACCCGAAAGTTGGATTTTTACACCCAAAGCTCCTTGGGACATCACTTCATCAAGCGCTTTTTTCATCGTTCGACGGAAGGAAGCGCGTTTTTCGAGTTGTTCCGCAATTTTTTGTCCGACGATGACCGCACACAAATCGGGTTGGGCCACTTCTTCAATCTTAATCTCCACCTGACGATCAGTGATTTGCCCGAGTTCTTCTTTCAATCGTTCCAGCTTGGTTCCTTTTTTTCCGATAATTAATCCCGGTCTAGCCGTGTGTAACGAAAGGGTGACAAATTCATTGGTCCGTTCGATATCCACTCGATACACCATCGCATAACGATAATGTTTTTCAATAAAACGGCGGATTTTTTGATCTTCGATCAAATATTTTCCGAATTCCGCTTTATTGGCGTACCATCGAGATCTCCAATTTTCGTAAATCCCAACTCGAAATCCTATAGGGTTCACTTTTTGACCCATAGATTACCTTCCTTTTTAGTAGTCTCTAGCTATTCTTCTTTGACTCCAATAATCAAATGACTGGTCCTGCGACAAATCGGATTAGCGCGTCCCATCGCACGAGGTTTAAATCGTTTGAATGAAGAACCCGCATTTACCCGCGCATCCGCAATAAAAAGAACATCTGCTTTTAAATCGCCTCGTTCTTGAGCATTAGCAACCGCAGATTTCAATACTTTTTGGATCAAGGGCATCGCTCGTTTATTCGTATATTTCAAAATAGTAAAAGCTTCATCGACCGATTTCCCTCGAATCATATTCATCACTAAACGAGCTTTTCTCGCAGAGATTCGCGCGAAATTATGTGAAGCAAAATAACAACCTTCCATATTCCGTACCTTTCTTATCATTCTGCAGTCTTGGTCTTTTTCGTATGGCCACGGAAAATGCGTGTCACCGAAAATTCTCCCAGTTTATGACCTACCATTTCTTCTCGGATCGCAACTTTAATAAAGGTTCGACCGTTATGGACTTCAAAATGATGGTCCACAAATTCTGGAACGATGGTACAATCTCGACTCCAGGTCTTGATCGGATCCCGACGACCAGTCTCTTTTTGCTTCATGATTTTCTTTAACAATTTGGCATCTACATAAGGGCCTTTTTTGGACGAACGACTCATAAACAAGATTCTCCTTTGGGTTATGATCCACCACCGACATGAGGGCCTTTTTTACGACGGCGAATAATGTGACTGTTAGAGGGTTTCTTGTGTTTTCGAGTTTTCCCTCCTTTGGATAAAACTCCATTCGGAGAACACGGATGTCGTCCGCCATGGCTTCTTGCATCTCCACCGCCCATTGGATGATCAACAGGGTTTTTAGCGGTTCCGCGAACACGCGGACGAATACCACTCCAGCGCTTTCGCCCTGCTTTTCCAATTCTTACGAGGTTATGCTCTGTATTCCCGCATTGACCAATCGTCGCTTTACATTCTCCAAAAACATAACGTTGTTCTCCTGAGGGAAGGGAGAGAATAACATAATTTTTGTCTTTGGCAAGAACTTGAGCCGAAGAACCAGCAGAACGGGCTAGCTGGCCCCCACGACCGGGACTCATTTCTACATTATGAACACTAAGTCCTTGGGGAATATTCTTCAATTTCATACAATTCCCATTTTTCGGCTCCGTTTTTTCGCCGGAAACCACTTCTTCCCCCACTTGAATCCCTTCCCAAGCGATTACATAGCGTTTTTCGCCATCTTTGTATTGCAATAAAGCAATTCGCACGGAACGATTGGGATCATATTCCACCGTGGATACAGTAGCAGAAATATCTTCTTTATCTCGTTTGATATCAATAATACGAAATTGTTTTTTATGCCCACCCCCACGAAACCGAGTCGTTACACGTCCGTAACAGTTACGGCCGCCTTTGCGTCGTTTGGGAGCAAGCAAGGATTTTAACGGGGTATCACAGGTAATTTCTGCAAAATCATGGACGGAGGAATTCCGACGTCCGGCAGAAGTGGGTTTATATATAATGATTCCCATAATAGGCTCTCTCTAAATTCCAATCTAGGGTTATTCAAAAAAGTTATTCAAAAAAATGCCATTGAGTGAACGGCCAAAAACGTAAGAAAACTCTTCCTTTGATATATCCTTGCGGTACGGGGCCAAAATCTCGGCTATCCGAAGAAAGTGGCCGATTATCACCTAACACAAAATATTCTGCGGAGCGAAGTTTTAGAGTCTGATCTTTGGTAGACGATTCCTGTTCTTGAACTTCAGAAAAAACCACCTCTTTCCCATTCACTTCCACTTTTCCTTCCTTAATTCGGAGCGTATCAAAAGGCCCCGCCAGTACCCGCTTTAAATATTCTTTTGAAAGATCTCTTGGATAATAAAAAACCACCAAATCCCCTTGCTGAATCGGCCGGAACCATAAACTTACCTTTTCGATGATTAAGCGGTCTCCGGTAGAAAATAACGGGGACATTGAATCTCCTTGAACGACTGAAATTTGAAATATCCAGTAATACAAGATGATGAACAAGGCGATGGCCTTTAACAACACATCTCCCCATTCCTTGATTTTTCGCCACCTGTTCCTATTATTTTTATTCTTCTCTTCCAAAAGAAATAGCCACTCCTCCTTTAAATTAAATCAATCACATCTCCATCTCGAAAAGTGACAATCGCTTTTTTCCAGTTTGAAGTCCGACCCAATTGCATCCGAAGACGACGTTCTTTTCCTTTTCGTCGAAAGGTGTTCACTTTAACCACCTTGACTCCTTTATCCCGATACAAATATTCAATCGCTTTCGCAATCTCAATTTTGTTCGCAGTCAAACTCACCATAAAAGGATATTTGTTCATCTTCTGAACCCCAAACATTCCTTTTTCCGTTACGATTGGCTTTAAAATAACTTCATAGGGACTCTTCATACCGTTTGATTCCCTTCTAGCAACTTTTCATAGGCGGCTTTGGTCAACACCAAATAACGGTTTTTTAACAAATCATAAGCGTTGAAATTACGAATTTCTTGGATTTCCTTTTTCTCAATATTCCTTAACGATTTAAATATATTTTCATTGAACTGAGGAACACCCACAAGACAACTCGTTGCCGCAACTCCCATTGATTTTAATAAACTATACATCCGACTGGTTTGGGGCTTCTCCATTACAAGATCTTCAATGACTCGAACTTCTCGATCCAAAAATTTCGAGAGCAGAGCACTTCTAAAGGCCAGCTTTTTCTGTTTCTTTAACATCTGGTAAGAATAATCGCGAGGATGGGGACCAAATATCACTCCACCTCCACGCCAGAGAGGAGATTTGTTCGTTCCTGCGCGTGCTCGTCCCGTTCCTTTTTGTCTCCAAGGTTTACGGTGGGTTCCACTGACATAACTGCGAGTCAGTGTATTCGAAGTTCCCAAACGTTTGTTGGCTTCATACATAATAATCGCGTCAAATAACACTTCTTGGCGGATCTCTCCACCAAAAGCATCAATAGGAAGCTCCAACCCTTTTAATCGTTTCCCGTCTTTATCATAATAAGGAACGGTAATCTTTATTTGTTCTAGGGTAGTATTCTCAGCTTCCGCCCCATTTTTTGGGGTACTCTTTTCATTTTCCGTCATATTTTTTCTCCTGTCCCTGAGTCCCATTCTCTGTAACATCCTCACTCCCCTAAAAGGAGAACTTCCCATACTAGAGAAGCCGCTTGCTTAAGGCTGAGATCAAAAAAAACAAACCCTTGCAAAATTTTTACAATATTAACAATAGTAGGGACTAAGTTTTAAATGTTGTTCGAATATGTACTCCTGCAGGCATTGATATTTTTCCCAAAGCCTCAATGGTCTTTTGGGTTGGTTTTTTGAAATAAATCAGTCGTTTGTGGGTCCGAATTTCAAATTGTTCGCGCGATTTTTTGTCCACATGGGGAGATCGAAGAACCGTATATCGCTCGATTCGCGTTGGAAGTGGAATCGGTCCTAAGATCTCCGCTTCCGTATGGTGAGCTGTTGCAATAATTTCTTGCGTTGCACGATCAAGAATTTTATGATCGTATGCTTCTAAACGAATCTGAAAAATTCCTTTATTTTCCTCAGTCATAAATAATTAACTCCTGCGTTGGAAATCCCTTTCCTTACGAAAAGAGAGCGCCACTTTTTAGGCTCCTATACTTCTAAGAAAGGGATTCACTCTCAACGGATGACAGCAATATTTCTTTGAAAAAAAGAAACCGCGTTGGGATAGGATTGTTTCGAGAGAACTATCCCAATTCGAATCTAAACACATAATCAGTTTGAATGAATTAGAACAGATCCACCACATTCCCTTGAAAATCGTTTTTTTGGAAAAATTTTTTTGGGTTTGGAAAGTGGCTTTTGTCGCTGTTGAAATAGTTCCTATCGGTGGTTTAATTGTACAGAAAGAGCGACAATATTAGCAGATTCTTTGATGCAGTCAATAGGCTCTCTTCATTTTTTGAAAAATTCATTCTTCAATAATGTTCCGCTCGTTCTTTTGAAATTTTTTCATACCGAAGCAGTTCCATATAAAAAGAACCTCGGCCTTGGGTAATGTCTCTTAATCGTGAAGCATATCCGAAAAGTTCTTGTAACAAAACTTCCACAATAATTTTGCATCCAGTCCCCCCCACTTCACTTTCTAAAATTTTTGCATGACGCTGTTTCAAATCGCCTAACACGGCTCCTTGAAAATTTCCCTGACAAAATATTTCACAACGCATCAAAGGTTCAAATAGAATGGATCCCGCCTCTTTTAAAGCCTGCTTAAACGCAATTTGAACTGCCGTTTGATACCCTATTTCCGTATCGTGCGGATGACGCTCTGCAGAGAGAAGATGAACCTCCATTTGACATAAAGGATGCCCCTGCTGTCCCCCGGACTGAATGACCGACTCTAAACCCTCTTGAATGGCTTGCCAATACGGAAAAGACTCGACTTCTTTTGAAAGAAAGTTCTTCCAAACAACCTCTTCTTGTTGCGCATTCGGAACCAGTTCCAAAAGCATATGCCCCTCATGGAGTGTCTCGCAATCCGAAATTGTTTTGCGTACAAACCCTTCTCCTCGGCTTTTTCGAACAATCGACTCCTTGTACAGCACCCGTGGATTCCCGTGATTCACCGCAATTTTGGTTTCTCGCTGTAGGCGCTGGATATACACTTCTAAATGAAGTTCGCCCATCCCCGAAAACACATCTTGAGCCGTATTTTCGTCGACCGAATAACGAAGGGTCGGATCTTCTTTCGCAAATTGAGTAAGTATCTGCTTGAGTCGAGGACGATTTTCTTCATTTTGAGGCTCAATCACTAACGAAATAACCGGTTCTGCAAATTTTTTCTTCTCTAACAAGATCGGCTCTTCTCTCGCACATAAGGTTTCTCCGGTGCTTGTCCATTGAAGCCCACTCACTCCGATCACTTCTCCCGCTTCCGCTTCGCGACGCTCTTCTTTCTCTCCAGCATAAATGCTCCAAATTCGTGTTATTTGCTCTGGCTTCTCTACACAAACGTTCCACACGGTTGTTCCAGAGTGCAAGCGCCCTCGATAAATCCGTATCAAAAAAATAAATCCTTCTTGCGGATCGGCCACAATCTTAAATACTAAGCCACAAAAAGGCTCATTCACTTGAGCGAGGATCGGAATGAATTTCTGGAGCCGCTGAGAATATCCCTCGATCGGTTTTCGCTCTTCTGGCCCGGGAAGTAATGAAATAACCCCGTCCAGTAATGAAGCCGTTCCTTGATTCTTGAGAGCCACTCCGCAGAAGACCGGAAGCATCTGATTCTGAAGAACCCCTTCTTTTAATGCACTCCATAAAAGCTCTGGAGGGATTGGCTTTCCTTCAAAATACAAATTCAGAAGTGTTTCTAGTGAAAGGGAAGAGAGGTGTACCGCCATCGTTTCAATCATCTCTTCGCGCGCAAAATCAACTTCTTCTTGGTACATCGCCGGAATTGTGCCCGGTTTATAGCGGGTCGGGTTCAATACCGGCAAGGAAAAATCCCAAAAGCGCAAAGAAATCAGATCGATGAGTCCGCTCCATTTTCCTTCCTTAAAGAGTGGAAGTTGAAGCAAAATCGGAACTCTGCGAAAGGATTGCTCAATTGATTTAAGGGTTTCTGGAAGATTCGCACCCAAGCGGTCCATTTTGTTAATAAACGCAATTCGGGGAAGTTGATAGCGATCTGCTTGCTTCCAGACCCCTTCTGTTTGCGATTGAACACCTTCATTCGCAGAAAAAAGAACAATAGCGCCATCCAATATTCCTAAAATTTTTTCCACTTCGCCCGTAAAATCAATATGCCCCGGAGTATCCATCAAATGGATCTCATACCCTTGCCAAGAACACGTGACATACGCACTTCGAATTGAAATTCCCCGCTGAATTTCTTCTTCCAGATAATCCGTGATGCTAGTCCCGTCTTGTACGCTCCCTAAACGTTTTTCTCGACCCGTATAAAAAAGGATGCTCTCCGTGGTTGTCGTTTTTCCGGCATTAATATGGGCAATAATTCCAATGTTGCGAATTTTGGAGGACATCTTAAACTTGAATCGGGAGGTGACGCTGTTCCCAAGCAGGATGTTGCTCGATAGGAACTGGCATTTGGATACCTTGCGCCATCAAGTCCGCCAGTGGGTCAATATATTTTTTGTAATAATCGGTGTTTTCACAACGCAAACATTTGGTGGAATGTAAATTGTAAGGATTGGTCCCTAACATTCGAGTCCAGATTTGTCGAACCGAACTTTCTCGAATATTTCCATAAGAAATATGGGTCAGCGGACAAGGCGTGACGTCACCATACGACGTGACATAAAATTTTTCGGTTCCCGCAGGACAACCCGCTTTCATACGAAAATTGTACATCGTATTTTGTCGAACAGTCGGGTGTTGACGGAACTCACGCACATACTCCATCGTTTTCGGGGTAAGGATACAGTGCCGATTATTCTGCCAGCGTCCGGCCATCGCCGCCAAATTTAATAAAAGGAAAACATCATGTTTTTCAGCCAGATCAATAATCTCCCAAACATCACGCTTTGGCGCGTTTTCATTGGTGACCACTGTTGAGAGTGATACCGTAATCCCTTCCTCTTTCGCGTATTCCATCCCACGAACGGCTTTTTGAAAGAGATCTTTTACTTTTCTGGATTCGTTATGGATTTCAGGATTTGCGCTATCCAGACTGATTTGCAAGTATCGAAGGCCCGCGTTTTTAGCCCGTCGCACATTCTTTTTGGTTAAAAGTTCTCCATTGGAGACCATCGATACAATGGTTCGCTCCGGATTACAAGCGGCAATCGCTTCGTCCCAATCTTTGCGGATCATGGGCTCCCCGCCAGTAATATTGACGTGAATGGCCCCCAGTTTCAAGCATTCATCCCACAGCTTTCGAATTTCTTTGATTGATAACTCTTTTCGCCCGCGATTTAAAAGAGTGTCGGAGTAACAAAAATCACAGGCGGCTTGACAACGATAGGTAATCGCAAGTTCGATGGAGCGTAAAACAGGTTTTTGCATCACAAGAGATTGTCGAAAGCCGTTGAGAATTCGGGCGACTAAATAAGGAGATTTCGCTACGAATTGAACATGCTTCATAAACCCGACAAATTCGTTCCAGGTCGGTGTTTGCATCATAATAATAGCCTCTAGGGGAAAAGGTGTTTTTAAGAGAGAAAAGCATTGTAGCATAACTCCAAAGGAACCGCAATTCTTTCGAAAAGTTACACTCGATTCCAAGAAAGCTATTTCTTCTGAGATCTCGAATCAGGGGACCACGTCAAAACCTCTTTGTGGAAATTTTGTCTAGCACCACACGTTATCTAGTTAAACTGTAAGAATACGATACTTCCAATTAAAAGGTTTTGCCATAGTTTCGTTGAAATAATGAATAAAACGAAGTATTTGTTCCTTCAGATCAGCTTTCGAGGTAAAATTCCCACGCTTGAGTAATTTTCGAACCAAAATGGAAAACCATAACTCAATCTGATTCATCCACGAAGCGTGTTTTGGGGTGTAATGAAATACAATTTTGTGGCTTTGCTCACTAAAAAAAGCCTCTCGACTCTTTAATGATTTGAGAATTCCTTTCTTCCCCTTGACTCCCAAATCTTCAGTAATTCCACTCTCTTTTGCCACAAATCGAACCAGACTCTCTGATTGATGAGTATTCAAATTATCGGAAACAAAGTGCCATCGATTGCTTACGTTGTCTGAACGAACTGTTCCTTCTATTTCTTTTGAATGCTATTGAGGCGGAGTCCAAAGGGCTTTATAATGCTTTTCGTTTCAACCTGCAAAAATCTTCCTCCCCATTTTTGTCCAAGCCACTTGAAAATTTTTTTTACTTAAGGAAGCGCAGAATTTATGACTTTGAACACAATTGATTTTCGCCAGATTCTTGAACAAACTCAAGTCGTTGAAGAACTTCATTTAGAGGGTTACAAAGGATTATTGCTTAAAGCGACCTCCGCAGAGAATTCGACACGCTATTATTTCGCTTTTTTAGCGCCAGAGGCCACTCAACCCGCTTGGATGTTTCAACTAGAGCAGGGTCATACCTTGGCTCTATTACTTCCTGAAGAACGGGTAGACTGCGGGAGTAGCGTGACTGAACTTTCTTTAGAAGAGTTTAAAGCCAACGTGTGCGCCCGTGTTCCAGAAATTGTTCAATTAATAAAAAAACCGAAACAAAAGCCCTTATGGGTCAGTATTTTTCAGTTTTTCATCATTCCTATGGGAATTGTCATTTTATCGGTGATGATCTATGTGTTCTTTGGTTTGGCGACCTTAAGCCAGAAAAATATGGATCAATTGGTCAATGAACTGGCCTATAAAAAAGGACACGCTCGATGGCAAATCGCTTATGAACTCGCCAAGCGAATGAAAGAAGAGCCCGTTTCAATCGAGAGCACCGAAGCCCTTTTGCGTTTGTTTCAAAATGAGTCTCATCAAACAATGCGAACCTATCTCGCTCAACTGCTTGGATTTACTCGAAATCCGAAGGCATTTGAACCCCTTGTCGCCGAGTTGGAAAAATCAGGAGAAGAAAGTATTGAAACCCGTATTCATGTGATTGGCGCACTTACGGCTTTGGGAACTTCATTCAAAGTGAAAACAGCCGACGGAAAAGAACAAATGACTCCTCCAAGTATCGAGCCTTCTCGCATTTTAGAAGTGATCGCGCGACAACTAGAAAAACCGCAACTCGAACGCGATATAAAAAAAATTAGCGTGAACGCGATTGGAAATTTGCAAGATATTCGAGGAATTCCGCTTCTGACCCAACTAACTAAAGACAGTATTCCCGATGTGCGTTTTAACGCCGCTTTAGCACTCGCTTATTTAGGCTCTGCAGACGGTCAGGACGTTTTATGGAAAATGCTGGATCAGAATGCTTTGAAAACGATTGAAGGAATCACTCCAGAACAAGCGACCAAAATCACGATAGAAGCCTTAAAAGCGCTGTTTCGCTTGAAATTACTCACAAAAGAGAAATTAACTGAACTCAACCAAAAAGAGACAAACCTAGAAGTTAAAAATGTTCTGCTCAAGTATCTTCAAGAAATAAAATAACCAAAAAAGGATCGACTTGTGGTGCCTGGAACCCCTCTTCCTCTCTCAAAAGGTGCATTCGTCCTTTCACTAGATACCGAATTCGCTTGGGGAGATGTGGATCTTTCTACAAAGCTCTATCAAAAAGGACAACAAGACGAACGTGCATTAACGCAACGATTACTGGATCTCTTGGATCGCTATCAAATTCCAGCGACTTTTGCCGTAGTGGGCGCTTTATATGAAGAAATCAGTAGCGGTCCAAACTCTCTTGCTCTCTCTTCACAAGAACTTCTAAAGCGAAACTGGCCCCAAAACTGCTTTATGGATTTTTTTCTTCCTCGCGATTTTCATGCCCCCGATTTAATGCAACAACTAGAATCGTATCCCCGACACGAAATGGGGTCGCACTCCTTTTCGCACCTTATTTTTACGTCTAAAGAATGTACTCCCGAAGTTGCAAAACGGGAGTTTTATTCCGCGAGGGATATTGCCCAAAAACGGGGGTACTCGTGCCTCTCCTTTGTGTTTCCTCGAAACCGATGCGCCTATCTAGATTTGCTTTACGAGGCCGGGTTCCAAGTTTATCGTGGAGAAGATCCCTCTTGGTTCAATCATTTGAAATGGGGAGGGAAATGGGGAAAAAAAATAGGACATATTCTCGATTTAATTTTGGTTCTCGCTCCCCCCTGTTCGCTTCCCCTTCAAGAACCTTCGGGTTTGTTGAATCTTCCGGGTTCCATGAATTATCTCTCGATGGCCGGATGGCGACGCTATATCCCGCTCCATTGCAGGGTACAGCAGGCAAAAAAAGGAATTGAGACGGCCATCCGCCACAAGCGCCTGTTTCATTTGTGGTTTCACCCCTCTCACTTGGGAGATCAAGCGGATTTACTATTTAAAGGATTAGATTCTATTTTCGCGCGAGTCGCAAAAGCGCGAGATCAAGGAGAACTAGACGTTTTTACGATGAAAGATCTTCTCCAGAAAGTCTCAACGAGCTCCTCTAAGGAGTTCGCGCATCCTTAGAAAAGAGAACGAGATGGGTGCCATTCGCTGTTTTTTTCTCATACTTCTGAGTGGAGGCCTCCTCTCTTGTGTGTCCACTCCTTCTTCCAATCAGGAATTTTTTGCACAACTTCCGCAAGCAAAAACGCTTAATCTTAGAGAAGGCTTTCTCTGGTTTTTCGCAACGGAGTCCGATTGTCAACAATTTTCCGACTTTATCGATCAATCCGTCCAAAAGCTCAAACCTGCTGTTTCTCAAGCGTATTTAATGGAAGAACGGATTCAAATCTTAAATCGCTATTTTTTTGAAGAACTCGGATTTGCTTTTGATCGCCAAGATCCTCTTGGAAAAAACCCCGACAATGTGCATCTGGTCCGCGTGATTGAGCGACGAAAAGGTTTTTGTTTGAGTTTGTCTTTATTATATTTAGTCGTCGGATTAGAGCTTCAGTTACCCCTTTATGGAGTCAAAGCGCCAAATCATTTTTTTCTTCGTTGTGAAGAAAACACGGAAGGCTTCATCAATATCGAACCCACAAACTCTGGATTACCTCTGCCTAATTCCCATTACGTAGAGAAGTTAAAAATTGATTCCAAATCGCTGATGCAAGAATATTATCTTCGGAACTTGACCCGAAAAGAAGTCTTTGCCGAATATCTTTCAAATTATCTCGTTCTCTGGCCACCGCCTGAAGGAATTTCCGTTTTAGAATTGTATCAGTACGCGGTCGAGTGTTCTCCACAATCTCCAGAGATTCATCTCAATTACGCGAATACACTTTATGAGCATAATCGCCTTAAAGAGGCTCTTTCGCTCTATGATCGCGCGGTGGAGCTAAACGCGAGTAACCCGGAAGTGTTTTCTCAGAGAGCCGTCGTTTACGGGAAGTTAGGAGAATTCCCCCAAGCACTGAAAGATTTTGAAGTGGCGTTAACACTAGAACCCAATTATTTTCCAGCCTTGTGGAACCGAGCGCTCGCATTTCATAAAAATCAGAATTTCGATTTCGCGGAACAAGATTATTTAAGTGTTTTGAAACAAAATTCAAAATATGCAGGCGCTCATCATAACCTCGCTGTTTTATATTCGGAAACAAACGATTGGGAACAGGCTAGAAAACACGGAGAAGAAGCAGTTTATCTCGAACCCGCAAATATCAAATATCAGGAAACCCTAAAAAAAATTGTCCACTTCCAGCGCCAAACCTTCAAATAAAGGGAACAATTCCCAATGTCATGGCGAACGAAGTGAAGCCATCTCCTGTATGCTTAAATCTTTCGGAGATTGCTTCGTCGCCTTCAGGCTCCTCGCAATGACATTAGGAGCCTTTTTTTCCAGCGTTTCATCGAATAGACGGTTCCAGTCATCAGCGTTTGTTGAAAATAAGCCTGTCGCAAAAAGAAGTCAAGTCCTGAAATCACTTGAATTCCGGCTTTTCTGGCTTGTTGCATTAATAAAGTCTCTGTCGGACGGTAAATGGTTTCAAGTAAAAGGCCCAATCCTCTTTGAAATAGCTGTAAAGAGGCTGGAATTTGTTGCGTATGCGGAATCATTCCGACCGGAGTTCCCTGAATCAACAAATCGACAGGTTCTAAAATGGGCGTTTCCCAAGGGATAAATTCGCCACCACAATCATACGCCAACACTTTTCCTTTTTTTTCGTTCCGAGCCTGAATACGAATGGAACAGTTTTTTTCCGAAAGCGCTAGGGCCAAACTTCGAGCTACGCCTCCGCTTCCCCATATAACTACACGCTTGGAGGTTTCAAAAAAAAAGAAGTTTTCGAGAAGTGCGACTCCGGCCCACACATCTGTATTTTCCGCGTGATACGTGTTTCCCTCTCGAATGAGCGTATTCAAGGATTTCCATCGGTTCACTTCGGGAGATAAAGAAAGCATTTCTGTCCATTCACATAAAACTTCTTTGAAAGGCATCGTTACCGAAAGTCCTTGAAAAAAGCCACTGGACAGCACCGGCAGAGGATCTTTAACTTCCACCGGAAGATACAGCGCACTGATTTTTTTTTCCTGAAAGGCCATATTATGCAAGAGTGGGCTCCAACTCTGTGACACGGGGTTTCCAAGAATTCCAAAATAGAGCGACGGCTCGCGTTTCCCCTGCGACTGTGGATAAGTACGGCTCATTTCGTCGGCGGTCAGTTGTCCGGGAGCTGTTTTTTTTTCTGGAGAAGGTGCCGCATAAGTCCAAGCAGAGCCCCACAAGCACGATAAAATACGACTGGTTTGCCCTTCTTCTCCCATGCAAAACGAAACCAACTGGGGATCGTGAAGTTTACGAAACACCTTGCGAATCGTCAAATTATCTGTAAATGTATTTGCCCGAAAAACAAGTTTTATCCAGCTTCCCTTATGTTTTCGCTCACCGTATAAACGCTTGATTTCTTCCATGTCAGGCGTTTTTTGCCAATCATGGTAAGAATAAAGAATTCGCCCGGGTTCTTGGCTCGGAAAAGGAGCGGGTTGATCCCAATCAATCCAATCGGCCCCAAGTTGTAGCGCCTTTTGAAGGAAAGTGATTCGATCCGTTTCAGGAAGTATGCCCGTACTTCGTAAGGTAATAATGGCCCGATAAGGACGATCGGCTCTAAGAATCCAGGAAAGCATTGAAATCGACTGTTCATCGAGTCGAAATTCAAAGAAGGAGGTGAACGGCAGATTTGCGTTAATCTGTTTTTCCAGATCCTCGATAGTGCTTTCTTGAAGCGAAACGCAAATCATTGTTTTTTTTATTCCAATAAGGACTCGATGGATTTTCTCTGATTTTCTGAAAACGGGGTAAGGGACAAGCATTTTTTTCCGAGTTCTTGATACAGTTTTCGATCTTCTGGCAAGAGATGTTCGAGATGAAGCTGAATCGTCGAGAGATCTCCTCGTTGGATTGGGCCAGTGAGTGCTTTTCGGGGGCCGACTTTTTTAATATTTTCGAGAGTTCCAGACATCAACAGGAGCAAGGCTGGAAGTCCGTCTTTTTCCGAAATACCCGCTTTTTGAAACAATTCCAAGGCGAATTGAAGTAATCCCACTAAATAATTGGACGCAACGACTGCGGCCGCGTGATAAATGGCTTTGTGTTCTGTTAAAACGGGGCAAGGGAGCGCTTTTAGATCTAAGAGAAGTTGATGTAAAAGGGGAAGAAATTCGGCATCGCCTTCATACGTACAAAAAGTGCCAGGAAAAGAATCCGCAGAATCGTTGGGGATCGCAAAACTTTTTAGAGGGTGCATCGAAGCAATATGGGCACCACAAGCATGAAGAGGTTGAAGTAGGGTCGAGGGTAAGCTCCCTGAAAAATGAAGTATCCAGAAATTGGAGAGGGAGTAGTGAGCGAGTTGTTCCACAATTTGAGGAAGAATTTGATCGGGGGTGGCGAGTAAAAGCAAGGCGGGCGAAGGGGTAGGAGAGAACGTTGTTTGGGGGTTGCCCATCCCAATGAGATGAACTGCTTTTTGGGCGTTTTGAAGATGACGGCAAATGACTTGCCCAATGGTGTAGTGATGCCGAGCTAATAGCAAACCAAAGGTTTGTCCGACTTTTCCGGCACCATAAATATGAACTAATGGAGGGAGGCGATTTAAGGACAGAAATCACCTCCAGTTGGGTTATTCCAGCAATTCCTCGTCCTCATGTCTTTTTATCACTTCTTCTTGTTCATCATAATCGTCGGGGATATCATCATAATATTTAGGAACATATCCCTCTTTTTGTGCTTGCTCTAACTCTTGTTGATACGCTTCCAAGACTTTTCTTTGAAGAATATCTCGACAAGTCGAGTTGATTGGGTGTGCAATATCCGCATGTAATTTTGCGCGTCCCCTATCGTCTTTGCGTGCACGCCGATTAAAAAGTTTTGCGCCACAATCACTACAATAATTTGCTCGTAAATGATTTTTCCCGCCACAATCTGGACAATGATCCATGAGTTTGCGACTGGGCATTGCAACAAAGGCTCCCTTGGTGCCCTCAATAATTTTCAGATCCCGAATAACAAATTCATCATTTACTGTAACACTACAAAAGGCCCGAAGTTTGTCACTCTTTTGTACATCCATCAACTTGATCCGAACTTCGGTAATGTTCACAAGTAGCTCCTTCCGAATATATATTACAAGAAAGAACACGCCTTAATGACCTGAAATTCAGGTTTCAAATTTAAGCAAGAATAGTGTCTCTCTTGATCCCCCAAAGAATTCTGAACGGAAAAGAAAAAAGATCCAGAGCCTGAAAGTAATGTTTTTGAAGAATAATTCGCCATCAACATTTTTTTGAGACTCTTCAGTGCTGGGTAAAGATAAAAAGCGGGTTGTTCCAGTCGGTTATAGAGAACTTCTTGACTTTTTACAAGATCAGATAAATTACCCTTCGTTATTCTATCGGAGTTCAAAGGTTGGGTCAATAACGGAGCCAGATTTTTATAAACTTCGCCGGTAGATAATTTACGAACGTTCCGATACGAAGTCAAAACAAGGATCAGCGATCCTTCGAGGGCCAGCGGTTCTACCCTTTCGCCTCGCCCAGTGCATAAAGCGGTTCCACCCCAGAGAAAAAAAGGGACATCTGAGCCTAATTGTGCCGCCATAGAGGAGAGCACCGAGAGGGGAAGCTTCAAATTCAATAAATCATTCAAAGCCAGAAGGGTAATGGCCGCATCGGAAGATCCGCCGCCCAGACCCGCATTTGAAGGAATGTGTTTTTCGAGAGTAATCGCTAGACCCAAAGCGTTTGGGAAATAAGGCTCCATTAATTTTACCGCGCGTAGAACCAGATTGGTTTCATCGGACGGAAGGAGGGGATCGGAGCAATAGAGATGAAATCCTTGTGTTGGAGGAGTGATTTCAAAGGTTAACTGATCGCAGAGATCAAGGGTATGAAGAATCGTATGCACTTCATGGTATCCATCAGGTCGTTTTCCCAAGACTTCCAGGAAAAGGTTAATTTTGGCTGGAGCGAGAAATTGACAATCGGATTTTTTTAATCGTTGAAAATAAGCGGATGTCATTCGCGGGTGATCCATAGATTATCGATAAGACGAGTGTTTCCTAGAAAAACAGCTAAGGCAATTAAACAATCTCCTTTGAGAATTTCAAGAGGTTGAATTTGGGCTTGATCGACGAACGAAATATAGTCAATTTTGGCCAACGGATAAGCGCGAATCACGGATTCCATTCCTTCTTTCAAAAAAGTAGAGCGAAATTCTCCTTGTTTGATTTTGTTTTGAGCTTCATCGAGGGCTTTTTTCAAGCAAATCGCCTGCTTTCGTTCACTAGAGTTGAGATAACGATTACGTGAAGAAAGCGCCAAACCATCCGACTCACGGAGCGTTTCGCAAAAGACTAATCGGAGATTCATATTCAAATCGTGTACCATTTTCTGCAAAATCAAGCATTGTTGCGCGTCTTTCTTTCCGAAGTAGGCAAAATCCGGCTCTACCAAATTAAAGAGTTTGCAAACAACCGTCGTCACGCCTCGAAAGTGTCCCGGACGACTGGCTCCGCAAAGATGTTGCGTTAATATTTCGACATTGACATAAGTTTGATAACCTGCAGGATACATTTCGTTTTTAGAGCAACTCAATACAATATCGGCTCCACCTTGTTCGCAGAGTTTTCGATCCGCTTCAAATGTTCTTGGATATTTTTCAAAATCTTCATTGGGACCAAATTGTAACGGATTGACGAAAATACTCACGAGGGTTCGTTTTTGTTCTTTTTTGGAGCGTTGAATTAAAGAGAAGTGGCCCTCATGAAGTGCCCCCATCGTGGGAACAAAGCCTATCGTTTCGCCGTCACGACGATAGCCTTGAACCACGGCTTTCAATTCGGAGAGGCTTTGAATTACACGAAGTGTCATAGATGTGACTCCTGCTTGTGGAACGAAGTTGCATAAACGAAATCCTGAAGCAATTCGGAAAGGGTCTTTTTTAAAAGCGGATGTCTCCAATCAGGCGCAATTTCTACTGCCGGTTCCAACACAAACAAACGTTCGTGGGCCAGCGGATGCGGGAGCGTCAGGGGTGACGTTTTTCGTATTTCCTGCTCAAAAAAAATTAAATCAAGATCGATAAGTCGTGGCCCCCATTTGATCTCTCGAATTCTTCCCATTTTTTGCTCGATTCCGAGCAATCCTTGTAAAAGAAGTTCTGGAGAACAAGTGGTTTCAAGAATGGCCACCGCATTCAAAAAATCATCCTGAGGAGGGCCACCTACGGGACGAGTTCGATAGAAACGAGAGACTTTTTGGAGCAATCCGAGGGATGGATTCATTTCAGCGAGTGCTTCTCTTAAATTTAAGAGAGGATTTCCCAAATTACTTCCTAAAGCAATAAGGGCTCTGGCTGGTAAATTCAACTGTTTGATCTCCTCTCAGAATAACTGGTTTAAAGAAGGCTACCGTTTTTCCCAAGTTTTTTGTATACTAACATATTCTCTTCTTATCACCTAATTTTTTTAATCTTATCTACCGGGAGAAGATGGTTTATGCTTGTCTTCAAGCTTTTTTTCCCCTTTTTGATTTTATGGGGATGTACCTGGACCCAGTATGAAATGTTGACTCAACCCCACCCTGAAACTCCGACGTCTCTCAACGAAGAAAAACAAGAAAATCAAGAAAATCCATCTTCGGTTGCGGAAACTTTTTTTTTGTTCGTTCAAAACCTTCAATTTCATAAAGATTTCGAAAAAGAATATGATCGAGTCCTCGACGCTATTTTCTCTGGCGATCTGGCACGGTTTTATTCCGCACTTTATCCCACGCCACGCGCTCGTATTCGAGAACTACGCTTTTATGGAATTCCAAAAGAGGGGGCCTACACTTTTTATTTAGGGGACCATCGTCCAGAAAAACGAGGCGAAACTCAACTTAAAATTCAACTGAAACAAGAAAATGAACTTCGCTATGTCTTGAAAACCTCTCTGGAGCTATTTCTACCCGATCATCCGATCGATACCCTTCCGCAAGTCCTTGATCGTTTTTATGAAAACCTCTTACAACCCGCAAAGCAACAGCTATTCCAAAAAGGATTACATTCTAAAAACGATACCGAAACGCTCTGGCGAGTTAAACACTCCTATCCGTATCTGTATGAACTGATTCATCATTATGTTTCTCTCTATTCGCTGATGGCTCCAGAAAAAGAAATCCCTCAAAAAGTGGATATCTGCGGAACGGTGAATTGGGTTCGACTTCAACATGATTATCCGAAGTTGACCGAGTGGATGCAAAAATTTCGACGTGTCATGAACTCCCATATCACGTTTCAAGACGAAGACAATCGAATTCTGACTTACTGGAATATGAATTCACGAGAATTGACGCTTCGCTCAAAATTCGCTATTGATTTTGATGGATTAGTTCCGATGAATGATCGGACCGAAGTTGGAATGAACTATGGATTCAAACTACAAGAACTCAAAGCCTATGATTTTTTTGCGGATTTTTTGCTGGATCTGAATGTACTTGGCTTACAAATTGAAATTAAAAATTTGAAGGCTCATCTTCATCTCACCCTTAATCCTCAAGAAGGAAGACTCACCTATGAGTTCCTTCCTGACTGCGATGTTTCGGTTCAAGGGAATTTGCTTTATTTTCTGCCGAAGGGAATGATCGATATGCTCCTGCCCTCCAATATTGAAGAATTGATTAAAAATTTTATTGGAGAACTGATTCGGGAACAAAGCGCGCAAGGGGGATTAGTGATCACAAAAGTCGAGAATGGCTATCTCTGGAAAATCTATAGTAAACAGCATCTTCTGAATAATGGATTTTTACAGATTGCCGCTAACTTTGTTCGCCTCAAATTTAATTTGACGCCCGAGCAGAGATCGGAACTTGGTGAAATGTTTCTCCGTATTGTTTTTGCTTTTGCCGAGCAACCTTACGATGAAATGAAAAAACAATATGAGGCCCGCTATGGACCTCTCATCCCTGCCCCATCGACAAAATAAATTCAAGGAGAGATGCGATGTTTTATTTTCGCTGGTTACAACGTGGAGCGCCGTGTGCTTCCGTTGAGCGATATCCCTATTTAAACGCAAAAGGAGAAAGTACGCTTAAGGGCGTTTATGTCGCCGGAGATCTCTCCGGAATGCCACTTTTGAAATTTGCCGCAGACCAGGGATCTCAAATCATTCAAGGAATTTATGATCGGAAAGAGTTTGAGTTTAGTACTTCTGAGGACGTTTATGATATCCTCATTGTCGGCGCTGGCCCTGCTGGAGCCAGTGCGGCTATTCAAGCCAAAAAACTCGGACTTCGGTTTTTGGTACTGGAATCGAATCGACCATTTTCCACCATCGCAAATTTTCCTCAACAAAAGCCCATCTTTCTTGAACCCAAAGACTATCAACAAACCGGGCCATTAACAATGAGGGCCACGGTTAAAGAATCGTTGCTTCAAGAACTTGAAGATCAATTTAAACAACATCAGATCTCGATTACATCCGGAAATGTGACCGAGATCAAACGCAACAATCTCCTCTTGGAAGTCTATTGCGGGGAACAGAAAACTCTTGCCAAACGCGTCCTTCTCGCCATCGGGAAATCCGGAAATTACCGCAAACTCGGAGTTCCCGGAGAAGATCAGAGTAAAGTCAGCAATCGCTTGCTTGATCCAAAAGCCTATCACGATCAAGATATTCTGGTCGTCGGAGGAGGGGATAGCGCGCTAGAGGCTTCAATTGCTTGTGCTGAACAAGGCGCACGAGTCACGCTTTCGTATCGAAACGCAACATTTTCGCGTCCGAAACAGGGGAACCAACAAAAAATTCAGGAACTCGTTTCTCAAAAAAAAATCCAGCTTCAACTGGCGACACAGGTCAAAAAAATTGAAGAAAAAACGGTGACTCTACTCAACGAGAAAAAAGAAGAGTTCACCCTTCCGAATACCGCTGTATTGGTGATGATTGGCTCGGAACTCCCCTTGAAGTTTTTGGAAAAATGCAAAATTGAACTGGAAAATGCCATGAACGCCAAATGGTGGATTTCACTCGTAGCGGTGCTCTCGGCAGTCACCGCTTTTTATCTCTGGAAAGCCAACTATTTCCTAGCCAACCACCACGATTTCACGGATCAAGTCAAACGATTTATTCCTCTGCCTGAATGGTTCCGCTTTGACAATCTTATGATTTATTCTTTGCTTTATGGCCTCATTATGCTGGTTTTCGGGATTCGACGTATACGGCGAACCCCTACGTCTTACGTCAAAAAACAGACCCTTCTGTTACTCTTTATCCAATGGGTCCCCTTAACTTTGATTCCTCTGGTCTTTATTCCGATGCTAGACGCTGGGCATTATTTGCCAGATTGGTTCAAAATCCAAGTGTTAGAACTGCCTCCAGAACAGCCTATTGTTGGCTTTGATGCTTGGAAATTTTTAGGACTGATTCTCGCCTGGCCCTTGTTTCCATGGATTGTTATTTCTCACATAGGTTCACCAATGTCTCTTTTTTGGTGCCTCTACACGCCGATCCTCTCGTTTTTTATCATTCCATTATTAATTTATTATTTTGGAAAAGGATCTTATTGTGGCTGGATTTGCTCCTGTGGTGGACTTGCAGAAACCTTGGGCGATCCGTTTCGACAAAAGACTCCGCATGGACCATTTGCCAAAAAATTAGAAAACTTTGGACAAGTCGTCCTCTGGTTCTGTGTGTTGCATTCCGCGCTGACGATTTCTACATGGACAATGGCCCGTGTTCCAGCAAATTTACGTGAAACCCTTAACACCTTGAATACCGTTCAAAAATTTTGTATCGATATCGCGCTGGCTTCGATTATTGGCGTTGGGCTCTATGGGCACTTCGGAGGTCGAGTCTGGTGCCGTTTCGCGTGTCCACTTGCGGCGCTGATGCACCTTTATACCAAATTCTCCTTGTATCGTATTTTTGCGGATAAAAAACGTTGCATTTCCTGTAATGTCTGTACCAAAGTGTGTCATATGGGAATTGATGTGATGAATTTTGCGAACAAGGGAACTCCAATGGATGATGTGGAATGTGTCCGCTGTTCGGCTTGCGTCTCAAGTTGCCCGACGCAGGTGCTCAGTTTTGGTCGGCTAGAACATCTTGGAGGTACTGAACCCGCCTACTTAGAAACGTCTAGTCATTTGAATACGACTAAAAAATTCGGGAAACGCGTGTGATCCGAAAAGAAGATCTTTAAAAATTTAACACTGAAGGATAACGAGGAATTTTGATGAATAAACCTTATGTAGAATTTAGGGATGGAGGATATTGGATCACAGGAACTAGAATTTCTCTTGATTCTATCATCTACGCCTTTCTTCAGGGACAAATTGCTGAAAATATTGCACAATCATTTCCTCTTCTTACCTTAGAACAGGTTTATGGGGGGATTACTTTTTATTTAGCACATCGTAACGAAATAGATTTGTATCTAAAAAAAGCTCAATCCGAGTTTGCTCTGTTTAAAGAGGCTCTCTATCAATCGGATTCAGATTTTTATCTAAAATTAATACAGGCGAAACGACAATTTCAAGGTAGCCAATAACATGAAAGTACGCTTTCAAGCGGATGCCGATCTCAATGAAAACATTCTTTTAGGAGTAATTCGTCGTGAACCGCTGGTCGATTTTCAGTCTTCAGTTCTCGCTAATCTCAATAAGTTAAATGACGGACTTGTTTTGGCTCTTGCTTCAAAAGAGAGTCGTCTTCTTGTGACTCATGATCGCCGAACAATGCCTCACCACTTTGCAAAATTTATTTCCAATCAAACGAGTTTTGGTGTTCTTATTATTCCTCAACATCTTCCTATTTCTCAAGTGTTAGAAGATCTTTTATTAATTTGGTTTGCATCTTCTCAAGAAGACTGGATGAATCGAATCGCCTCTCTTCCTTTATAAATACAGTAGCGACTCGGATTGCGCTGACGCAGTTAATAGGGACGATGATTGTCGCAGGCTTTATTATTCATAGCGCAGACCCTTTCCAGAAAAAAGAGCTTGCACTGATTTATCTAACAATTTTCACCACGTTATTCTTAACGGGGCCCGGAAAATTTTCTTTGGATCACCTGCTCGTTAAAAAATGCAGTAAAACTTCCTGATCTGAATCAACATTCGGGCGCTTCCGCTGCGCCCTGAAAAGCTCTCTGTTTAATCGGAACTGATTAAGATGGCGATATGACGGGTTTGCTCAAGGCTAGAGAGAAAGATTTTTACTGCCGCGGCAAGCGGGAACGCGAGAACCATTCCGATAATGCCCCAGAGCCATCCCCAATACGCAAGAACAAGCAAAAGAACGAGCGGACTGACATCCAGATATTTTCCGGCGAGATAAGGATCGAGAATATTTCCCCAAAAGAACTGAGTGAGCCACAAAAGAATACCAATCATCACGATTTTGGTCGGATCATCCACAAACTGGAGACATGCGAGCAGAAACGGGAAAGCAGTGGCCGCGATAGAGCCAATATAAGGGATATAGTTAAAAAGAAAGGTGATGCAGGCCCACAAGAGCCAATAATCTAAAGAAAACGAAAAAAGAATAACCCCTGCGGTAATTCCGGTCGCTAGGCTAATCGCTGTTTTGAGTAGAAGATAATTGTTAATCCCATGGCTAATTTTATGTCCGATTTCTAAGGTGATATTTGCTATTTTTTGAGAAAAAGCTTTTTCGATACGAAGAGGAAGTTTCTGGGCCTCAAGAATAATAAAAAGCAGATAAATGAGAACCACAATTAAATTAGCAAAAAAACTCATGATCGTCCCAAACATATATTTAATGAAGGGTTCGAGTTCGATATCCTTAAACAAATTTTCGGTTACATATTCTTTTAAATTAAATTCAGGATAAGTCCATTGATCCAAACGATCTAGAAGTCGAATTAGTTTAGGTTTATATTCCGGAATCTTTTTTTCAAATTGGCTGATATTGTGATAGACCGTAAAAGCCATCACGATAAAAATAGCGATTAAGAGAAGAATGGTAATCAAATGTGCCGCCCAATAAGGAAAATGGAGTCGCATTAAAAATCGGGCGGCAGGTCTGGCAAGAAAATAGATGAATAGCGCAATAAATAAAGGTTTCAAGATTGGGCTCAAATAGTGAAATGCCATCCCGATTAATGCAATTAAGATAATCGCTAGGCTCAGAACCACCCAATGAAGTTCCTGAATAGAACGGATCGGAATTACAGGAGTTTGTTTTTGAGGTTTTGCAGACACAACCAGTCCTCTCTGTTGGATAAAAAAAAGACAACATCAATACCCAGTGTATCGTCTTTGAAAGGCAAATCCAAATTATCGTCTGCTAGCCCGAAGAATGGGCCACCACCATTCATAATCCTGTATCTCTTCCCAAGAAGATCCAGTCAGGAGTTGCAAAAGTTCCCGTTGGAATTTAGGAGAGAGGCGTTCTTTCTTGTTAAGCACGACATCGACAGGGTTTTCTGTACTCCATTGAAATTCGTTTAGAAGCGTTTTTTCAGGATTTGAAGAAGGTAATAACAGGCACCATTGCGGTGCTAGCTCTTTTAATGCAACATTTCGTTGTTCCAGATGATCCGAAAGAAGTTTTTGAATAGAGACTCTTAAAAGTGTCTGAGTGGGCTGTTTTTTGCGCAAGAAAAGAGCTTCAAAATTCATATCTTGATTGTGGTTCCACCAATTTTGCCATTCTTTTTCGCGTGTCCAGTTTTGTCCGGTGAGATAGGCTAACGATTCTTGAGCAGATTGAACCACTTCTTTTCGTTTATCTCGGAGTGCGATTAACAAGAGAGGAATGGCTTCTTTTTGATAGGTTTGTTTTAAGGCATGGGTCGTAGCAACACGGAGTGCCGTAGGTTGGGTAAAATCAAGGTAGTTAATAAAATATTGTTTTAAAATTTGAGGATCCTGTTGCGCTAAATAAGCCAGAGAATCAATGGCAATCACGCCCCACTTTGTTTTTTGTGTTCGGACAATCGAAGTCAAAATTTGTACCGTTCGAGGCGAATAAATTTGAGAAAGGCTACGAATAGCGGATTCTCGGACTTCTGAAGAATATTCGGCGGAACAACACTTTTCTAAAAAAGGGAGCAATTCCGGTTGTTGAAACTCTGCAAGATAGGATGGAATTTCTGGAATATTTCGATATTTTTGAAGTTGTTTCGTCAAAAATACAAATTGACTTTGTTCGGCTTCTGGCGTTTGTAAATGTCGAGCGAGAAGATTCAAAATAATCTGATTCTGTTCAGGCTGATTTTCCTGAAGCGTATTAATCATTTCTTCTTCGATTCCTTGTTCTTCTAAATGTGTCAGCACCAGCATCGCATGATGGCGCACGGGCCAAGAGGGATCTTGGATTTGTTGTCGAAGCAAACGAATTCCTTGCTCGCGCTCATATTTTAAGAGCAACATGGTTCCCAAAAGACGAATCATCGAATCAGAATCCTCTGCAGACGAGGAATATTGAGCTAACGCTATCGAACCTTCAAATTTTTCTAGGTGCAACAGAGCTTGTTTTCGAAGGGTTCCGGGATATTTCGCGTCACAAAGAGTATAGAGAAACGCAACGGATTTTTGTTGTTCTTTTCTGACTAAGAGAGCGAGTGCCGAGAGTCGTATTTGCTCTTGGAGAGAAGCGTTATTGATCAATTCAATCAAAACCGATGTACAATCGTAGTTTTCCACAATTTTTTGAATAGCGAGATGTTGCAAGGCTTCGTTTTCTGGAGAGAGGGAAGTCCATTCAAATAAAGTCTGAAGATCGTGGATCTGTCCTATTTTTTGATAAACGTTTAAAACGAGGCTTTGTTTTTCCGGGAGAGCGAGCCATTCTTTCAAGAAGGGCACTCGGGGATGCTTTTGTATTTCAGGCCATAAATTGAGAGTTGGATGATTCATTTGGTATTGAAGAAGCGCTTCGAATAATTCTGGATCTTGCGCATCAAGTCTTATGAGAGCCTCATAACTCCAATGTTTCAATGGAAGTGAATCCTGATGAATTTGCCGAAAAAAAAGATCGCGTTTCGAGACTGTATAGTGAGTCGTCAGGAGAGCAATCCATTCTTCGTTTAAAAGAAGATCCGATTCTGAAGGAAAATGTCCAGCGACTTGAATACAAAATTCGAGAGACGGAAAGGCAGAAACCATTACTTTTCGAGATTCGGGAGAGAATTGGAGCAGGATTTTAGAGAGCGAATAGGGGGTGCTCCCCAGCCAATTCGCAAACGAGTCAAAGGGAAAATGGTCTTTTCCACGTAAGACCCATTCGCTCCACCACCAAACTTCTTCTTGAAATTCAGGTACGAATTGATTTCGTTTCGTCAGAGATTCTGGATGTTGCAAAAGAGCTTCAAATTGTTCTTTTTGAAGATGGTGAAGAAAATCATGAGCCTGTTTTTTGGATTCAAGAATTGCTTCCGGAGAGAGCGTTTCAAGATGGGTAAAGAGATTTTCGACGGAAATAGGAGTCGGATTTGTAGGGAGGGAGTTTTTTATCTCAAAGATGTTTTTTGAAACGAATTCTTTTTCATGCAACAAAAGCCATTGATCGTTGGATTGGCTTTGAATCCAAATTTGATGAGAGTCGAGTACCAATAATTTAAATCCAAAAAGTTCTTGTTCTAAAGAGAGCGAATACGAGGTATTTGTTTCATCTCGAAAAAGGACATAATCCGCATGGATTTGAAGCAATTGAAGATAGGGGGTATGCGCGAGTACTCCGGGAAGAAGCGATGGAATAAAAGCTTTTGTGGTGTTGGGCTGAGTCAAAGAAGAAAGAGAGGGAACGGAGCGAAAGAAAATGGGATAAAAGAACAGGCCCCCCATAAAAAATAAAATCGAACACAAGAGTGGTAGGACCCAAGAAAATCGGGTTATTTGAGGAAATGGTTTCGCAGGGAGCGAGTGCATTACCCTGGGAACAAAAGATTCCGAAAGTGCTGGAAGCGAAGAATGATCAAGATCCCATGAAACTTTTTTAAGTTCTTTAAATTTTTGATAGCAATCTGAACAACGGGCCAGATGCTCTTTCATTTCTGTACAGAGTAGTGGATCTTCTATTTCTTCAAAAATGAACTGAATGAGAAGCATTTCGGAAAAATGATATCGGTTCATAGCTCTTCCTGATTTTTCAATTCGTTTCGAATCATTTGATAGGCGCGGGAAAGACGTTTCGTGACCGCGGGTAAAGAAAGATTTAAATTCTGTGCAATTTCCTGACAGGAAAATTTCTGGTGATGTTTTAGAAAGAGTGGAATTCGATATTTTTCTGGAAGACGATTTAAACAGTCCCAGGGATTTTGTACCGAAGAAATGGACGACTCTGGTTGTGGAATATCATTTGAAAGAGACTGAAACGACTGGGGTCTTTTACGGTTCCAATCCATGCAAGTATTTCGCGCAATTCGAAATAACCAGCTCCCGAATTGGGACGGGTTCCGAAGTTCTGTCAAATGACAATACGCTTTCAAAAAGGTCTCCTGACTAATATCCTCTGCATCCGAAACGTTTTTAATCTGTTGACGAATATATCCACAAAGCCCTATCGCATATCGACGTACAAGTTCTTCGTAAACTTGTTGCTCTCCTTCTAAAATTTTTTGGACCAACTCTGCATCCGAAACCATGAACGATCCTGTCAGAAATAGGTGTTTTGCTTTAATAAAGACGTTCTTTTAACGATTTTGTGACAAAAGAAATCCTAAGAAAAAGACCCCTTAAAAACAGAGCAATACTGCTAAAGAAAAAGAGAAAATCTTGAAAGGATTTTAAAAATATTTATAATAGATTATTTCAAAGACTATATCTTATTTTCATAGAACTTCTTCCAAAAATAGAACCCAATATTTATTTCTGGAAATTTTTACCTGTTTTGTGGAGGCTTTCGTTGAGTATTAAGTTAACTCTATTTTTTTCTGGTCGTTTGGTAAACACTTACGACTTCGATGATAGCCATCAGGTGATTACCATCGGAAGAAATCCTGACTGTTCTCTTCCAATAGACAATTTAGGCGTTTCACGAATTCATTGTCAAATTGAAAAAAGAGGCCACGGTCTGTATACCGTTGTAGATATGAACTCGAATAATGGCACCTTTGTTCGAGGCGAACGAGTCAACAGTCATAACCTTAATGATGGCGATGAATTTTCTCTAGGAAAACATTCCGTTCGTTATCAAAATCTTACGAAGGTCCAAGAAGTTATTACCCCCCCAGCCCCTCCACAGAAATTTGATGACTCCGGAGGTGGCGGAATGACAATGCTTGTCGATTCTTCTGAAATGGAACAATTGGCAAGGGAACGCTCTTCAAAACTTTCTGCACATTTAATTTTTACAACCGAAACAGGGCTAAAACAAAAAATACCTATTTTAAAAACGGCTACTTTTTTTGGCTCTCATACCGGATGTGAATATTGTCTCAAAGGCTGGGGCGTTAATTATAAACACGCCTTAATCATTCGAGATGAAGTGGGATATCGCTTGATTAATCTCGTTCAGAAAAAAGGGGTTCTTTTAAATGGAGAAGAAACAGATGATGCTCGCTTAACCGATGGCGACCGTTTTCGTATCGCGAAATACGATTATCAATTCTTTGTTGGATCCCCCATCTAAGAAAACGAAAGAACTCTTGCCCAAAGAGAGAGGTCTCCAACATGAATTTCCGCACCCGTTTTTTTCTTCTTTTAGGCATCCCCCTACTTTTAAATTTTCTTTTGGGATGCCAACTCCCTCTTATTGAATCCGAGAGCTACGGAAAAATTGTAGATGATGAAGATCACCGAATTGATAAAGCGCTCGTTTGGGTAGAGGTTTATCAAAAAGACGGGGCCCTAAAAGAAATTGTTCTTTTAACCACTCAAAACGGCCTTTATCGATTTCCGACCGATGTTTTTGGAGAACAATTTTCTATTCGTTTTTTTACAGAAAACTTTGGATATCAAGAAGAACCGATCACCACCTCTCTTGATTTCAACCGAATTTTTCCTAAAAAAAACCAAACCGCTACCCAGGTTCTCTATGAGACCCATCTCGCCATTTTAGATCGTATTTCTTACTGGTTTCAAAAAAATCCTGAAGCTTTGGAACCGACCCATCTCCAAACTTTATCTAATTTTCTTGAAAGTCATTTTTATAATTTGGCAACAACCCTTCCTCAAGAAAATCCCTTGCGCAAAGAATATCTGAATGTCAGCAGTCTTTACGCTGCCTGGTATTCTCGCCCAGAGCAAATTCAAAACTTTCCGCTCATTCGTTTGAAACTCCAGGAATTGCTGAATCCTCCCGCGCCTCAAAAAAAATAGAAACCCCGTTTGTAGGAAACCTCTGCACTGTTGAGTTTTGCTACAGCTCCGTTCCCTTTTGTTTTTTAAAGGTTACTCTTCTTAACTTATTCATACTAAATATGTTATCTATTTTATTATTTTTGGTCTCCCATTTGGATATGTACTGTTCAACACAATGCTTTACGTTTCAAAGAAAACCATTCATCCCTGTATCCACAAGGAGATCCTATGAACAGTCCCTCTATTTTATCTTTTTGCCTTTTCTTTTTTTTCTTTTTGAGTAGCGAATGGGCTCAAGTTCCTTTCCGAAAAATTGAAAACCCTAAAGTTCAAGAGACTGCTACCCTTCTCCCGATAAAATTATATAAAGCGGTTCAGGACGGTTATGTTCGCGCGATAGGCTCAAATCCAAAGAGTTATCAATCTATCGAGTTGGAACTGGAAAACCTGAAACCCTTTCGCTTAGATATTGATATTTCCGGTTCCCATTTGCTCCCCAGAGGAGGCCGCTGTCAACGCTTAGGCTTGGGACCCATCACGTCCATATCGGGCCCAATTCGTCGCGAATCGGGAAGTGCTATTGTTCCTCTCGAAGCACACGAACGACGAAAAATGACCGTTTCCACTTGTTGTTTGGACGCAGGGAAACCGAGTCCTTCAACCGAAACATTTGATGGCGCAACAGTCGCGCTTCCAGAAATACGAGAAAAGGTATTACGTTGGTGGGTCGAACATCCAGAAACCCCACAAGGAGATGTCAATGCTTCCATCTGGCAAAATAAAGATTGTGTGATTGTTTCTTCAAGATCCTCTGTGCAAAAAATGAAATCCGTCGTGCTCTGTTCAGGAAGTTATTATCAATTAAAAGAGGGAACCCTTCTCTCGCTGACACCCGAAGGATCCCAGAAATTTCTTGGAACCAATATCCTTCAAGTGATCCCAACGCCAGCAGTCGTTTATGCCGTAACCCTCGAAAAAGAAGGCACGGACGAAACAGAAATACCGGTACTCTGGAGCCTCTCGATCACCGGAGAAGAATCCTGGATACGAATCACTTCGTTGCCTTTCTATGAAAAAATCCAAGATATCCTTCTCGATGCCAAACAAAATCTTGTTTTAGTGAGCGCCAGCGGAGTAAAAATCTATGATCGAAATAAAAAACAATTTACGGATCTCTTTCGCTCTCTCAATCACCCCTTTTCGATTCATCGACGAAGCGCCACCTCTTTAACGATTGCCATAAAAACTCAGAATGAAGAAACTTTTGATTGCCGTTCCTCGATCGATCGTTCCAGCAAGGCCATCATCACTGAACTATGGGAACTCAATTTCGCTAAAAAATCCGGTCGTCTCCTACAAAGAGTATTTGGCGCAGAGATTCAGGCAGGAAAAGCAGGCGTCTTCAGCGTCTCTAAACAGGGTCACCTTGCTAGATTTTCTCACGAATCTTTTAAAACGATGGCAAGAGAAGCATTTTTGCGAGAAGTACTCGCCGTTGGTCCTCAAATTATCTGGGCCTTGGATCTTGAGAAAAAACTCATCGCCCTCCACCCGGAAACAGGTCAAATTTTGTGGAGACCCGAACTCGCGCAAATCAATACCAAAAATCTTGTCGAAATTGACGCAGAAACTGGAGATTTGGCGCTTCAAGTGGAAGAAAAACTCTACCGAATTCGAGCCATCGATGGAACCGTACAAGAATTGATCACGCTCGGTCAAGAAGAAAAACTTGCCGAAGGAGGAGCCTCGACCGAAAGTTCTGAAAAATCTGAAACGATCTCCGTTCGATAAAACACTTCCGTTCTGCTTTGCCCAACAACCGCTCTCTGTTGCTCTTCATTTTCAAAAATGATAAACTTTCAGAGAGCGCTATTGTTTTTACGCTCGTCGAGTTGCGCATCAGAAAGAGAGCTCCCTCCACACAGGATACTTTATGATTTATAAAACTATTTTAGTTCCGGTTGATTTATCCGAAAATAATGATCTTGCGGTTCAAACCGCTGGATCTCTTGGCGATCCTAAAAAAACGCAAATTAAACTCTTGCATGTAATTGAAACTATCCAACATATTACCTTTGAAGAGATCGAAGCTTTTTATAAAAAATTACAGGCACACGCAGAAAAAATCTTAGAAAACTGGGTAAAGATACTCAAGAAAAAAGGTTTTAAAGTAAAAATTGAAATTGTGTATGGGAAGCGTGGAGAAGAAATTGTCCGGTTTGCCGAAAAAAATAACGTAGACTTAATTATTTTACGCTCGCATCGCCTCGATACGACGTCCTCATCCGAAAGTTTTGGAACTTTAAGTCATCAAGTGGCTCTCTTTTCCCAATGTTCGGTTCTTTTGGTTCGTTAAAAAATTCCAATGATGAACAATGCGCGGAAATTTTCCTACTCACGCGAAGGGTGTTGCGTTATTTAATTTGAATCGTATATTCTTTTTGTCCGGTTTGCCCACTGGTTTGGGTTCCATAGCACCACGCGGTAACGATAAAATTAAAGATTCCAGATTTTGTCGGCGTTCCAGTAATTTCAGCGGATCCCTTATCCTGATTAAACGTCATCGTTAACCCCGGAGGAAGTGTATTTCCTTGAGCAATAGTCATCCCTCCAACAGGTGTCTCATGCTTGTAAATTTGAATTGTGACCGCGTAAGGAGTTCCAACGATTCCTGACGGAAGTTGCTCTGGATCAAAATAAAGCGCGGGTTTCGGAAGAATACATCCAATCAAGGAGAACGTCATCACAAGTTCGAGAAAAAAAAGAGTCCATATCAATCGTCTGGTCATTTTTCTTGGCTTTCTATCGTTTCTGTTGTTTCTATCGTTTGTTCTTCGGTTTCCGAAGTTGTGGTAGAAACACTCGAAGGAGAAGTCGTTTTCTTAGACGAGGAGGGATCGCACATTTGAATTTTCCCGGCAAGTCGCTTGATTGGAGGCGGCTCAGGCTCTTGATTGAATATTTTTTTCAAGAAATTACTTTGAGCCCCGTTTTTAGAAATTTTTTGATAGAGTCCAATTCCCATCAAAGCGGAAACGGTCACCGATCCGACTAAAAACATCATTCTGCGAAACTTACGACGAATCGCTTTTAGGCCCACCGGACAATCCTCAGTAAGAATGGTTCCATCTTCGCGTTTATACATGTTGATACAGACGCGCCCTTCTATTTTTTCCAAAAACTCTTCAGCCACGGGTCGGCTCATATCCGAAATATTATACACATGCAATTGGCACTGATCACAAAAACGTTTCCTGGAATCTCCTTGCATACTATCCCATGGAACTGAACAAGGGGCCGCGATTCGAATTTGTTCTAAAGTAAATTTTCCCATTTTTTTTCCTTCCGGACGGTTCTAGTTGGACTAGGTTAAGAAATTATTTTCCTTTAAATTCGTAAATTTTAGGGTCTTCTGCGCTCTTTTTTGGAGTTGCTGTTTCTGGGGTCGAAACTGGAGTTGCTGTTTCTGGGGTCGAAACACTCGAAGCGGTAGAAGAAGTCGTAGGAAGAGGCTTGGTAGGTAAAATACAAGGTTCTCCGCCAAGTCTCTGAAATTTTTCCACCGGTTCTGGCTTATTGTTTAAGAGTTTTTTCAAGAAATTGCTTTGAGCCCCATTTTTAGAAATTTTTTGATAAAGTCCGATTCCCATCAAAGTAGAAACGGCCAGCGAGCCAACAAGAAACATCATCTTGCGAAACTTACGACGAATCGCTTTTAGGCCCACCGGACAATCTTGAGTCAGAACGGTTCCGTCTTCACGTTTATACATATTGATACAGACGCGCCCTTTTTCTTGTTGTAAAAACTCTTCAGCCACTTGACGGGTCATATCCGAAATATTATACACATGCAATTGGCACTGTTCACAAAAGCGCTTTCTGGAATCTCCTTGCATACTGTCCCACGGAACCGAACAAGGAGCCGCGATTCGAATTTGTTCTAAACTAAAATTGTTCATTGATTTTCTCCGAAGAAAGGCTTATGAAGGAAACTGTGGATGCTTTAAGACGAACTTTTTTTTTCCGGGTTCCAAAAAAAAATAGCAGAGGGAGAAGGTCCCATTTAAAGCATTCCTTTTGATTTATTTATTTTCGTTTTTCCACCATTCGATGGCTTTACGAGCCATCTCTTGAAAATTTTTCTGTGTTTGTACCCCCGCCATCATAAAATTTTGACCAGAAACATCTTGAAAAGCTCTTATTAAATAACTGAGAATCATATCCTGAGGCCGATCTTCAAGAACAAGTCCCATTAAATCCACTAACGCCTTTTGCGATTCAGTCGTTTTAATATTTCCTAAAGCGATCACAAAAGGAGTGGCCTCTGGATAACTACATTCTTTCAGCAAAATGCGATGAATGGGAGGCACAGCCTCTCTAGATTTTTGTGCAATCGTGGCCCAGGCGGCGGCGGCACGAATTTTTTTATTAGAATCTTCCAGTTTTTCAACAACAACCTGAATTGACGACGTGTCTTGAGAAAATCCCAGTAACATAATAACGCTCATTCGAAGGATCAGTTTTTTTTCGCTTTCTAAAATTTTCAAAAGTTCTTTTACTTGCAAATCTTCGCCCGCTTTCCAAAGTGCCAAAAAAATCATAAAGCGTTTCGCATTGGAAAGAGTCTCTCTTTTAGGAAAGTATCATTCTCTTTTTTTAGAAAAGTATCTAACTCGTCCGCTTGTCCGTTTTTTCTTAGGGTGCAAAGAAGAGCAGTCGCATTCCAACGGGAGGGCTCTTCTGCTTCTTCAAGCAATAAGGGGATCATGGCGGGTGTCAGAAGTTCATCATAAGAAATATTTCTTCGACGCTCCGAGTAGCCAGAAGAATCATTTCCCACAGATTCGATCATCCGATAGAGGGTTTCAGGAGAATCAGACGCCTCGTACAAGGAGGCGTTATTCTGTTTACCTAATAAAAGTGAGACAACGACTTGAAATTGTTCCGGTGTCATTTGGTTACAATCAACCACAATATTGTCCTTTTCGCTTTCCCACCAATAGGCCAGAGATTCAAATTCTTTGACCAGCCCTTTAAAGGTGTTAAAGTATCAGTTTTATAAGGTAGATTTTAAAAGGATT
>CAZHAR010000029.1:0-64155 GCA_964530615.1 uncultured Planctomycetota bacterium | reverse complement strand
TCTAGATTTTCCGCTTTTTGTAAATCCAGATGTTCCAATTTTTGTTGTAAGATGTCAAAACCCTGAAAATACGCGACCGCAAGCTGAGGAGAGGAGGCGAGCGCAAAATCCAAAATTTCCTGAGTTCCTTGATCCACAAAATAAGAAGCCGTTGCTAAATTTTCAGGGGGTGTTGCGTTTTCAGATTTTATTTTATCTAATAAGGATTGGATTTGCGATAAGGCGGTTTCTGGAAAAATTTCTTGTCCTAAAAATTGATTCAAGGTATAGGCAGGAAGACAACGATCTGAAAAGATCGTTCCTTGGAGCGCTTCGGCTGGCCATGTTCCCCAACAGTTTACTGCAGTGACAGAGAAACCGGCTTCGGAAGCGATTTCCCACAAAAATTTAACGCGACGATGTTGAGTTGTAATGAATGCGGAATGTCGAAAGAATGGGAAAAAATAGGCCCACAATTTTTCGGGTCCAAGAGGTTTAATCGATCCCGGATATTGAATTTGTTCTAACCCCGTAACGCCATGAATTACCGTAGAGTAGCCAGTAAGCAAAGAAATCCATTCCGAGGCTTGGTCGCCTTCAAAACCGGAGAGTCGAATCAAGCTCCCTTTTCCGAGTAGTGCTTGAAAATGAGGTAAATACTCCTTCTGAAGACTATACTTCAAATTTTCTAACGTTAATCCGTCTATTCCGATCACGAGTAATGGCGGAGGCAGTTTTTCCGGTTTTGAAACATAATTGGTCCAAGAAAGAGCAGGTTCTGTATCCGTTTTATAAAATAATAATAACAGTAAAATAAACGTCGCACACAAGGTGATTCCTGCGAATTCTTTAGGGGGTACTTGATGCATTGTTCCACGATATCGAGTCAGACGGTTCACTAACTGTGCCACATAAAGCGCAAGCAGGAATAAGAACAGAAACATCAGTCCGCTTTGCCAGGAAAATAAAACATAAATTTCTGTATCAATAGCGAGGTTCCACCACCAGCACGTTCCATAAAAAAATAACAAAACACCACTGAGTTCGCCCATTCGGAAAGCTAAAAAATGGTCCACCGAGAGCGGTTTTTGTAAGAAACGCAACAAGAGGATTTGGAACAATCCCGTTCCGCAAAGAAAAAGACATCCCAAATAAGAAAACCCCAAGGTAAGTCCGACAAAGAGTTTTAGACATTCCATCGGAAACGCAGTTAAATAGGAGTTTAAACTAAGGAGGGCAACGGAAAACAAACCTCCCATAGCGATTCCCCCAAGCATTCCAATCTGAACAGAAATACGCAAAATAGCCCGCCATGGAGGGAGATTCGGAGGTAATTGATGAGAAAGATAACCTGTTAATGGCCCATCAAAATAACCTTTTGCGTGTAATTGTTGCTCAATCGTATTCATTTGATTTTTAAAGGTTTTTTATCCATATGAATGGGAACCGTTTGCCCGGTATAGGATAGAATTGTTGGCGCTAGATTCTCAATATGCGGAGCCGTCGATAGATCCAGTTTTTGGTTACAAAATAGAATTCCATTGACAAATTGAGGATCGACACTGCAATGATCTCCGCTCCATTTCAAACGATTGTCTTCTAGCACTTGATCCCCGAATCCGCCAAGAGTCGATTGCCAGGAAACTCGATAACCTCGGTTAAAGCCTAAAATTAGGTCTGCGGATTCTTGAACATAAGAACCCTGATAGATTTTTTCACGATCATACACTTCCATCACCACGGGTGTATTATTTCGATCTGTATCTTTTAATAGTTTTAATTTATTGATAATTTCGGTTTTTAACGCTGGAACCTCAGCGGGCAACACACATCCCTTTTGTTCGCGATCTTTAATATTCAGATAAATTTTTCCAAGACCAATCGAATACGCTTTTGTTTTCGACCAGTCGACATCTTTTAGAAGGTTTTTGTTATACAAATCCGCTATAGTCAAATGTCCGGGAGCTTTCGTCAAAGTAAGATATCCATGATCGCTGAGCCAGTTATTGAGATTGACACTACGATAAAATCCTTCAAATCCATGATCGGAAATGACCATAAATAAAATATTCGGATCCGTGGCGACATATTTTTGATACACTTCTCCAACCAGTTGATCCATCTTAATATAGAAATCGAGAATACTGTCCGCATAGGTTTTGACCACCTGAGGATTTGAAACCGTATGGCTTAATTTAGCTTCTTCGTAAGTAGTTTCAGCGAGTGTTGCGTTATACATTGGACTCGCTTTATCCATGAGTCGCCACATCATATGCGAAACACGGTCTGTTTCTTCAAATAAACTGAAGAAAATTTTCCAGTCTTTTTTGAGTTCGTTCAAAGTGATCGCGCGCTCTCGCTGGAAGATGGTGTTTAAATCGTCCAGAAAAGCGGATTCTTCGATATATTCATCTTTAAGCGCATTCGTACAAGAAGCCCAACCCAGAGTGTCATAAAACTGGCCCAGTTCTCTTTTGATTTGAGCCGCGTAATCACTAGGCGAGGAAATATTGACCAACGGATTCATTCCCGGAATTGGCGGCCCGGGAAGTCGCTCAGGATTAAACTGGAGCGGTGTTGAATAAATTTCAAACGCGCTTTCAAATCCAATGGCTTCTTTCGCTCCGGTCCAAGGATTAATATGGAAGATCGGACGGTTCATCATTCCCGCGTTATAAAAACGAACCAGCGCGTTTAGTGTAATCACTCCCATTGAAAACTGAACTTCAAAAAAGGGGGACCATTGTTTTTCCTGAATTTCTTTTCCTTGCAAAATAAGGGTCGTGCCTTTTCTTTGAATGGATAAATACGCTTTAGTGTCGATTTCTTTTTCCAGATCCATTTTCTTGATCGAGAGCGCTTCGGTGTCTTTCCAGTGTAAATTGGTATTGGTACGAAGTTCGTGGGTCACTCGTTGAATCTGGTCCTGAATCACCAGATTTTTTGGGCCATACAGAACTAATTGGGTATCATCTCCCGGTTTTCCTTGAAGATGAATCGGAATCAATCGGCCACCCGTTTCCGTGTTTTCTATCTCTTTTTCCGGATTCGGAACCAGCGCGGAATAATAGAGGGACCAGATCCCGTTCGTTTGAAGTAAATCCGGGACACCTAGTCCAGAAAGAAGTTTTCCGTGGTTATTCAATGGATCGGTCGGAAAGGTAATAGGCGCTTTTAAAATCGTAGTTTGAATTTTATTTTCGCTGGATATTTTCCAGAACGCGTCTCCTTGGCGATTCGTCTTCGCGGAAGGTATCACTGGCGGAAGATTGAGGGTATTGGGTAAAAGAACGGCTTCCAAAACAAGCGTCAAAAAAATGCCCAAAATGGGGAGATAAAATCTTAAACGGCGAAAGCGTTTCGGAAATAGTCGAAAAAATAACAGTACTAGCGGAATTAAGCCTATAGCGCCTACGACCCCATATCGTTTCCAGACTTCATCGGGAAGAAAGCGCTTTTCTGTTTCAACCACAAATCCTAATTTAGGTCGATAATCTTCTTCGTAACGAGAGAGAAAGTCAAAAATATTTGTTTTCCCCGGATTAGTGCCCGTTGCGAAACAGCACCACGAAACTGGAGATTGAGCCGGGTTCGAAGTTTCCAAGGGGCAAAAAGTTCCTGTCTCCGCTAATTTCTTGAGATGAGGAAGTTTTCCCTCGTCCATCCATTTTTGGCAAAGATCCGGATCGACTCCATCGAATCCGAGAATCAGAACACGTTTTTCAGGAGACTGCGCAACACAGAAGCTCCAGAGACAACATAATAGACCTAAGAAAATTTTTTGCATTGAAAACCTCTAGGAAGAACACAATAAAATATTGATTTATTTTAACAAATATGGCGCTACTGAATAGTTATTAAAGCGACTTTTTCAAGAAGTTTCTCCATTTTGAATCTTTTTTCGGCTCTTCTCTTGCAAAGACGAAACAATTCTCTGAAAATCTAGGCCATTGATTAAAGAATTATGAAGGATTTTGCTTGCATGGAAAAAACAAGAAAACTGATTAAAGAACTTGAAGTCATCGTCGCAGAAGTCATTCGCGAAACAGAGGATACTTCAACACTCGTTTTATTTACTGGAAATGATCGCCTCTCGTATCAACCGGGACACTTTTTGACGATTTCTCCTCATCAATTTCCTTGGTTGGATCGCTGGATTAAGTATCTCGAAGATTTGAAAGGACGGAAAGAGCTCCCTCGAGCTTATTCTATCTCCAGTACCCCAGAAGAAAAATATTTAGCGATTACGATCAAAGAGGAACGCTATCTCTCAGGGAGTACTCTGTTCCCGCCCTTATTATCTCCGAGTCTGGTACGGCAGACAATTCCAGGGACTCGAATGATTATCACTGGATTTACGGGTCCCTATACTTTGGAGGATAAAACGAGTGCTCAAAGTGAACGTATTGTCCATATTTGTGCGGGAAGTGGAATTGTTCCCAGTTATAGTATTATCAAACATGATTTACGAGTGAATGAAAAATCAAAACATCTCTTAATTTATAGTAATAAAACAATATCCGATGCCATATTTTTTAAGCAATTAAAGGCCGTAGAAGAAGAATTTCCAAATCGTCTACAAGTGATTCATACGCTGACTCGTGAGAAAAATGAAAATTTGTTTAACTCCAAAGTTCGCAAAGGGCGCGTTTCTAAAGAACTGATTGCAGAATTTATTCCCGACCCGAAAAGTGTGAAAATATTTACTTGTGGCCCTGATCATTCGGTCTGGCAGAAAAAAATAGCCAAAGAAAAAGGAACCCCACTCGCTCCTTCATTTATGGGAGATGTTCTTTCTGCTTTGGAAAAGATTGGCATTTCTCCACAACAAATTACAAAAGAAAGTTATGGATAAGGATAATGCAACATCCTTTTTAATGAAATCGGACTCATTTTTTTAGGAAGAACCATTTATGAAAAAATATCGTGTTGTTGCTTTGCCCGGTGATGGCGTTGGTAGCGAAGTCATGGCGCAAGGATTAAAAATTTTACAAGTGATTACTCAAGAATTGAAGATAGCTTTTGATGTCGAAAGTATCGATTGCGGCGGAAAATACTATCTTGAACACCAGGAGTCCGGCCTAGATTGGCCCGAAGGTTCAGAACAAAAATGTACAGAAGCCGATATCATTTTACTCGGTGCTGTGGGCTGGCCTTCACCAAAAGGACGCGGCCCTACTCTCTTGAAAGACGGACGTATGGCGGGATATAGCCCGGTCATTGGAAATCGTATTCGTCTCGATCTTTTTGCGAATGTCCGTCCTGTCAAACTCTATCCCGGAGTCCGGCATCGTATTCATGGAGAGCTTAAACAAGTCTGGGAACCCGGCAAAGTTGATATGGTTTTTGTTCGCGAAAATACCGAAGATCTCTATGCCGATACTCACGGAACCTTGGCTCCCGGAGGCATAGAACAAGTCGCTTTAGATGGAAGGCTTATTACGCGTAGAGCGACGGAACAAGTCGTCCGGTTTGCCTTTGAACTGTGTCGAAAACGCAACAAAGGCGCTCCCTTAGATAAAAAATTGCGAGTCACTTGTGTCGATAAAGATAACGTTTTGGCCGGATGCAAACTCTTTACCAAGATTTTTTACGAAATCGGAGAACAATATCCAGAGATCGAAAAAGATCATAATATTGTTGACGCGTTTACCCAATGGCTATTAAACAAGCCGGAAGCCTATGATGTGATTGTCACTCCGAATATGTTTGGAGACATTGTCACCGATTTAGCGTCGGTGCTTCAGGGCGGAATGGGAATGGCTCCCGGAGCGAATGTCGGTCACAATCACGGGATGTTTGAACCCATTCATGGCTCGGCGCCTAAATATACGGGAAAGAATAAAGTGAACCCGATTGCCATGATTATGGCCGTTCGAGAAGCATTAATTTGGATCGGGGAGCGAAAAAAAGACTCGCAATTGATTCAGGCCGCAGACGCCCTCGAAAAGGCTGTCGAAAAAATACTCGCGGAAGGAAAAATTTTAACTTACGATCTGATCGGAGAAGAAAAAGCGTCTACTTGTTCTAGAGTCGGAGAAGAAATCGTTTCCTTATTTACAAAAGAACTACGATCTCTGAAAAAAACCAATAAAACTTAAAAATACTCTCTATTGTCATTGCGAAGGTACTGAAGCAATCTCCTGTATGCTTGAATTTTTCGGAGATTGCTTCTTCGGCTTGAGCCTCATAGTAATGACAAAAAACCAGCAGAAGAACCAGAGGAAAAAACAACCCCACAATAGTTTGGCCCAGAGCGGGTATTCATAATAAAATTTTAGGGTGCCTTCCCCAGCAGGAACTTTTACCGCCATAAACGAAGGAGAAGCCTGATATACTTGTAAAGGCTGTCCTTCAAACGAGGCTTTCCAATAAGCATGACAAGACATCTTAAACAGAACCCACGCGGGTTGTTGCGTTAAAATTTCGGCAGAATAAGTGTTGCGTTCTCCCTGAATTTTTTCAATGCATCCTTCGGAGAGAACGACTTGAGGATTAGGCCATTGAAATTGCCATGTTGCGTTTTTCGGAGATTGTTTAAATTGATAATCGTCCGCAATAATGGCTTCCCAGGGCTTTTTGGTTTCTGAATAAATTTGTGGAAGGGATTGAAGTTCTGAAGGAATATTTTTCGCGTTACGAACCATTAAAACATGAGATTTTTGTTTCAACCACGAGCTTTTCATCCAGTTCGAGATCAGGGGCCTCGCGGATTTTGAGGGGCCCACAAAGATTGCTCCGATATCAATAAACGAAAATAACGCAACAGATCTCTTATATCGATATAAGGCAACATCGTTTTCTTTTAGATTTTTTGGGGATACTATGCCTTTCCCAAAATCGACGGGTTCCCACCGTTCGCTTAAGAATTTTTCGATATGGAATCCTTCTCCGAGCCATTGGGGCAAGAATCCACCCAAAACATATTCCATCGCAAACAACTCAAGAATTTCAGGGCGAAACCACAAATACGTATCACAATCCAGATAATAGGTCGTTAACGAATCTTGTCCACCCACCCCCCAACTTCGAGCCATTGGGTGTTTCGTGTAAAGGTTTGAGAAATAAGCGATCGCGCGATCGGCGGTAAACATATTGTGGACACGTCCTTGAGGCGAGTGTTGATTTAAATAGTTTTTGAGATCGGATAACGTTTCCTTTTTTCCTTGAGGGTCGAGATCCTGCTGTAAAAAATATCCGTGAATCGTCATCTCATTGGGATTCAAACGGAGTCGAACGCCTCCGAGAAATGGAAGCAAAACGAAACAGAATAGAAGGAGACACGCCATAAACGGACGCACGTTTTTGAGGAAATGTCCCAAGACAAGAGACATCGCCATCAGACAAGAAAGTTGAACCCCTGAAACATAGCGATAATGTGCGACTCCGAAGTTTGTTGGATTGAGATAAATGAGGCCTCCGAAAGAATCGAATCCGGTGGTATACATCATCATCACGATCCACAAGAAAAAAGTGGATTGCCAATACGGATCTTTGCGAAATTTCGGTAAGAACAACAGAAACAGGCAAAAGAGCCAGGTGTTCCAGTGAAAATGGCTCCAGAGATTGAAGTCTAGTACATCCCCTTGAAAAAACCAGATTCCGAATTTTTCGATGGGAAATCCCCAGAGACGCATTTTTTCTTTCATAGGGAACCCGCCAAAATGCTCAGAATTAAGGGCCATTGGCAAAGAATAAGGCAAAATAATCAGGTTGGACAGGATCCCGATGATCGCAAATTTTCCGAACATTTTTTTCCAATAGCCACGATCCGCATTTTTCAATAGCAAAAGCGCGAGGATTGAAATGAAGGTAAACAGTGCTCCGACAAGCCCCCATATCCAACTGTTCTGCGCAATTTGAAATACTCCTAGAGGTACGATTTCAGGAGAAACTTCTTGCGTATACGTAAAACTCTTCTGTGTAAACTGAAGCAGGGCGAATAGAGTCGAGAGAAGACCTGATACCCCGGCAAGGAGTGCGAAATTCAGACGAAGAGTTGGCGAGGGTGGGGACGAATGATGACCGATCGCGAGCAAAAACACAATGAGCGCAAAAGTGGCTCCAATTGAGCCTAAAGAAGGATGTGAGGCAAAGCATAAACCAAGCCAACATCCTGCGGTTACCGCAGAGCCTTCTTTTCCCTGAACCGGGAAGAAAGTTCGAAAAATACAAGCAATCGCAGGAAAACAAAAACTGATGCCCCATAGCATTGTAAACAAGCCTTTTTTATAAAAAGTGGCTAGTCCCAATCCAAAAGGAACAAAACAATTGAGGCTTAAGTAGGAAATAGCTCCGATCAGAGAGGCCCATTGCGAAAGCCCCATCCAACGGAAGCTAAAAAAAATAATCCAAGGAAGGAGCAGGATCATTAACGCAACAACGATTTTGTAATAAATGAGGGTATCTAGCGGAACGATTAAGCCGATGAACGTTGTAATAAAATGTCCTAAGGGTTGATAATAGAGCCACCCCGGAGATCCGCATTCTAGCTGTTCGTGCCAGATATTCAAATCGCCTTCTTGTAATTGTTGGCGAAGCCGATCCAGCACCATCACATGGGTCATGTTGTCTCCTCCAAGCATCGGCCCAGGATAAAGCATTAAAGCGAGCGAGCCTAAGAGAAGAAGCGAGGTTCCCGCCAAGAGATAAAATACGAGAGGAGTCTTTTCGTCATTCTGAAGTAAACGAAATTGGGTCTCTAAAGAAGCGATCACGGGAAACCTTATCTATTTCCTAAAAATTCTTCAGAAGTTAATCCAATATCTCGAATAATCTGCCGAAGTAAAATTGGTGAAATGTCTTTTCCCTTATGAATAGGAACCGTTGTAAATCTTCCGTCTTCATGCTTATATTGTCGGTGCGAGCCTTTTTGTCTCACTGCTTCAAACCCTAAATTTTCCAATAATTTACAGACTTCTTTTGGTTTTAAGACAGGAATTTTGCTCATGGAATCGTAATTTGTTGAGTTCCAACAAACTCTGTTTCTATTTCGATTTCTCCAGATTCCCAAAGAAGCTCTATTACTTCTTTCAAATTTTTTTGGAGTTCTTCCATTGTCTCCCCTTGACTATGAGCTCCTTTAAATCCAGGAACATACCCAACCAATAAATGAGTATCAGAACAACGCTCGATTATTGCGGTATAGATTTTCATAAAAAATGCCTTTCGCTCTTTTAAGCAATTTATCTGAATTGACGTAACCAACCGGGATCGAAGGTACAGACAATGACTAATCGGGTGAACAGGGTACCGGAAGCTCCGAGAAGAACTACTTGTCCGTTGTCTAGTTCGTTATCTTTTCCTTCCACTTGTGGTTTATCTTTTGGCGATATCGCTTTTTTGGAGGCCCACAACAACAAATCCGTATTATTTTTTTGAGATTTTCGTTGAATTTTCATATAAATCGCTTGGGACGCATCCTCAATATTTTGTTCATAATGAGCTAAGCCCACTTCTTTTGCCCCTAATTTAACGGATTGATAACGTTCTTCTTTCGTCGAAACAATCACTCCGTCTCCTCCGGCCCAGTTAGCCCATTTGTCGCGAAGTGATGGGTAAAAAACATAACGTCGATGATAGCTAGAGGCCAAAATACAGATTCCGACATTATCGATTTTACTCGGGCGAAATGTGGCTTCAACTTGAACATCTCCAACGAGATTTGGTTTCCAGTAGAGTGCGTGTTGCGAAGTCCCAAAAAGTCCCTCTTTTTGAATCGTCCACTCGTTGAGTAATCCATCTTCGCGTTTGGTTTCAAAATCTTCCATTTGCGCTTCTGAAAGGAAATTATATTCGATCTGAAAGGTGTTTTTCTCTCCCTTGATCTGAGAGACATTTCCTTTAAAAAAAGCTTGTAATCGCGCTACAAATTTGTCTTTTTCCGGAGCGTTCGCAATAGTGGATTGTTGATACATTTCTCGAATCACGCTATGAACAGATGAGACAAACTTAGTCTCGCCATATTGATCCTGAAGTGTTTTCAGCTTTTTTTGGGCTTCTCCATACTCTTGTTTCTGAAAATGACTTTCGGCTTCTAAAAAAAGAGCTTCCGCTTTTTTTTCAGCGGAGTTTTTTGAAGAGGAGGAAGGTTCAGAATCTGGATCGGGTGGCGGATCTTCCTCTTCTCGAATCGGTTGCTTTTGATTCACGGGCGGATTTTCTTGGGAAGAAGAATTATTTTCCAAATGACGAAGTTGTGTCCAAATAGGCTCTAACTCTTGTTTTTGTTCTTCTGTTGCATAAATTAACAGTTGTTCCCGAATTTTTTTTGCACCAGAACTATTTTTCTCCTCGAGAAGACGATTCAATTCCTGGACATCCCGTAAAAAACGGTCTTCCATTTTTTTAGAAAACAGTTTCGGGGCTTCTAGCGCTTTGGCGTACCAAAGGATGGACACTTTTAAACGCTCCGGATATTTTATCCAAATATTTTTGGCTTGGGCCCATTGATATTGTTCGATAAGCGATTGTTCTTCGGCTTGCAATTTTAGATATTCTTGCTCCGCGATTTGATCGATTTTACCTTGAATTTTCTGACTCAAGGCAAAATATTTTTGGGAGACGGAGGTATTTTGAAAGTCTTTTTGTCGGCGGTTAAGGTCGCTTCCTAATTCAAGAACCTTCTCCAAAGCGCCGAGGGTGTTTCCCAGTTTTGTGAGTTCCAAATCTACTTTTTCCTGAAGTGTTTCTAAACTCATCTTTAAAGAGAGTTCCGCTGGAGTTTCCTCTATTTCCGTAGATTCTGAAGAGGAGTCATTTTTAGAAGAGGAGGAGAAAAAAAGAAAGAAGAGGATCAGAAGTAAAACTCCTCCTCCGGCGAGAATGGCCGGAAGTGGAACCGAAGACGAGGATTTGGAATGAGATCGGTTTTTTTTGACCGGCGCACGAGCCATACAAAAATCTCCTAAAATGAAGCCTGACCCGGAGTTCGAGGAAATGGAGCCACATCACGAATGTTGGCCATTCCGGTAACATATTGAACAAATCGATCAAAACCTAAACCAAAGCCAGCGTGCGGAATGGTTCCATAGCGTCTTAAATCAAGATACCATTCATAAGGGGCTCGATCTAGATGATGAAACTGCAGTTGTTCTTCTAATTGCGGGAGTCGTTCTTCGCGTTGGCTTCCGCCAATAATTTCTCCAATACGAGGAACCAGAATATCCATCGCGGCAACCGTGTTTAAATCCTCATTCACTCGCATATAAAAGGCTTTAATTTTCCGAGGAAAGTTTCGCACGATCACGGGTTGTTTAAATTCGGATTCACAGAGAAATCGTTCATGTTCGGACTGCATATCGATTCCCCATGAAACGGGATATTCAAATTTTTTCTTGGACTTCATGAGAATATCAATGGCTTCGGTATAAGTAATACGAACAAAACCCGCTTTTTGAACATGAGTTAATGTTTCAATAAGCCCTTTTTGAATTTTGTCCTCAAAAAAATCTAAATCATTTGGACATTTTTCGATGACCTCTTGAATCAGATATTTAATAAAACTTTCCGCGAGATCCATATCTGCAAAAATGTCACAAAACGCTATTTCGGGTTCCACCATCCAAAATTCCGCTAAGTGGCGCGTGGTGTTGGAGTTTTCCGCGCGAAAGGTGGGTCCAAAGGTATAGACATCTCCGAGGGCGCAACAAAAGGTTTCTACGTTTAATTGACCGCTCACCGTTAAGTACGATTTTTTTCCAAAAAAATCTTCTTTATAGTTAATTTGATCTTCGATCTTCGGGAGTTTTTCTAAGGGAAGCGTGGTTACTTGAAACATGGCTCCAGCGCCTTCCGTATCACTAGCGGTGATAATAGGAGTATGTACATAAAGGAATCCACGTTCCTGAAAAAATCGATGAATCGCAAAGGCTAAAACGTTTCGAACACGGGCAACGGCCCCAAAAGTATTCGTACGAGTTCTCAAATGGGCGTTTTCACGTAAATATTCAAAGGGTAACCCTTGTTTTCGAATGGGATAAGATTCTCCATCACAAGTGCCAATTATTGTCACTTTGGAGGCTTTTAATTCAAGTTCCTGTTCTTTCCCAACAGAAGCGATCAAAGTGCCTTCTACCGCGATACTAGAGCCGGTGGTTAATCGAACGATTTCCGAATAGTTTTCCAGAAGGGGCTCTGCAACGATTTGAAGAAGTTGCAGACAGGAACCGTCATTGACTTTAATAAAGGTTCGTTCTTTGAAGTCACTTTTAGTACGTACCCAGCCTTGAATAAAACAGGTTTGCCCCGCCTTCCCTTTTAATGCGTCCGCTATTTTATCGCGGCGTTTGACTTCTTTTATAGGTACTTCTTTCGGGAGATCGGGTTCGTTTGTTTTTTTGGATTTTCCCATGGTTGAGATCCTCGACTTTCTTAGCTGAAAAATTGAACATAGGATATTGTGGAAGGAGACAGAATCAAACGGGATATCCACAAAAAAGTTTAGCCATTTTATGAAAATTCTGTGGAATTACAAGGATTCAGGAGGAGTCTCGCCTTTGAATTTTCCGCGTTCCCACCAACCCGATTCGTTGTTCCCCCCGGGCCAAGTCAAGGTTCCGTAACCATGCATAACGCCATTTCCCCAATCGCCTTCGTAGGTAGGGCCATCGGGGCTGGACATTTTTCCTTTTCCATGCATTTTGCCGTTCTTCATTTCTCCGACGTATTTCTGTCCATTGGGAAACGTGATGGTTTTCATCTCGTTTTTCCCGCCCTCGTTAATCGTTTTAGTGTCTGTATTGCTCACATTAGTTTTTGGAACTGTTGCTTTAAATTCTGGTACAAAATCTGATTTTTTCAGGATTTCCGAAGGGGAGAATGGATTATTTTTAGGGGGTTTGAGAGGAAGTTCTGGAGGAATTGGATCCAGATCGGGCGCAAATACCGTTTCTTCTGATTTAGAGGACGATGGTTTTTTAGCGCTATAATCGTAAAATTTGGTGATATTAGAATCAGCGGAGGATCCCGAAGATTTCGGTGTAGGGAGAATATCCTTCAATGGAGACGATTTTTTTACTTTGTAGTCATAGGCTCCTGTAGAACTTATAGGAGATATAGGAGAAAGAGCGGGTGAAGGAGAAGCGATCTTGGATTCGGAGAAGGCTGGTTTTGAAGCGGGTGGCTTTTTAATTGTGTAGTTGTAAGAATCTTCGAAATTTAGGGCAGATGGAGAGCGAATGACCTCTGATTTTAATTCGGAAACAAGCTCTTTAGATTCTGAGGCCGCGATCAAAGGGGAAGGAGAAGAAGTGGAAGGTTTTGAAGGGGGAGTACTTTGTCCTTCAGGAGGAGTCTCGCCTTTGAATTTTCCGCGTTCCCACCAACCCGATTCGTTGTTCCCTCCGGGCCAAGTCAAAGTTCCGTAGCCGTGCATAACGCCCTGTTCCCAATCGCCTTCAAAGGTAGGGCCATCGGGGCTAGACATTTTTCCTTTCCCGTGCATTTTGCCGTTCTTCATTTCTCCGATATATTTCTGCCCATTGGGAAACGTGATGGTTTTCATCTCGTTTTTCCCACCTTCGTTTTTGGGCTTCGTTTCAGAGGCCGCGATTTTAGCTTCTGGATCTGTTGCTTTAAATTCTAGAGCAGAATCTGATTTTTTCAGGATTTCCGAAGACGATGGCGGATTACTTTTGGAAGGCACTTTAATATTAAAAGAGGAGGTCGCTGGAACGATTTGAGGCTTAGACTCTTCGGTAGTGGCTGTAGAAATGGACGGTTTTTTTACCGTATAATCGTAATCGAAAAATTTGGTAATATTGGAATCAGAGGAAGATCCCGAAGATTTGGAAGTGGGAAGAATATCTTTTAACGGAGGCGACTTTTTTACATGGGTATCAGATAAGGCTGGTTTTGAAGCGGGTGGCTTTTTAATCGTATAGTGGTAAGAATCTTCGAAATTTAGGACAGACGGAGAGCGAGTAACCTCTGATTTTAATTCGGAAACAAGCTCTTTAGATTCTGAGGCCGCGATCAAAGGGGAAGGAGAAGAAGTGGAAGGTTTTGAAGGGGGAGTACTTTGTCCTTCAGGAGGAGTCTCGCCTTTGAATTTTCCGCGTTCCCACCAACCCGATTCGTTGTTCCCCCCGGGCCAAGTCAAGGTTCCGTAGCCGTGCATAACGCCCTGTTCCCAATCGCCTTCATAGGTAGGGCCTTCTGGGCTGGACATCTTCCCTTTTCCGTGCATTTTTCCGTTTTTCATTTCTCCAACATATTTTTGTCCATTGGGAAATGTAATCGTATGAATTTTATGGTCTGGATCTGGACTCATCCAAATTCCTATGAAAAAAGACTTTATGACTAGAGAGAGAACCCGTTTTCTTATCTTGACCAGTATTCCCGCATTTCATTATAACAAGAAATACAAATAAATAAACTGCCAAAAGAAGCCCCGAGTAAGGAAAATGGACCCGAAACGAAAAAACTTGACAAACTCAGAATCGATCCAATAACATAACAGATTTTTTGAAAGGTATTGAGTTCACCCAACGCGAACCAAGAGTAGGCTCCAAGTAAAACGAATACTAATGCGATTCCATGAACGATCCATCCCATAAGAAGTCCTTGATAAAAAAGAAACGAATTAAACCGACAAAGAGAGTTTTTCTTGGCGAAGGAGCACAATTGCTTGAGCGGCTATCGCCTCGCCTTGTCCAATTGGACCCAGTTTTTCCATTGTTTTCGCTTTAAGATTTATGGCTTGGATTTCAATTTCAAAAATTTGGGAGAGTTTCTGGCGAATGGATTGTTTTATAGGAGCAATTTTGGGCGCTTCAGCAAAAATAATGGTGTCAAAATAATCAATTTGAAAGCCACTTTGTTGAATTTGACGCAAAACCAATTTTGCCATTTCTGAGGAATCGCGTCCTCGATTTGCGGGATCTTGATCCGAGAACCAATCGCCAATATCGCCTTGACCCGCGGCTCCAAGGAGCGCATCAATCATCGCATGAAGCAGAGCATCCCCATCGGAATGTCCCAAGAGTCCTTTTTCATAAGGAATCTGAACACCACCGAGGAGAAGAGGGCGACCCGATACCAAGCGATGGATATCAAAACCAAGACCCACTCTCACGAGGTTCCTTTCTCTGAAGGAAGAATGGTCGATTGAAAATAATGTTGATGAATGAAATTGGCGAGCGGCAGATCGGTAGGAAAAGTAATTTTGATATTATAGGAATCGCCTTCAACCGTTTGAACGGGATGTTTCAATTGTTCGACAAGACTGATATCATCGGTGACATCCCAAGAAAACTGGTACATTGCTTCAATCGCTTTTAAATAGAGATCGCGACGAATGACTTGGGGGGTTTGTGCCAAATAGAGATGCGATCGATCGAGGGTTTCGAGAAACTCGCCTTTCTTTCTTTTTACGGTACTGGTAATCGGTTCGACGAGAAGAGAAGCGCCGGTTTTTTGAGCGGCGTGACAAACTTGAAGGAGTCTAGACTGCTGACAAAAGGGTCGGACTGCGTCATGCAAAAGGAGATAGTTCGCGTGTGAATTTGTGGATCGCGCTCCATTAGCGAGAGAGTCCTGACGACGGAGGCCCCCTTCGACCAAGAGGATAGGAACGGGCGAAAAAATAGTTGCGATTAAATTTCTTAGCGTGACTTCTTCTTTGGAGTGATAGACGAGAACGATTTCTATTAATGAAGGGATTTGGGCAATACGAGAAAGGGTCCAATAAAGGATTGGTTTTTCGGCAATAGGGAGGAAAATTTTATTGACTGGAGCCTTCATTCGGGTTCCGCTTCCAGCCGCGGTAATGACTGCCGAGATCAAGAGGATTTCTTTCGTTTATGCAGTTTTTTTCCAAGTTTCTTTTCCGCTTCTTTAGGATGCGGAGTAATTTCATAATGAACGAGATTACATTCATCCACTCGTAACGCGAAATAAAGTCCGCTTTCCAAGCGTTGTATCCATTGCTTTCCTCGAGCGTAGGTCGAGATGTTCCATTCTAGGAATTCGAGTGAGGAGTCCTCTTCCACATTAAGGGCTTCTTGTTGGAGTAACGAATTGAACAATTCTTCGGGTTCTTCGAGCAGGACAATAAAACCGAGGGTGGGGTCAAAAATTTCTTTTTCTTGATCATTGAACCAACGTTGATACGCCGTCGAATGCTCGTTAATGATTTGGGTTCCGAAAAAATGAAAGAGTTGAGAGCCGGGATCATAATAAAGTTCTTCAATTCGGGCAACATCGTCTCCGAGAAGAATCCAAGTCCGATTTTCGTCTTGATTAATATAATCTTTGTCCCAATTCAGGACATTTTGGGCAAACTCAAGTTCTTTTTGTTGTTTTGATTTCATGGGACGATGAGAAAACTCATCATACGCCACTAAATTTATTGTGAATAGTGGATTTAGTGGCGTATTTTCTTGAGGTGTTAACTTAGGATACTTTTGTTAAGGGTTTTGTTTTATTAAGAGCCAGAGACATTTTTGATTTCAATCGAGCGGCTTTATTTCGATGAATGATATGATGTCGAGCGGCTTTATCCAGATTTGCGTTAATAATCGAAAGTTGTTTTTCGGCATCTTGTCGAGAAACAGCGGCATCTTGAAAAGCCATCGTCGCATTTTTCATATGAGTTTTAATCGAAGATTTAAGCGAACGATTTGCGATTCTTCTTTTTTCATTTTGACGGATACGTTTTCTAGCTTGGTTTGACCACGCCATAAATTTAGATCTCCTTTAAAGAACTACAAAACATTTTTGAACAGGGTTAATCTTTAAGTTTTTTGATACGATCGCGAACATCGCGAAACGAGATATCTTCTTTCATAATTTGTTTAAAGTGTTTTTCTGCTTCATCTTTATTGCCTGCTTTTTCATAAGCATCGGCAAGATGATAAAGAATTTCCTTCGTGATTTCAGTGAGTGTATTGTCTTCACCGAGGGCCTGACGAAAGTTTTCAATCGCCATTTCGGGTTCTTTTTCAGTCATCCAGCATCGACCCATTGCCATTTGGGATTTTTGTTTGAGAGTGGAATCTTTGATCGACATTTGAAAGTGTCCGATCGCTTCTGAGGCACGTCCTAAGCGGAGATAAGTTTCGCCGAGGTGATAGCGGAAAGCCATATCGTTAGGTTGTGCTTTCACTTTACGTTCCAGTTCTTCCAACCTCAATTCATCAATTTTAGCCGCTAATTTTTTACGTTTATCGAGATATTCTAAATTTTTAGGATCTTTTTCAAGGGCTCGATTCAATTTATCTAGAGAATGTTCATACTGTTTAATTTTCAACTCACCGATAATATTGATGAAATCGGGGTTTGTAGGGTCGATTTGCACTAGCTGTTCGTAGAGTTCAATGGACTCCTTAAATTTTTTAGAATCGCCCAGCATTTCTGCTTTTTTACGCAAATAACGCTTTTTATTTTTAGGTTCAAGCTCCATTTGTTTGTCGAGCATTTTGAGGAGAGTCTCTCTTTCCTCATCCGAATGAAGCTTCTTTTGCATCATTTCTAAAAATAAGTTTTCGGATTGATCCTTCATCGCGTCTCGAGTATTTTCGCTATCGTAGCCGGCGCGCATCGTGAGTTGAGCGGACGATTCTTTTAATAATCGATCGACATCTCGATGGTTAGGGTTCAATTTTTTGCAGACCAAGAAGCATTGTTCTGCCATTTTATGATCGCCCTTTTCGATGCAAAGTTGTCCCATCAAAAGATGGACCTCAAAATTATTTTTTTCCACCATATCCACAATAAATTGCAAGGAGGCAATACCACTATCGAGGTGTCCTGCTTCTTTGCAAGCTTGAGCGAGTTCCAGACTGACCCCAATATTTTTAGGTTCAAGGTTTAAAAAATTTTCACATTCTTGGATGACTTTATCCCAGTTTTTTGTCATCTTAGCCCCCTTAATAGAGGCTTGAATTTTCATTCCAGTCAAACCTGCTTTTGGAAATTTTGGGGTGTGTTTTTTTATTTGACAAGCTCTAAGAGACTTACGTGCTTTCACATCATTTGGATACATCGTTAAGATTTGGGTCTTATAAATCTCAATGGCATAATCCAAATTATTTTTCTTTATGGCGTCTTCGGCACGGGCATGTAATTTACTGACATCCATCCAGCTATGCCTTTCTAAATAAAATCCTCAAGGACGAATTTGATTCTTTTATTTTTCTTTTAGATTTAAAAAAAATCTCTTGTTTCAAGGAAGATCTAAAAAGGTTTTTCCTCGAAAAGCCCACCTTAAAACTTATTTTATGCAGAAATTCTGGGGGTGGAATAAGGTTAAAACCGAACTATTTCCATTGTTTGGTTTAAACTCACAATAAAAGTTATTATCCATTTTCAAAAAGATCTGTCAAGTTTTTGGTCTTTTTTCTTCAAAAATTATGATAAAATAGTTACAGAAACTCGACAATCCACATTTTGAAAGTAAGATCTTTTTAATCTAATATTAATCTTATCCCATTTTCCAAATCGGTGAACTTATGAATCTTGTTTATTATCCTGACCCGCTACTAAAAAAGATTGCTCAACCTATAGAAAAAATCGATGCTCGTTTGGAAGAATTTGTGGATGAAATGTTCCAAGCGATGTTCAAATATAAAGGATGTGGACTCGCCGCGCCTCAAATTGGTGTCAGTAAAAGAGTTCTGGTCTACAATCATACCGATAAAATGGAAGATTGTATCGTTTTGATTAACCCTAAAATTCTGGCTCAAGAAGGAAACGACTTGGGGACAGAAGGATGTTTAAGTTTTCCTGAGATTGTCGGTGAAGTTTCTCGTTTTCACTGGATTAAAGTAGAAACGCTGACACTTCAAGGAGAGCTAAAAACTTTTGAAGCAGAAGATTTTCATGCCCGTGTGATTCAACACGAAATCGATCATTTAAATGGGGTTTTGTTTACTGAAAAAATGGAACCGCAAGACGTGACTTTAGCACAACCCGAATTAAAAAAACTTCAGAAGCACTATAAATCAATTCAACAAAATTCAAAATCACGTTTGACCTCTATTCGATAAAATCAAAAGCTTTCTTTTGATTCCAGAAAAGGATGTATTTTCGTTTATGAAATTTTTTTCCTCCTTAAACGAGATTCAACCGGATTCTGGTACCTACCTTACTTTTGGAAAATTTGACTCGTTACATCTTGGGCATTATCACCTTCTCCAAAACTTGGTCGCTTGGGCAAACGAAACGGACACGCCTACCCTTATTCTCTCGTTTCGCAATAATCCTCAAGCCTTTCTTCAAAAAAAAGAAGAACCTAAACCCTTACTCCCGCTTGCGATTCGGAAACAATTCTTAGAAAACATTGGAATTACTACCTATCTTTATCTACCGTTTGATGAGCAATTCTCTCAGCTCAATGCAACACAATTTGTTCAGCAAATTTTACTGGATCGACTGAAGATGAGTGGCATTTTATTTGGCTATAATAGCCGTTTTGGATATCAAGGAAAAGGAAATTTTCAATTACTCAACTCGTGGGGTCAACAGGCAGGGTTTATCGCACGAGAATTTCCAGAATATACGGTCGGCGGAGAAGCCGTCTCTTCCTTTCGGATTCGAAACTGTCTTGCCAACGGAGAAATAGAACTTGCCAATCGTTTATTAGGAAGATCTTATACGATTTATGGAACGGTAATCTCTGGAGATCGCCTAGGTCGCACGCTTCACTTTCCTACCGCAAATTTACAAACAAATCAATTTCTCCCCAAAAATGGTGTTTACGGAGTCCATGTCGTTTTGCCGAATCATCAATGTTTTCAGGGAGTCTTAAATATTGGAACTCGTCCTACGGTTTCTGTAGCCCCTGAATTACGTGTGGAAGTGCATCTCTTAGGTTTTCAAGGAGATCTCTATGGTCAATCCCTTGAAGTTCAAATTCGTCACCACCTTAGAAGCGAAAAAAAGTTTTCTAGCACTGAGGAACTGACCCAACAAATTCAGCGCGATATTCATCAATTTCAATCGCTCAGAGATCATTTTCCGAAAATTTAAGGGTTCCTCTTGATTCTTTCAAAAAATATGGTATTATATCCAGTTCATTTAATTTGATGTTTTTATGGGCAAATAGCTCAGTCGGTAGAGCAACGGACTGAAAATCCGTGTGTCACCAGTTCAATTCTGGTTTTGCCCACTTTTTATTCTTTCCGCTTCTGTTGTGAATAGAGCGATTGCGCTTTTTCGACTTCCAGCCGAATTGCCTTTTTTATCGCGTCTTTATCAGGACAGTCTTTCAGAATATAAGCTCCCATATCTAAATCACTTCGATGAAAAAATAGACCCATCCGTTCATAATAACGAGAGAATTCCGTTTTTCCCTGACTTGTTAAAAGAAGTTCAATTGGAATATTACAAGGGGAACCACGAGAGTGATCATGGAGAATTAAAACGGTTGGCGGATTTTTAAAAAATTCCGAGAGCGTTATTTTTTGGAGCAAATAAGGGCGGTAATTTAAGCCCACTAAATCAAGCGTTTGCCATTGAGCATAATAAGGAAGAACCCCCGCATCCGAAACTCCTAAAACATAGCCCTGCTTTTTAAAAGACGATAACGCTTTTCCTATAGGCTGATGAGTTCGTTTTAATGGCGTTGAAAAATAGGAGGTTAGCCCTGAAATCGATTGCTTTTGCCATTCACTCCACCACCCCAAAAGAATGCAAGCCCCCGCAACAAATAAAGTTGTTTTCATGGCGTTTTTGGAGAGTTCACTCTTAGGAAGACTCGCTAACAGAAGAACAGGAACCACCGGAATTAAAAACCGATAAAAATATTCTACAATCGGCTCTACCGTAAAGAAAAAGAGTAGATACCCTGCCACTGCGATTCCAGTGACAAGCAGTCGTTGAGAATGGGCCTGACGAGAAAAATGGGTATAAATAATAAAAAATAAAATAGGAAAAAGAGGCTCCCGAAGAAAATCACGCACATAGATTAATCCTTTGGATTTGAATAACTCTCCGGTAGCGACTTTAAAGAGAAATGGATTGGGCCAAGGCTGGGCCAAGGGATAATCAAAATAAAAGAGACGTCCGATAAAATACACAAGACCAATCCCCGCATAAACACAAAGAGGAAGCAGGAGCATTCGACGGGATTTGGAGACTAGAAGCGTTAGCAGAAGGAACCCCGCAAAGAGATTTCCTTCGGGTCGTGTGAGTCCACTGAGCAATGCAAATAAGCTCCAGAACCAAGCTTTTTTTTCTGAAGGAGACTCTAACCATTGCAAAGCGAATGTGGTACAACCGGTAAGGAAAAAAGTATAGAATACCGTTTCCATCCCATTCACGCCGTTCATCCAGGTAATTGGAAGACACAACCATAGGGCGAAAGCCACCATCGCCATAGAAGGAGTCTTTGATATCTGCAAGAACCAAAATCCGATCCCTAACACGGAAAGGGTCGCAATGACTTTGGAAGCGTATATTATTGGAACGATACCGGAAATAATGGCGAGCAAAATAATCCAGAGAAAACTGGTGTATCCCTCTTCTCGATGTGCTGGATTGTAAGCAAATTCGCCACCGTTACGAAAATTCTCCGCGTAACGGTAACTAATAAATGCATCATCAATATCATAATTCCAGTGAGGAATAATGAAGACGATATAAAGAACCGAAAGCGAGAAAAAAATAAAGATATCTCGACGTTTCATGAGCCCATGATTCAATGAATTGTGGTCTGACCGCTTTTATTTATTTTCCAACGTAGTATTGGAACGGAAGGAAGAGTTGTTTTGAACTCAAGTTCAGCTTCTAAAACATAATCTAGAGCTTTTCCGCCCATGATCAAATCTTTAGCGGTTCCGCCCATACTCATCAAATTAATGTTCATCGGAATCGTCAAGAAATTCTGATCTCCTTTTTTAAACGGAATCCCTTTAGATTCTTGTCCTTTTACCCATGCGTTCTGGCTTACAGAAAAGGTATAAGTGAATTGTTTTAGTTCCAGAGGGAGATCATTTGGATTTTCTAATTGTAAAATCAACTCCAGTTCGGCCCCTTTCAAGATATTTACGCTCTTCTTTTTCAGCTCGACATTTTTTACTAGGGGTATTTGAATCATAGGAATCGAGAGGCTAGGGGGTTCAATGGGGATTTTTACTTTTCCCCAAGCAGGCAATTCAATCCCTACGGTAATTTTTGTCTGAAGCGGAATTTCTTTCTTGTCCTGAACGGATTGGACAACGCTATAAATTTTTTGAAATTGCAAATTAACAGGAATTTCTATCGTGGTTTTTCCTTTTTCTACGAGTGTAATTGATTTCTCTTGTTTCCCCGTAAGGACGCTTTTTCCGTCCATTATTAACTCATAATCAAATCCCCGAATCGTGAGCGAAAGTTTGTTTGGATTTTCGATCGTCACATCAAAGGCGAGATCGATCGATTCAAAAGTGACTTGGGTCAAGCGAGAATTTCCTGAGGATATAGAGGGTTTTTGTATTTTTTTCAAGATAAACACGAAGTAAAACCCGCCAGCAATAATAATTAAAACGAGCAAAAAAACGATTAAAAAAAGCTTATTCATACTCCGGTGAGAATGAGATAAAGAGGAAGTCATAGAATATCCTTTATCACAATAAATACGGAAAAGAGTGATTCGTGCGAAGTGCCCATTATCCAAATGGCTTTACCGAATGTCAACGAAAACAATTTTCTTAGAAACCCTTTGCTCAAACTCTTTTCATCAGCAAATATGCGGATACAATAAGCCTAGATTTCAAAAGAATATCGCCTCATTGTGATTTGCTCCATTCTTATTTTCAGGAGAAGTGTAAGTTTTATGAAAAAACTTCAAGATTTTCCTTCTCAAGTCTGGTTCAGCGCCAGTCAATCTTTACCCGCGAATTCAGTGTTGCGTTTGCAACATAAAGAAAGTCTGTACGTAAATCTGGTCGATGGAAAAGTCGACACCCTCGATCGTGAAGTTCTCTCAGGAATGGGACTCCAAACGTTTAGTGCTGAAGGAAAAAGTGTTCTGGTGAGCGAAGACTCCCTGAATCCAGAAATTTGTAAAACACTCGTTCACGAAGCATTAACCTTATTAGAAAATACCGAAAAATATCTCGAAGATCCGTCGAGAGCGCTTGAATCCTTAGAACCGCTTCGGACTCAGATTGAGCGACCCGCTCTGAATCTAAACGAAAAATCGCTGATTGCTTTTGCTCAAGAAATGCATTCTTCTTTAATTCATGAAGATATCAAAGTAAACACCTCGGTGGAAGAAATTGAAGAAGTCTGGCGCATTTTACGAAAAGATGGAAGCGATGTCTGGTTCAATGTTCCTCGAATCTCGCTTCATCACTCCTTTACCTACCATGGCGAAAATGGCAAAACGATTTCATGGTCTGAACCTGTTTGCGGAGATCATCGTGACGCGATCCGCTCTCGACATTCCCTCCCTTTTATTCTGCGTAACCGAGATCGATTGAAAGATCTGTTGCGTTCAGAACCCTGTCGCCAAAAATTCGATTTTTTACTGATTGACGCAGGATTAGCCAAAGGACTGGCTCATGAAGCCTTTGGACATTCGTCCGAAAGTGATCTGGTTCGAGAAGGTTCTGTCTTGAGTATGGATCGAAAATATCGTACCGGAATTCAAGTCGCTCCACCGTTTGTTCATATTATTGACAAAAGTGTGGAAGGAGACTGGGCCTATGCCCCGTTGAGCGCGAACGGAGAAATTCGAAATGAGGTTTATCTAGTCAAAAATGGTACTTTGCAACACGCCTTGGCTGATTTACATACGGCAAACGCCATTCAAGCGGAGGCGCAAGGAAGTGCTAGGGTGGAAAGTTTTGCTCACCCTCCGTTACCTCGGATGAGTAATATTCATTTCAAGCTAGAGCAAACGCGCCCCGGTTTAAAAGATCCAGAAGATCCAGAAGAGGTTAGAAAAAGCCTTTTGGAAAGCGGCTGGATTACTGAAAAAGATCGAGTACTTCAGTTGATGGGATATCGCGGTGGACAAGTGAATACCTTGATCGGCGAATATGTATTTCAATGTCAAGGAATGTATTATCATACCCAAGAAGGATCCACACTTCATCGCGGAGGCCAATGGAGCGGGGAAGTCTTGAAAACTTTGAAAAATATTGTTGGCGGGTTCGGCGATCTCACGATTTTTCGACAGGGGACTTGCGGAAAATCGGGTCAAGGAGTGCCCTCTAGTGGGGGTGGACCTCAGTTATTATTGTTTCAAGTAGGAACTGGTTTTAGGGTATCAAGCCGATGAATTTAATCCAAATTTTAACAACAGCCCAAGCCAAGGGACAAATCAAACGTTGGTTTTGTGCCATTATTGATCAAGAGTCCCTTTCGATTGGTCTCCAAAATTCACAAATCGGGGGAGTTTATAACCCTCCAAACAAAAAACGCTCTCAAAGTGCGCAACTTCTCTTGGAGCTTGAAGGTCAAAAAGTGGTCAGAAACTCGCTTTCTCGTTCGGAAATCGAAAACGAACACATTCTTCCAAAACTTCTCGCACTAGCGATTTCAGAAGAATCCCCTCCTTATTTTCCAGAGCGAAAAAATTTACCTGTCGTTAAAGTCTTCTCTCCAGAATTACGGAGCCAAGTAGAAGGAAAAGCGACTCCGCTAGTTGAAATGCTAAAAATCATTCAACATAGGGTACGACCAAAAGTCTCTCTCAGTGGAAAAGCGGAAGCGCGGTATACCCAAATTCAAGTTCATCATAGCGAGGGTTGGCAATTAAATACGGAGTCGACTTCTACCTCTGTTTATGCTCAAGTCGATGGACTCTGGGGCTTTTCAACACGTTCACGTATGCAATTAGAGTCGAATCAAATTGAAGAACGTTCCCTACGTCTTTCGGAATCGGTTGAACCCTTACATCAAGAATTAAAACCCCCTCGCGCTCAAATCCCTATCGTTTTTTCGGATTCTTTTGCCGGAAGTTTGGTTCAAAAATACATTTTTAGTAACCTCTCAGCACATCAAGTCGCTTTAGGGCTTTCCTGTTTTTCGACAGAAAAAGTCAAAGCACAAGAAAAACTGTTTTCATCGCAATTAAATTTGCGTTTTGAAGGTTTGCGTGACTATCATATCGCCTCATTTCGACTCAACACCGACGGGACCGTTGGCCAAAATTTGGATCTAATTTCTGAAGGGAAGCTCATGAATACCATTGCCGATTTAAAAGGGGCCTCACTTTTGCATTGCGCTCCAACACCCTTGCCAGAACCGTCAGGATTAGTTTGGCAAACAAAAAGAGAAGAACAGTGGGATCATCTGGAAGAGGATTTCCTCTTTATTGATAGCGCTTTAGGCTTGCATACACAAGACGCAACTACCGGATCCTTTTCTCTAGCAGTTCCAAACGCGGCTTTAGTCTCTAAAGGCAAAATTGTTGGACGATGTAAAGGGCGTATTCAAGGAAACTTTTTTGAAATTCTTACTCTTCCGATAGTCTCCTTTACTTCTCCAATGATGGATAATCAAGGCTTATTATTAACCGAGGGAGTTCTTTTTATGAGTGACCTTTAAAAGGGTTCTTCCTTTTTCTGAAAGAGCGAAGCTACTCGGATACAAGCCGAAATAAACGCTCTCCGTTTCGATGAAGGGATCCTTTTTTTTGATAATAATGGCAAGGACGTTCGTCAGAATAAGGGGGGAATAATACATCTAAAAACGCGCAATTCTCTGTTGCATAAATTTCGTGAAGATTGTACTGCTTGGGTGTAATACAGAGTGTTTCGGTGGCCCCATTACAAGTGGCTCGTTGCGTTAAGTGAGCCAACCCTTCATACGGATAATCTTCTGCCCAATCATAGGATTGCACAGAGAGGGTTCCCCAAAGAACTTTTAACCACACCTTCATTTGGGGATGATCGTGTAAGGGAATCCCTCGACCTTGAGGAATCATTAAAAGATTAATCTCGAATTCGGGAGCCGTATAAATAGGCTCAAAGGACCAGTCCCGATGACGATCTAAAGTGGCCATTTTTTCCGCAAGGTTCCAGTCCATCGCATTCAGTTGATCCATCACCGATTTTAAGGAATTGAAACCTTCTGTGTAGATTCTGGAATCACGAAGCTGTTCACAGGCAAGGGCTAAAAAATAAGATTTTATTGATTTAATCATGAGAAATAATTAATGTTCGAGAAAATCGGTTAAACAGCGACGAGATTTCCGTTGAATCGGAGCCACCCATCCAGAGGTTTCTAAGGGGGGCTTAAGCGTGAGCGTGGCACCAGAAGATTTTTCTTTTTCAGTCTCTAACTCTTTTTCGGTCGCTTCTCCTTCTTCACGAATTTCGTTGAGTTTTTGGGTCAGAAAATCTTCGGGTTCCATTTGGTACTCAGAAACCCATCCGTTGAGAGTCCACCGAGCATCCAGCCATTCGGCATTGTCGTCGGAATTCACCACTCGGACCGCATGAAGTACACGTGGATTAAAGAGAATCAGCGAATTGTGGGGCATTTGTAAAGTATAATCCGGCTCCATCCACAATTCTCCGCCGGTAAAAACGCCCGGCTTATGGAAGTAATAGACATAGGTCAGCGCTCGAAGATGAGGATCTTTGATCGTAATATTTTTTTTGAGCTTCTTTTTTTGTTTTTTGGGGCGTTTAAATTGAATGGTCGGCACTTCTTTAATTTCTTCCGAAGCGCGGTCGCGGTGCGCCCGATAAAATTCCCCATTTCCTGAACGGGTGCATTGGTATTCGATATTCACCCAATTGAGAGGAGTTTTAATATTAAAAGAGGAAGCGGCTTCGAACATCAAGGGAATCAGTTTAGGCGCCAATAATTCAAAAATAGGTAAACTTTCAATGGTGAGTACATGGCTCTTTCGAATCTCGGGATGTCCCTCAAATGCCGTAGACACAAAAATCTTTTGGCTCGCCTTCAAAAATTTCCAGATAAAATCTAGTTCTGAATCCAATAAGACATTTTCAACAAGGATAAACGGTTTTTTTTCGGATTCGCTCACAAAATCGATCCTGTCTAAACAGCCAGTGTATTCAATACAGACCTATTTTTCCTTTGTCCATCGTACAAAATGATGAATTTAAGATATCATAATGTTTTAGGAGAGTAAAGCCAACCCGATTGCATAAAAAACGAATAGTTTTTAAAATCCAGAAAATTTTTCTTGTTAGAGGTAGAATACTTAGTCAAACCACGAAAGGATTTTATGAAAATAAATTGTCTATTTTTTTATCTTGTGATTTTATTTAATGTTGTCGGGTGTGTCTCCATGCAAAAACCAGAAGTGGAGCTGGAAGCGGTCCGGTTCCTCTCTATGGATTTTGAATCGGTACAGCTTGCTTTTGATCTAAAAGTTCATAACCCGAATCGAATTGGGATTACTTTGTCTAATTGGGACCATGATTTTCAACTCTATGGGCACTCCTTGTTGAAAAGCGAGCAAAAAACTCCTCAATCGATTGACGCTCTGATGTCTAGTAAATTTGAAGTTCCTGTACAAATTCGATTTCAAGAGGTCTTCCAAATTGTCAAAGAATTGAGTCAACAAGATACGTTGCGTTATCACTTATTTACTCATTTCGGATTTGATGTTCCTCTGCTGGGAAGAGTGGAGATCCCGCTAGAAAAAGAAGGCGATATCCCTCTGCCCAAAATTCCGGAATTTCAGATCAAGACCTTACGGTTGAACGATATTAGCTTGACGAAAGCGGAACTTGTTTTGGAAATGAACATTAAAAATCCAAATACCTTTGCCCTCTCGCTTCCGGAGTTCCGTTATCAATTTTTAGTTCAGAATCAGCCGTGGGTTGAAACGAATTCCAGTATTTCACTAGAGGCGAAAAAAGAAAACACTATTTCCGTTCCGATTTCGCTTAGTTTTCTTCAAATGGGACGTTCCGTTTATACTCTATTAACGGGGAATCAGCCCTTAAATTGTAAACTTTCTGGAAATTTTGTGATCCAAATCGCACTTCCTTTTTTCAAAAAGGATCTCCATTTTCCGTTAGAACTTCAGGCACAGGTTCCCCTCCAAAAATCCTGAATCTGGAATCTTTTTTTAGTGAGATTTTATGAGCGAAATAGAACGGTTGGCTGAATTACAGACAGTATTAGCAAAAAAGGTTTTTATTCCTCCAGAACAGAGCGGTTACGCTCCACAAAAAGGAGATGTGATTTTTTCATTAGATATCCAATATGTGAAAGATCAAGCGTTTGTTGCGCTTGATGTCCAAAAATGGGGAGAAGAATCGTATCAAATCTATGTGGGAATTACTCCGGTGGAATGCGAATATATTCCACAATATTTTTGTTTTCGAGAGGGTCCTCCGCTGTTGAGAGTGATCCAAACCGTTCAGAAAAAATATCACTTGAATCCTCAGTTGATCTTAATTGATGGTCATGGACTGGCGCACCCGCGACGTTTTGGCGTGGCCTGTTGGATTGGAATTCATACGGAAGTTCCCAGCATTGGTTGCGCTAAAGAATCTTTGCTCCCCTATGAAGAGACGCCGGGAATCCATCGTGGAGATCGATCTTGGATCAAACACCAAGAGGAAACGGTGGGTGCTATCTTGCGGACTCAATTCAAGGTTCGGCCAGTTTTTGTGAGTGCTGGGCATCGGCTCAACTTATCTTGTGCCATCGATATTGTTTTAGAACTTTCTCCAAAATATCGTATTTCTGAACCCTTGCGACGAGCCGATCAGATTGCTAGAGCGTATGCTCGTGGAGAACGATTACCAGCGGTTCATTTCCTAGGCTATATCTCTACTTCGTGATCAAGGAGGAATCAATGGGGACAGAATCGTCGTTACAAGCCCTAAAAATCTTAAGAGATGGGAGTCAATTTGAGTGGTACGCTATTACCTTATTGGCGTTTGTCGTCTATGTTTATGCGGTCGAAATCGAGAAAAAAAATTGGAACACAGTTCTCGCCGGACTCGCCTTTTGGGGGATGGATGGGTTCAACGAGATTTGGAACGGATTGGTTTTTCACTTTACGCAATATGCTCCGGTGTGGGGCACTCCGGGGAAAACGTCCTATTTGATACTCATTGGTTTAAATATTGAGATCTGTTTTATGTTTGCGGTCGCAGGTGTTGCGTATTCCAAAATGCTTCCCCCCGACAAAAATCTAAAAATAATGGGGCTTCCCAATCGTCTTTTTTTTGCGATGAGCCATAGCGCGTTTTGTGTCGGGGTCGAGCTTCTTTTAAATGCTGCGGGAGCGCTGACTTGGGAGTATTCGTGGTGGAACTCGCACTGCCCTATTTTTATTTTTCTGATCGGCTATATGCCCTTTTTTCTGGTCGCCTTCTGGGTCCATGATATGGCGAGCCGAAAGGCTCAACTACTCACGGTCGGCGGAATACTCACTTTCGATTGTGTTGCATTAATAACCTTCACGCAACTCGGCTGGATCTAACCGTAATTGCTTCTCCTTTAAAAACCCTCCTCCGCAGATTTCAAGCCTTTCGGAGGTTGCTTCACTTCGTTCGCAACGACAAAAAGACTTGTGGATCTATTAATGCTCCTCCTCTTAAAGTCCCCTCTCCAGAGGGGATTTAGGGGTGTGTAAGGATTTAGATATGTGTCCTTAATCTTGTTCGTGAAGACGTTTAACAACTTCGCTCACGGCGCGATCAATCGAAATACGAATCTGCTCAGTCGTGTCTCGATAACGAAGAGTCACGGTATCTTTGTTTTCTCCCGAGAGGGTTTCATCGTCGATGGTGAGACAAAATGGAGTTCCGATTTCGTCATGGCGAGCATAACGTTTTCCGATCGCAGACGTTTCGTCATATTTCCCGTGAATTCCGGCCGCTAAAAATTTTTCAATCACTGTCCTCGCGTATTGTTGATGTTCTGCTTTACGAATCAGCGGAAAGACCGCTACTTTATAGGGCGCGAGCCGAGGATTCAACTTCAGGAATTCTCGTTTTTTCGTGTTGCCTTCCCGATCTAGCCCTTCTATTTCGGTATAGGCATCGAGGAGAAACATGAGCGTGGCGCGTGTGGCTCCAGCGGCAGGCTCAACGACATAAGGATAATACCAGCGATCTTCGCCCTGTTTCTCAGGATTAAAATATTTTAAATTTTTGGCGTTAGAGGCTTGAGCGTGTTGCTTTAAATCGAAATCGGTACGGGAGGCGATTCCTTCGAGTTCTCCCCATCCCCAAGGATATTCGTATTCAATATCAAAGCAAGCATCGCTATAGTGAGCCAGTTCTGTAGGTTCATGGGCCCTTAGCCTCAGTTTTTCGGGATGATTCACGAGAGCTTTCCACCAGTTTAACCGTTGTTCGCACCAGTATTTGAGCCATTTTTCTTGGGTACCGGGTTCAATAAAATACTCCATTTCCATCTGTTCAAATTCGCAAGTGCGAAAAACAAAATGTTCCGAAGTAATTTCATTTCGAAATGATTTTCCCATTTGTGCGATTCCAAAAGGGAGCTTGGGTTTCGCTTGAGATTCCCAAATATTTCCAAACTGGACAAACATGGCCTGAGCGGTTTCCGGGCGAAGATAAACGACAGAGGGTTGCAAATATTCTTGCAATTTGTCTTGAAGCTCTTTTCTTGAAAATGCTTTTCCCTCAATATGATTCAGAAATTGATCGATCGGATCGGTGGGACCAATAGAGGATCGGAACATCAGATTGAACTGACTTGTTTCATTAAAGAGGCTCCCGTTGCATTCCGGACAGGCATAAGGATGTTTTTCGGAAATAGTTCCTTTGCGTTTTTTACGACTTTCGGCTTCCACAAATTCGACTTCTTCGCCCGGAGTACGAATGGGCTGTTTGTCCGGGCGAAACTTCTGCTTACAATTTGAGCAAGTGACTATGGGATCGGTGAAGCGAGCGAGATGTCCAGAGGCTTCCCATACTTTAGGGTGCATGAGAATAGAGGCATCCATTCCGAAGATATCTTCTCGCCGATACACCATCGCAGTCCACCACTCATTCATAATATTTCGTTTTAATTCAATTCCCATTGGCCCGTAATCATAAGCGCTTTTGAGTCCGCCATAGATTTCAGAAGATTGGAAAATAAATCCTCGTTGTTTGCAGATGGAAATAATTTTCTGGACTAGAGGTTCATGTTGTTTCTTGGGAGTGCTCACAAGTTATTCTCCTGTTGGCAAGGGTTTCGGAAAGCAGAGTTCCATAATGACTTCATCTTCAAATTTTCCTTCAATATATAAGGAGTCAGAAAGAGTCCCGACTTCGCGAAAGCCTAGTTTTTTGTAGAGTTGGATGGCTGGAAAGTTTTGAGCGCGTGCATGGAGCTCGATTTTACGAAGTTCGTCTTGTGTCTTGGCCCATTGTATGAGTTGAGAAACGATTTGTTCTCCGAGGCCCATTCTCCAATATTCTTTAAGAATTCCAATAAACAGGGTGGCGCAATGTTTAACGCGTTTAAAGGGTTTTCCGTCGAGTCCTGCGAGTCCAATCGCGCGATTTTCGGTAAAAACCAACAAAAAAATTGAGTTTTTCGATTGTTGGTATTGCTGTAATTTTCGCATTTCTGAGGGAACCGAAGGAGAGAGTTCATCCCATTGACGAAAAAAGTTATTCGTTTGCAAAAACAGATGGCGCATCATTTGTAGCACAAGACTTGCGTCTGCAGGTTGTGCTTCTCGAAATTCTACAAATTGATGATCTTTTAACTGAAGTACTCCGTGAAGACGCAAAGAAAGAACCTCTCTGAAAAGAATGCGGACGATCCGCGTCAAGATTTAAGAGTAGTCGGTGGAGGTGTTTGAGCAGAGCCGGCACTTTCCGAAGACGTTTTTTCTTGGTTTGCCATCTCTCGTTGATTAAGCTGTTTTAACGCCTTGCGGACTCGTGAAAAGAGGGACGCGGTTTCGATGCGTAATCCACTGACAGAGAGGACTGCTTTTTTAAAAGTAATTTCTGGCGTTTTTAACATCCCTGCGGTGGTATTAAGGGTTTTCCATTGTTCTCGAAAACTTTTTTGCCAAGCCTCAGTTGGAATTTCGGATAAAGTCACCAGCACCTCCCAATTTTCGTAGGAGTTTGTTTTTTCAAAAGATTTTTTTTCAAATTTGCGATCGAGAGCCGTCACTTCTTTATAGGTTGTTGCACTCATTACTGCTCCTTGAAATAATGGTAGGAAGAGGTTGTTTAAAAAGTGTATCTTGAGAGAAAATTGTTTTTCTTTAAAATAGTGCTCAAAGAATACCAAAAAAATTTCGAATAAAAAATAGTTCTCAAAAATTTGATCGTTCGAAAAACCGTGAAAGGCAAAAAAAATGGCGGCAACGAAATATTGTTTAACTCATAAGGACGCTTTAGCGGAAGCGTTCTGTCGAAAATGTCATCGTCCCGTATGTTCATTATGTGTGATTCGTGAAGGAACAGAAACTTTTTGTTCAACGCTGTGTTTCACAGAATTTAAAGCGTTTAAAGTGGCCTATCGTCAGAATCCGGAAATTCGACTCTCTCTTTTTAAACGGTTGTTTCGAGGGGTTCTTAGTCTAATGATTGTGGGAATTTTCCTGACTGTGGGTGTGCATTATGGTAAAAAACAATTCCCTGTTTTAGAATCCTACGATTATCTAGGGAAATATCTGGAAAAAATATTACCTTAGGATTAGAATTTTTTTTCTTAAAAGGTTATCTTAACCCTAAATCTGGAGGGAGGTAATCGAGAGCGAATGGCTAAAGTATTCAAAGAAATTCTGAGAATGACTTGACAGAACTCGCTCCAATTGCTTTATTTTCTGAGATTTTTGAAATAAAGGCTGGTTTCTCTTTTGTCAACATTTATCAACAATTTGACCAATTTTGCTGGACCGCCCATTTGCGGGCCGAGGCTCTACAACCCAAGGCTCCTTCTCCTTAAAATGGTGTCTACAAGAAGCCCCTTTATCTAATTTTATTCTCTACAAGGAGGTTTGAATGAAAGGTATTTTAGGGAAAAAGCTGGGAATGACCCAGATTTTTAATGAAAACGGTGTAGAAATTCCTGTGACCGCAGTACTTGCGGGTCCTTGCATGATTTTACAAAAGAAAACTCAAGAAAAAGAGAGTTATAACGCCGTTCAGTTAGGGTTTGAGGATAAGCGAGAAAAAAACACAACAAAACAACTTCAAGGACACTTTAAAAAAGCTAAATCTTCGCCCAAGCGATTTGTTCGCGAACTTCGTCTTTCTGCGGAAGAACTGCAAAATTATGAAGTCGGCAAAGAATTAAGATGCGACATCTTTAAAGAAGGTGAACGTGTGAATGTTATTGGAAAACAAAAAGGACGAGGATTTCAGGGCGTTTTCCGAAAATTCAAATTTTCTGGAAACGTGGCCTCACACGGAGCGCATGAAGTGATGCGTCATCCGGGAGCCGTTGGACAGCATACCTATCCTGCCCGTTTATGGAAAGGGAAAAAATTGCCAGGCCAAATGGGTGGAAATCGCTGTACCTTGGTCAATGGCAAAATTATCAAAGTATTGCTGGATGAAAATATTCTCCTTATTGAAGGGGGACTTCCTGGCGCGCGAAATGACTATGTGATGATTATTGACAAAAAAAATAAATGATTCTTCCTTTCCGAAAATTATGGGGTTCTTGATGATTTTTACACTCTTACAATTTACTGCGCAAAATAGCGACAAAAATTCGGTCTATTTCGATTTTTTTCCAGTGTTTGTGTTTGTAGTCGTGGGTATTTTATTTGTTGTTTTGAATGTGGCGGTAGTCAGTCGTCTCATTCGTCCAAAAGTAGTCAATCCAAATAAACTATTGACGTATGAGTGCGGAGAAGAACCTGTTGGAGATTCTTGGATTCGGTTTGATATTCGCTTTTATACGATTGCTTTGGTTTTTTTAATCTTTGAAGTAGAAGTCGCTTTTCTCTTTCCTTGGGCGACCGTGTTTAAGTCTCTTTATGGGACACAAGCCAATTGGGCAGGAGCATTTGTTTTAATCGAAATGCTCTTTTTCCTCATGGTTCTTTTAGTTGGATTGGTCTATGTGTGGGCCAAGGGTGATTTGGATTGGATAAAATCTTTGGTGGCGCAAGAAAAAAAATAATTTAAAAGAATCAGAATTTTTTTAGAGGAGCAATGATGACAGAGCAAGTCTTAACACAAAATGTCCCGATCAAGCCATCTCCCCAAGAGCTTGACGATGTAAAAGCCCTCCAAGATACCGTTTTGTTGACGACCCTAGAAAAACTGGTCAATTTGTCTCACATTGACGTGGCGATCAATTGGTCCCGTAAATCTTCGGTCTGGCCACTCACTTTCGGCCTCGCGTGTTGTGCGATTGAGATGATGGCCGTGGGTGCGGCCAAATATGATTTAGATCGTTTTGGAAGTGGCCCTTTCCGAGCCACTCCACGACAAGCGGATTTAATGGTCGTTGCGGGAACCGTGACCCACAAAATGGCTCCGCGGGTCAAACGATTATTCGATCAAATGCCAGAGCCTAAATATGTGATTGCGATGGGGGCTTGTACGATCAATGGCGGACCTTATTTTGAATTTGGTTATCATGTGGTGCAAGGGGTTGATTTAATTATCCCGGTAGACATTTATATGCCCGGTTGTCCTCCGCGACCCGAGGCATTTTTAGAAGCGCTTTTCCGTATTCAGGAACTGATCAAACGTGAAAAAGTGCTGGATCGCGATCGGAGCCGAGTTCGTCCAAAAATTTATGATGGAGCCCCTATTTTTCATGGGGTCGGTGAACTTACGGAAGACGAGAAACAACGGTTAGCCCAACCTGAAAAGCGACAGGAAATGATGACGGCATTTAATCAACATAAACCCCAAAAATATAAGATGATTCGGGAAAACGTAACCTGCGCGGCGTGGATTGTGGAAAAGAAAAAAGCAGAGGCCGCTTTGCCAACCGTTTCTACTGAGAACAAAGTCACTCCTCCTGCCGAGAACAAAAAAGCAACGGACGCAACCGGAGATGAAGAAAAAAAAAAAATGAGTTAGCTGTGGTTAAACCTCCTGTGGTCGAGAAGGCTCTGATTAAACCTCCTGTGGTCGAACAGAAAACGCCCAATAAAACGACTCCTCCTCAAAATAATCCTCAATCCAATCCTCACAAGGACTCTCAAAAGAAAAAACACAAGAAAAAGAAAGGGAAATAATTGGAAGCAAAACAGATACGCGAACTCCTTAAACAAAAGTTTGGAGATGCTGTCACTGAAGTCGTTCATGACGGCGATGGATGGGTGAAAGTCAAACGCGATGGTTTGCTTGAAATCGCCCAATTTATTAAAGAGGATTCCGAACTCGTCTTTGATTTATTGCATTGCATTACGGCCGTGGATCTCGAAAAGGGAAATTTGCAATGTATTTATAATTTGACGTCGACTTCCAAAAAACATTGGATCTGCCTAAAAGTCGATGTTCCAGCGAGTGAGCCTTCGCTCCCGACACTGTCTACTTTATGGAAAACCGCAGATTGGCACGAACGAGAAGCTTACGATATGATGGGGCTCCTCTTTACTGGACATCCTAATCTTAAGCGGATCTTGTGCGATGAAGATTGGGTTGGACATCCGCTTCGCAAAGATTATGTCTACCCCAAAGAATTTCGTGGCGTTTTGTGTGACGTGATTCAGGAAGAAGATGAAGCGATTCCGCTTCCTCGTACCCTTAAAAAATAAATAAAATCTCTGTTGTTTGACCTGAAAGGCAACACCATGCAAGACCTGAAGACCGAAGAAATGCTTCTCAATATGGGCCCGCAACACCCTAGTACACACGGGGTGTTTCGTATCGTCATTCAGACGGATGGAGAAATGGTTCATGGAACGACTTCCCATATTGGTTATCTCCATCGTTGTTTCGAAAAAATTGCCGAAAATATGACCTATTTACAAATCCATCCGTATACCGATCGAATGGATTATATCGCGTCTATGCTAATGAATTTCGGGTACGCGTTAACGGTTGAAAAGCTTCTGGATGTTCAAGTTCCGGAACGCGCCTCTTATATTCGCGTCATCGTGGCCGAACTTCAGCGCATCGCAAGTCATTTTCTGGCGGTTGCAACCTATGGATTGGATTTAGGCGCGATCACACCCTTTTTGTATTGTTTTCGAGATCGCGAGAAAATTCTGAAATTTTTTGAACGATTGTCGGGTCAGCGTCTGAATTATGCGTACATTCGTATCGGGGGAGTGGCTTACGATATGTATCCTCAGATGGTAAGCGAAATTCAAGATTTTTTAACTTATCTCAAACCCCAAATCAAAGAAATAAACAATTTGCTCTCCTATAACGGTATTTTTATCCGTCGGACAGCGAATGTTGGAGTGATCCCTGCCGAGATGGCGATCAACTATGGATGTACAGGTCCTGTGTTGCGTGGTTCTGGAGTTAAACGAGATCTTCGCAAGGATAAACCTTATTCTATCTATGATCGATTCGATTTTGATATTCCGGTGGGACGAGGGGAAATGGGAACGGTAGGCGATTGTTGGGATCGTTATATTGTACGGGTTCGTGAAATTGAAGAAAGTATTAAAATTGTCGAACAGGCCCTGAAAAAAATACCGGGGGGCGACTATCTCGATCCGAAAATCAAACGCGTGATTCGTCCCAAGGGCGAAATTTATCAAGCGATTGAATCTGCTCGTGGCGAACTTGGATTCTATCTTATCGCAAACGGGAAGGGGCTACCTTATCGTTTAAAAGCGCGATCTCCATCTTTTTGTAATGTCTCGATTTTGGATGCGATTTCTGAAGGGAACTTAATCGCGGATATTGTGGCGATTCTCGGCTCTATTGATATTGTGATGGGAGAAGTGGATCGTTAAGCTCCTCATGCGATGAAAGGACAAGATTTGTGATGACCTGTTTTTTTCTGACGTTTGATCCTTCTTTAGGCTTTATCAAACGTATTCTCTCAATCGAGTTTTTTAATAAAATATTTTCCTGGCTCGGCTTGTTTAGTTATCCGTGGCTAACTTATCTGCTTCTTGCCTTGGTTGCCGCACTCATTGTAGTTGGGATTATGAGCGCCTTTGGAATTTTTGCCGTCTGGATGGAGCGAAAAGTGTCCGCGTTTATGCAATGTCGACTTGGACCGATGGAAGTGGGCGGATTTCATGGGTGGGCGCAAACGATTGCCGATGGGATTAAACTCCTTTCAAAAGAAGATCTGATTCCAAAAGCGGCAGATAAGCCTCTCTTTATTATTGCGCCTATTCTCGCTTTTGTGGGCGTTTTTATGGCGTTTGTTGTCATTCCGTTTGATTCCAGTTTGATCGTGGCCGATCTGAATGTGGGTCTTTTTTTCTTTCTGGCGATGTTTGGAATCGAAGCGATTGGCGTTTTAATGGCAGGATGGGCCTCTAATAACAAATGGTCCCTATTCGGATCGTTGCGTCTCGTGGCGCAACTAGTGACGTATGAAATTCCTCTGGGAATTACGGTATTAACCATTGCCACGATTGCGGGTAGTTTGAGCGTTCAGGATATTTGTCTGGCGCAAACAGAAACAACTGGCTCGATTACGCTTTTTTCTTGGTACATTTTTAGAAATCCTTTCATGTGGATTTTGTTTTTGGTCTTTTTTACGGCCACGCTCGCAGAATGTAAACGCGCTCCCTTTGATTTGCCGGAAGCAGAATCCGAACTTGTATCTGGATTCCATACCGAGTATTCAGGCATGCGGTTTTCGGTTTTCTTTCTCTCAGAATATGCCGCGATGTATCTGGTTTCTTGTATGATCTCGATTCTGTTCTTTGGCGGATGGTCCGTTGGAATTGCGGCTATCGATCATTCAGAGTCTTTTGGAGCCGTTTTACTTCGAATCGGCGCGCTAAATTTGAAAGCGCTCTTTTTTGTGTTCGTCCAGATGTGGCTCCGTTGGACCTTGCCACGCATTCGATTGGATCAAGTGATGTATTGTTGCCTGAAGGTTTTGCTTCCCCTTTCCTTATTTTCTTTTATTGGGGCGACCGTATGGGAATTTTTCTTCCGAGGCAACTTCTTTGGAGTGATGAAAACTTTATTGACTTAACAGGAAGAAAGGCAGGTGCGCCGTATGGCCTATTTTAAAGATATCTATCAAGTTTCTAAATCTATTTTGGTTGGGATGGGAATTACCTTACGTTATTTTTTACATCCCTTTCAAACCCGTATTACGGTTCAATATCCTCATGAGCAGGATCCGATTCCCGAACGTCATCGAGGCATACACTTTCTGGAAACCGATAAGTGTATTATGTGCTTTATGTGTTCGAAAGCGTGTCCGGTCAATTGTATTCAGATCGAAGGATCACGCGATGGAGATTTAGCTCAAGGCTATGTGGGTAAAAATGCTAGCATCTCTCGCTTCACCATTGATTATGGACGTTGTATTTTCTGTAATCTCTGTGTTGAGCCTTGTCCAGAAGTATGCATTCATATGCAACCCCTCACCGATCGTCCCTATAAACAAGAATTTGATTTTTCAAACTCATCGCGTCGTGGGATGATTAAAAACCTGTTGACCGATAAAATTTATACGGATGAAGATCATCACGCGGTAGGTCTGGCTCGATTGGATATTAAAGGACTAGCGGAAGAAAAGAAACGCAAAGCCGCAGAAAAGAAAGGGCCACCGGCAGCGGATAAAAAAGGACCTTCGGCCGGGACTACTACCCCCTAAAAAAATAAGGATTTCGATTTCATGGAAACATCTACTTATTATGCGATTGCCTTTTGGTGTTTTGCCGCTATGAGCATTATTCCAGCCCTCGCTATCCTCTTTTCGAAAGAGATTGTTCGGATGGCGTTTTGGCTCCTAGCAACTTTAAGCTCTTTTTCCGGATTTTATCTTCTCTTGGGAGCTGATTTTTTAGCCATTGCCCAGCTCATGGTTTATGTGGGTGGAATTCTGATTCTCATCTTATTCGGAATTATGCTGACTAAACGAACCGCCGTAAACTCAAAACCCTTTTCGTTGTGGGAAAGTTATAGCGCGATTGGTCTCATTGCCTTTCTCGTTCTCTTTTTGGGAATGGTTCAGATGGCGAAATATACCTCCTGGCTCGGAGCCGAGAGTTTAATCAAAACGGGAACGAGCCCTGAAACCCAAAAACCTTACGAACTTCCGGAACCCTTGCCTACCGTAAGATCGCTTGGATTTCTGTTGATGACCGATTTTCTGTTGCCTTTTGAAATTTCATCTGTTCTCTTGTTAGCCGCCTTAACCGGCGCCGCTTATGTTATTCGTAGGAGGGATGTCACTTGATTGGATTTTTAAATATCGAGAGAGCGGCTGTACTTCCCACCTGTTTGACTCAAATTGGGTTACAGCACTATCTCATCCTCAGTATTCTGCTGTTTAGCATCGGAATCGCTATTATCCTCACGCGACGCAATGCAATTGCGATCCTGATGGGCATTGAACTTGTTCTGAATGCGTCTTGTCTCAATTTCGTCGCTTTTTCGTATTTTGGACAGACGGGGATTTCTGGACAAGCGATTGCGCTATTCATCATCATTATTGCGGCAGCGGAAGCGGCAGTGGCACTCGCCATTATTTTAAACGTTTTCCGTGTATTAAATGTGATTACGGTCGATCAAATTGACAAAATGAGAGAGTAAGGATAAGAATATCCAATGGACACTACCATCGTCATTTCCTTAATCATTCTAACGCTCCCCTTATTGGCATTTGTGTGCCAAATCCATTTTGGACGTTTTGCGAAACGTCAAGGGGATTGGATTCCTACTACTGCAGTCGGAATCTCTTTATTGTTATCCCTCTGCCTCTTTAGCCAAATCTTCTTTGTCGATTCTTCGGCAAGAACCCTTGCAAAAGCCGTTTCTGGAATGAATCCGGTGATGCAAGAATGGGAGTGGATTCATATTGGGGCTGGGACCGCACAAGAAATCGATATTCGCTTTGGAATCTATGTCGATAACCTGACCGTCATTATGCTTGTCGTCGTGAATTTGGTCAGTTTTCTCGTTCATTTGTATTCTTGGGGCTATATGCACGGAGAACCTAGGTATCATCGCTTTTTTGCTTATTTAGCGCTCTTTACCTTTTCAATGCTTGGACTCATTTTGTCCTCTAGCCTCATTTTTGTTTATGTCTTCTGGGAACTGGTTGGCCTCTGTTCCTATTTCCTGATTGGATTTTATATTGAAAGACCCAGCGCCGCCGCCGCCGCTAAAAAAGCGTTTATCGCAAACCGCGTCGGGGACTTGGGCTTCCTGATTGGAATCCTCATCACCGTTTCCGTGATCGGTTCCACTTCCTTTCCTGATGTCTTCCAAAGTATTGCAAATGGAAGTTGGGATGGAAAAATGATGGAGTTTGGCGGAGGAGCAATGATTTCTCTTCTAACACTCGCCGGGTTGTTCATGTTTATGGGCCCTATGGGAAAATCGGCTCAGTTCCCCCTTCATGTCTGGCTCCCAGACGCCATGGAAGGGCCGACCCCTGTTTCCGCTCTCATTCACGCGGCAACAATGGTGGCCGCTGGTGTGTATCTCGTCGGAAGAATGTTCCCGTTCTTCACTGGCCCCGGATTCTTTCAAGGAAACTTTTTTGACTCCCCCGTTTTGTTAGCAATTGCCCTCATTGGTTCGATTACGGCTCTATTAGCCGCGACTATCGCAGTAGCCCAAACGGACATCAAAAAAGTATTAGCCTATTCCACCGTTTCTCAACTCGGATTTATGATGATCGGTTGTGGAGTCGGTACCTTTTCTTTTGCCTTGTTCCATCTCTTTACTCATGCTTTCTTTAAAGCGTGTCTCTTCTTGGGTTCCGGATCTGTCATTCATGCAGTCCACTCTCAAGAAATGGCAGATATGGGAAATTTGCGAAAGAAAATGCCCATTACCTTCTGGACCTTCATCATTTCGACGTGCGCGATTGCAGGAGTTCCGTTCCTCTCTGGATTTTATTCCAAAGAAGGAATTCTGACCCAAGCGTTAGCGTATGCGCTCTATCATCAACATGATTCTTGTCGTTTGGTTTATATGATTCCGTTTATTTTCGGAATCCTTTCCGCCTGCTTGACGGCATTTTATATGTTCCGCATCATTTGGTTAACCTTCTACGGAGAAGCCAAAGATAAAGACCGCCATGAACATGCTCATGAATCCGGAAAACTAATGACGTTTCCTCTGATTCTCTTGTCGATTCTCGCTGTTATTTCTGCGGGATTGCTTCCGAATTTAACGGGGGGTGAAAAACCAAAACAATCTGCATCTCATAAAGAAGCGGAACACAGCGAGGTGTCTGAATTTTGGTTTGTTAATCGCATCAATCCAACGACTCTAGTTGAAAACGCTCCGCGTGGATACCATTGGTCCAAGGGAAAATTGGTGCCTCGCTCAAATCGAGGAGAAAACCCACTGAAGATTGAGCCGGGATCTGCGGCAGAAGAAATGCATCATAAGCATGAAACGGCTCATATTCCGACGATGCTCGCGTCTATTTTCGTAGCGACTTTTGGAATTCTTTTTTCCTGGATTTGTTTCTTGGGGCCACTCCGAGGGAAAAATCTTTTGAAGGGCCCACTCAAAATTTACCATAAGGTGTTGGTCAATTTATATTTTATCGACTGGTTTTATACAAAAACCATTGTCTTTTTGACCTATCTCACCGGAAATATTTGCGCCATTTTTGATAAATTTGTTATTGATTCTTTCGTGAATTTCTGGGGATGGCTCTGTCTGAAGCTGTCTGGAATTGCGGGCCGCATCGATTATTATGGAGTCGATGGTCTGGTTCGCTTGTCGGGTGAAATCACCCTTCGTTTAGGACAGAAATCGAGAGAACTACAAACAGGTCGATTACAAGATTATATTTCGTTGTCGATTTTCCTTGTGGTCACGGTGTTCTTCTTTGTTTTGATTGTTCCAAAACTATTGGGAAATTGAGTCATACTTTCTGTCGCTGAGGAGAATTTTACATGTTACTAACTTTAGCCATCTTTTTTCCTTTGGCTGCCGCTTTAGTGGTGCTTTGTATTCCGGGACAATACAAACAAGCAATCAAGGTGGTTTCTCTAATCGGAGCCTTGTTATGTCTCTACGTGACTCTTCATGTTATGGCAGGATTTTACTGCGATAAAATTCCCGTAGAAACGATGGAACAATTTTTTGCAAAAAAAATTGACACGACCCTAAAAAAATTAGGCAACGATCAAGAAAAAACCCTTCGGGGCTTACTGGAAAGCCACACCTTTACTTATCCTGTAAAAACGTTTAGTTTAAACACTCGTGAAGATCAAACGTTAAAAAATTGGGGACTAGAACGAACCTATGAACAACTCGTAGAATGGGAACTCGCCCGCCATGCACCTCAAGCGAAAACGCTCCGCTTTACGGAATACTGTAATTGGATTCCGTCCTTCGGTATTGCGTATTTTGTTGCCGTGGATGGGTTATCCCTTCCGCTTATTTTTCTCTCGGCGCTTTTAGGCGTTCTTTGTATTATCTATTCTTGGAACATCGAGAAAGGCATTAAAGCTTATTTTGCTTTTTTCCTGCTCTTGATTACAGCACTGATGGGTGTTTTCCTCGCTTTAGATTTCTTCCTCTTCTTCGTGTTCTGGGAAATCGTTCTTTTGCCGATGTACTTCCTCATTGGAATTTGGGGCGGTCCACGTCGAATTTACGCGGCCATCAAATTCTTTATTTATACCCTCATCGGTTCCGTGCTGATGTTGTTGTCGATGATTGTTCTGTATTTCTATTCAGAACCGCATACCTTCAACTTGGTTTCCTTGATGTCGCTCGCTCCGGGATTTTCGAAAAACTTTCAATGGTGGATCTTCTTGGCCCTTTTTATCGGATTCGCGATTAAAGTGCCTGTGTTCCCTTTCCATACTTGGTTGCCAGATGCTCACGTCGAGGCCCCTACCGCAGTTTCTGTAATTCTGGCCGGAGTTCTCTTGAAAATGGGAGGTTATGGATTCTTCCGTTTCAACTATACGATTACTCCAGATGCAAGTCAGGATCCCGGATTTATCTGGATGATAGCACTTTTAGGCGTTATTAATATTGTCTATGGAGCGTTCTGCGCTCTCGCCCAAAAGGACTTCAAGAGTATGGTGGCATATTCTTCGATTTCACATATGGGGTATGTTCTTCTTGGAATGTCTGCGTTTACCTATGCGGGCGTACAGGGTGCTTCGCTCCAAATGTTTAATCACGGCCTCTCTTCGGCCCTGATGTTCATGATCGTTGGAGTCCTTTATGATAGAGCCCATCATCGACGCTTGAATGATTTTGGTGGAATTGCTTTGCAAATGCCCTATTATACGGGAATTGCGATCGTCGGATTCTTTGCTTCATTGGGGTTACCCGGACTCAACGGATTCGTTTCCGAAATGATGGTCTTTTTGGGCGCTTATCAAGGATTCGCTAATACTCGTTATCTCCCGATGGTCTATGTGGCGCTCTCCGGAATTGTTTTGACAGCCGTTTACATTCTTTGGACCGTTCAACGAGTCTATATGGGGGAAATCAAAGAACAATACAAAGAGTTCCCTGATCTGAACTGTCGAGAAGCTTTATCGATGATTCCACTGGCCGTATTGTGTATTGTTGTCGGAGTGTACCCGAAATTTGTTCTGGATGTGTTAGCTCCCGCAATGAATATTATTGTCGATATGGTCAAACTGGTTACTGCAATTTAAGGGGCCCCAATTCATGGATACATTGACTTTTGAAAAATTTAAACCTTTCATTGATCGGTTTTTATCCGATGCTGGATGGTTCTGGCCAGAGTTGGTGCTGATTCTTGTCATTGTTTTGCTCTTGATCATTGACTTGTTATTGCCACGGCAAAAAAGCACTAACCTTGTAATGCTGGCACTTATGGGCGTTTTACTAGCCTTTGGTGTTACCGTTTATGATTGGATGCGTCTGAATGAACCCGTTAATAATATCGCGGGTGGCGGTTATCAGTTCCCCTTTCTCTTTCAGGGAATGCTAAAACTGGATGCTCTAGGCTATTTTTTAAAGACTTTGATACTCATCGGAACCGCAGGGGTCCTCATTATGACCTATAAAGATGCCTCTTTTAAAGGGCATACGATGGGTGAATATTACTCTTTGCTCTTAAGTTCGGTACTCGGAATGTTCTTGATGGTCAGTTCCGCAGATTTATTGATGCTCTATCTAGCGATAGAACTCACTTCTATTCCGACCTACCTGCTCGTCACTTATCATCGCGACGATCCAAAGGGAGCCGAAGCCTCTTTGAAATATCTTGTTTATGGCGCCGTTTCCACAGGGATTATGATTTATGGATTTTCTTGGATCTACGGATTGAGTGGTTCCTCTAAAATTCAAGATATTTCGCTATCTGCATTTCAGGCCGCTTACGGAGGGGGTGGACAATTCTTTGCCGGAGTTGTCTTTTTCCTAGTTTTTATTGGAATTGCCTATAAAATGTCGACGGTTCCGATGCAATTTTGGACACCCGATGTTTATGAAGGCGCTCCAACTCCGATTACCACCTTTTTGGCGATCACCTCAAAGGCCGCCGGATTTGCGGTGTTATTGAGATTTATGAACGCGGTTCAATCTCAAGGAATGGGCGAATATTTCTTGGGGACCGAATCCGTTTCCTTATTGACGCAAAGTAAATTTGGCGGGTACTCTGCCTATGTGTTAGCGTTAGCGATCATTTCCGTTTTAACCATGACGCTTGGAAATTTTTTGGCTTTGCATCAGACCAATGTGAAACGACTGTTAGCCTTTTCTTCTATTGCTCATGCCGGCTATATTTTGATGGGTGCTTGTGTTCTAAGCAAACAGGGCCAAACCGCGACTTTGTTCTATTTAGTAGCTTACTTACTAATGAACCTCGGAGCTTTCTATATTGTGATGATGGTCGCCAATTCCACCAAAAGCGAAGAAATCTCTAGCTTTGTGGGTCTCGGAAAGGCTTCTCCGTTCTATGCGGCTTGTATGACTGTGATGCTATTCTCGCTTGTGGGTATCCCCCCCACGATTGGATTCTCTGGAAAATTTCAGCTTTTTGCGGCGGCCCTAAGCTATAAAGGATTAGCGTTATGGTGGCTTGTTTTGATCGCGGGCCTCAATACAGCGGTTTCTTTATACTATTATGCGCGCATTATTAAAGCAATGTACTTCGAAGAAGGAGAGCATCCCGGAGTGACTTGTAGTTATTTGAACGCGTTTGTGGTCTTCTCGGTCACCGCTTCCGTTATTCTGTTCGGAGTCTGGTTTGACTGGATTATTGAAGGAGCTTCGAGCGCGGCTTTATAACAAGACAACCAACAAGAGGGCAGACACAGGGTTCTGCTCCCTACAGAGGCCAGCAAAATCGCTGGCCTTTTTTGTTTTCTAGAACAGATCGAGAGTCTGGAAAAAGACAAAAAATTAGAGAAAACGGGCTAAAAACTGGGTCGCTCTTTTCAAAACTTTAATTTTTTGGAGAGAATAGGGGTACCAATAGTATTCTTTTCGGAAAGGATACCACCATCTTGGAGCCAAGACCGCTTGAATGTTGCAATATTTTTTGTAAGTATCCATCGTGCCGGTTCGACCGATTCCAGATTGTTTGGTTCCGCCAAAAGGAATAGAAGGACAAGCCGCAATCAGAATTCCATCATTAATCATCACGTTGCCGGACTCTAATTGTCTGGCATATTTTAGCCCTTTCTGGATATCACGTGTCCAGACAGTGTTATTGAGCCCGTAAGTACTTCTGTTGGCAAGTCGAATGGCTTCGGCTTCATCTTTAACGACCGAGATGGCGATTACGGGGCCAAAAGTTTCTTGACGCCGAATTTCCATCTCTTCGGTAACATTTGCTAGGACAGTGGGTTCAAAAAAATGGCCTCCTTTTTCTGGATTAGGACGTCCGCCACACAAAATTTTTGCTCCTTTAGCAACCGCATCTTCTATCAATTGCTTCACAATCTCAACCTGTTTTGGCATGGTCATTGAACCCACATCTAAAATCTCGCCCGTATAGAAATTTTCAGGGGGTGGGCCCTGACGAAGTTTTTTGACTTCTTCGACAACTCGCTCCGTAAATTGAGTGGCATTTTTTTCAGTGACGTAGTAGCGGTCTCCAGAAACGCAGACTTGGCCAGCGTTACATAATCCAGTCCAGACCGCTCCGGGAACGGTGCGTTCGAGATCGGCATCATCACAGACAATAAATGCCGCTTTCCCACCGAGTTCCAAGAGCGCGGGTAAGAGATTTCGGCCCGCGTGCTCCGCGACTTTTCGACCCGTAGCCGTACTGCCCGTAAATGAAACGATATTGATTCCTGAATCCATTAGAGCGGCTCCGGTGGCTCCGTATCCTGCACACAAGCCAACCAGATCTTTTGGAAATCCGGCGGAATGGAAAAGATTCTGAATCAGGACCCCAACTCGTGTTGTGAATTCAGAAGGTTTCATGACAACAGCATTTCCTGAAGCAATCGCTGGAACGACTTGAGCCATCGCTAATTGAAATGGAAAGTTCCAAGGCGAAATGATTCCGGCGACCCCTAACGGAAGGAAATTAATATAAGCGGATTTATGTTTAAAGAGTCCAGGACTGATTCTTTGCGAACGCGCAAATTTTTTAGCGAGTTTGCTATAAAAAGCAATTGTTTCTATCGCGTTTGGGACTACAAAAGCCGCTTCAAAAGGTGATTTTCCACAACTTTTGGAAATCGTTTCAACAATCTCATCAAATCGTTTTGCCACTTCTAAACGGAGCCGTTTAAAGTAGACATTTCTTTCTTTTGCGCCTAAGCTCCACCATTCTTTTTGTGCTTGGTGTGCCCGTTGTACCGTTTCAAGGACCTGTGCGGGGGTACTCACCGGAGTTCGTCCAATTTCTTTTCCGGTTGCGGGATTTATCGAAATTATTTCTTCGATCATTTCTGTTTTGGGCGCATCAACGATTGTCGTCATAAAAAATCCTTTATGAAGGAATAGAGGAAGGAAAGCTAGTTTCGTTTGGTGCTAATTATAACACACCGCCCAAGAGATAGAAATTTTTGAGAGACAAGTTAGAATAGCACGTCTTTATTAATGATTTTCAGAAAAATTTGGATTTATTTATGAATAAAATTTGCTTTTATATTTTTGTTCTTGTTGGATTCTTTTTGCCAGGATGTCAGCGCTCTGATAGTAGTAATGATACTTTTTCTGCGGAGACTCCCTCTACAACCGCGACTTTTATAGTTCCCACGGGAACAGCTGCGCAAGCCAATCCCGATCTTCCTTATTCGTTTAGTGTCACTATTTCTGGTGTCAATGGAACCGGAGAACTCAGAGGTTCTTTTGTGAACGCAACCGGAAGCGTTAATTTTACAGGGTTAGACATTGTCTTTTCTTCTTTCACGGAAACCGCTTTTTTAACTTATCAATCCACTGGAACGGTTTCAGGCCCTTTTACTGGAAACGGAACGGTAAGCATTGAACTCATTTATGGAGAGTCTGGAATTATTGTTTTTGATAATGTGGTCGATTTTGAGGTCACTATTCAGAAACTTTCCTATCGTTCAGAGGATACTCCAGTCGGTGGAGTAGGAGATCGGGTTTCTTCGATCAATGTTCCTTTCGGACTTTCTGCCATTACCGATGTGCGAGTACGTGTCCAGCTTCTGACAGATTTTCCTTTGCTTCTGAATTTGACGCTTGTTTCTCCGAATACAACTCAAGTCAATTTACTTTCTGGCACGGGACTCCTAAGCGATCCCAATATGGCCGTTATCTTTGACGATGTGGCTTTACTCGATATTACCACTGATTTTGCAGGAAATACGCCTCCACCGTTTTTGGCGTTTCGTCCTGAAGGGTCACTCTCGGCTTTTGATGGTGAAGATCCTTCGGGAAACTGGGCTTTATCCATTAATGACGGATATTATGGACTTTATGCGGGTTCGTTAGTGGAATGGGTTCTCGCATTTAATGGAGAAACTTCGATCATCGACTCTTCCCCGACTTCACTTCCTCCGCTCTCTTATAGTGCAGGAGCTCTCAGCGTAGCGATAGATAATCTGCTTCCACCCGTTCAATCAACGATTACTGTTCCTGCAGGAGTTCCGAGCATTTCCGATCTTCGGGTTCGTTTGGATGTGATTCATACGGCTGTCGGAGATTTAAGGGTAACCTTAACCTCTCCGAGCGGAATCATTATTGATTTAAGTATGAATAATGGCGGTGCAGGCGATGATATGCAAGTGATTTTGGATGACGACGCGATCGGTTCGACGATGGCCGCTAACTTTGTGGGATCTTCTGGATCAGCCTTTACCGCTTACGTTCCGATTGAGCTTTTAGCGGGAGTGAACGGCCGAAACCCTGCGGGAAGCTGGAGATTAACCATCACGGATGGGCTACCTGGAGACACTGGAACCTTAAACGGATGGGCTTTGGCGTTTAATGGTGACGAAAATATTTTTGTGGACTTCTAACGAGTTTTTTTGTTGTTTTTTGGGTGTTTTTTCCGTAAAATAACACTTCTTTTTAGGGGATATTCATTTTTTCCCCTGTCATCAGGGAAGGTGCTGAAGTGCAAAACCGGATACATCTCTTTAGCACAAGGTTGTTTTAAGGATCTCGTTCCGGTAGAAGCGGAAACCAGTTTACTGCTTTCTGTTTCCTAAAGATGGGACCCTCTAGGACAACCAGGACCACCGATAGATCATCTCTATCGGTGGTCCACTTTGGGATTGATTATATTGGGGTGAACACAACCACGATCAGTGTGATCAACGTGAATAGCCAAAGAAATAAAGTAAAGAGAAACAAGGCTTTATACGAAGTTCCGAAGATCACCGAATCCGGAGAGTGGCTTGGAGCGTACTCGAAGAATCGATTTCCTTCGGATAATAATAAAAGAGAATCGCCAAGTCGTCCGGTCTGACTCAAAAGATAGCGAGCAAGATCTTCGCTAAATGCTTTCATGGAAGGATATCGTTCTGTAGGTTTGCGCGCCATACTCGTCGCAATAATTTTTTTTAGAGCGGGTGGCAAATCTGGACAAAGTTTTTGGATGGGGATTGGAGGATGTGATTTAATTTCCTCAAGGGACTCCCAAATTTGGCGATCTGGCAAATAGGGAGGTTGTTTAGTGAGGAGGTGGTAAAAGGTAGCACCTAAGGAATAAATATCGGAGCGAACATCGATTGATTTGCCAATAATCTGTTCTGGGCTCATATAGATAATGGTTCCTTTGATACGTCCAGAATGAGTATTTTCAGAAATGACCTTGGCTAAGCCAAAGTCAGAAATTTTGATCGATTTTCCCTCGCCTAACAAGAGATTTCCGGGTTTGATATCACGGTGAATAATTCCATGCCGATGGGCATATTCCAAGCCAAGCGCGGCTTGATAAATAAAGAGAGCGGCTTCCGAGTAGGAGATTGGATTTTCTTTCATCCACCGTTCTAGCGAAACTCCTTTCACGTATTCCATCGCGTAATAATGAACGTCATTCGCTTCTCCGGCGCCATAAATCGAGAGAATATTTTCGTGTTTAAGATTGGCGACGAGTTGGGCTTCACGATGGAATTGAGTGATGACTTCAGGAGTCATGGCAACATGATAATTTAAAACTTTAAGCGCGACATAGCGATTAAGACTTTTTTGAGTGGCTAGGTAAACAATCCCCATCCCGCCGCCGCCTAGTTCTTCAAGGATCTCAAATTCTCCCAATCGAAACCGTTTTGAGGGTTCAAATCGTGAAATGGTAAAATCTTCTTCGATGGCTGGCGTTTTTGCTAAGAGATGGGGGTGAAATTCTTCTAGGGTTTCGTGTGATTTTGGGTTTTTTGTTTTTTTAGGAGAGGAGGTTCTGATTTTAGTTTTGGTGATTTTTTGAGAGAGTTGAGAAATAAATTGCTCCCAATCTTCCGGAGTCATCGCCGCGGCGATATTAAAAGAATCGGCACAAGAAAGGCAGGCGATTTCCGTTTGATTGGGTTGAAGAGACACTTCAAAAGCAAAATCACAAAAGGGGCAGGTAAGCTTCACATCCGTTTTTATTCTTCATCATCGCCTTCTTCGTTCAGTTCCACTATCAAATCGGCTTCTTCTTCTATTTTAGTTTCAAATTTTCGCCGTTTTTTTTCGGATTCTGAGACTTTATCGATTTTATAGCAAGTGGTGAGTGTACAAAAATTAGGGATATAGAGGTCACATCCGGGGTTTTTGTAAGTACCTGCTGGATAATATTTACACTCCATACCAAATTCTCCTGTTTGTTTTAGATCGAGTTGAAGAGAAAAAAATAAAGAAATTCAAAAAAAAATCAACCCCTAAATTTTTAATGAAGGGGTTTTAGGATTTTTTTTTCAAGAGGGGTGCGTTGCGATGATGGGCCCAAATTCCTTCAAGAAAGTGTTTTTTCCCATCGGTCAGAACCGAAACTATTTTTGCGGAAGGATAGAGTTGATTCAAAAAAAACAACGCGCTAGACATAAATAATTTACAAGCTTCGGGATAAAGCTTCCAATCGGAAGCGGAAAGGAGGAGATTGAGTTGGCCGTAGTAAACCTGATTACGAAAGAGTAATAAATCGCCCCCTTTTTCAAATTGTTGCTGATTTTTGGGAGAAGTTTTGAGGGCAAGATACATCTTTATTTTTAAGTCTGGATGGAGTTGGGCTAACATTTCTTCGAGTTTTTGGACAACCCTAAACGCATCATAACCATTGCCTAAGTCGGTATCATAAAAAGCGCGAGATTCAGCGAGTTCTGAGTTTGCCGGGTTTTGAGATAATTGAAGAAGAAGAGTGAGTTCTTGTTTGGCGAGTTGATCCCATTCTGTGAAAGGAGATAATCCGCTTACGAGCTTGAATTGACTCATCGCTAATGCCCACTCTTCTTTTATTTTATAGACGAGTCCGAGTTGAAAATGAAGCCGAACGGATTTAGGCTGAACGAGAAGGGCCTGAGTCAAAAGGGGAATTGGTTTTTCTAGATCTCCACGGTTCAATAAAATTCGGATATAAAGTTCAAGAAGTTCTTCCTGATGGGGGTAGCGTTTAAGGCCAAAGAGGAGAGTTTCTTCGGCATCTTCGGGCCGATTTTCTTCGAGATATTGAGTACTCTGTTGTAAAAAATCTTGAGGAGATTCTAAAGAAACCTGAATTTTAAGGATATCGTTTTTGGGGAGAAATAAAATGGCTTTTCCTTGTTCTGTGGAAACCACCACAAGCGTTTCCGTTTCTTTAATAATTTTTCCTTCAATTTGTTGTCCGTTTTTTAAAAAAATCCAATGGAGATTTTCGGTATAGCCGTAAGTCATCAGGAAAAATAACAATCCTATTAGACGCATACACTATCTCCATAAAAAAACGCGGATTAAGATCCAACTGAGGATAAACAGGCCGATAATCGTGTAATGAGCAAAATGAATGTGTGTTAATAGATGGCGAATTTCTGATTTTTCGGCATCGGATAATTTTTTTCCCCAAAGGGAGTGAATTTCAGCATGACAGACCTGGCACGCCAATAAATCTCTGGGAGTCGGTTTTTCGCAAACTGGACAGAGGCTTTCAGAATTAGACAAAAGGGGTTTTATCTTATTTAAGGGTAATGATTTCTTCATTATATTGCCACCATTGTTTCCAATCTAGCTGAAATAATTCAAGATTTTGGGAAGAAAGTCGTATCACCCGGTTATTTTGGGTGAGTAAAAGGATACGAACTTCTTGGAGTTCAAAAATGATTTTCCCCTCATCGGGAACCAAAGAGAGGATACATTTTTCCGCAATGTATTTTTTGATGGGATTTCCTTGGGGGGTTAATTCAGCGATTTCAATATTCTGAAGTTGTTGTCGATCGATACTTCCAATTTTCAGAATTTGGTATCGTCCCGAGTGGGGATTATTTTCAAGAAGGGTATTTAATCGTTTTAAATAGTTTTCTTCTTTCGTTTCCGCGACAGTGGGAACGATTTTTCCCGGCTCATGGATTTCTGTGTTTTTAGTCATTCGTTCCGTTTTCATCTGGTCGAATTCTTGTCGCATTTTGAGAATTTGTTGAGCGAGCTCCCCAATCACTTTTTGTTTTTCGTCATCTTTCTGGCGTAATTCTTCCAGACCCGAGTTCTCTTCTGTTTTTTGAGTTTGCTGGAGTTGAGAGGTTTGAGCTCGAAGTTGACGCATTTCCTGTTCTTTTTCGCTCAACTGACGTTTTAGTTCTAAAATTTCGTTTTGAGAATCTCGAGCACGTCCTTCATAAGCCGATTTTAATTGAGTAAGCGCCTCTTGCATCGTAATCGACTCTGAAGGAATTTGTGGAGTGGCATTCATTTCTTTATTGGTGGACAAAGTCGAGTAGACTTCTTGCATCGCCTGATGAATATCTTTTTTGTGATTTTGAAGATCTTTTTGTTGGCTCAGTAAAATAGCTAATAAAATGAAGACAATCATCGTCGCGGCAGTAATGGAGAGAATGACAATGGTTTTATTCGATTTTTTCTTTTCATGATCGATTTTATCGATGACTTGCTCCTGAATTTCTTGGAGCTGTTTAAAGGTTTCGTTGAGAGCTTCATTCGATTTAACAACCATTTGCGAACGTTCTACGCGGGAGTGTTCTAAACTTTCGGTTAAATCCATTTGTTGTTGCTGAATTAACTCTAACGCTTGGGCGTTGGCTTTAAAGGCATTGGCCATTTCCTCTAAAGGGTTCCGAAAATCGGTGACGGCGGGAACCATCATCGTTGGACGAACAATAATTTCGCCTTTTTTCGCAATTACTTTCTTGGTGACCGGAATTTTACGCTCGGAGTCCGCTTCGAAGATTAATTTTTTTTTCTTTTCTTTTTGGAGCAAATGAAGCGGTTCTTCCAGTTTATTACGTGAAAATTGTTCTGAAGGGGGATCTGCTTTTTGAGTAGAGGTGGGAGAATGAGTACTGGGTGAAGAAGTTTCAGAACTCTTTTTTTTAAATTTGTTCTCTTCTTGTGTGGGTGAATTTGTTGGGGATTGAACAAACTCTTTCGGAAAAGTTGTTTCTTTAGAGGGACTTTCGGAGAAGTTGGGTTTTTCTCCTAGTCTTTTTTGTTTTTGAATTCTATTCAACTTGTTTGCCATCGCAGTACCTTTTAAAATGAAATCCATAGCGAACCGTATTTTACCGTATTTCTTAAAATTTGTCACGTTGCTTTTTAGGAATATCCTGTTGATATCGAATTTTTCAACCCTTTCAATGCTTCTCTTTTTTCTTTTTGGTATTTCTGGCGCTTTTCAGTTGTTACGAAAGCCCAAGACATTTTCGTGGTATTGGCAAAGCGGAATTCTTTCCTTGCTCATTTGTAGTTTATGCGTTCCCAAATTCCAAGAATCGTCTCCCACGCGATTCATTTTACTGGATCTTTCTTGGTCCTTTCAACCTCGTGTTCTGGCGGATTTACAAAAAGGGGAGGCGAGCCATTTTCACCGAGAGATTCGAGCCTTTGTTCAAAAAACATCAGGACGAATTGGCTTTGGAGTCTTTGGTCGAAACTTTCGAATGATTCTTTCTCCGACAACCGCTCCACAATTTTTAAAAAATTTTTCAGGAACTGTTGACGACTTTGAGCAATGGATAAAAATGATTGATCCATCACAAACCCGTTTAAAATCAGTCGAAGAAGAACTATTAAAAGATTTTTCACCCCTAGAAATTTTACTATTTTCAGATGGGCAATTTTCCTGGAACGGCTCTTCTGAACGAATTGGATATTTCCCTAAAACACTGGAAGTTGCTACGCAAGAAACGCGGATTCTCTCATTTCAAGGTCCAGTATCCGCTAGTTTAAAGCAAGGAATTAGTTTGAAAATTCGACTTACGGGAGAGCCAAATGAAGAGCGTGATTTACTGGTGTTTCAAGAGCAAAATCAGCTTTTATTCCGCAAAAAAATTTGCTTTTCCGCTAATCCGTCCATTCTCGATCTAACGATTTCTTGTCCTGCGGCTTTGTCTGCGGGAAGAGTGACCTATCGAGCGAAATTGCTTCCTACGGAACAGGAGGTCTTGTCACAAAATAATGAAAAAACATGGACGGTGTTTTTTCAGGAACAAAAACAATGCTTAATCGTAGGACCTCCGTCTCTCAAAAATCAGCCGTCTTTCATTCAACAACTTCCTTATCAAGTGACCCTGTGGACTGTCCCAAGTTTAACCGGACAAAAGGAGCAACTTCGTCCGTTTGAATTGATCGGTTACTTCCCCGGAGTTGAGCCACTTCCGTTGGGGGTACAAAGAGCTTTCTGTGAATTTGTTGAGGAAGGGGGCGGTTTTTTTCTTTTTGGAAACCGTTGGATTTCGCAACTGACTCAACAGCCTTTAGAATCGATCCTTCCCGTGACTTGTGGTGGCGAACCCGAAAAAATATCACTTCGTATTTTGTTAGATTGCTCTGGAAGTATGAGCGAAATCGTGGAAAACCAATTCACTAGACTTCAACTTTGTACACAAGCTTTGGAATATTTAGTAGCTCAAATTCCTCTGAAAATAAAAACTTTTTTTGATATTCAGATTTGGGCGGTAAACGAAAGTGCGCGACTTTGTGCTTTGGACGAATTAAAAGGATTTCAAGCTCGAGGAAAAACTTATTTAGGAAAAGGGCTTCAGCAGATTCTTTTTCCTGCTTCTGCCTCAAGAAAATTATTATTTATCCTTTCCGATGGAGAAACGCAGGACGCTCAAGTCTTTATTCAGCAAGGAAAAAAACTCCAAAAAGAACAGGTCCGGCAGATTGCGCTTCAACTTCCTACTATTTTACCCGGACAAAAAGGGGAGGAGATTTTAAAGGAATTTTTAGGAGTACAAGGAAGTTTTATTCCTATCCGATCGTATCAGGAACTTCAAGAAGAGTTATGGAAGATTGTGGACGAAGAATCTCAACTTTACTATCGTCAAGGGCCATTTGAGGTTTTAAAAGAACTTCCGGCAATTCAAGGATATGCGAGATCGAAACTTCGTGTCGATGCGGTTGAAAAACAAGTTATTCTCACAGAACCTTTTCTCGCGTTCCGTCCAGTAAAACAGGGAGCGAGTGCCTTTTTAGCGCTCGATCCGGAACAAGAAGGCTGGCTCAGTTATTCTGAATTTAATCCATTTTTTTTAGAAAGCATTATTCAACCGTTGGAGGAGTTGCGCACTCCAGAAGTTTCTTATCAACAAGAAGACGGAAAAATTCGTTTATTTTCTCGGAAAAAAAATAATCATTTTAGTCTTCGACAAGGAGCGCAGAGGTGGGAATTCGAGCCGATAGGTTTTGGTTATTATCAAACGAATTTTCCTAAAAAAATACAAGTACAAGAAATACAACTTTTTGAAGAAGAACGATTAATTGCTATTTTGCCTGGGGAGACCGAACCCGAGCTTCAGAATCTTTTTATCGATTATTCTCAATTAATGAAACTTCCTTCGTTAATGGTTCCAGCGAATTCACGCGCACGCTATTCACCCTTTTTTCTTTATGGGGCCATTTTTTTCCTTTTTAGTTCGCAAGTCGTTAAAACATTCCTGCCAAAAGTCACCTCTTTTTTTGGAAGAATTCCTGCCAAAGCTCGTCAAGAAATCGAAAGATAAAGTTGATTAAATTAAGAAAATCCTTTACAATTTGGGGCCAAATAAAAACAACCAAAAGGCTTCAAAATTGTTAATTATGCACCCTACAGAAAAAGATTTGGAATACTATTTTCAAGTTCAAGAAATTCAAGCAAAGGATTTGCTGTCTGAAGTTTCTCCTATTAAAAAACATATTGAAAACTGTGAAGAATGCCAGATGAAAATTGGGCAAATGAAATCTTTCGTTGATGAATCCGCAAAAACTCTCATTAAATCGTCCTGTCCATCTAAAAATGAATTAGAATATTATCTTCAAGTAAAAGAGGTTTCTCAACCTGAAATTCAAGGAAAAATCCAAAAAATTCGGGATCACCTCCTTACTTGCAATCCCTGTCAAACGGAAATTAAAAAATGGGAAGCCGCGCTAAAAGCGAATTTAAATACGCTACAGACAAGTCAGACAAGTTTATGTCCATCTGAGAGTGACTTAGATTATTATTTACAAGTCCGTCACATCGACTCCAAAGATATTCGAGACGATATTGCTTCCACGCAACAACACGTTTCGAGTTGTTCTCAGTGTCAGAAGAAACTTGCGGAAAAAGAAAAGACGACTCGTACCGGAAGCGAGACTGTTGCTGAGGATTTTCGCCAAATTATTGCGGGATGTCAGATCCTTCAGAGAATTGGTGGCGGAGGGATGGGAGACGTTTTTAAAGCGTTAAAACTTTCGTTAAATCGTTTAGTTGCCATCAAAGTATTGAAATCGCGCTCTCTACAAGGGAATACGATACAGCCAGAGCGTTTTCAACGAGAGGCGATGACTTTGGCTAAAATCGACCATCCTAATGTGACTCGTGTCTATGATTATGCGATTTCTCCGGACCAAGAGAATTATTATCTTATTTTGCAATATGTGGATGGAGAAGATTTAGATCGGTATATTCGTAGACAAGGCCGATTATCGATTGAAAAAGGGGTTCCTATTTTTTTGCAAATACTGGAAGGTCTACAGATTCTTCATGATGCAAATATTATTCATCGGGATATAAAACCTAGCAATATCTTGATCGATAAAAAAGAAAATATAAAAATTACGGATTTTGGTCTCGCAAAATCGCAAAACCTTGAATCCCTTCAATTAACTCAAGTGAATATGATTATGGGAACTCCCCAATATATGTCTCCAGAAGCTTGTCGTGGAGAGGCACAGACTTCCCAATCCGATATTTATAGCCTAGGCTGTGTTTTCTATTTTTTATTACTGGGGACACCCCCATTTAAGGGAAAAACGGTTGCTGAATTTATTTATCAACATACCACCAAAGAGTGCCCCCAATTATCTGTGTTTCTTCCGGATATCCCGAAAAAAATCGAAAAAATTATTGAAAAAATGCTAAAAAAATCGCTGGATGAACGATATTCCAGATGTGAAATGATTATGAAAGATTTTTTGGATTATCTGATTGAAGAGGCTCCTTTGGTTCTTCCCGATCAATCTAAAATTTTTCCGTTTCTAAATTTTTTGGAAACCAGAGCTTCTGCCCTAAACACAGGATCGGTTTCAAATGTAGACAAAACAGAAGTACAACAATCCTCTAAGTTTTCTTCTCAAACCACCAAAAGCGTTCCACTTCCTTCGCAAGAAAGCGGAGAGACGACCAAGCGAATTGCTTCCGAATTGGAAGTTGCAGAAAACACCAAGCGAATCCATTCTGGAACGTCTAAGGGAAATGAGACCACACAAAACACTCCTGGAACCTCTCGACTCTCTAAAACTCCAGTACTTCCGAAACCTCAAACGTCCCGACTTGCCCTATCGTCTCCAGTTTCTAATACTCCTACGACCAAACGAATTCATGCCAACGTTTTACCCAATTTTTTTACGGGTTCGGAGTTACTAAAAAAAGAGACCCTGATCACCCCTTCGCCTTTAGCGATAGCGAAAAAAGATCTCTTGGCCTCGGATTTTCGAAAATTGCAGACTGCCACCATTTCGCTCTCTTCTCTCATCTCGGTTCCTCCCAAATCAGCAAATGTTTCTACCCACCAACTTGTTTCTGAAATTCCTCTTTTTCAAACCAGTATTTCGCTAGAAACCTGTAGCCGTTGCTCTCAATCCCTTCTGAGTTCTCATTTTTTTACCTGCACTTATTGCAATCAAAAGATTTGTCTTCAACATCGAGCTGTTTTCGAGATGTGTGATTATTGTTTGGAGCGAACTTACGGGAAGAACCAAACCTTTAAACAACTTTTTGAAAAATTAGTATTGAATCAAAAATTGGTTCAAACACTAGCTCGTCAAGAAGGAGAAGTCACGTTCAGTTCCTTAGCTAATGTATTTCGACTCGTTTATTTAGAGACCCAGACGGATTGTTTGCTAGCGCTTGGAAACAGTAATCGAAAACGTGGCCTCTATTTTTCAAAACAAGAAGTCTCTTTTTTCGTTTCAGAAGTTCCTTCGTATGAAGCCCTTGGAAATTTATTTCAGAAACGCAATCTTCTCTCTTCCCAACAATGGGAATCGCTGAGGAAACAACACCAAACAACTTCTTTACCGCTTCAGGATATTTTAACAAGAACTTCTTTCTTTTCTGAAAATCAAGCCAATCCAATTTTTATGGAGCAACTTTTGAAAGAGATTTTTTCGATCATTTTTTTAGAAAAGAGTCTGTATAAATTTAAAATTGGACAAGTTCCTCCAGAAGCTATGCAAAACATGAACCTCGAGCTTCGAATGAATTTCGTGGATATTTCTTTCTTTAAACGGTTCCTCTTAGAAATTTTTCGTCATCTTACTTTTATTTTAACTCCCGGGATCTTTGAATTTAAAAGTACTTTTGGCCAACTAAAATTATCTGTAGAAGGGTTGCAAATTCGTATTCTTCAATTTGCTCCGGAAAATCCAATGTTCCTTGCGGATTATTACTTGAAAACTAAAAAAATGACTTTGGACCAATGGAACGAAGCTCAAAAACAAACAAAATATCCGACTCCTGAAGACTATTTAATCCAAAAAAAAATCCTTTCTGAGGGAGAGATTCAAGCCGCCAAAAAAAAAGGGATTATTGAATTTCTAAAAAACAGTTTTCTAACCTTGTTTCATTGTCATTTTTCGCCACAACCGTTCTTTCCTGCAAAAACAATTTCACAGGATGAAAACTTAATCAACTCTCTCTATACGATTTTTGCGCGAATTCAGACCATTCAACCCCTTTTATCCACACCAGAAATATTTACCTTAACGTTCGGTCAGACCTCCAAAAGCGAAATTATTAAAATTTTGCGAAAACACATTCAAGAGAGTCTTAATGTTTCGTTTAATAAAGATCTTTTGGACGAGTTTGAGTATCATTTTTTATTGCTTTGTTTATTAAAATCAAATTACCTTAATTATCTAAAGACACTTCAGCAAGAAGCCACCGTTTACTATGAAAAGAATTTAATAAGAGAGTCGGATTTAATTTTAGAATCTTCATTAGAAATTTTTTAAATGTTCTTTAGCAGAAAACTTTCTTTAAACTTTCCAGAAGTTGGTTAAAATGAAGAAAGATTATGCTGATGATTTTTTGATAAATAAGGAATAACCTATGTTGCCTGTCGAAGAAATCCTTCGTTTGGACCGTGAAGCCGAAGAAAAAAGAAAACGAAATGCTATTAAAAGAAAAAAACGTGAGACTCGAATAAAATGGAGCTTCTTCGGCGGAGTTGCTCTTTTCATATTTATTGTCTCACCGATAGGACTTCAATGGTTTGCAACTTTTATTCAACCTTATACCCTGACGCGCCCCGTATTTCGAACGATTTATCAAAAATCCGTTGACGTTTTGTGGGTGTATGGGTATCTGGATGAAGCCTTTGCCTATTATAAATTTACTTATGACAGTTTCAGCGAAACAGAGCATTTAGCGTTGGTTCAAAATGCTTTTTATAATATGGCTCTGACTCAATATCATCTGGCCCAATATAGAACTTCTTTGTATTTATACCGCATTTATAAACTGCGTTGGCCCGAGGAAAAAGAGCGCCTTGAACTCATTAATAAACGCATTGAAATTATGCTGGTCATCAATCCCAATTCGCTTGGATCACAACCTCCCCCATGGGTTAAAGAACTCGCTGATAAATATAACTTGCAGACTCGTTGATCAATAGATTGAATTTTTTTAAGATCGTTTCCTTTAAGCCCAATTGTTTAGTTTTCTGTGTTTTTTAATTATTGGTTATATTTTTAGAATCTGTATGAATTCTTCTATTTGTCCTGTTTCTGAAGATTTAGAATATTTTTTTCAAGTTCAGAATGTTTCTGCTCCAGATATTCAGCAAACCATTCAGCACACTCGAGAACATCTTCAATCCTGCGAAAAGTGTCAAGAAACTGTTAAAAAATTTCAAGAAAATCTTAAAAATAATTTAAATACACAATATAACGGTTCCCAAGAAATTATTGCAGGTTGTAAATTTCTCGAAAAAATCGGTGGCGGTTCTATGGGCGAAGTCTATAAGGCACTTAAAATTTCGCTCAATCGTTTAGTGGCTGTAAAAGTTTTGCATCCTGACCAAGTCGGAGTTTCTCATCCAGAACGTTTCCAACGCGAAGCGATGACATTAGCCCAAATCGATCACATCAATATCGCACGTGTTTACGATTATCATATTGCACCCGATCAAAAAAATTATTACTTGATCATGCAATATGTAGATGGGAAAGATTTAGAGTACTATATTAAGGAAAAAGGAGCCTTATCCTTAGAGCATGCGATTCCTGTTTGGTTACAAATTCTGGAAGGAGTCAAGGCTCTCCATGAACTCGGAATTCTTCACCGAGATTTAAAACCAAGCAATATTCTGATCGACTCCCGAGAAAAAATAAAACTGATTGATTTTGGTCTGGCGAAACCCTTAACGGTGGATTCGAAATTAACCATCCATTCCGCTTTATTAGGGACTCCCAAATATATGTCCCCAGAAGCTTGTCGTGGAGAATCTCAAACAAATCAATCCGACATTTATAGCATTGGAGGCGTTTTTTACTTTATCTTAACTGGACAAGCCCCTTTTACCGGGAAGACTATTCCAGAATTCATTTATCAAAATGTTTATAAATATCCGGTCTCGCTTTCAGAGCGATGTCCAGGATTCCCTGAAGAAATTAATAAAATCGTTTTTAAAATGATTGCCAAAACGTTTGAAGAACGATATCAAAATTGTCAGGAAGTCATTCAAGATCTTCAACACTATCTAACTCAAAAAGAGAGTGCTAACGCTTTCGCCTTACCCAATAGTTCAGGAACGCCGAAATCATCAACCATAGCAGGGTCGCCTTCATGGTTGAGTTCTCGTGAAACTAAGCGCCTCAATACGGATATTGGCTCTTCTCCAGGAAGGATATCGATCCCTTTTAAGTATGCATCGTCTGACGAAACCCAGCGAATTAAAATCTCATTTTCTGGCACTCCGCAAGTTTCGACCTCAAAAACTTTTGAAACGCCGAAACTCGCGTCTCCGTCACTTCCTAAAAATCCGGTTACCGATAAACTTCTTCCTAAATCTTCTTCTGCAACCGGGAACGCCTCTGTTTCCGTAGCTCCTAACCCTATTGATTCTCTGAAATGTGAAGTTTGTAAACAGTTCAAGTCACAATCGCAATTTTTTATTTGCGAAAAATGTCAGAAACAACAATGCCTTACGCATCAAAAAGGGAAAGCCCTTTCTTGTGAAACCTGTTTTTTTCAACAGTATCAGTCCCATCCATTTTGTCTCAAAATTTTGAACCAACTCCAAAGTCAAGAAGGACTCACCCATCAATTCGATCATAAAGGGAAAATCTCCTTTTCAATATTAGCGAAAATTTTTGAATTTTTATCTGCGAATAGCACTCCAGATAACGGTTTGATAGTGATTGGAAATCAGGAAAATAAAAAAGCCGTTTATTTTCTTGATTCTCAACTGATGGTGATGAGTTTTGGCGAAAAATCTTCAATTAAACTTGGGGATCTACTCCTGAATAATGGCAAAATTTCGAAAGAAAAGCTGGACTATGCGTTACGAATCCAAAAAGAAAAAAATCTTAAATTGGGAGAAGCGCTACTTGCGATCCAAGCCATCACTGAACAAGAATTACAAGAAGCGCTACTAGAACAAATTTGTGCTGAAATTCTATCGGTCTCTCGGTGGGCAAAAGCGACTTATAAATTTAAAACTGGGGAAATTCCCCAAGAAGTCCTCAAAAGTATGTCCTTGGACTATCAAATGCAGTTGGCGAATCCGAAAGAATTTAAACGCTCTTTATCGGCTATTTTTTCTCACCTTGCCGCAATCACACTTCCGGGAATTTTGATGCTAAATTCCACTGAGGGCCAAATCGGACTTGCGTTTCACAATCATTCCATTTATTTTGTCCAATTTCAATCTAAATATAGTTTTGTAGATTATCTCTTGGAACAAAAAGTCCTTTCTCCTACACAAGCAAAAACGCTTCCGGCTCAGCCCCTTCTTAAAGAAGCTCTTTTTTTACCCTTTTTTTCTAAAATAGAATTGCAAAAACACCTTCAAAATTACATTGGAAAACAGATTCTTAATTTTCTGGATCATCCTGAATCTTGCAAACTCTTAGAAACGAACGATTTTCATTCGTTTCTAAATCTCTCGAATGTCTTTCCTATCGATTTGGGAATTTCTTTAGAGGAATTAATGTATTCCGTTTTTGGACGGATCGGGCGATTGCTATCTCCTTTAAATAGTGCAGAGGTCTTTTCTATTATTTTTGATCTGTCTTCTTCGAAAGCGATACTCGAAACACTTTGGGAAAAATTGATTTATCTTTTGAATATTCCCCGACTTCTCAGGCGATTTAACGAATTTGAAATGGGCTTTTTTGTTTTATGTCTTCTTAAATCCCATTTTATTAATTATTTGGCGCACCTACAGCAACACTCTAGTATGCTCTCAGAATTGGGGTTCAGCCAAAATGCAGTCCCTTTTCTTGAATGTGCATTTGAAATCAATGTGAATAATGGGGTGTTATACAAAGAACTCTCGCAACTCTATGAGCGACTTCACCTCTCAAAAAAAGCAATCGAATTTCATCGAAAAATTTTGCAAGGGAACCCCGCCTCTCCAGAATTTATCGAAAGCACAAAAACTCTTTTACAACTTCAGCCTGAAAATTTGGAGCTAGGAGAGATTCTGATTGATTATTATTTAAAGAAAAACCAAGTTTCTCAAGCAATTCAAATCCTGTTGGGTCAAACTGCGTACCTTTCACCAGAAAAAGCGGGTCCGCTTTACTGGAAAGTCATTCGTCAAGAAAATCCTCCTCGAAATGTGGCGATTCGTCAAAATCTTCTAGAGGTTTCTTTGCGACAAAAAAACCTTCGAGAATCTCTTCTCACGCTTCAAGAATTAGAAAATACGTTAATTCGCGTTCGCAACAAAGAAAAGCTTCAAGCCGTTTATGATCATATTCTCGTTTACGACTCCCAGCGAACCGAAGAAATCAAAAATAAAATGAAAGCACTCAAAGAAGGTTCTATTTATTAGCAGGCGCCATAAATTGAGGATGTTCGCCTTTCATAAGGGCCCATGGCGTTTTAAAAATGATCTTGAAGTCAAGCCATAAGGACCATTCCCGAATATATTTTAAATCATATTGCAAGCGTTTAACTAAAGCTCTTGGATGACCATCCCCTCGCCATCCATAAATTTGAGCCAAACCCGTGATACCCGCTTTCATTTTGTGACGGTGCATATATCTTCGGTGCCGATGTTCTTTTTTAAAGTGTTGAATCAGTTCCGGTCGTTCCGGGCGAGGACCCACGACACTCATTTCTCCTTTAAAGACGTTCCAAAATTGTGGAAATTCATCGAGAGAGGTCTTCCTCAAAACCTTTCCAATCCACGTCACACGAGTATCTCCTTTGGGGGACCAAATCGCGCCTGTTTCTTTTTCCGCGTCGGGACGCATCGAGCGAAATTTAATAATATAAAATAGTTTCCCGTCTAATCCCATTCGCTGTTGATAATAAAAAACAGGACCCGACGAGGTCCATTTGATCAGAATGGCTATCAAGAGCATCAGGGGCGAAATCAAGATCAAAACGATTAACGAAAATACGATATCAAATAATCGTTTGAATAAACGCCGCCAGCCATAAAGCGGACTCTCCGTTAGACTAATAATGGGCAAATCGTCCAGATTTGAAATCATATGATGCATCGTCATAAAACTAAGCGTATCTGGAACAATACGAACATCTAGCGTTTCTTCCGCGAGTAAATCTAAAATCTCTTCAATTTCCCGGTTTTGGTTTAGGGGTAAAGCGATATAGGCCTGATCTACTGTTTGTTTTTCCAGAAAGGAAGGAAGTTGCGATAGAGTTCCTAACACCGGTAATCCGGCAAATATTCGGCCTGTGCGCTTTTCTCTTGGATCAAAGTAGCCTAAGATTCGGATTCCAGTCCATGAATTTTTTTGAATCGTTTCAACAGTTTTTTGTCCAATCCGCCCTGAACCCACAATAATTGCTGTTCTTAAGTTAAATCCTTTTTTTCGAAGGTAACGCAAAGGATAGCGAATCGAAATACGAACTCCAAAAGTTCCTAAAATATTGAACCCCAAAAAAACCAACAAAACCAATCGAGAATAATAGTCCCGCGCATAGTAGAGCAAAAAAGTCGATAATATCAGCAATACAATTAAGTTATAGCAAAAAATTTGGAAAAATTCTTCCAAGAGATACCGATCCCGTTTT